>NZ_LT629737.1:2400000-3000000 GCF_900104765.1 Gillisia sp. Hel1_33_143
TTTCCGTGCACGCTAGAAGCATATGTAGGATTGTATCTCATACTTAGATACATGGTATCTTTAGCAGTAACTGGTAAATTTTCAGTAATGATAAACTCGCCATCAAAGGCTCTTTTCGTGGCTTGAGAGACTCCAATTATAGAAAGTCCTATCAAGGATAATAACCATAACCCTAATAGCACTAGTTTTGTAGGAGTACCTAAAGATTTCAGGTTCTTAACCAATATCTTCAAGCCTAAAATGAAAAGGAAGAATACTGGTATTCCTGCTACAAAGAAGGCTAATAAAGAGATTAACCAAAGCGGAGCTCCTATTCCTGCCATTTCTACATAATCTGTCCACGGAGCATCTATAATTCCGAAAGTTCCTACTGTAAATAAAGCTATAAAAAGCCCAATAAGTATAGAACCTGCAACTAATAGGATCATGATACCGATAAATTTAACAAAGATGTTTAGCATAAATAGAATGGCAGCGCTTATTCCAGTAGCAGCAGAGGTTGCTCCAGATCTTGCTTGCTTCCCGTACTTCTCATAATCTACGCTTTTTACCTTTCCTGCTACATCGTCAAAACCTTCACGAATTTTACGCTCGATGTTAGAAATATTAACCTCTTCTCCTCGCATAGAAAGTTTGTCTGCAGTGGTTTTTGCTTCAGGAACAAATATCCAGAGTGCAATGTAGATCAATAAGAATGCACCACTAGAAGCTATGGTTAAAATTACCCATAGTAGTCTTACCCATATAGATTCTATTCCCATATAATGAGCTAATCCAGAAGATACCCCTCCAACATAAGAATGATCTGTATCTCTAAACAGTTGTTTTCCGGTAGTTTTAGTCTGAGAATATGAGTAAGAGGGCTCGTCTTCAAAGATCTCTTCATCTACCATATAATCTTCAGGTTGGCCCATGATGGTAATTACTTCATCTACTTCTTTATAACTTATTACCTGGCGTTCATTCCTTATCTTTTCTCCGAATAATTCAGCTATACGCGCCTCTATATCGGCTATAATTTCGTCTTTACCTTGAGTGTTGTTTAAAGAACGTTTTATTGTGTCAAGGTAATGTTGCAATTTAGCGTAAGCATCTTCGTCTATATGAAAGAAAACGCCTGCAAGATTTATGTTTACTGTCTTATTCATGATTCTTAGATTTTTGCATGGTTACTATAGTTACAGCAGTTTGTAGTTCGTCCCAAGTATGGGTAAGTTCTGTTAGAAATAATTTTCCGGTTTCAGTTAATCCATAATATTTACGTGGAGGTCCACTAGTAGATTCTTCCCATCGATAATTGAGAAGACCTGCATTCTTAAGCCTGGTGAGTAAAGGGTAAATTGTACCTTCAACCACTAGCAATTTGGCGTCTTTTAGAGTTTCAAGAATTTCTGCTACATAAGCATCATTGTCTTTTAACACAGAAAGAATGCAATATTCCAGGACACCTTTACGCATTTGTGCCTTCGTGTTTTCAATCTTCATAGCGTTTGATTTTGAGTGTTGTTAAACTGTTCATTTTTTGATGTATGATCTCCACTATTTGTGGAACTGATGAAATTGATGGTAATAGGGTATTTATAGTTATGCCCGTCTTTGGCTTTAATTGTCGCAGAAATTACAGCAACAAGATCTGTGATGAATAAACCTAGGAGTATGATCCCGATAATGATCATAAAAACTATTAAAGGAATAGCAGTATTTAGATTGCCTACTCTTATAGAATCTTCAGAAAAGAAAAGGGGACCCTGTTCACTTATATTCATTCCCATAATTACTATTCCAGATATTCCAATAGCTGCAACTAATACAAAGTATAAGAACATACTTATTTGAAAGTTGAGCGCTTTTTTGCCATGATCGTCTACAAATGGATCTTGTTTTTTAGCGGTCCATAGTATCAATGGAAAAATAAAATTTCCTAAGGGGATAAAATATTTTGAAAATGTTGACAGATGGATGAAGGCTGCAACTGTTTTATCCGGGTTTGTGGTTTGTGTGTTCATGATGAATGGTTTTATCTTATACAAATATATATCTAAAAGAAGGTATTATGCAAAGCAAAGTACTGTATATATTTAAAATTTATGAAACTTTAACATTTCGGTATGTTTAGAAATTTGAATACTTTTATGAAAAATATTACTGAATAATGAAGCTATCACCTAGTAAACTCAATAAATACGTACTTTTTAAACTTCCTAGTGCTTGGCTTACCGGAGTAAGAGTTAAAGAAATTAATGAGAATCAATGTACAGTGTCTGTAAAACATAGATGGATCAATCAAAATCCTTTTAACTCGATGTATTTTGCAGTGCAGGCAATGGCGGCAGAATTAAGTACCGGGGCGTTGGTAATTGGGAATATTCAACAGAGCGGAAGAAAGATCTCCATGTTGGTAGCGCAAAATAAAAGTACTTTCTCAAAAAAAGCTACCGGTCGAATTAATTTTGTTTGTAAGGATGGATATTTAATTTCAGAAGCTATTCAAAAAACCATTGCCACTGGAGATGGACAAACATTTTGGATGAAATCTATTGGTACTAATGAGGAGGGAATAGTAGTTTCCACATTTGAATTTGAATGGACAGTAAGAATTAAGAAATAAATCTTTTAATTAAAATAAAGTCTTATGAACTCACATGAAATAGATTACGAGATCTTTGGGGAAGAGATGCAGTATGTAGAATTGGAACTAGATCCTTCTGAAGCGGTTATTGCTGAAGCTGGAAACTTTATGATGATGGATAGCGGTATTAAAATGGATACTATTTTTGGAGACGGCTCTGCTCAAAACGAAGGATTTTTAGGAAAGGTTCTTGGGGCTGGTAAACGTTTGCTCACCGGAGAAAGTTTATTTATGACCGTTTTTACTAATTATGTTCAGGGTAAAAAGAAGGTAAGTTTTGCATCTCCATATCCGGGAAAGATCATTCCAATAGATCTAAACATTTTTAATGGAAAGTTTATTTGCCAAAAAGATGCTTTCTTATGTGCAGCAAAAGGAGTTGCTATAGGAGTGGAATTCAGCAGAAAGTTAGGTAGAGGGTTTTTTGGAGGAGAAGGTTTCATTATGCAGAAACTAGAAGGTGATGGATTGGCATTTGTACATGCCGGAGGTACCATGGCAAAAAAGGTGTTATTACCTGGAGAAAAGTTAAATGTAGATACAGGTTGTATAATAGGATTTACTCAGGATATCAACTATGATATTGAATTTGTAGGAGGTATTAAAAATACTTTTTTTGGCGGAGAAGGGCTATTCTTTGCTACCCTTACGGGGCCGGGAACCGTTTACGTCCAGTCATTACCGTTTAGTAGATTAGCTAACAGAGTATTGCAGGCTGCTCCCCAAGGTGGAGGTAAAGATAAAGGAGAAGGTAGTATTCTCGGCGGAATTGGAGACATTATTAGTGGTGATAATAGGTTCTAAAAGTTAAATAAAAGTAAGTATCGCAAACGTTTTCGTTTTAATTTTGTACCTTTAATTGAAATTAAAATTCTAGGCTTATAGACCACTTCTACTTATTATATTTCAATTTTTAACAATAACCTAAACCAGTATCAAATTATGGCGAGAGCGATGTTTGAATACACCAAGACAATCCTTAACAAGGTGAGTTTTGATGCTGTTCTTTTCTGTAGAGAAGTAGAAAAAGCACTCCAGAGATTATTACCTCATGAAATTGAGGAATTAAAAATATGGATTGTCTCACTTACAAAACAGAATCCGGAATTAAACCAATGTTTAATATACTTAGATTAATAAAAAAGCGGCAATTTGCCGCTTTTATTATTTTGAAGATTTTTGATTGTTAAGAGGACTAATGATCTTAACATTTTGAAAAGCTATGGCTCCCTTAACAACTCCAGCTATGGTTGCTCTTAGTGCTTCAATTATCTGCATTTTAAGTTCACTCTTGTTATAGATCAAACTCACTTCTCTTGCAGGAATTGGATCTTCAAACATTTTTAAGTTTTTACTTTCAGACTCCTTTAGATCTAAAGTATGCAAATAGGGCAGAAGGGTCATTCCTAAACCTTCATTGGAAAGTTTAATAAGAGTTTCAAAACTACCGCTTTCTATTTGAAAATGATCACCATCGTAATTTCTAGAAGCTTTACAAAGATTTAAAATACCATCTTTAAAACAATGTCCGTCTTCAAGTAACAACATATCATCTACATCCAAACTCTCTGTAGTTATCTTTCCAGTATTAGACAATCTGTGGCCAGATGGTACATATGCTACAAATGGCTCATAATACAAGACCTGCTCTTTAATTCCATCTATCTCTAGAGGTGTTGCTGCAATTGCCGCATCTAAATGTCCTTCCTTAAGTCTTTCTACTATAGCTTCTGTGTGAAGTTCTTCAATCTTTAATTTTACTTTTGGATATTTTTTAATGAAATTATTTAAAAACATTGGTAAAAGTGTAGGCATTACCGTTGGAATTACTCCAAGCCTAAATTCTCCTCCTATAAATCCTTTTTGCTGATCTACAATATCTTGGATCCTGTCACTCTCATTAACAATATTTCTAGCCTGATTTACTATTTTCTTACCTGTCTCAGTAAGTTGAATAGGTTTCTTGGTTCGATCAAAAATTTGAATATCCAATTCATCTTCCAGTTTTTGAATTTGCATACTCAACGTTGGTTGCGTAACAAATACCTTTTGAGCTGCCTTGGTAAAATTTTGATGTTCTGCCACCGCTAGAACGTACTGTAACTGAGTAATAGTCATAAAGTCGTTATTTGATCGGTCACAAAGGTATTGATTAATTCTATACTACAAATTATTATTTAATGATTTGCCTATAGTGACTAATTCAATTTGATATTCATATCTATATCTTTATTTGCTACCTCAAATTTTGCTTCTTCCCATTCTGGAGGACCATACATATTTACAGCGTTATTTGAAATGCCGTATCTTTCTTTAGGCATTCCACTTGGCTCAAAATCCATTTGATCATTGCCATTCATATCATGGAAACAGGAGATAGCATACGTTCCTTTTGGTACATTTTCAAATGTTATTTGGGCTACGCCATCAACAACTTCACTTTTAGCCATAAATTCTGGTTTGGCCTTCATAAATGTAGATTGTGTGTAGAGACCAAATAGAACAGACCCATCGTTAGTTTTTATGTTCTCAATTTTAACTGAAATCTTAGAACTTTCTTCAGTTTGAGCGTAAAAACTCATGGTAAGTAGTAATGCGATTAATACGGTTAATTTTTTCATATTTGTTGATTTTTAAATTGTTAAGATAAATATATAACCAATTATACTATCTAATTAAATAAAGATCCTCAACTGTACAAATTGATGGATCAACTGTAATAATTAGTTAAAATGTTTAATCTAGTATGCTTAACATTCAAAATTACAGAATTCCACGTGCTTTGATTTCTAAATATTTATTGATAGTATTTAGGGTAAGATCTTTAGGCTTGGTAAGAACTGTTTGGATTCCATTTTGTAGTAAAAGCTTTTGCATTAATCTTTTTTCTGAGGCGAATTCTTGAGCGATGATCTTATGAGCAATATCCTGAATCTTGCTAGCATCATTACCTATAACACTGTTAATCTCTGTATTCTCGAAGAAGATCACAACGAGGACATGTTTTTTCGCTATAGCTTTTAAATAGGGAAGCTCTCTTTTAATGGCATTAGTATGTTCAAAATTGCTATAAAGCATGATCATACTACGATGTTTTATTTGTTTATTAATAGTAGCGTATAGCAATCCAAAATCTGAATCTAGAAATTCTGTTTTGATATTGTATAAAGTCTCTAGTATAGAAAGCAGGTTTGTTTTTTTAGAATTGGCAGTTACTATCTTACCGGAGGTATTGGAAAAAGACATCATGCCTACTTTATCTTTTTTTTGTAGGGCTACGTTAGAGAAAGCTAAGGTGCTATTAATAGCATAATCCAATAAGCTAAGATTTTCAAATGGCATCTTCATCACACGGCCTGTGTCTATTATAGAATAAATAGGTTGGGCTTTTTCTTCTTGATATTGATTGACCATCAAGGAGCCTCGTTTTGCTGTGGCCTTCCAATTAATATTTCTTATATCATCCCCAAGTATATATTCTTTTATCTGCTCAAACTCTTGGGTATGCCCGATTCTTCTTATCTTCTTTAATCCTGGTTGTCTTAAACGCTTATCTATAGCTAGAAAGTCGTATGCTTTCATTTGAATAAAAGATGGATAAACCTTTACCGCTTGCCCATGTTCAAAAACCTGCCTTTTTTTTAGCAATTTTAATTTAGTGGATATGAATATGTTGAGATTCCCGAAAAAATATTCTCCTCTTTCATAAGGTTTGATGGTATATTCAAAACTATTTTTAGAATCAGCTTTCATTTCTAAAGCCTGCAGAAAATCACGTTTTTGGAATTGAACTGGAAGTTCATCTATTACTTCAATATAGATCTTAAATGTATAAATGCTCCAAATTTTAATTATAACGGCATTGCTATCAGAATTAGAGAACTTATCGGGTAATATCCGCTCAGATCGTATACCATTCTTAGAAAACAATAAAAGGCCATCTAAACATACAACAGCACAAAGCACCATTGCTATCACCCATGTGATTGCATACAATTCTATTATCCAATAAGAGAACAAAAATAATACGGCCAGTATAAAAAGTGCCCAGAAAAATCTCTGATGAAAATAGATTGCCTTTAAGAATTTCACTTACCTAGGGATTTCAATTGAATTAGTAATCATTTCAATTACATTTTCTGGAGTTACTCCTTCCATTTCTCTTTCTGGAGAAAGAATTATTCTATGGGCAAGAACAGGAGACAGAACTTTTTTTATATCTTCTGGAATTACAAAATCTCTCCCATGTATTGCTGCCATAGCTTTTGAAGCATTCATAACTGCTATAGAAGCTCGTGGCGAAGCACCTAAGTATAGATGAGGGTGATTTCTTGTCTTAATTACTAGCTGAGCAATGTAATTGAAAAGTTTATCTTCTATAATTATTTCTTGTATCTGCTCCTGAAGATGTTTTAAGGAGGTAGGAGAAAGAACAGCCTCAATTTGCACCTCAGGAGGGGTACCTTTTCTATTATGGTGAGATTTTAATATCTCAATCTCCTCTTCCTGATTTGGATAATCTACTTTTATTTTGAAAAGGAATCTGTCTAACTGTGCTTCTGGTAACGCATAAGTACCTTCCTGCTCTATAGGGTTCTGGGTGGCTAAAACCATAAACGGAGGTTGCATCTTATATTTATTCCCATCTATAGTGATCTGCCTTTCTTCCATCACCTCGAACAAGGCTGCCTGTGTCTTTGCAGGAGCTCTATTAATCTCATCTATTAATACGACATTAGAAAAAATAGGTCCTGGTTTAAATTCGAATTCTGATGTTTTTAGACTTAATATGGAAGTTCCCAGAACATCACTTGGCATTAGATCTGGAGTAAATTGAATTCTGCTGAACTCAGTTTGAAGCGTTTTTGCAAAAAGTTTTGCTGTAATAGTTTTTGCTACTCCTGGTACTCCTTCAATTAATACATGGCCGTTAGCTAATAATGCGGTTATTAAGAGCTCAATAAAATTATCTTGCCCTATGATCACCTTGTTAAGTTGTAACTTTAATTTAGCTATAGCCTGCTGTAATTCATCCAGCGGTATTCTATTATTAAAATTCAATTCTTGATTTTCTAAAGATTCGTTATTCATTACTGGCATATTTTAATGTCTGGATTGTGCGATGGATTTCTTCTAATTCAATTTTAGAGAGCTCTTCTTTTTTAGAGAGCTCTGTGATCTTTTTAAATTTAGATCTAATATCTTCTTTGCTTAGATCTAGCTTAGCGGAAAGATCTACGAAGAATTCTTCATTTAAGTTATTGGTATCTAGTCTATAATGAGTTCTAAGATATTCATATAAATGTTGAATATCTTTAAGTGCTAAACTTTTAAATTGCTTTTGCTCCAAGTAAAGTTCTGAAATGGTTTGAGAATATTCATAACTTTTATTTTTTAGAGGAGTTACTACTGGAATAGCTCGTTGCTTTCTCTTCCCTTCAAAAATTATAAATAATCCGGCAGCAATAAGTACAAAGTAATATGCCCATTTAAGTGCTTTGTTATTCAATAATATATATAGGGGAGAAGTATGATAAACTTTCCCTGATTTATAATGATCATCCCAATAAACTTTAGTTTTAGCAGGGATATACGCTAAAGCATTTTCAGCATATCTGTAATTAGTATCTGAAAGCAGAAAATAGTTGCTAAAAACTTCGGGCATAGTATGTAGGTAGATTTGTCCATTTCCAAATTTAGAGCTTATGAAATTTGAATAAGCCCTATTTTTCTCATCGAATGAACTTGCATTTACCACTCCTAAAGTTTCCTGATGCAAGCTATCAGATTTTTCCAGTCTAATAATTCTTCGTTCTTGATCTAAATGATAAGGACGCTTCCTCCAAAAAGACTTTTTGGTTAAATTAAGATAGGGTTGTTGTTTAAAATTTTCACCCGGATTAACAGTAAAAGGCTCAATATCGAGAGTGTCTAAAAGATTTTTTGAAATATTATTAGCAGATAGGTATAAATTATTTCCCTTAGAAACCCATGTTAGAAGTTTATCTAATTCTGCCTGATCAATAAAAATATTATCATTCAGGAAAAAATAAGTGCCTTTCGGGTCTTCTTCAGATAAAAACTCAAATGGTGACTGTCTTACTTTTTGAATCTCATGCGTGCCTGCATCTGTCCAAGTCTCATAGAGTACATAACTTCCTAAAGCTATTTTATCTGATTCCAAATAACTAGCATTCCAATTAATAGGTCTACTTGTAGTAGCTTCCAAATAAGTAAGTATAACTAAAAGAAGTAGAAATGCTCCGAAAATGAGCTTAAAGCTTTTACTCATCTTTTAAGGAATTTAGATCATTTTTAATCCCTTTAAATGATTCCTGAGCTCTCTGAAATTCTTTTTCACCAATATTAAAATTCCCATACCAGATAAAATCATAAAGCCTTATAATATTTTTAAAGGATGCTTTTAGCTCTAGATTCTTAATTTCAGCTAAATAATCATCATTGGTTTTCTGGAATTCGTAGTTTATAGTTCCTTCAGAATTAAAAATCTTAAGAAGTTGTAAATAGTAATACCGGATAGCAAGTCTATAATCTTGAGCTTGAATGGCAGACGAAATAAGTTCCTCTATATTTTTGGACCTTATGATCTCTTCCTCAGCATTAATATAAAAAGTGGTGTCTTTATTTTTATGTAGCATGGAAGTTGAGGCGCTCAACTTACTAAAAAGCCATCCTATTAAAAGAACTAAAATACCAAGTAAGAAGTAAGGTAAGATTTTTAAAAGCAAAGAAACGGCGGTACTAGTGCCAAATTGTTCAAAGAACCAAGTTACAAATTGATTATATTTTAATCTTAGCCAATTTTTAAATCTAGCCCACCACCCGTCGCTTTCTGCATTATTTAAATATGCAAAATCTTTAGAATTCTTAAATTCTTCAATTTTATTTGGATTGAAGGGTACTGTAGAAATTAGTGTATCGCTGTTAGAAATCTGCGTAATTGTATCATTATTGATACTAACCTGAGCTTTTGATGGAAAGCTTAAGAGTAAGGAGAAGAATAATACGATTACACTAAATTTCATTGTTAGTTCCCTAAGTTATCTATGTTCTCATAAGTTCCTGTGAAATTTTTCTTTTCATTCAAACTAAAATAAATAAAGGCGATACAAATTACAGAAACGGTAGCAAGGAGATAATTTACAATAGACCCAAAAACATTAAGAATTACAAAAACCCAATCTGCCTCTGCAGTTGCCGCAGATACTTCTCCAGATTTAGTGAAGATTCCCATAACGGTGTAAATCACAGCAGGTAACTGAAAAATATAACCTATTATGTAGATCAAAATTCCAAAAACTATTAGCGTAAAGAAGGTATACCACCAATTATCTTTAATGTAGTGTAGACAGGAGGAAATAGTTTCTGTAAGACTTTCTTCATTAAAGATCATTACTGCAGTACCAATACTAAGGGGTACCATAAGATAGATTCCCGGTAATACCAGTAAAAATAATCCTGCAATTACCAAAATTGCGGAAACTATAAAGAAGAGAAAGAACTTTGCGAAGTAATTGCGATGTCCTTGTTTAATTTCCTCTTCTACTACTATACCATTATTAATGATATAAGATTTTATATAATTTAATACGGTAGCGTATAAAGATGAATAAAAAATTAATAAGGCTAGGGCAAATACCAAAAATGCTATTGAGAACTCTGCTGTTCTGCTTTGCATTAGTGTTGCAGGACTGTTACCTCCAGAAACCATATAAGAATAATAAGTAAGAGCAGCAACCAACAATAAAAATGCAGGTCCTGCAATCTTAAAAATGATCTTAAATAAGGGTTTAAAATTTTGTCTAAAAAACGAAAAGGTATCGCTTAGGATAGCTCCAAGATCTCGTTCCTTCTTAAATTCAATGTAATTTTTCTGCTGCATTAGGTTGCTGTTTTTTATATAAATAGATTGGATAATAGACGTAATAGAATAATATGGTTATTAGTGAAATAGTAATTATTAAAATTGCTAGCCAATCTGGCATCTCTGTAATTCTAGTTACAAAACCCTCAAGAAATCCTGCAATTATAAAGAATGGTATAGTACTCATAACTATCTTAAGTCCATTCTTTATACCAGCAATAAATGATGTTAATCTAGTATAAGTGCCAGGAAAAAGTATTGCTTTTCCTAAAACTAATCCTGCACATCCCGCTACAATGATAACCGAGATCTCTATGGTACCATGAATCCAAATTGTTCTCGCAGACTCCCAAAGCAACCCGTTTTGATAGAAAAAATATTGAAAGGATCCTAACATAATGGCATTTTGCATAAGCACTAAGGCCGTTCCAAGTCCGCCAATAATACCTAAAGTATAAGCCATTAGAGAGACTTTTATATTATTAATAGTAATTCCCAAGAACATATCTATCTGCCCCATTTTTTTGTAAACCGCCATAGGATCATTATTTGAAATGTTCTCCAGGGTCATATTCACATATCCATCGCCAAGGATAGCTCTTACAAAAGTTCCATCACTGGCTGCAGAAAATATTCCTACTATCACAAAGGTGCTAAATATTAGAAAGCTTAACAGTAATTGGCGTTGATGTTTATAAAAAAATAGCGGGAAATCTTTTACGTAAAAATTATAAAATGCATTTCCAGATTCTTTCTTATTGCTATATATCTTTTGGTGTGCAGAAGATGCAATTTGATTAAGATATGCAACTGTGTTACTTCCAGAATAGAAGGTTTTAGCGTAGCTAAGATCGTCTGTAATTTCAAGATATAGAGCAGAAATAATTTCAGGAGCTATTGTTTTATAATTCTGAAGCTCATTTTCAAATTTCAGCCATTTATTCTTATTTTGCTTCACGAAAGCAGCCTCACGCATAGATGGTTATTATTTCTCTCAAAGAAACGTATTTAATGGATAATTTTCAAATAGAAACAGCCCAAAATATTGGTATTCAACAAAAAATTGCAGGTATAGGAGATAGGGTGCTTGCCTTCTTGATAGATCTGTTTATTTTAGTGGTGTATGGTATTATTTCTACCATTTCCATGTCTAGTTTATTGGGAGATAGAGGAGAGACCTATATGATCTATATGGTGATAGGGCTGCCGGTATTTCTATACTTTCTTTTATGGGAGACTTTTTATAACGGTCAGACTCCGGGAAAATCTATAATGAAGATCAGGGTTGTTCAGCTAGATGGTTCCAGACCCAGATTTAGTCAATATCTCATTAGATGGTTATTACGTACTATAGATATTTCTTTAGGAAGTGGGAGTATTGCAGTGGTAAGTATATTGATGTCTGGAAAAGGACAAAGATTAGGAGATATGGCTGCGAAAACCACCGTTATTAGTGAGAAAAAAGATATTACTATAGCAGATACCTTAATTACAGATATTTCTGAAGACTACAAACCAAGATATCCACAAGTAACTATTTTAAAAGATAAAGATATTCAAGATATCAAGGCTATGTTTAGGAAAGCTCAATTTAATGGAAATCATCATATAATAGTAACTCTTTCACAAAAAATAGCAGATCTTCTAGAAGTCACGCCAGAGGAAAAGCCAATAGACTTTGTAGAGAAAATTATTAAGGATTACAATTATTTTACCCAGAAGTAAAATATCATTCTAACACTTCAACCTTGATGGTAATATTAATAAGAGGCCATTCTCCCTGTCCAACTTCTTGATTGTTTATTTCATCTACCACGTCCATACCTTTAACCACTTTTCCATACACAGTGTGCTCATTATCTAAATGATGAGCACCTCTATGATCTTGAACTATAAAAAACTCTACGGGAGAAGAGGCATCACTAACGTTTTGCTCTGCATATTTGGCAGCAGAAAATGAACCTCTGTTATGCGTATGTCTAGCACTGGTCTCACTTGGAATAAGATAGGACCCTATATTATTTCTTTTTAGAGCTGTTTCAGGATTATCTGAATTACCACCTTGTATAACAAATCCTTTTGCGACTCTATGAAAAAAGGTACCATCAAAATATCCATGTTTTGCCAAGAAGATAAAATTGGCTCTATGTAATGGAGTATCTTTAAATAGCTCCACATCAATATTTCCAAATCTAGTAATGATCCTCACCTTGGTTTCCGGGTTCTTTTTACCATAATCTGTTAGAAAAGGTATCAACTCTTCCTGAACGAGCATGGGCTTATCTCGTTTGGTTAAAATATCAATACTATCAATATCTTTATTTTTTGCTACCTCTTTTACAGGTTCTTTCTTGGTTACAGAAGTGCTTACAGGGTCTTGTGTATTAATTTTCTTTGTTTTTTGCGTATCTTCACAACTTGCCAATAAAAGGCAGAAAACGCAAAATATAATAGATAGTTGTCTGATCATGAATTTTGATGAATTTAAATATAAGATCTCAAATTTAAAGAATTTAGAACTTCCGGGAGAATCAGCGCAAATTAAATTGGCACCGGCTATGCGTGTTTCAGAATTAAAGACCTTAGATATAGCTTCCAAAAAGCCTAATAAAGCTGGAGTTATGGCTATTTTCTATCCTAATGATCGCCAAGTTACCAATTTAGTATTAATACTAAGAAAGACTTATAGAGGTGTTCACTCCAATCAGGTAGGTTTTCCGGGAGGAAGAGCAGAGGTGTTTGACAAGAATATGAAATCTACCGCCCTACGAGAAACAGAAGAAGAGGTGGGCATTCCAAGAAATGAAGTCACCGTAGTTAAAAAACTTACTAAATTATATATTCCTCCAAGTAATTTTTGGGTACATCCTTATGTAGGTTTATTAAATGCAACTCCAAAATTAATTAAACAAGAATCTGAAGTAGAAAAGATCTTAGAGATAGATATAGATGAGTTTCTAGATGAGAGAAATCTAATCTCTAAAAAATTAAGCACTTCTTACGCGAAAGATATTGATGTTCCTGCTTTCTCTCTTAATGGTCATATTGTTTGGGGCGCTACTGCCATGATGCTTAGTGAACTTAAAGAGCTCCTCATAAAATCACTTTAGATCTATTTATTATATTTGCCAATTTTAACAGAAATTAACAGTTTAATAGTTGAAGTAATTAATGGGACTATTTAAAAGAAATCCATTTGGACATATCTTATTAATAAAGAAGTGGCTAATTAGAATTTTTGGCTTGCTAACCCATAGAAGATACCGTGGGTTTAATGAACTTAAGATAGAAGGGTCTGAGATCATTAAAAATTTACCTCATAATAATGTTCTTTTCGTTTCCAATCATCAAACCTATTTCGCAGATGTGGTAGCAATGTTTCATGTATTCAATGCCAGTCTAAGTGGGAGGGTAGATTCTATTAAAAACGTTGGTTATATCTGGCAACCTAAATTAAATGTATATTATGTTGCAGCTAAAGAAACGATGCAAGCCGGACTTCTTACTAGAATTATGGCCTATGCTGGTGCTATTTCTGTAGAAAGAACGTGGCGAGCTAAGGGTCAGGAAGTACAGCGAGAAGTAAATCTTAATGATACCCAAAGTATAGGTATAGCTTTAGAAGATGGATGGGTGATTACTTTTCCTCAAGGTACAACCAAACCCTTTAAACCCATTAGAAAAGGAACGGCACATATAATAAAGCAATATAAACCTATCGTAATTCCGGTAGTGATAGATGGATTTAGAAGATCATTTGATAAAAAAGGTTTAAGAATCAAAAAGCGAGGAATTCTACAATCTTTTCAGATCAAAGAACCCTTAGATATAGATTATGATAATGAATCTGTGGAAGAGATTGTAAAAAAACTAGAGTATGCTATAGAGCAACACACCTCCTTTTTAAAGGTTATTCCAACAGAAGAATTAGATGCTATAGAGAAACTTAATGAGCAAAGAAGCTGGGAACAGTATTAATTTTTAATCCTATTACTATCATATAAATTTTTGGATCACTTTATTTTCCTGTTGAGCAATTTTATCTTTTCTAGTTCCAAGGATAACTCCAAAGATGAGTCCGAAAACTACTCCGAAAACCAGGTTAATACTATTATCTAAGGTAGCAGTAAGAAGCAGCCCAAGCGGTAATCCGAAGATAGTCATACCTAAAGTAGTATAAAGATCTCGATAGTAGTTTTTGGGTATAATACCAAGATCTGTCTTAATAATATGAAGAATGCTATGATATGTCATATCCAATAAATTTTGAATCTTTATTGAATTATCTATAGCACAGGAATTCACCTTATCTATTTGATAATTTATTTTATAACAAACCTCTTCCGGTATGTTCTTCGATTTGATTTCGGCGATCAACATCTTCAGATTAGAGATTGAAACATATAGTTCTAAATCTCTATCCTCAGATAACTCCAAGTGATGTATGTGCATAATAGAATCCCTAATTTTCTATTTCAAGTCTTTTAAGTTCCTTATAGTTTTTTTGAAGTCTGTTTAATAAGATGCCATAAAGCAGTTTGTAAAACAACCAGATGAGCCCTAAGAATACAAGCATAAAAACTACAAAACCAACAATTAATAAAAGCCATTGCGAAGTGTCAAAATCGTATAGGGACGGATTTTTGATCTCCAGATTGGCGGTATGATATTTTAATGTAAAGTATGTATAAACTAAGAATGTAAACCCGGTAGATATAAGAATGTAACCTATATAGTATTTTACCGTTTTACGAGTGTTGATGATATTCTCCATTAAGATAGCTGCACTATCTGTAGCTGTTATTTTTTTATAATTTTTATAGAATTTAAATATAAAATAAAATGTTATTACGTAACCAATTAGATACAATCCAATGGTAAACCATTTTAAATGGATCTTGTCCATCTCTTTCCAGAAGTCTTGATCTGCAAGGCAGAAATTCAATATACCCCAAAATACAAATTCTAAAACGCTAATAATAAAGATCCATCTTACAATAGAAGAAGATTTTTTCCATATCATTTTATAGAGCTGGTCATAGCTGAGTTTGGGATAATTCCCATCCTGCTTTTTCCAGTCTTTTTTTAAAAATTCTAATTCATCCATTGTTCTACGGATTTAATATTTTCTTTAGTTTAGTTTTCACTCTATTCATTTTCACTCTTGCATTCACTTCACTAATTCCTAATGTGTCTGAGATTTCTTTATAGTTTTTATCTTCTAGATATAAAAAAACCAGTGCCTTATCTATATCATTAAGTTCCTTTACAGCGTTATACATTAATTTTAATTGCTGTTCTTCTTGCGGATCATATTCCTGCGCCTGAATTCTAAAATGAACCGTATCATAATCTTGCGTTTGAATACTTCTTTTCTTCTTTCTATAAAGAGTAATTGCTGTATTAAGCGCTACTCTATACATCCAGGTGCTAAATTTAGCTTCTCCTCTAAATTTAGGGTAGGCTTTCCAAAGTTGTATGGTAATTTCCTGAAAGAGATCATTGTGTGCAGCCTGATCATTTGTATAAATACGACAGATCTTATGCACTATGTTCTGGTGCATTTCTAAGTTCGATACAAATTGATGTTCAAGTTCCTTGTCCACAGTAATTTTCTGATATCTATAGGTACAACAATCTAGTAAATTGTTACAAAAAATTATAATATATAGTTAATCCATGGCAAATCTGCTAGTTAAATATTAATTTTGAAAGAAACCAACTATATGAATATCCCAAGAACTAGTTTACCTAGGGTTGTTATTATTGGAGGAGGATTTGCAGGAATGGCTTTAGCCAAAAAGTTATTGAAAGAGGAGGTGCAATTAGTGCTTTTAGATAGAAATAACTATCATACCTTTCAGCCTTTGCTATATCAAGTATCTACCGCAGGCCTAGAACCAGATTCTATAGCATATCCTTTAAGAAAGATTATCAGAAATAGTGATAATTGCTATTTCAGGTTAACAGAGGTAAAATCCATTTCGCCAGAATCTCACACCATTCATACATCTATTGGAGAAATAATTTATGATTATTTGGTAATTGCTACTGGTTCTAAAACAAATTTCTTCGGAAATGAAAGCATAGAGAAGAATGCTATGTGGATGAAAACAGTGCCGCAAGCATTAAACATAAGAAGTTTGATCTTGGAAAATTTAGAACAGGCAGTTATAACAGATGATCCGGAAAAGAGAAAATCTCTTTTAAATTTTGTGCTAGCAGGAGCAGGACCAACAGGTGTAGAATTAAGTGGTGCTATTGCAGAACTCAAGAATAATGTAGTACCTAAAGATTATCCAGATCTAGATCCCAACGAGATGCAGATCCATCTTTTAGAAGGTTTAGGAAGGGTGTTACCTCCTATGAGTGAAACAGCCTCAGAAAAAGCAGAAAAATTCTTAAAAGAGCTAGGAGTTCAAATTCATCTAAATACTATGGTAGAAAGCTATGATGGTCATTTAGTAAAAACCAATAATGGACTAGAACTTAAAACAGAAACTTTTATTTGGTCTGCGGGAGTTACCGGAGCCCCGGTAAAAGGCTTAAATGCCTCAGCGCTGGTAGATAAGGCCAATAGATATGAGGTTAATGTTTTTAATCAAATTCTGGGGTATGAAAATATTTTCGCTATTGGAGATATTGCTTTAATGAAAAGTTCAGATTATCCAAAAGGTCATCCAATGGTTGCTCAACCCGCAATTCAGGAAGGACAGCATCTGGCTAAAAATTTAAAACATTTAATAAGAGGAGAGAAATTAGAGCCTTTTAATTATTTTGACAAAGGTACCATGGCAACCATCGGTAGAAATAAAGCAGTGGTAGATATTGGAAAATTTAAATTTGGAGGATTTTTTGCCTGGTTTATATGGATGTTCATTCATCTATGGTTTCTTATTGGTTCTAGAAATAGAATAGTAACATTCTTTAATTGGGTATATAATTATGTGAATTATGATAAGGCAGCAAGATTAATTATAAGACCATTTAAGAAGAATCGTAAAAATTTAGAGACAGATCAAAGAAAGGTTTAATAAAAACTTTTCCTTAATCTATAATAATCGCAAAGCTGAATAACAGATATTATAATATCTAAAAGCCCGTTCCATATGTGAGAGGGCTTTTTTAATCTTAAGTTCACAGAAATAATATGGGAATTGCTGATTTACTATTGGAACTCTAATTCTGAGGAGATCATATCTTAAATTGATTAATTAGCAGTTCATCTGCATAAATTGACGGTTGGGTATTAAATATTGGTTTCACCTTAATAATAGAATCAATTTTGATCTTATAAAATCAACGAATTATGAGATCTTACTTATTTATAATTTTCCTTTTTAGCTTCCAGTTATTTTATGCTCAAACTCAGATTACCGGAGTAGTGGTAGATACTAAAGGTAAACCTATATCTGGAGCCAACGTTTTTGTTGAAGGGACCTATAGTGGAGATACTTCTAAGGAAGATGGTTCATTTTCATTCTCCACCAATGCTTTAGGAGAGCAATCTTTACAGATCTCGTTCTTATCATTTCAAACAGCCAGATATTTTGCGCATGTTGGTAAAATGACCTCACTAAAGATCACTTTAAAAGAAGACCTTAATTCTTTAGATGCAGTTATTCTAAATGCCGGATCTTTTAAAGCTGGGGGTACTTCTAAAGTTTCAGTATTAAAACCATTAGATATAGTTACAACTGCAGGAAGTGCTGGAAACATCATTGCAGCGCTACAAACATTACCGGGAACTCAGGTAGCGGGAGAGAGTGGTAGGTTGTTTGTAAGAGGTGGAGAAGCAGATGAAACACAAACCTATATTGATGGCTTAAGAGTGGCTCATCCCTACGGGGCAAGTGTGCAAAATGTTCCTAGCAGGGGAAGATTTTCACCGTTTCTATTTAAAGGTATTTCTTTTCAAACTGGCGGATATAGTGCAGAATATGGAGAAGCTCTATCCGGAGTATTACTATTAGATTCAGAAGATGACGTGGAGCAAGATAGAACGGAAATCTCTCTTATGACAGTAGGATTGGGCATGGGAAATACTCAGAAATGGAAGGAGAGTTCATTAAGTATTAATACCTCCTATATAAATCTTGCACCTTATATGCTAATAGCGCCGCAAAATCTAGATTGGGTAAAGCCCTTTAGAACTATCTCCGGAGAGGCTATTTACAGACAATCTCTTAAGCGGGGTCTTTGGAAAACCTATGCAGCTTTTGATAATTCTAAATTTGAATTTAACAGAAAGAATATAGATCTGCCAATTCCAGAAAATATAAACCTGAAGAATAATAATTTTTACTTCAACACTTCTTACGTAGGTAATTTTGGAGATAGATGGGAACTCAATACAGGAATTAGTTATGGTAGAGGAAACAACTCCCTTAATTACAACTCCACTAGTATCAATAATACGGAGGATGCTATTCACCTAAAAATGAAAGTTAGTAATAGATTTTCAGATCACTTAAAAATTTCTGCAGGTTCAGATCTATTTTATACAGATTTTGAAGAGCAGATTGAAATACCAAAAAACGTATTGTTTAATTCTAAATTTCAAACAACCATAGGTGCTATTTATACGGAAGCAGACATCCTATTTAGCAAATCTCTAGCTCTTAAAGTAGGTGTTCGTGCATCTTATAATAATTTACTAAAAGAAAGTAGGGTAGCGCCTAGAGTTTCCTTTGCTTATAAGACTAGTCCCTTTTCCCAATTTTCCTTTGCCTATGGGAATTTTTCTCAAACTCCTAAAACAGATTACTTAAAATTCAATGATAAATTATCATCAGAAAATGCTTCTCACTATATTCTTAACTATCAATTCAATAAGGCAAATCGCTTGCTTAAATTAGAAGCCTATTATAAAGATTATAGAGATCTTATAAGATATACACAAGGTGAGAATTCGGAGCCAACTTTTTTGAACAATTCAGGAAATGGCTATGCTGGTGGCTTAGATATTTTTTATAGAGATGGTGCTAGTATAAAGAATTTGGAATATTGGATTTCATACTCTTACATAGATTCTAAAAGAAGATATAAGAACTTCCCAATAAAGGCTACGCCAGGTTTTATTGCAGATCATACCCTGTCTATAGTCACCAAATATTGGATTAACGATCTTAGATCTCAGGTGGGGATTACTAATTCATTTAGTTCAGGAAGACCATATAACAATCCTAACCTATCGTCTTTTATGAGCGCGAAAACCAAAGCTTATAATAATTTGAGTTTGAGTTGGGCTTATCTTTTAAGTCCGCAGAAAATTCTTTATTTCTCAGTCTCTAATGTGTTAGGGACCAAAAATATTTTTGGATATGACTATGCTTCTACTGTAGATACTAACGGAAATTTTAGAAGGCAGGAAGTGGCTCCCACAGCAGATAGATTCTTCTTTGTAGGATTCTTTTGGACCATTAGCAACGATAAAAAAGCGAACAACCTTGAAAATCTTTAACTCGCTTTAATTTTAATTACAGTTCATCCTTATAATTAAACAACTGGGTATATCTTAATTTCTCAAAGAGAACAAACCATAGATATTTGTTAAATCAAAAACCAATACTTAATAATCATGGATAAATTTATTTTAATACTAGCGGTATTTTTTACCAACTTAATCTTTTCTCAAAACAATTATGAGGAAGGAATGACTCATGCCTTAGAATTATGGGAGCAAGGAAAACCAAATGAAGCTTCAGATTTTTTTGAAAGAATTGCAGCGGCAGAAGAAAACGAGTGGCTTCCAAATTACTATGTCTCTTTAGTAAATACAACTCAGGCTTTTGAGAATTTAGGCACTAATAAGGTAAAAGATCTCATAGCTAAGGCTCAAAGCGCTTTAGATAAAGAATTAAATATTGATCCGGAGAATACAGAACTTTTAATAGTACAAGCTCTGATATATACAGCACTTATTGCTGATAATCCAATGAATAATGGGCAGAAATTAGCTCCAAAAGTCATGAGTATTTATAACAAGGCAGAGAAAATTGATCCTAAAAATCCAAGAGTGATCTTATCTAAGGCGCAGTTTGAAATGGGATCTGCAAAATATTTTGGAACAGATACTCAACCAATTTGCAATAGAATTGAGAAATCTTTAACACTTTTTGATACCTTTAAAACTCAAACAGCATTTTATCCGGAGTGGGGTAGGGAGCAAGCGGTTACAGCATTAGAAGATTGCGCTAAGTAAATATGAAATTTAAGAATGAAGAAGATATTAAAAATAGTAATAATGGTTTTGGTGATAAGCGTTCTATTGAATGTCTTGGAACTAAGTTTTAAATTTCTTGCTGGTGAGTATGTAGCATTAGATCTAACTATAATTAGTTCCTTCGGATATTACCTGCTTTATACGCTCCCGCTAACACTAATTAATTATTATTTGTTTAATTATTTAAACCATAAGATCAATTGGGAGAAGTATGACCAGCGTTATAGGTTTGTAATTGGATTTGTAGGTTCCATAAGCTTAACGCTTATAGCATTATTTCTTATTAGGACTTTCCATAAAGTAGTTCTTGAAGGGCAGACCTATTCAGAATTCTTAGCATCCCAAAATGGAACTTTTTATTTGATTTCATTAATTATAACTGTTGTAATTTCTCTATTCTTTCATGTATTTTACTTTTACAAAGCACTCCAAGAAAATAAAGTAAAAGAGCAAAAGATCATTGCAGGAACGGCTTCTGCTAAATTTGAAAGTTTAAAGAACCAAATAGACCCCCATTTTTTATTCAATAGCTTAAATGTGCTCACATCTTTAATAGAAGAAAGTCCTGATAATGCTCAAAAATTTACCACATCTCTGTCAAAGATTTATAGATATGTTTTAGAGCAAAAGGATAAAGAACTAGTGAGCATAGAGGAAGAATTATCATTTGCCATTCTCTATATGAATCTTTTAAAGATGAGGTTTGAAGATAGTATACATTATGAGATACCTAAAGAACTAAGTACTCCTAATGGTAAAGTGGTACCTCTATCACTGCAGCTATTATTAGAAAATACCATTAAGCACAATGTAGTAAGTGAGAAGAAGCCTCTTTATATTAGAATTTTTGAAGATAAGGGCTATTTGATCGTAGAAAATGATTATCAAAAAAAGGAAGTTTTAGGTGCCCGAAAGGGTGTAGGACTTCAAAATATAGCAGATAGATATTCTTTAATCACTCAGCGTGAAGTTGCTGTAGAGCAAAATTCTGAGGTGTTTAGAGTAAAATTACCAATATTAACTAAACAATTTTCAGTTATGGAAACAAATCAATCTAACAAAAGCGAAGCTTATTTTAAAGCTAAACAACGCGTAAAGGAGATAAAAGAATTCTATGGAAATCTAATTTCTTATTGTGTAGTGATCCCTTTTTTAATCTTTATAAATTATATGACCTATTGGGGCTTTCAATGGTTCTGGTTTCCATTATTTGGTTGGGGACTGGGACTTACCATTCATGGATTCTCTGTGTTTGGATATGGTTCTACCTGGGAGGAAAGAAAGATCAAAGAGATAATGGCAAAAGATGTTGAAAACAATAAAACTTGGAACTAATGAAACAGTACGATGAGCATAGTAATAATTATCAATTAGCTAAGAAACGGGTAAAACGAATAAGAGGTTTCTATATTCACCTTTTTATATATATCGTGGTGAACATATGTATTATCATTTTAGATTCCAATAGACAGTATTTTATTAATGGAAATTTTCAATTCTGGGCTTTTGGGAATATATTTTTTTGGGGAATAGGTCTATTTATTCACTGGGCTAGTGTTTTTGGACCTAATATATTTCTAACCAAGAAATGGGAAGAGAAAAAGATAGAAGAGCTCATGAAAAAGGATAGTTTCGAACAAAAAAAATGGGAATAAAAATATACTAGAGCTATGAATGCTATTATTATAGAAGATGAAAAGCCAGCAGCAAGAAGGCTCAATAGAATGTTAGATAAGCTTGAGGTTCCAATAATTGAGGTTTTACATTCTGTAGAAGATTCTATAGCTTGGTTCTCTCAGAATGACCATCCAGATCTTATATTCTTAGATATTCAACTTAGTGACGGTTTGTCTTTTGAGATTTTTGAGAATATAAAGATTAAAAGCGCAGTTATCTTCACTACTGCTTATGATGAATACGCTTTACAGGCCTTTAAGCTGAATAGTATAGATTATCTATTGAAGCCAATTGATGATGAGGAATTGGAAACAGCGGTACATAAATATCAGGATCTTCTAAAAGATCTAAATTCTAAAAATGAGGATCTTAACCTTCAATTGAATTTTGAAGATATTAAAAAGTTACTGGTAAGTCCTGAAGAAAGATCCTACAAAAAACGATTTACCGTAAAAGTGGGTCAGCACCTTAAAATGATTTCACTTGAAGATATTGAATGCATATACAGTGAAAATAAAGGTACCTATATCTATACTTCAGAAGGTAGAAATTATTTACTAGAGACTACCTTAGAAAGTTTAGAAAATGATCTTCCTCCAGACTTATTCTTTAGAGTTAATAGAAAGGTATTCGTTCAACTAGGAGCTATCAAAGATATTATTGCGTATAGCAATTCAAGATTAAAGATTATAACAAAATGCTTTAAGGAATTTGAGATCATCGTTGCTAGAGAGCGCGTAAAAGATTTTAAAAATTGGTTGGGTTAAAAATTAAAATGTTAAAAATCATCATTTTAAAAACCAAAGTCAAAAAAGTCTCGTAAGTATAACAAATGCAGAATATTAATTGTAGTAGATCATAAGGCATTTATTTTTTCTTTGGTTTGTTTTGATCCTATGGAAGATTTGTTGTTGAGTTTTGATTTTACAATGCTTTCTGAATACTACGATTAAGTATTCTTTTGATTTTTTTTGGTTGGTTATAGAAAGGTTTGTTTTGAAAAGGACAAGCCTTTCTTATTTTAATAAAATTAGATAGTTGGAAAAAAAGAAGGATATCTATAAAATAGATATCCTTCTTTTAAATTTCTGTTTCTTCTAGTTCTAAGTAGATGAGACTGTTCCTAATGTATATAACTGTTCCATTGTTGGAGTTTTACTACCTCCTGCAGGTTCTAAAGTTATTCCAAATCCTTCAGATAGATTTTCATTTGTTAATTCAAAGATCTTATTATCATCATCTTCAAATTTATCCAGCAATCCTATGCTAACAGGAGTAAGTGGTTGCATTTTTAAAGACCATACCTGGTAAACCATTCCTCTAGGAGGATTGGGAAGATCTTTAGCATCTATATAGGTTTTATTATTTTCTTCATTATAATATGCAAATGCATATGCATCTGGAGCTACTTGCTGTCCTTTAAGAGAAACTCTAATAATGTTCTTATCTCTAAGTACTGCTAATAATTGCTGAGATTTCTCCGTATTATTTCTTGCTTCTGCTATTTGAGATTCCATCTGTGCTTTCTCTACTTGCAATGCCTGAACAGAATTTTGAAGTTCATTGTTCCTATTAAATAGTACGAATAATCCAATTAAGAATAATAAACTTGCTGCCCATCCTAAATAAGGAACTAAACTAGATTTTTTTCGGGTAATTGGAATTACCTTTTCAGAACTACCAAGTTTGGTTTTAATAGAAGCTATAAGTTGCTCTGGATTATATGGTGCTGCTGCAGAAGATAGTTGCATCAAAGAGTGTTCTATTGCAGCTACCTCTTCTTCAACGGTAGGATATTCTCTAAGCTTTGCAGCTACTTCAGCACTTTCTGTCTCTGTAAGAGCACCATATACATAGAGCTCTAAAATTCCGGATTGTATGTAATCGTTAATGTCTTCCATAATTATATAACTGTAGCTCTAAGTTTATCAATACACACCCTATTTTTGGTCTTTACAGTTCCTAAAGGCATGTCTAGTTTCTCTGCAGTCTCTTTTTGTGTAAATCCTTTAAAGAATAAAAGATCTATAAGTTTTTTGCAAACAGGCTCTAAAATATCTATATATTTTTGAAGACCTATTGCATCTATCTTACTACTAAAGTTAGACTTTGCTTCTAGTATATCTACGAAATTATCCGACTTAAGGTTTAACTGTTTGTTTTTAAAATCTTTAGATCGAATCTTATCTATGGAGGCATTTCTTGCTATATTCAAGATCCAAGTAAAAAATCTACCTTTTTTCGGGTTATAGGTAGGTGCTTTTTCCCAGATCTTAAGAAACACGTCTTGAAGAATTTCTTCTGAAACCGTTTTATCTCTTGTGATGGTATAAATAATACCGAAAATACTTTCCGAATATAATTGGTAAATTCTTTCAAAGGCTCTCTCGTTTCCAGCCTGAAGTTGAGCAATTAGTTGGTCTTGTTGCATGGGTTATCCTAAAATATTTCCTTTAAAAGTATAAAAAATAATGTCATAAAACAGTAAAAGCAACCAATGGTTGCTTTTACGTTAATAATTTATAGAGGTGTAGTATTATTTAATAGTCCCACATCCAACTCTAGTTCCTGCAGCTCCAGAAGGTTGAGAAGTGAAATCATCTACACCATCATGTATTACAACAGATTTTCCAACAATGTTCTTAGCATCATCATCACATCCAATACACCACTCATCTGTAGTCATAGTAATAGTTCCATTTCCATTGGCATCAACTTTGAAGTTTCCAATATCACCTTTGTGGTATCCATTTGGAGATCCCCATTTACCATGATCTTCATGAGTTGGATTCCAATGTCCACCAGCAGAAGAACCATCTGCCGCAGAGCAATCTGCATTTTCATGAATGTGAATTGCATGCATTCCGGCAGCAAGACCATCAATAAGAGCAGTCATAGTTACTTCTCCATTTTCCTGAGTAAACACAACGTTACCAGATAATTTACTGTCACTCTTAGCTTCTAAAGTAACTTTTGCTTTCTTAACTTCTTCTTGTTTAGTTTCCTGAGACATCTCAGTTGTAGAAGAATTTTCGTCTTTAGCTTCTTTTTTGTCGTTTTTACATCCAACAATCAATAAGGAAGCACAGAATAAAAATGATAGACTAATACGTTTCATAATTTTGTTTACTTGGTTTGTTAATTTATATCTAAAGTACAGTGATTCTTAGGAAGCACCAAAGATTTAAGGATTGCTTAACAGATGTTAAAATCTATATTATCACTCCCAATTAATTTAAAATTTCTATTCTTTAATAACAGTAGTTATTACTTGGGTAGGGGTAGTGAGGGTTTTATGAACGGGACATTTATCTGCGATGAGTATAATTTTATCTAGCTGAGCTTTATCCAAGTCTCCTTTAATTATTATTTCTCTGCTAAACGTATCGATCTTAGCTGAAGTATCTTCGCAATTCTCACAATCTGTAGAATAGTCCTTTGCGTAGTTAATATGAGTTTCTACAGAATCTATTATCCAATTCTTTCTTCTTGCATACATCTGTATCGTCATTGAAGTGCATGCTGCTAGTCCGGCAGAGATATAATCGTAAGGGGAAGGTCCTAAGTTTTTACCGCCTACTTTTACGGGTTCATCTGCAATAAAACCATGATTTCCGGCTTGCATCTGAGTTGTAAATCCTTCAGCTCCTAATTTTGCAACTACTTCAAAATTGGTAGTTAATTCAATTTTTTCTGAAATCTCAATATACCTGCTAGCCCAATTTCCAATCATAGATCCTGCATAGATAGAATCTCTAGTATTGGTTAATAAATGGTCTGCTCCGTCTAGAGATATAAAACTTTTAGGATGTCTGGCGGCTAAGTAGATCTCTTCAGCATTTTTTATTTCTACAATTGCATCTTGCGGGCTATGTAAAATTAGTAGAGGTTTATCTAGATCTGGTAAAATTGTTTTTAGTTGCTTATCTTCTATATCCTCTAGAAATTGCTTCTTAATCTTAAAGGGTCTTCCACCAATATTAACTTCTGCAGATCCCTCATCATTAATTTCCTTAAGGTCATCTTTAAGTAAATGTACTAAATGATTAGCTTTAGATGGAGCAGCTATTGTGGCAACAGCTTTTACAGAAGATAATTCTTTAGCCGCAAATAAAACAGCCGCTCCACCTAGAGAATGACCAATAAGTAGACTTGGCTCTTTATATTTAAGCCTTAAAAATTCTACAGCCTGTAAAAGATCGTCTACATTACCGCTAAAATTGGAATCTTCAAAATCTCCTTCACTTTCACCTAATCCTGTAAAGTCGAATCTTAGAACTCCATAGCCTTGTTGAGTAAGCGCATTGCAGATATTTTTTACTGCAAAATAGTTCTTATTACAGGTAAAGCAGTGCGCAAACAAAGCGTAGTTGTGCGGTTCCTGATCTGATGGTAATTCTAATTTACCTTTAAGCAGATGCCCATTTTTATTTTTAAAAGTTACATTTTGAGAACTCATATTATTTTTTTTAATTGATCGAAGCTTCCTTCCTAAATTCCTTAGGAACTGCTATTAATAATTTTATAGGACTCACCTGTGCAAACACTTCTGTTACTTCACCTATAAACTCGCCATCTATTTGTAAAGCCACAGGAGTTTTGGAAGTAATTTTTACACTTGTAGTAGATACATCTTCTACAAATTCTGAGTCGAAATCTACTTCTTCACTATACAGCGATTTAAAAATTTCTATAATGTCAAGATTTTTAAATATCAAGACTTCAAATTTCCCGTCGTATATTTTACCCTTCGGATTTATATTCGCTCCTGTTCCAAATTTACTTGCATTGGCTATGGCTAATAAAATACCTTCCTTTTTATAGAATTTCTTATTGATCTCTAATTCAAAATCAAATGGATATTCAGAGTTCAGAAGGGTAGGAATACTTTGTAAGAAATATCCGAGCTTTCCATGAAGTTTGGATTTTTTGTAGTTTTTAATCAGCTCGGCATTAATACCCAGATCTGCAATATGTAAGCAAATTTTATCATTTATTAAAAGGGTATCTGTTTTTAAAAGATCGTTACTAAGTGCAATCTCTAATTGTTCTATTCTATTTGAAGGTAAATTAAGATTAACGGCAAATCCATTGGCAGAACCGGCGGGAATAATACCAATTGGCAGATGATCATGATCTTTTAATACTTCAGCTACAAGTTGAATAGTTCCATCTCCTCCAGCTACTAGAATTCTTTCTGGAGTTTCCTTATTTATAAGATCATCTATTCTTTGAATATCATCCTTACCATTGGTCTTATAGATGATAAGGTTTTTACCTCTATCTTTTAGCTCACTTTTAATAAGATCCGTTAATTCGGTTTTTTTTAGGTTTCCTGAAATAGGATTTACAATTAGTAAAATTTTATTTTTTGCACTCATGAATTGTAGATTGTGATTAAAAATAAGTATTTTGGAACGAACCTATGTTAACAAAATCTCAATTGATAAAAATAGATCTTAAGCTTTACAGAGGATATCTCAATAACAAAGAACTTGTGGTTTTTGGGCACGTTTTTAAGTCGTGGGCTCCAGATAAATACAGGATAGATAGAAGAGGGGTAAAACATGCTTTCTCTATAATACATATGTTCAATATTTCTCCAATATCAAATTTTAGGATCAAACTTAATTTTGAAGATGTTGAAGTTGAAACTAAAACACTTAATGATGGATATTTTAGATTCGCCATTCCTTTTACAAAAGAGTTAGAAAGCGGTTGGCATACTTATACCGTGAGTTGTAAATTTAATGATTTTGGTATCGTGGAGCAGGGAGAAGTTCTAAAACCATATGATAGTAAATACGGTATTATATCAGATATTGATGATACTTTTTTAATATCACACAGCAATAATTTTTTTAAAAAGCTTTATATAATGCTTCTTAAAAATATTAATAATAGAAAGGTTTTTTCAGACGTTGTGCCTCATTATAAAGCGCTAAGTTCTTATGGTCAGGAATCTGAGAATAGTTTCAATTCCTTTTTTTATGTTTCTAGCAGTGAATGGAATCTATATAGTTTTATTAACGAACTGGCAGTAATGCATGAATTGCCAAAAGCAGTGATCAAGTTAAAAAAGATCAAGACCGGAATTTCAGACTTCCTTTTTACCGGCAGAGGCAGTCACGATCATAAGTTTGAAAAAATCAAAGATATTATTTCATTTTATCCACATATTGAATATGTGTTGTTGGGAGATGATTCCCAAAAAGATCCTTATATCTATGAACGTGTTTGTAAAATCTTTCCTTTAAATATAAAAGCTGTTTATATCCGGCAAACAACAAATACTAAAAAATCTGAAGTATTAAAGATTCTAGAGAATTTGGAGGATTTGAATGTAGCTACCTGCTATTTTCAGCATAGTGAAAAAGCTATAGCACATTCTAAAAAGATAGATATTATTTAAATTTGAGAACAATAAATTTGAAGGTACATCGCTCTTAAAATTACCTTTACATCATCTTTAATATTTAAAATCATTTACTCTTGAAGTTACTCGAATATATAAAAGCGCAGATAAATGCGCCAGAGAAGTCTATTCAAAATACCCTGGATCTTATAAAAGCAGATGCAACTATACCTTTTATTGCCAGATATAGAAAGGAGCTTACCGGAAATTTAGATGAAGTTGAAATAGAAAAGATCGCTACCTTATTAAATGCTTTTCAAGAACTTGAAAAACGCAAAGAGTCTATTTTAAAGGCTATTGAAGAGCAAAATGCGCTAAGTGATGATTTGCGTTCTAAAATTAAGAACTCTAATGACTTAATAGCGCTGGAAGACCTTTACTTACCGTTTAAGAAGAAGAGAAAGACAAAGGCAGATGCGGCTAGAGAAGCTGGCTTAGAACCGTTGGCGAGGATCTTAATGGCGCAACATGATAATTCCATAGAGTCAAGTTCCAGGCGATTCTTAAGTTCTGATATTAGAACAGTAGAAGATGCTTTAGAAGGAGCTAAAAATATTGTTGCGGAATGGATTAATGAAGATCAGAATGTTAGGGCTAAAATAAGGCAACTCTATCAGCGCACGGCAGAAATAAGTGCAAAAATTATTAAGAAAGAAGCATCTTCAGAAAAAGCTCAAAAATTTAAGCAATATTTTGATTGGAATGAACCTCTAAAGCGAATTCCATCACATCGATTTTTAGCTATTCATAGAGCAGAAAAAGAAGGCATTTTAAAATTGAAGATCGAAATAGATCAAAAGGAAGCTTATAATATTATTTCCAGAATCATATTAAAAAATAGAGAGAACGCTACCACCCGGTATGTTTTCGAAGCAATTGAAGATGCATATAAAAGATTGCTAAAACCATCATTTTATACAGAATTTTTAAATGAAGCTAAAGCGAGGGCAGATGCCGAAGCTATTTCAGTATTTGCAGATAACCTCGAACAATTGTTATTAGCTCCTACTTTAAATGGTAAAAGAATTTTGGCGATAGATCCTGGGTTTAGATCTGGTTGTAAAGTGGTTTGTTTAGACGAAAATGGCATTTTACTTCACAATGAGAACATCTATCCACATCCTCCGCAAAAGGAAGTTGGTATGGCAAGTAAAAAAATTAAATCCCTAGTAAATGCGTATAATATTGATGCAATTTCCATCGGTAACGGAACGGCTTCTAGAGAAACAGAATTCTTTGTAAAGAAAATTTCTTTTGACAGGGATCTTTCGGTCTATATAGTAAACGAAGCCGGAGCATCTGTTTACTCTGCGTCAAAAATAGCAAGAGATGAATTTCCTAATTATGATATTACCGTTAGAGGTGCTGTTTCTATTGGAAGAAGATTAACAGATCCTTTGGCAGAACTGGTGAAGATAGATCCAAAATCTATTGGAGTAGGACAGTACCAGCATGAAGTAGATCAAAATCATCTAAAAAACAAGCTAGATATCGTGGTTGTAAGTTGTGTAAATAGAATAGGTGTAAATGTGAATACAGCAAGTAAGGAGTTGCTATCTTATGTTTCTGGGATTGGACCTGGCTTGGCCGATAATATTATTTCTTACAGAAAGATAAGCGGTGGTTTGAAGAATAGAAAAGAATTGCTGAAGGTACCTAGACTAGGAGCTAAAGCCTATGAGCAATCTGCAGGATTCTTAAGAATTAAAGATGGTGACTTTCCATTAGACGATTCTGCGGTGCATCCAGAAAGTTATAGTTTAGTTCAAAAGATCGCCAAAGATCAAAAGTTGAAATTAGAAGACCTAATAGGGAATAAGGAGATTCTTAAGAACGTGGACCTAGAAAAATACATCAGTAAAGATCTAGGTTTACCAACTTTAAAAGATATTTTAAAAGAATTGGAAAAACCTGGAGCAGATCCTAGAAAGGCTATAGTTAATTTTCAGTTCGATCCGAATGTGAAAACTATAGAAGACCTAAAGGTTGGTATGAAACTACCTGGATTGGTAAATAACATTACCAATTTTGGATGTTTTGTAGATATAGGCATTAAAGAAAGTGGATTGGTTCATATTTCTAATTTAGCCAACGAATTTGTAAGTGATGTTAATTCTATAGTGAAACTAGGTCAACAGGTGGAGGTAACTGTTATGGAGGTAGATGAAAGTAGAAAAAGAGTTCAGCTTTCAATGATAGCATAAAGTAGCTGTCACAAATGTTTTTGTTTGCGTCGAGCGGAACTAATTTTGTTTAAAAGTTAAACGTCATTCCGAAATAAATTCAGAATGACGTTTATAATAGCTTTGTACGGTCTTCTTAAAGTGATGTTTATCTATAAGTTCCTGAAGGAAATACAACTAAACTTTCATGCCCTTCTTTATCTACCGCGGCTACACCAAAGAAGAAGTTATCTATAACGATACCCTCCAGCGTAAATTCTGATACATCTCCAACAAATCTAGAATATTGCCAAATAGGAGAAGTTGTATCTCTCCAATAGATTTTATATCCTGCTATTTCTCCATCTACTTGCTTCCATCTTAATTTAGTAGATGGTTCTACTATTCCGCCAATTTCTACATCTTTAGGAGCAGGTGGTGCCCAGGCAATTGCTGCCATATTTATAGCATTAACGGCCGTCATCTTAGCAGCATAATCAAAATTTACACCTTCTACAACATCTCCATATTTAATTCCGTTTTCAGTGCGAATATTTTGGTGCTGTCTATTATAGTTTTCATGCGCTTCCATAATTCTAATTCCTGCATATCCAAGATCATTAAAAGATCTGTGGTGGCCACCACGTCCAAATCTATCTAATCTATAAATCAACATTGGGTTCATTTCAGGCATGTAAGTTTTTGTAGTTGTATAAACAAAACGCGCAAGTTGTCTTGAGATTCCATCTACTTCGCCACCATAAAATCTTCGCATGTTTCTTTCTCTCTCAGTTTCAGTAGGAGGCACTGGCTCAGAAAAAATTCTAAAACTTCTATTATCTATCACACCATCTACTCCTTCAATATTGCCTATCATATCATTATTAAAAACTCCTATAATATCCCAGCCTTTTTCCTTTGCATAGGCTGCCATAGATTTTCCTCCAAATAGGCCTTGCTCTTCTCCAGATAATCCTAAGTAAATAATACTATTTTCAAATTTGTATTTTGATAGAACGCGAGCTGCTTCCATTGTTCCGGCCATTCCACTTGCATTATCATTGGCACCAGGTGCATCTCCTTTATAATCCATCACATCAGAATTTCGAGAATCTATATCTCCACTCATTATGATATATCTGTTAGGGTATTTTGTCCCTTTTTGAATAGCTACAACATTAGTAATATATGCTTCCATAGGTATTCTATCACCGTCTGAAGGCTTAACCAGATCTCTCTGGTACTTAACGTCTAGGCAATTGGAACAATCTTTAGAGATATTGTCAAATTCAGATTTTATGAATCTTCTGGCTGCTCCTATCCCGCGAGTATTAGAAACGGTGTCACTAAAAGTATTTCTAGTACCAAATCCTGCTAAAGTTCTAATATCCTTTTCGATTCTTTGGGAAGAAACATTGTTTATTATATCATAGATTTTAGAATCTGTTTGTTGTGCATTGGCAGGAGCTATTGAGCTTATAAATAGAAAAGCTCCACCAATCGCAAATTGGGATAATTTCATAAGTTTTTTTGTTTTCAATTTAGTGAAAAGAATGAAGATTAGGAAAAAGAAAGATTTAGTAGTTTTAGAGCATAAAAAAACCCCGAAAAATCGGGGTTTTATAAATATTTAGTCAAAGACTAGCTAGCTTTCATTTCGTGAATTTCAGCTTTTGCTTTGTTGATTGCTTCTTCAGATTTTGAATTTGTGAATTTAGCTTTAGACTTGTCTTTCAAAGCTTCAACTTTGTGGTTTAAGTTATCAGAAAATTCATCAAATCTTCCTCTTGCACCTTTTAAGTAGTTATCACTAGTTTCAGAGATCTTTTTACGAGTATCTACACCTTTTTTAGGAGCAAATAATAATCCTAATGCTGCTCCAACTGCTGCTCCTGATACTAATCCTGTTAATAATCTTCCTGCTTTCATAATTATGTTGTTTTATTGGTTTATGTTTCAATTATGATGTAAAATTACTTATAATTACAAGTATACAACAGTTCAGATAGTTAAGTTTGATATAATTTTTATGATGATTTCCTAAGTATTTTAACACTTAGAATTTCAATTAAACTATCTTTTTACTAATCTATATCGCTAAAAGCTTTTAGCAAGGTTCTAACTTTAGCAGTATCTTCTACGTAATAAGTGGCTGCAGTTTTTTTAAGTCCCACTTTCACGGTAACAGATTCTTCAGGAAGTTCTTTAAATAGATACTCATCGGTCCAATCGTCTCCAATTGCGAAGATAAAATCATACTCTTCCTTTAAAAGTAATTTGTTCGCAGCTTTTCCTTTATTAACGCCGCTACTTTTAATCTCCAAAACTTTATTGCCATCTAGCACACTCAATCCGTGATTGGAAATTAGATCTTTAAGAACATTAGAAAGTTCATTGGCTCTTATCTCACCGAGATCAGGATCAGCCTTTCTGAAGTGCCATGCTAGTGAATAATTTTTTTCTTCAATAAACGTCCCAGGAGTTCTATCTACAAAGGTTTCTATTACAGGACGCACAGCACCCATCCAGTCATTTTGTACTTTCTCGTTTAATTTCCAGTCACGGCCTGTTTTTCTAACCCACACTCCATGTTCTGCAATAAGCTCTACAGGAGTAGATTTCCACCATGTACCTAGCGTGTTCTTATCTCTACCACTTATAAGTACCACTTTGGTATTTTCTAGGGTAGTTAGTTTATTAATAAGCGCTAAAAGCTCGTCATCCGGACTTGCGTGATCTGGATTATTAGTGAAATTCACCAATGTTCCATCATAATCTAGAAAAAGTACTCTATTCTTAGCATTCTTGAATTTAGTGAGTATTTCCCCTTTTACACTTGTATTAATAAGGTTAGCCTTATAAATATCTCTATTTTCTGTTGTTCCTTTCAAAGATTTCATAAAATCATTTGCCCATTTTTCTACATTATATCTCTTCAGTCTTTTCTGTAAAGAGGTGATTCTCTTGTTTTGTTCTGCCTCGGGCATTTCTATGGCGAACTTAATAGAATCTGCTATCTCATTAAAGTTGTTCGGATTTATTAAAATAGCTTCATTCATTTCCTGAGCGGCTCCTGCCATTTCACTTAGTATAAGTACTCCGGTTTTGTTAGTTCTGGTAGCTATATATTCTTTAGCAACCAAATTCATCCCATCTCTTATAGGTGTAAGTAATGCAATATCGCAACTGGTATATAAATCAATTAAGTTTTCAAAAGGCATAGATCTATAGAAATACCATATAGGGGTCCAGCTTACTGTGGCAAATTTCCCATTAATTCTTCCTACCAACTCATCTATCTCCTTTTTTAATAATTGATATTGAGGCACTTCAGATCTAGAAGGAACTGCCAGCATCACTAAACGAATTTTCTCTATGTACTGCGGATATTTATCCAGAAAATATTCAAACGCTCTTATTCTATTAGCTATACCTTTGGTGTAATCTAGCCTATCTATGCTCAATATTAGTTTCGCATCTGGAGCAGCTTTTTTATGATGATCTAATCTCTGTTGAATTTCAGATTGATCTTCTGCTGTTTTCTCAAAATGATCTAGTGCGGCGCTTTCAAATTTATCGTAATCTATTCCCATAGGAAAAGAATCTACTTTAACCAAGCGCTCGGGTAAGCTAACCTCATTAAATTCTACCTGATGCCTTAAAATCCTACTTACAGAACTTAAGAAATGTCTTTCATAGTCATATGTATGAAAACCAATAAGATCTGCTCCAAGCATTCCTGTTAAGATCTCATCTCTCCATGGCATTGTTCTAAATACTTCATAAGATGGGAATGGGATATGATTAAAGAAACCTATGGTTGCATTCGGTTCTTTCTCTCTAATCATATTTGGGACTAGCAGTAATTGATAATCATGTACCCAAATTACGTCTCCATCTTTATAATGTTCAATAACTGCATCTGCATATTTCTGATTAACATTTTTATAGGTTTCCCATTGCCATGAATCCCATTCTGTAAACTCCATAAAATAATGAAATAATGGCCAGATCCCTCTATTGCTAAAACCATAATAGAAACCTTCCATTTCTTCGGAAGAAAAATTTACAGCAATGCAATCTTCTGCCCTCGCTTTTTTGTGAACTTCATCAATTAAATGTTCTGGGATTTCTTCGGTGGTCATTCCTGTCCAACCTATCCAAATACTATCTCCGTCTTTATGAAATGATTTTAGTCCTGTTGCCAATCCTCCTACACTAGGAGTCACAATTAATTCATCATTTTCTAGATTTATTTGTAAGGGTAATCGGTTGGAAATAATAATTGTTTTACTCATAATTTAATGTGAATGCTGATGTGAAAAAATTGATTTTTCTTAAATTTCGGAAAATCAATTCAGAGTACCACTCTTTTAAAACAATTTTAAGATTATATGGAGAATTTAGATTATGGAATTATAGGAAACTGTAAAAGTGCTGCCTTAATTTCTAAAACCGGAGCTATGGAATGGTGCTGTTTGCCAAATTTTAATTCTGCTTCAGTATTTGCAAAATTATTGGATGATGAGATAGGAGGGAGTTTTGAATTTAAAGTGAGTGCAGATTATAAAATAACTCAAGAATATCTGTGGGGAACTAATGTTCTAAGTACCGTTTTTGATAATGGTACTGATGCTTTTCAGCTTATAGATTTTATGCCTAGATATCAAAGAGAAGATCAATCTTATTATGCACCGCCAGATGTTATAAGATTTATTAGATTGTTGAAAGGAGCTCCAAAGTTTAAACTTATTTACGACCCAAAGTTGGATTTTGCCAGAGAGAAGACCTTTAATGAAAATAAGGGAGATTATATAAAGAGTTATACGGAAGAGGGAAAATATGATTCTCTATTTTTATATTCTAATTTCAATCTAGATAAGATCCTCAATCAGGAAGAAATTGAATTAAAGGAAAATTCTTACCTGCTTCTAGCATATCACGAAAAACTAATAACACAAACTATAGACAGAGCATATCTTAAATTTCAACGCACCAAGACGTATTGGATGAATTGGAGTGAGAAGACCACCAAATATAAATATTATAATGAGGAGATCTTAAGAAGTGCACTGGTACTAAAAGCTCTTACTTATAAGAAATCTGGAGCTGTACTTGCAGCTGCTACTACATCTTTACCAGAAACTATAGGTGAGGAGCGAAATTGGGATTACAGATTTTGCTGGATTAGAGATGCTTCTATGGTTATAAAAGTGATGGCAGGATTAGGTCATACCAAATCTGCCAAAGATTTTCTTCAATATATCATCAATATCATCCCCCATAAAGATGAAAAAATTCAGATCATGTATGGGATAAATGGTGAAAAGGATCTTACAGAAAATATACTTACTCATTTAAAAGGATATAAAAATTCCGGACCGGTTAGAACGGGTAATGCTGCATATATTCAGAAGCAAAATGATATTTACGGAATTTTGATGGAAGTGATCTATCAACAATTTCTTCAGTTTGAAACATCTCTGGAGAATAGTGAAGAATTATGGACCATTACTCGAGGTATCGTAAAAATTGTAGAGGAGCATTGGCAAAGTCCAGATAAGGGAATTTGGGAGTTGCGAACTGAAGATAGACATTTTGTTTTTTCAAAATTACTTTGTTGGGTAGCTGTAGATAGAGCTATTAAGATAGGAGAGATCTTAAGAATGGGTATTAATGATACCAAGTGGAAACAGCTAAGAAATGAGATATTTGAAGATATTCATGAAAATGGATGGAATGAGGAAATCCAGGCTTATACACAATCTTACGGTTCTAAAGATCTGGATGCTTCTACTTTACTTATGGAACAATATGGATTTTTGGAAGCGTCAGACCAGAGGTTTATTAGTACAGTGAAGGCTACTAAAAGAGAATTATGTAAAGATGGACTAATGTATCGATATAAAAATAAAGATGATTTTGGAGAACCTTCATCTTCGTTTACAATTTGTACTTTCTGGCTCATAGATAGTTTGTTTAAGATTGGCGAAGAAAAGGAAGCTAAAGCTATGTTTGACGATTTACTTTCTCATAGTAATCACTTAGGTCTTTTTAGTGAAGATATAGATTTTAAGACTAAACGATTATTAGGTAATTTCCCTCAGGCTTATTCACATCTTGCTTTAATTGAAACAGCTGCAAATTTTAGTAAAAGCTATGTTTCCGAAGAAAATATTCAATTTTAATCAGTTTTTAGACTTACCCTGGATTTTGGAAGACTTTCAGGGTAATTTTCTTTTATAAATACTAAAAGATGTTCTCTTACATACACTCTCAGATCCCAAGAGGTAGGGGAGTCTTTAGCGCTCATAAGCGCTCTAATTTCTACAGATCTATCTGTTGCATTTGTTACCTGTAAAACATTGGTCTTTCCATCCCAAAGGGGTGATTTCTCTAAAAGCATTGTGAGTTCTTCTCTCAATCTATCAAAAGGCACTTCGTAATCTGTATAAATAAATACGGTTCCTAAGATCTCTGCGGTATTTCTAGTCCAGTTCTGAAATGTGTTTTCAATGAAATAAGTAGATGGAACCACAAGTCTTCTCTTATCCCAAACTCTTACTACTACATAGGTAAGTGTAATTTCTTCAATCCATCCCCATTCTCCTTCTACAATAACTACATCTTCAATTCTTATGGGCTGAGTTATGGCTATTTGAATTCCTGCCAGTAAGGTAGCTATAGCTTTTTGGGCTGCCAATCCTATAATTATTCCTGCTATTCCTGCCGAGGTAAGTAAACTCACTCCAATAGATCTAATACTATCAAAGCTCATTAACGCTATTCCGACAGAAAGAATAATTATTAGAAAAATTATGATATTTTCTAAGATCATAAATTGAGTATAGACTTTTCTAGCCTTCAGATTATCTGAAGTAGAAACATCGTACTTCTTAAGAATCCTTGCCTTAAAAACCTTGAGGATAATGATCAAGAACCAAGCGGTACTTAATATAATTCCTATAGTGCTTAGATGCCCAATTACAGTATAGGTATATTCAAATCTAAATAATCTTATTATAAGTGCTATTTGACAAAAGAGGGAAATCAAAAAAATTAGCAAAGGTATCCATATTCTATTGGCGAAATTTACTGGCAATATATTACTTGGGTCTTTTCCTATTTTCTTTAGACCGTAATAGGCAAGAGTAAAAGTAACTATGATGGCACAGATGCCAATTATTAAATAATCTATTAGTTCTTTGTTGAATGAAACCATTTTTATTGTTGATGTAATCTATATCTATCATTATTAAAAATAGGCCTTTGAAGTTTATGCTACAAAGAATTCGAACAGAATTAACCTATAAGCTTTTCGTAAAAATAAAATGCCTTCTGGTTAGGGTGGCTTTTATAAGTATTGAATTAGAATTCTGTGGCCATCGTTGCTCTTTTTTATAGAACTAGTAGGTGCTTTTCTTAATCGAGATTTCAACCTATAGAACATTTAGATTTATACTTATCTAAATAAGGGTAATTAACAGTGGAATAGAAATTTTGGTTAGATCCTTCCCAAGATATCTAATAACCTATAAAATCAAATTTTAAATTTAGATTTATAAATTTTAATTAATGATATGGTTACTCCGTTCTTCATGCCAATATCACTTGCAAATAAAGTTTTAAGATTGTCTGTTGATATTATATCTTTTTGTTATTCTACACTAGTATGAGTAACTCATATATCTTAAATTGAACCTAAACACACTAGTTCCATTTTGCGTATGTATACTTTGACTAAATTTTATAACACCTAGATTTTTTGGATATTCATATCAATCAAATTGATCAGTTTCATCGTTGATTTTTTGAATACTCACACGTTGTTTAGAAAGGTAGAGTCCATCTTCTAGTTCACACACATATTTAATAAGCTCTTCACGTAATTTACATCTAAGGTTCCAAACGCTAGAAAAGTCCTTTGCGCTACAAAGACATCTCATTTTGAGAGTTTTCTCGGTAATCTCGGTAACTTCAACTATAGGTTCATAATCTTGGTCCCAATCTTCAGATTGCTTTAAAAGTTCAGAAAATTTTTCTCTTACTTTTTGAACATCAATTCTATAATCAGCTACAATTTCAATTTCCCCTAATTTTTGCGAATTGGTTATAGATAGGTTTTTAAAACTTTCAGATATAACATCTCTTAGGGGAATAATTTTGCGATGCAAATTCCACGTTCTCACTATAAGATATGTAAAGCGAATATCTTCAACAAAACCATAATCACCTTCAATAATTAAAGCATCTCCAATTCTAACAGGTTTTGTGATTGCTATTTGTATACCGGCAATAATATTACCCAACGTACTTTGTGCTGCAATACCTAAAACAACCGTAGCTATTCCAGCAGATGCCATCAAAGAAATTCCTAAATTTTCTAGGGAAGGGAACTGTGATAGCATTATATAGGCTGAAGTAATGACTATTGCAAAAATAAAAATTCTTCTACCAACAGAAATGTAGGTTAACATCCTTCTAGACTCACTGTTTTCTTCTGCTGTAATATCACCAATTTTACTTTTAGTAAAAAAATCCATGATATAATCTATAAGTCTCATAATTAGCCAAGTAAAAATAATAATTACTGATAGCAATAGAATAGCATAGATACCTCTGGCCAAAGGACCTGAGAATGATATTAATTTATTGAGTAGCAAATAAAATATTAAGACTCCTATCGCAGAACCAGCGGGAGATGATAATTTATTAGCGATATCTTTTATCCAATATGTATTTGAACTAGAAAAGATCTTTCTAATGATTATGGCAACGCCTTTAGCAATTAGATAGGATATAATTATTAAGAGTAAAGTTCCAAAGTATTTCCAAAATGGAATATCAAGTATTTTAAAGCTTATCCAAGTAGGCATTATCTTATCTAACTTTCTAGGACCATAGATTTTATAAAGCGGTTCAATATTCTCTACGGTTTGAGAAGAAATAAGCCATAGCGGTCCATTGTCCTTATATTTTAAGCGTTGTAAGCGAAATACAATGTCCCGTCCATCCATTTCTATTTCTCCAAACTTTATACTTCTTCTTGGTTTACCCGCAACTGCCTTATTTGTGGAAGTGCTAATATCTACTTGTCCATCTGGCCTATCTGGAATATTATCCCAAGAAATGAGAACACGTTGTTCTATTACGAAGAACAATTTTTCCGTAATTATTGCTGCATCTTTTTTTGAAATATTATCAGACAGTAAATTGAAATTTAGCGCGTAAGCTGCTTCATCAAATTTTTTATTTCTAGAACTTACTATAAAATGTTCTAAAGTAGCCTGTGGGGAGGTTAAATTAAATTCCTTTGGAGGTAAGCCAATAGCCTCGTTAAGTTGATTAACAATATAATAACCTTCGGAATATTCTACTAATGGATTTTGATCATAATTCAAGCTATCATTAACAATAAGACTTTTATCTGGTGAATTTTGGTCTTCTGTTTTGGTGCTATCTTTTTCATTTTGATATGCAAAAGTATTTTGAAAACTAACTATAAATCCAATAAGTAGCCAGATTCGAACTAATATTTTTATCATATGATCATTTGTTGATATTGGATAATATAGAAAATAATTATAAATTAAAAAAGCCACCTAATTTGGGTGGCTTTAAAATAAGATAAATAAGGTGTGTTTTAGTTAGCCATTGCTTGTCTTGGTCCTCCACTCATAAAAATAGTTCTAAGTCTTTCTTTTTGACCATTAGAGAACATATACATACATGCATCATTAGTATAATCCATATAGTTCATAGTCATATCAGTAGATCTACAATTTACGGTAGGGTATGATGGACAACCATAATTTGGTGCATCTGAAGAAGGGGTATCTGCAACAAAATCATCTTGTTGACATCTACCATCACCCCAGATATGACGTAGGTTTAAGTAGTGACCAACCTCATGAGTTGCGGTTCTACCTTTATTGAATGGAGCAGAGACATAACCTGTGCTACCAAAGTAATTTGGTCCTATTACTACACCATCTGTGGATGATGGTCCACCTGGAAATTGTGCATAACCAAGAATTCCTCCTCCAATATTACAAACCCAGATATTTAGTGTAGAAGATGGAGTTACGGGTGGGTACTGACTCTTTACAGCATCATTTGTTCCCCACTGGGTGGTAGAATTACTATATCTGCGCACACCAGCTAAAGTAAATTGAATTTCAGAATCTGCAGCTAGCCCAGCAAATTCTGAAGGAATATTACTTCTATCTCCATTTGTTGCTCTAAAGTCATTATTTAAAACTGCAAGTTGAGAATTGATCTGAGCATCAGAAATATTTTCTTGAGAATTGCTGTATACAACAGTTATTACTACAGGAATAGAAATTACTCCTAAGTTATCTGAAACAGGAGGGGTAGGTCCACCACCTCCGGATCCTGGTTTGCCTTTTTGCCCGTTAGACGATTTAGCAAGTATAGATCTTGTGTTATGTTCTATATCATACATCTTTTTATAAAGCTTCTCATCCTTATTTAGCATGTGATTAAGATGTTGCATAGAATAACAATTTTTCTTGCCTTCTGCAGCTTTAAACTCATCATTTGCGGTAAAATCGGTGTAAACATAAAAGTCACTCATATCTACGTTTTCTTGAGCAATTTCATCCACATTTTCTGATTGGTCATCATTACACGATGTGAACATCAAAGCCATAGCAGCCATTCCTAAAATTAATTTTTTCATTTGTTAAGTTTGTTAGGGATTAAGCCTACAATATATAATATTATAGCAATTACCTTAACAAATAATTAATATTTTAATGAACATAGTACGATATGGTTATTCTTATTAATTGATTTACAATAGTTAACATCATTAAAATTTAACAATTAAAAAATAAAAAGCCACCTTAATTACAAGGTGGCTTAATAATATGATAATTTTAAAGCTTCTTAGAAACAATATTTGTTTTCTGAAGTTAATTTATCAGCAATCATATTTCTCAATTCAACTACGTTAGGCTGATTTTGATATTTAGTGAAACGTTTAAGTCCCATTAACATCATACGTTGCTCATCTCCTTCAGCAAAAGATACAATTGCTTCTTTCGCTTTTTGAGTGATAGTATCTACAGCATGATATAGGTACAACTTTGTCATAGCTATTTGTTCTTTTTGTTGATCTTCTCCAAAACGCTTCGCATTTTTTTCAGTTCTTAACAAAGTAGATTCTGCCATATATACTTCAATAAGAATATCTGAAGAAGCTAAAAGTAATTGCTGATGATCTTCTAATTGTGGACCAAATTTTTGAACTGCACTTCCGGCAACCATTAAAAACACTTTCTTAAGGTTAGCCAAAAGTTCTTTTTCTTCTGCAAATAATTCAGAATAATCTGGTTTGTCAAAAGATGGAATTCCAGTAAGTTCTTCCCCAACTTTAGTTGCAGGTCCTAAAAGATCTACATGGCCTTTCATGGCTTTCTTTACCAACATTCCAACCGCTAACATTCTGTTAATCTCATTGGTACCTTCGTAAATACGAGAGATACGGGCATCTCTCCATGCAGATTCCATTGGAGTGTCTGCAGAGAATCCCATTCCTCCATATACCTGAATACCTTCATCGCTACAGTTTTGAACGTCTTCTGAACAAGCTACTTTTAGAATTGAACATTCTATTGCATATTCTTCAACACTCTTTAATTCTGCATCTGCATGAGAGTTTCCTTCTTCGGTTCTAAGAGTTATTCTATCTTCAATATTTTTAGCAGCTCTGTAAGATGCAGATTCTCCGGCATAAGCTGAAGTAGCCATTTCGGCTAATTTAGATTTAATAGCTCCAAACTGAGCAATAGGAGTATTGAATTGTGTACGCTCATTAGCATAGCTTACAGAACTTGTAATAACTCTTCTCTGAGCGTCTAAACAAGCTGCAGCCAACTTAATTCTACCTACGTTCAAAGCATTCATTGCGATCTTAAAACCGTTACCTCTTTCAGATAGCATATTTTCTGCCGGAACTTTTGTCTCATTAAAGAATACTTGGCGAGTAGAAGAGGAGTGAATACCCAATTTCTTTTCTTCTTCCCCAAAAGAAATTCCGTTTGGATTTTCTTTATCATATTCAACAATAAATCCGGTGATGTATTTATCATCTTCAATACGGGCAAAAACTATAAAAGTATGAGCAAATCCTGCATTGGAGATCCACATTTTCTGTCCGCTAATGCTGTAAGACTTTCCGTCTTCAGAAAGAACAGCTTTAGTCTTTCCAGAGTTGGCATCACTACCTGCACCTGGCTCTGTAAGGCAATAAGCTCCAAACCACTCTCCGGTAGCTAATTTTGGAACATATTTTTTCTTTTGTTCTTCAGTTCCGTATAGAGTTATTGGCATAGTTCCAATTCCCGTATGTGCTCCAAACGCAGTTGCTACAGATCCGGTTGCACCAGAAATATAATCACATACTAACATTGTAGAAACAAATCCCATTCCCAAACCATCATATTCTTCAGGAACAGAAATACCTAGAAAACCAAGTTCTCCAGCTTTTTCCATCACCTCTTTGGTTAGAGCATAATTCTTTTGTTCAAATTCTTCTTTCTTAGGCCAGATCTCACGGTCTACAAATTCTTTAACCGAGTCTTTCATCATATTTTGCTCCTCGTTGAAATCTTCTGGAGTAAAAACATCTTCGCACTTGGTTTCTTTTACAAGAAATTGTCCACCGCGTAATAGATCTTTGTTCGTTGCTGTATCGCTCATTTTATTTTATTGAATGTTGAATTATAAAATCTTATAGTCGATTATAATTCAGATTGGTTAATACTATTTAAATTGAATTAATTAAAATACCTCGTAAACACCTGCAGCACCTTGTCCGGTACCCACGCACATAGTTACCATGGCGTATTTATTCTTTAATTCACGTTTTTTCATTTCATCGAAGATCTGAACAGATAATTTTGCTCCTGTACATCCTAGTGGGTGACCCATAGAGATAGCTCCACCATTTACATTTACAATATCCTTATTCAAACCTAGTTCTCTAATAACTGCAAGAGATTGAGAAGCAAAAGCTTCGTTCAACTCGAACAATTCAATGTCATTTTGTTTCAATCCACCTTGTTTTAAAGCCTTTGGAATTGCATAAACAGGTCCCATCCCCATAATTTTAGGTTCTAATCCTACCGGAGCATAACTTACTAATCTAGCAATTGGCTCCAGATTCATCTCTTTCATCATTTCTTCACTCATAACCATAACAAAGGCAGCACCATCACTCATTTGTGATGAGTTTCCGGCAGTTACACTTCCACCATCTGCAAATACAGGTCTCAATTTGTTCAATACTTCAATAGAAGTATCTGCTCTTGGACCTTCATCTTCAGTTACTGTATAAGACTTGGTTTGTTTTTTTCCATCAGGACCAACAAAAGTCTCGTTAACAGTAATTGGGACGATCTGATCTTTAAATCTTCCTTCTTTTTGAGCTTTTAAGGCTCTTTGGTGAGAAGTGAAGGCAAATTCATCTTGATCTTCTCTAGAGATCTTGTATCTATTTGCAACCTCTTCTGCAGTAAGACCCATTCCCCAGTAATAATCTTCATTGCCTTCTTTGGCCACTTTGTAGTCTGGCGTTGGTTTATATCCTCCCATTGGGATATAACTCATGCTTTCTGCACCACCTGCAATAATACAATCTGCCATTCCGCTCTGTATTTTTGCTGAAGCAATGGCAATGGTTTCCAATCCAGATGCGCAATAACGGTTCACGGTCATTCCAGGAACGTCTTCCACCTTAAGACCCATAAGAGAGATGAATCTACCTACGTTAAGTCCTTGTTCTGCTTCAGGCATTGCGTTTCCTACAATAACATCATCAATTCGAGATTTATCAAAATTTGGAACTTTGTCCATCATGTATTGAATAGTTTCTGCTGCTAATTCATCAGGTCTTTTAAATCTGAACACTCCGCGAGGAGCTTTTCCAACTGCAGTTCTATATGCTTTAACTATATATGCTGTTTTCATTTTTATTGTCTTTTTAGATTGAAGAGTTTATAACCTCCTTAAAATTTATTTCTACTTTTAAGTACTAATTTCTAAGTGGTTTCCCCTTTTTCAACATGTGTTCTAATCTTTCTAAAGTCTTACGTTCTCCTGTAAGAGATAAGAATGCTTCTCTTTCAAGATCTAGTAGATATTGTTCACTTACATAATTAGCATCAGAAAGATCTCCACCAGCCATTACATAGGCCAATTTGTTTGCGATCTTCTTATCATGCTCACTTATATATTTTCCTGCAAACATTTGGTCTGTTCCTACGTAAAAAGCTCCTAATGCTTGTTTTCCTAAAACCTTAATATTAGATTGTTTTACCGGTTGTGTATATCCGTTTTCAGCCATTAACAAAGCATGTTTCTTAGCAATTGCTAATTGACGGTCTGGATTTATAACAACTATATCTTTTCCTTTTTGAAGTAGATTAAGGTCAAACGCTTCGTGGGCAGAAGTAGAAACTTTAGCCATTCCAATAGCTAAGAAATGTTCTCTTAGTCTATTCAACTCTACATCACCATCATGATAAGTAGCAGCAGCACGAACTGTCATTTCTTTAGATCCACCACCACCAGGAATTACACCAACTCCAAATTCAACTAAACCGATATAGGTTTCTGCCGCAGCAACTACCATATCTGCATGAAGTGAAAGTTCACATCCACCACCAAGTGTCATTGCATGAGGTGCAGCAACTGTTGGAATAGAAGAATAACGCATTCTCATCATAGTATCTTGGAAATATTTGATAGCCATGTTCAATTCGTCATACTCCTGTTCAACCGCCATCATAAAGATCATCCCGATATTTGCACCTACAGAGAAATTCTTCCCATTGTTAGCAACAACCAATCCTTGGTAATCTCTTTCAGCAATATCCAATGCTTTGTTCAATCCATCAAGAACATCACCTCCAATAGAATTCATTTTACTTCTGAATTCAACATTCAAGATTCCATCTCCTAGATCTTCAACTACAACGCCACTATTTTTAAAGACCTCTTTAGATTCTCTAATATTATCAAGAATAATGAATGCATCCTGACCTGGTACTTTTACCTGTTCCTTTTTAGGAATGTCATAATAATAAGTATTTCCTTCTTTTACGGTATAGAAACTCTTACTTCCGCTTTCTAGCATCTCCTTAACCCATGCAGCAGGTTCATGACCTTCTGCTTTCATCATTTCGATACCTTTTTCTACACCAATAGCATCCCAAATTTGAAATGGTCCATGTTCCCATCCAAAACCAGCTTTCATGGCATCATCAATTTTGTAAAGCTCATCTGCTATTTCTGGAATTCTGTTCGAAACATAAGCGAAAAGGGCAGAGAAGTTCTTTCTATAGAATTCACCCGCCTTATCTTTACCTTTAATTAGCACCTTAAATCTATCTACCACATTATCTATGGTCTTGGTCATTTCTAAAGTAGCAAAAGAAGCTCTTTTTGATCCTCTGTATTCTAAGGTATTTAGATCTAAAGATTGTATCTCGCTAGATCCATCTTCATTTTTAATTTTTTTATAAAACCCTTGACCAGATTTACTTCCTAACCACTTATTGGTCATCATAGAATCTATGAAGTTTGGTAAGGCGAATAGATCATGTTGCTCATCTGATGGTACACCCTGATGTAACCCATTAGCAACATGAACTAAGGTATCTAGTCCTACAACGTCTACCGTTCTAAAAGTTGCAGACTTAGGTCTACCAATTACTGGTCCGGTTAGTTTATCAACCTCTTCAATGGTCATATCCATATCTTTTACCATATGGAACAAACTCATAATACTAAAAATACCAACTCTGTTTCCTACAAATGCAGGAGTATCTTTAGCAATAACTGTGGTTTTACCTAAGAATTTTTCTCCGTATTCATTTAAGAAACTTAGAACTTCCGGATCTGTTTTTGGTCCTGGAATAATTTCAAATAATCTTAAATATCTAGGTGGGTTAAAGAAGTGAGTTCCACAGAAATGCTTCTGAAAATCTTCGCTTCTTCCTTCACTCATAAATTTTATTGGAATTCCAGAGGTGTTTGAAGTAATTAAAGTTCCCGGTTTTCTATGCTTTTCAAGATTATCAAAAACCTGCTTTTTAATATCAAGTCTTTCTACAACAACCTCTATGATCCAATCAACTTCTGAAACTTTAGAAATATCATCTTCTAAATTCCCCGTTTTTATTCTACTAGCAAATGCCTGATTGTAGATAGGAGAGGGCTTAGATTTTAGAGCGGTTTGTAAATCTTCATTTACAATTCTATTACGAACTACTTTGTCTTCTAAGGTTAATCCTTTTTTCTTTTCTTTCTCATTAAGTTCTCGAGGAACTATATCCAGTAGAAGAACTTCTACTCCTATGTTTGCGAAATGGCATGCAATACCGCTACCCATAATTCCGGAGCCAATAACTGCTACTTTATTAATTCTACGTTTCATTTGTTGATGTTTATTTTTGAATTATTAAAGACCATATAACTACCGGCCTTTATCTTTAAATTATTTACTAATGTCTTGCTTGTATACTTTTTTGTTTGAAATAAGCTCCATAATAGTATTGGCAACATTCATAAAGGTTTTTAACTCTTCCGGGGATACAGATTCTTTTACCACCTCATCAAACCTTAACACTACACCTTTAGAAAAATCTCTCATTTCTTTGCCGAAATCTGTTAGGTGAAGAAGAACACTTCTGCCATCGTTTGGATTTTTCTTTCTTTCTATAAGACCTTTCTCTTCCATGGTCTTTAAAATTCTTGATAAACTGGTGGCTTCCATTCCCATTTTGGGGCCAAGTGAGGTAGAAGGGGTGCCTTTTTCCGGATCTATGCTTAAAAGTGCAAATCCTGTTGCCATCGTACTTCCAGCTTTGCCAGCTTCTTCATTATACATTTTTGAGACAGCCATCCAGGTAGCTCGCAAGACGTAATCGATGGTTTTTTCTTTCATATTTAAATTGATGGAATCCAAAGTTATAAAAAAATATTATGCATGCATAATAAATTAGACTAAAATTTCATCTTGAAAGCAAAACACTTAAATTTAAGGTAATACAATAAAAAAACTCCTCAATTTTGAGGAGTTTAACAGTAACTTAATATTATATATGAAAGATTCTAACGTTCGTAGATCTTATTATAGAGATCCATATATTTCTCTTTTATATTTCTACGCTTCAATTTCATAGTAGGAGTAAGCATATCGTTATCTATTCCCCATACTTCAGGCGTTAGTTCAAAACGTTTTACTTTCTCCCAATGTCCAAACTTAGCGTTGTAAAAATCTACTTCTTCCTGAATGCGTTTTATTACTTCCTCATTTTCAACAAGTTCTTCAGAAGATTTTCCAAGATCTAAATTTTTTCTTTTAGCCCAATCTTCAACAAACTCAAAATTAGGCTGAATAAAGGCTGCAGGCATTTTTTCTCCTTCACCAATAACCATGATCTGCTCTATAAAGCGAGATTGCTTCATGGTATTTTCAATTATTTGAGGAGCAACATACTTCCCTCCAGATGTCTTAAACATTTCTTTTTTTCTATCTGTGATTTTCAAGAAACCTTCTTTATCGATCTCCCCAATATCTCCAGTATGGAACCATCCCTCAGGATTTATAGCCTCATCGGTTTTCTCCTTATCCTTAAAATAGCCTATCATTAAATTTGGACCTTTAGTAAGGATCTCCCCATCTTCAGCTATTTTAACTTCTACATTATCTATAACTCTCCCAACTGTACCTATCTTAAATCCTTTCTTACGCTGGTCATTTACCGCAATTACAGGAGATGTTTCAGTTAATCCATAACCTTCCATAACCGGTATTCCAGCCGCTGCAAAAACTCTGGTAAGTCTTGGTTGTAGAGCGGCACTACCAGAAACAATCAATTCAATATTACCACCTAAACCTTCTTTCCATTTAGAGAAAATAAGTTTTCTGGCAAGGCTAAGCTTGGTTTCATACCACCAGCCATTGGCACCGTATGGTTCATATTCCAATCCGAGTTCTACAGCCCAATAAAATAATTTCTGTTTTACACCGCCAAGATCTGTGCCTTTAGCGATAATTTTATCGTAAACCTTTTCTAAAAGGCGCGGTACTGCAGTTATAACGTGTGGTTTAACTTCTTTTAAGTTATCACTTATCTTATCTATAGACTCTGCGAAATAGATAGATACGCTATAATATTGGTATAGATAGAGTATCATTCTTTCAAAGATGTGACAAATTGGTAAAAAGCTCAAAGCGGTATATACTCCTGTTTCAAAAGGAACTCTAAGAGAACTTCCCAATACATCACTGGCAATATTTTCATGAGAGAGCATCACACCTTTAGGTCTTCCTGTAGTTCCGGAAGTATAGATTATAGTTGCAAGATCTTTTTCTGTAACAGCTTTCTTTAGCGTTTCTACTTCGTCTTGATTGCTTTTATCTTCCCCTTGATCTAAAACTTCTTTCCAATTCTTACAACCTTCAATTTCGTCAAAAGAATAAACCTCTTTTAATTGCGTGTTATGCTGAATCGCTCTCAATTTCTCTAAAACCTCTGTGTCTGATACAAAGCAATAGGTAGCACCACTATGATTAAGAACATATTCATAATCCTCTTCAGAAATAGTAGGATAGATAGGAACGTTCTGAGCTCCTAATTGTAAAACTCCAATATCTAAAACATTCCATTCATTTCTATTAGATGTAGAGATTACCGCAATTTTATCATTGGGCTTAACTCCCAGTCTTAATAGTCCGCGGCTAATTACATTTGCCTGGTCTATATATTGTTGTGTAGATAAAGTCTCCCATTTACCATTGTATTTCGTGGCCAAGGCTACTTCTAAAGGATGATTCTCTAATTGATAATATGGAAAATCAAAAAGCCGTTTTATATCAGTCATTTAAGTGTTTTAATAAAATGTTCCATGCAAAATAGTAAAATTGGAGGCTATTTCAAATCTATTATATAAAAAAAGATGGGATATATTCATTATCCCATCTTTTTATGATCTTTAAATTTGATTGTCTATATCTTTTCCAACCACTTTCTTGCGTTTACAAAACCTTCTAACCAAGGAGAAACTTCATCTTTTCTTCCTTCTGGATAGTAGGCCCAATTCCATTGAAAGGTTGATCTCTCAAAATGTGGCATAGTTACTAAATGTCTTCCGGTAACATCTGTAAGCATTGCGGCATTAAAATGAGAACCGTTTGGATTGGCTGGATACCCTTCATATCCATATTTTCCTACGATATTATAGTTGCGCTCTTCATAAGGAAAACTAAATTTTCCTTCTCCATGCGCAGCCCAAATACCTAATTTACTTCCCGCAAGACTTGAAAGCATTACTGAGTTGTTCTCTTGAATTTCTACGGAGGTGAAATTACATTCAAACTTATGAGATTCATTGTGAAGCATTTTTGGCTTTTGTGTATCTTCTGGATTGATTAAGCCTAATTCTATAAATAACTGACAACCATTACAAACCCCAAGAGACAATGTATCTTCTCTAGCGAAGAACTTGTCTAATGCATTTTTAGCTTTATCATTATACAAGAAAGCTCCAGCCCAACCTTTAGCACTTCCTAAAACGTCTGAATTTGAGAAACCACCAACAGCAGCTATAAACTTAATATCTTCCAAAGTTTCTCTTCCGGAAATAAGATCTGTCATGTGCACATCTTTAACATCAAATCCTGCAAGGTGCATTGCTCTCGCCATCTCACGTTCAGAATTCGATCCTTTTTCTCTGATGATCGCTGCTTTAATCTTTGGTTTAGAACTATCTAATTTTGGTAATTTTCCATCAAAATGTTTAGGAAAAACAAATTCTAATGGTTGCTTTTTATAATTATTAAAACGCTGCGTAGCATTGTCTATTCCGCTTTGAGCTTCATCTAATAGGAAAGACGTTTTATACCAAGTATCTCTTAAGCTTGGAATATCGAACTTAAATTCGTCCATTCCATTTCTAATTTCTACTGAAGTTCCTTCTACAACATTACCTATTTTAAAGAATTTTATTGCGTTGTCTTTCAGCACTTCTTCAACTGCACTATTATCTTCCGCTTGAAAAACAATTCCGCAATTTTCATTGAAAAGAAGTTTTACAGAATCTTCTTCATTCAATCCTGTAAGATCAAGTTTTGCGCCTAAATTCACATCTGCAAAACACATTTCTAGTAAAGTAGTTATCAAACCTCCGGAAGCAACATCGTGTCCGGCAGCAATAAGATCTGCCTTGATCAATCCTTGGATAGTATTAAAAGCATTTTTAAATGAAGCTGCATCTTTAATAGTTGGAACTTCGCTTCCTACTTTATTCAAAATTTGACCAAAAGAAGAACCTCCCAATTTAAACGAATCTTGAGATAAGTTGATATAATAAACATCACCGCTATTCTTTTTAAGAACCGGCTCTACAACTTTAGTAATATTATCGCAATGCCCGGCAGCAGAAATAATAACCGTTCCCGGTGCAAGCACGTCTCCTTCTTTATATTTTTGTTTCATAGAAAGAGAATCTTTTCCCGTTGGAACGTTGATCCCTAATTCTATAGAAAAATCTGAAACTCCTTGAACCGCTTCGTATAATCTAGCATCTTCACCTTCATTATTACAAGGCCACATCCAGTTTGCAGAAAGCGAAACAGATTTCATTCCTTTTTCAAGCGGTGCCCAAATTAGGTTTGAAAGTGCTTCTCCAATAGAATTTCTGGAACCTGCAACAGGATCTACCAAAGCCGAAATAGGGGAGTGCCCAATTGTGGTAGCAACTCCTTCTTTTCCGTTATAATCTAAGGCCATCACCCCAACATTGTTTAATGGAAGTTGTAGTGGTCCTGCGGTTTGTTGTTTGGCAACTCGGCCGGTAACACATCTATCTACTTTGTTTGTTAACCAGTCTTTACAAGCAACCGCTTCTAATTGAAGTAGTTGTTCTAAATATTTATTGATTTTTTCTTTTGAATAAGAAACTTCAGCATATTTTCTATCTACAGTACTATCTGTCATGATAGTTTTTGGAGAACTTCCAAACATATCTGCCAATTCCAGATCCATTGGTTTTTCACCGGTTTTCTTACTTTGAAATAAGAAATGTCTGTCTTCAGTAACATGTCCTACGCTGTACATAGGGGTTCTTTCTCTCTCAGAAACCTTTCTTAAGGTCTCCATATCTTTTTCAGCAATAAGAAGTCCCATTCGTTCTTGAGACTCATTACCTATGATCTCTTTACACGATAGGGTAGGATCTCCAACAGGTAATTCATCCAGATCTATATTTCCTCCGGTATCTTCAACAAGTTCGCTTAGACAGTTTAAATGTCCACCAGCGCCGTGATCATGGATAGAAATTATAGGGTTGTGCTCACGTTCTACCATTCCTCGAATAGCATTTGCAGCTCTTTTTTGCATTTCCGGGTTCGCTCTTTGTATAGCGTTTAATTCAATTCCGCTTCCTAAAGCACCGGTATCTGCAGAAGATACTGCAGCTCCACCCATTCCAATTCTGTAATTCTCACCACCAAGAACTACTATTTTATCTCCTTTTTTAGGAACTTCTTTGATGGCCTGATCTGCTTTTCCATATCCTATTCCTCCGGCAAGCATGATCACTTTATCATACGCCAAAGTCCTGTCATTTTCTGAATGTTCAAAAGTTAGAACAGAACCGGTTATTAATGGCTGGCCGAATTTATTGCCAAAATCTGAAGCGCCATTTGATGCTTTTATCAAGATATCCATAGGAGTTTGATACAACCACTTTCTTTCCAGAATATTCTTTTCCCAATCCTTGTTATTCTTACCTGATCTAGAATAAGAAGTCATATAAACAGCAGTTCCCGCTAAAGGTAAAGAACCTTTTCCACCGGCAAGTCTATCTCTAATCTCTCCACCACTTCCGGTAGCAGCTCCATTGAAAGGTTCTACTGTTGTTGGAAAGTTATGGGTTTCAGCTTTTAGGGAGATCACAGATTCAAAATCTGTATTTTGGTAGTATTCTGGAACATCTGCAGCTTTTGGTGCAAATTGCTGCACTCGGGGTCCTTTTACAAAAGCTACATTGTCTTTATATGCAGAAACAATCCCATTTGGATTTTCTTCGGAAGTTTTTCTGATAAGCTTAAAGAGGGTAGATGGTTTTTCTTTTCCATCTATCACAAAAGTACCATTGAAGATCTTGTGTCTACAATGCTCTGAATTCACTTGAGAAAATCCGAAAACTTCTGAATCTGTAAGTTTTCGTTCTAATTTTTTAGATAGATTTTGAAGGTATGCTACTTCTTCACCATTTAAGGAAAGTCCTTCCTGTTTGTTGAAAGCTGCAATATCTTCTACCTCAATAATAGCTTGAGGCTTGCTATCTACTGTGAATATTTCCTGATCCAACCCATCATACTTCTGAGAAAGCATCGGATCAAATTTGCTATATTTTGAATCCACTTTTAGAAATTCTTCAATTCTAAGAATTCCTTTAATACCCATTGTTTGGGTTATTTCTACAGCATTAGTACTCCAAGGAGTAACCATTGCGGCACGTGGACCAATAAAAAAATCTGCAAGTGCAGATTTATTGAGGTGTTGGGCGTCGCCGAAAAGCCAGTCTAATTTTGAAATATCCTGCGCTGAAAGTGTGGAGTGCGTTTGCACTGCGTAAACCTTAGTGGTTTGGGTTCCGAAGAAAAGGATCATTCTGCCTTGTTTTGTGTTGTTTGAGAAAGCTCAAATTTAAGTTTTTTAGGTGTAATTTAGAATAAATAATATAAAATATTAGTTCTAATAAATGAACGAGTAGAAGTGATATAAAATAAGAAAGATCTCAATAAAAGCCAAAGACGTTCTATTGAGATCTCTAAATTATAAAAGAATTTGGTCTATTTAATTCTCGATTTTATTTTCAAGCAAAGCCATATAAAAACCATCATACCCGGTTACAGAAGACAGTATTTTTTGATCTTTTACTAGTTTGAAATTCTTCCCGGCTTCACGGTTTAAGAATTTCTCAACCTGTTCCTGATTTTCAGAAGGCAAGATAGAACATGTGGCATACACCAATTTTCCTCCAGGCTTAACTATTCTAGAATACTGATCTAAGATCTCTATTTGAGTTGCTCTAATTTTATCTAAAAATTCTGGTTGTAATTTCCACTTAGCATCCGGGTTTCTACTTAAAACTCCAAGTCCGCTGCATGGCGCATCTATTAAAACTCTATCTGCAGTGCCGTAAAGTTTTTTAACAACTTTAGTAGTATCTATAGTACGCGGGTCTATATTATGAGCTCCGGCACGTTTAGCACGTCTTTTAAGCTCTTTTAATTTATTCTCATAAATATCTGTAGCAATAATCTGCCCTTTGTTTTCCATTAAAGCAGCAATATGCAAGGTTTTACCACCTGCACCTGCACACGTATCTACTACACGCATTCCAGGTTCCACTTCCATGAATCTGGCTACCATTTGTGAAGAAGCATCCTGAACTTCAAAATTTCCATTCTTAAAAGCTTCAGTTTTAAAAACATTAGCTCTTTCTACCAACTGTAAAGCATCCGGAAATCCTTTAATTGGTTCTGTAAGAATATCCTCATCTTTTAAAACACTTCTAAGTTTATCTCTATTAGTCTTTAAAGTATTCACTCTAAGTACCACAGGTGCTTGTTCATTAAGCGCATGAATTTCTTTCTCCCATACCTTTTCACCAAGTTCTCTAACACCTAACTCATCCATCCAATCTGGAATAGATTCTTTAAATTTTCTAATTTGACTTAATTCATCAAACCTTCCTTTTATTCTTCTGCTAGGAGTTGGTTCTATTTGTTTCCAATCTGGTAAGGTAACGCCTCTAAGAGTTGCCCATACCGCGAACAATCTAAATAAATTCTCTCTAGAATAAGGAGCCTTAACTTCAGCAATTTCTGTATAAAGACGTTTCCATCGAACAATATCATAAGTGGTTTCCGCAATAAAGCTACGGTCTCTAGAACCCCATCTTTTATCGCGTTTTAAAGTTTTTTCAATCACTTTATCGGCATATTTCCCATCATTAAAAATTTCTGATAAGGCATCAATCGTTGCAAAGACTAAATTTCGGTGTAAACGCATAATTATATTTTAAAGCTGCAAAGGTACATTTTTTTGCTACGGAAAAATTTATCTTTGATTCAAATTATAGATATGAAGAAATTACTGTTTTTATTTGTTTTATTGACTATAGGCTGCAAGTCTGATGAAAAAATGGAGAAGCAACGAAAATTCTTTACAAGTGTTGATGTAAAGAATATCTTACAAGATGATTCTCTTAGCATAAGAGCGATAGAGATAATGGGGAATAATCTTGCCTTTGCAGCTAATAATGGAGTCTATGGGCTTTATAATTCTCAAACCGGACAATGGAAAACGAATCAACAACTGAATGATTCTGTAGCTCCTGAGTTTAGAGCAGTGGCAAGTACTTCTTCAGATTTCTTTATGTTGAGCGTAGGAAATCCTGGGCTGCTTTATAAAACCGGCGAAACTGGAAAAATGGAATTGGTATACAAAGAGGAGAGCGATAAAGTATTTTATGATTCAATGATCTTTTGGAATGAAAAGGAAGGTATAGCAATGGGAGACCCTACAACAGAATGTCTTTCTGTTATTATAACAAGAGATGGTGGACAAACTTGGAAGAAAATAAATTGCAATGCATTTCCTAAATCTGAAGAAGGAGAGGCTGCTTTTGCTGCTAGTAATTCTAATATAGCAGTTCAAGGAGATCATACCTGGATACTTTCAGGAGGTAAAAAGTCAAGAATATTTTATTCTGAAGATAAAGGGAATTCATGGAAAGTTTATGAAACTCCTCTTCTTCAAGGAGAAGCTACAACGGGTGGTTATAGTTTAGATTTTTATGATGCCGCAAATGGTTTTATTATTGGCGGAGATTATACGAAACCTGATGGGAATGAAGGTAATAAAGCCATAACAAAGGATGGTGGTAAAACCTGGCAATTGGTAGCAGAAGGGAAAGATCCTGGATATAAAAGCAGTGTAAGATACATTCCAAATGGAGATTCTAAGGAATTGGTGGCAACTGGTTTTACCGGCATCTCTTATTCTAAAGATGGAGGTGAAAATTGGACTCAATTAAGTGACGAAGGATTCTTTACCGTTAGATTCTTAAATGATTCTACAGCATATGCCGCTGGGAAAGGGAGAATTGCTAAACTGACTTTTAAATAATTTTTGGAATAAAAAAAGTCTTCCGAACTTTTACATTCGGAAGACTCAACTAACTTAACTTAAATCTAACCTAACAATTTTTAATTTCTTGAGTTCTTACCTTTCCTACTTCGGTATTCTTCCCATAATTTTTTATTGAAATCTGCTTCAAGTTGATGCAACTGGACAATCTCTTTGGCAGAGAATATTTGTTTCAATTCATCGTATAATTTGCGTTTATTTAAAAACTCTTGTCTTTCTATATCTACAAATTCATTTAAACGCTTATCTGCATCACCTTCAGACATTGCTGCGATATTTTTCACATCCCTATGTTCGCGCTTATGCAAGTCCATTTGTAGACATTCATAATTATTATAAATAGGCCAGAATTTTTCTGCTACAGCCTTGCTCATGTTCATTTCTTGAGTGATATATGCCACTTTAAGAGATTTGATTTGCTCTTTGTTTTTATCTTGTGCTTTAACAGCAAGGCTTAAAAAGCAGATCGTAAAAATTAGTAATATCTTCTTCATCTGTATTAACTTATTTTAAAAGTAAATCTGGATCATCTACATTATTCATTAAATATTCTAGTACAGCTTCATCATTTACTTTGCTGGTATTTAAATTATCCAAGACAATGCCATCTTGAGTAATTAAGGTAGAAATCTCTAAAAAATTGAGATCTATCATTTCTGTATCTATATAATCTTCAATCTCAGCAAGCTCTACATTATCTATGCTAAGTTCCGGCTCTGGATTTGTGAACCAAATATTTATAACTCCAACAAAGACTGCAGCGATAGCAGCAACCTTTAATAAATTGTGTTTGCTAAAAATAGAAATTACTTTAGAGGAACGTTCTTTTAATACAGTTTTACCAAGCACCTCATTTTCTAAAGTTGCAAAATAATCTGTCGGAATTTTAAAACCTGGATCCTCTATACCTTGAATAGAGTTTTGATCTTCATCATTTAAAATATCCAACATCTTATCTTCAAATTGCTTGAAATAAGTCTCTGGTATTTTAAAGCCAGATTGAGGTGGATATTTAGAATTATTCTTTTTCATCTGTATATAAGACTGATCTTTGTAAAAATGGTTTAATCTGATTTTAAAATATTTTCTATCTTCTTTGCCGCAATATGATAGGAAGCTTTCAACGCCCCTTCACTAGTATCTAGAATCTCTGCCATCTCTCTGTATTTAAGCTCCTGAAAATATTTCATGTTAAATACCAATTGTTGTTTTTCTGGAAGTGTGGCTATGGCTTTTTGTAGTTTTAATTTGATTGCATCTCCATCAAAATAGGTGTCTGCCTCTAAATTGTTAATTAGATTCTGTTGTAATTCTTCGGAAGATATCTGTAATTTTTTAGCTTTCTGGCTTAAGAATGAAAGAGATTCATTAGTAGCAATTCTATACATCCAGGAATATAGCCGACTGTCTCCTTTAAAACCATCAATATTCTTAAAGATCTTAATAAATGTATTTTGTAATACATCATCTGTATCATCATGATCTTTTACAATATTCCTTATATGCCAATATAAACGCTCTTTAAATAACTTTAGCAGCTCTTTAAAGGCTTCATTCCTAGAAATAGGATCTTGAAGCTTTTGCACGAGTAAAGTTTCTTCTGTAATCAAGGCGCAGTTTTTACTAAGACCTCAAAGTTAGGTAAAAGTTTAAAAGAGAAAATATAAATTTGGGAAAAGTAAAAAGCAATTCCTTATAAGTTTTAACTAGCAAAATATCGACGAAATGCATTTTTATTAGATAAAATACACATTTTGTTTGCTCAGATGAAATATATCTTTATATTTACATTGTTGAAAGGAATTAGTCTTTTTTTGCCCCAAGCAATTAAACTTAAATTTCAATAAATTTTTCATTTTCCCCAAGATGAAAAGAACTATAAAAATGGATGAACCTACTTCATCCATTTTTTATTTAACAAAAAACCTCAAATCGCTTTTCGGTGATTTGAGGTTTATGTTTTTAATAACTTATTTAATTTAATCGAAAGACTGCATCTCCACTAGCTTTCTATAGGTTCCATTTTTAAGAAGTAATTCTTCATGCTTCCCTTGTTCCACGATCTCTCCTCGCTGCATAACTACAATCTTATCTGCATTTTGGATGGTAGATAGTCTATGGGCAATTACAATAGAAGTTCTATTTCGCATCATATTTTCTAAAGCTTTTTGAACTAATTTTTCACTCTCTGTATCTAAAGCAGATGTTGCTTCATCTAAGATCATAATAGGTGGATTCTTTAATACTGCACGAGCAATAGATATTCGTTGTTTCTGTCCGCCGCTTAATTTGTTTCCACTATCTCCAATATTAGTCTCTAAGCCTTTAGGAAGATCTTTTACAAATTCCCAAGCATTAGCTATTTTCAGTGCTTCTATAACTTCTTCTTCTGTAGCTTCCTTTTTACCTAGAGATACATTGTTTTTAATAGTGTCATTAAAAAGAATAGAATCCTGAGTAACTAATCCCATCAGGTTTCTTAAAGAATGTTTGCTTACTTCTCTAATATCATTCCCATCTACCTCAATAGAACCTTCATTAACGTCATAAAATCTAGTAACCAGATTGGCAATAGTAGATTTTCCGCTTCCAGATTGACCTACAAGCGCTACCGTACTTCCTTTAGGTACATTTAAACTGAAGTTCTTTAACACTAACTCATCTTCATATTTAAAGTTAATTTTATTAATAGCGATCGATTTTTCAAATTTCTCCTGATTGATTGCATTTGGAACATCTACAATCGTAGAAGGAGTTTCTAATACTTCTAAAATTCGCTCTGCTGCAGCATTACCTTTCTTAACACTATAAGAGGCCTTGGATATCTGTTTTGCAGGAGTTAGAATATTATAGGCTAAACCTAAAAACGCAATAAAGGCAGCAGCATCAAGTGTTTTGTCTACTAAAACCATTTTCCCTCCAAACCATAGAATAACTACAATTACAAATATTCCTAAAAATTCACTAGTTGGAGAAGCAAGATTCTGCCTATTTATTAGACTGTTTAAAATATCATTCAATCTATTAGTAGACTGCTTAAATTTACCTTCAAATTGAGATTCTGCATTAAAACCTTTTATTATTTTAAGGCTAGATAAAGTTTCTTCTACAATAGAAAGAAAATGTCCATTTTCCTCTTGTGCCTGATGCGATTTTCTTTTAAGTTGTTTTCCTATTAAAGAGATCACAAATCCGGAAATTGGAAGAAATACAAATACGAAGATAGTAAGTTTAGCACTTATTAAGAGCATTGCCGCTATAGTGAAAATGATCGTAAGTGGTTCTCTCACTATCATTTCTAATATAGATAGAAAAGAATTCTGAACTTCATTAACATCTGCAGTGATTCTAGAAATAGTATCACCTTTTCTTTTTTCAGAAAAATAAGAAACCGGTAAACTTAAAATCTTTACATAGATAGCATCTCTTACATCCCTTAGAACCCCATTTCTAAGGAACGTAATAAAAAACGCTGCTAGATATCCAAATAGATTTTTCAAAAAGAATAATAATACTACTATTCCGCAAATAAAGATGAGAGCAGAAACTTCATCTTCAATTATTCTTTGGGTTACATTATAATTAAAATAATCTATTGGGTAATCTTTAATGCTGGCAATGCCTTCAAATTTTGGTTCTATTAAAACCCTTTTATTCTTATCGAATAAAATTTGAATTACCGGGATTAATGCGATAAAACTAAGGGTACTAAAAAGTGCGTAAAAAATATTGCAGAGAATATTTAGTAATGCGTACTTTTTATAAGGCTTAGCAAATTGAATGATTTTTTTAAAATAGTTCATTAAGGATGTTTAATCTACCTGAAGATCAGATTTAATTCTGGTAATTTTCTCGCCCAGTTGATTGTATATTTCATCAAAGTTATCCACAGTATCTAACTCTGTATTTACACTTATATAAAACTTAATTTTTGGTTCTGTGCCGCTAGGTCTTGCTGCAATTTTGGTTCCTTGTTCTGTGTAATAGATTAAAACATTAGATTTAGGAATATCGAGTGCATGCTCTGTATGATCTTGTCTATTCTTAGCTATGGAAGATTGATAATCTTCTATAAGCACAATTTTTTCGCCATCTATTTCAGATAAAGGATTTTCACGAAGGTTTATCATGGTTTGCTTTATCTCTTGCTCTCCTGTAATACCTTTCTTTACTAAAGAGATTAGTTCTTCTCTATACAAACCAAACTCTGTATAAAGTTCTAATAATTTCTCATACAAAGAAATACCTCGAGATTTCATTTGTGCAGCAATTTCACAAGCGAGTAGGGTAGCAGTAGCTGCATCTTTATCTCTCACAAAATCTCCAACCATAAATCCAAAACTTTCTTCACCTCCTCCAACAAAATCTAATGAAGGATGATCTTTAATAAGTTTAGCTATCCATTTAAAGCCAGTTAAAACTTCAAAATATTGTGCTCCAAAATCTTCTGCAACGATCTTCATCATAGGGGTAGAAACTATAGTGGATGCTATAAAACTATCTGTATTCAGCTTACCTTCTTTTTTCCACTGTTCTAACAAGAACCAAGTCATGATCAACATGGTCTGGTTACCGTTAAGTAGAACGAGTTTGTTGTTAAGATCTCTAACCGCAACTCCTAAACGGTCACTATCTGGGTCTGTTCCAATTACAATATCGGCATCGGTCTTATCAGCAAGCTCTAAAGCCATTTTCAATGCTTCAGGCTCTTCAGGATTGGGAGATTTAACGGTAGGGAAGTTACCATCTGGTTTTTCCTGTTCTTTAACGATGGCTACATTTTTATATCCTGCCTTTTTTAAAACTTCGGGTACAATGGTAATTGATGTTCCATGTAAAGAAGTAAAAACAATTTTTAAATTATCTTTTGCTTCTTGAGCAGTGTCAAAACTTCCATTTTTTACTGAAGATTCAATAAAAGCAGTATCAACCCTCGTATCTATTTCTTCAATAAGATCGTTGTTCGCTTCGAAATTGATCTCAGAAAAATCCAATTTAGAAATTATATCTATTATAAGCTTGTCTTGTGGCGGCACTAATTGCCCTCCATCCTGCCAATACACTTTATAACCATTATATTCTGGTGGATTATGGCTAGCTGTTAGCACTATACCGCAGTGACAGTTTAAATATTTAACAGCAAAAGATAATTCGGGCGTAGGCCTCAATTCAGAAAAAATAAAAACTTTTACACCATTCGCAGAAAATACATCTGCTACAACTTGTGCTAATTCTTTACTATTATTTCTACAATCATAAGCAATTACAACCTTGTGCTGCTCTCCAGGAAATTCAGATTTTAATATATTAGAGATACCTTGAGAATTCTTACCTAAGGTATATTTATTAATTCTATTGGTTCCAACACCCATGACACCTCGCATACCTCCGGTACCAAATTCTGCATCTTTATAAAAGCTCTCTTCAAGATCTGTAGAATCGCTTTCGATTAATTTTGAAACTGAACTTTGAGTGTCTTTGTCGAAGTTTTCTGCAAGCCATAATTTGGCCTTAGAAATAATTTCTGGTTTGTTATGTGACATATAAATAGAGATTTGAAAGCAAAAATACAGATAAATGCTGAATTGCTTTAGTTTAAGCCTTTGGTTTTGCTGATTCTGTATCTATCCTTATCTCTTTTGCTTCTTAAAATGAGCTCACCAAGAAAACCGGCAAGAAAGAATTGAGTACCAATAACCATTAAAATAAGAGATATATAAAACCACGGGTTAGAAGTAACCAAAATGTTTGGTAAGCCGTGATACATTTTATAGAGTTTAGAAAGTCCAATCCATCCTGCAGCTGAAAATCCGAAAAAGAACATTAATACTCCCAAAGCACCAAAGAGGTGCATAGGCCTTTTTCCAAATTTAGATAAGAACCAGATACTTATTAGGTCTAGAAAGCCGTTTATAAAGCGGTCCATCCCAAATTTAGTCTTTCCATATTTTCTGGCTTGATGTTTTACTTCTTTTTCTGTGATCTTATAATACCCTGCATTTTTTGCCAGAACAGGAATATATCTGTGCATTTCACCATAAACATCAATATTTTTAATGACTTCTTTTTTATAAGCTTTTAATCCGCAATTAAAATCATGTAATTGTACTCCGGAAGTCTTACGTGCAGCAGCATTAAATAGTTTGGAAGGAAGATTTTTTGCAATTACAGAATCATATCGCTTTCGCTTCCAGCCAGAAACCAGATCATATTTCTCTTTTACAATAAGGTTATATAATTCTGGGATTTCTTCAGGGTTATCCTGTAGATCTGCATCCATAGTGATTATTACATCACCTTGAGCCGCTAAAAAACCCGCATGTAATGCTTGAGATTTACCATAATTTCTATTAAATCTTATGCCTTTTACACCTGTATGAAGATCAGATAAACCGCTAATTATCTCCCAGGAATCATCTGTACTACCATCATCTATAAAGATAATTTCATAAGAATAAGAATTGGATTGCATCACAGATACAATCCAATTATATAATTCTGTTAAAGATTCATCTTCATTAAGAAGAGGAATTATAATAGATAGTTGCATTAAATAAATTTTAAAGCTTAGGCTTTATAAGGATTTTCCTTTTTCATTACCAGCCCCGAAATTAAGGAAATTATTAATCCTGAAAATAAACTCCAGATAATTGTCATTGCCATAGCAATCCATGGACTACTAAATTTTGACGAAACTTCTTGAGCTGCATCTAATTGAGATTGGGTTATGTTTGGATTTGTAGCCAACATTTTTTCTTGTTGTGCCTCCATTAGTAAGCTCATGTAATTAGGCTCTATAACAGTCATTAATAATAAAGACCAGATTGCCGTTAAAATACCTCCAATTACAGCAATTCCTAAACCAATTTTAATAGCTTCTCCAAGACCTAAAAATCCTCCATTAGCAGTTTTAAAGGCTTTTATTCCCATAGTAATGATAACAATAGGTAAAGCAATGCTAATAACACTATAGATCCAAGAAGGGTTTAAGTAAGAATTTGTAACATACATAATTACCCCTACTAGTACAGAGGTTATACCTAATAGTAAACCGTAATTAATGATAAACTTCTTTGAGTTTGTTTCTTTAATCTCCATATTTAATTTAATTTTGTTAGTTAGTAGTAGTTAGTAGTAGTTAGTGAACAAATATAGCAAAACGTTACATTTCAGGAGTTTTATATATTTTATAGGGTTAATGTAAATTTTTGTTGCTTATTAGTTTGTTATTTGTGAAATTTGATTAAATTTGCCACTCGAAAAACGAACACGATTTTAAAGAATAAAGAGATGAAGCAGGGAATCCATCCGGAAAATTATAGATTAGTAGCATTTAAAGACATGTCTAATGAAGAAGTCTTTCTTACTAAATCTACCGCGAACACTAAAGAGACTATTGAAGTTGACGGAACTGAGTATCCATTAGTTAAAATGGAGATCTCAAGAACATCACACCCATTCTATACAGGGAAATCTAAATTATTGGATACAGCTGGTAGAATTGATAAATTCAAAACCAAATACGCGAAATTCAAGAAGTAATTTCAAGTATCACAATACTATTGAAGCCTTCAGAAATGAAGGCTTTTTTTGTTTAAATGAGATAGCTAGAGTTGTAATAACTTATTGCAATCACATTTTATTTAATTATATTTCATTTGCAGGTCTTACTGTAAATTGAATTTAGAAAATTTGAAGTATATGAATTATATTTTATTCGACGGTTCTTCCAGAGATCAATTATTACCTTTCACGTTTACGCGCCCTGTTGCAGATCTCAGAATAGGTATTTTAACCATTCGTGAGAAATGGGAAAAGATATTAGGTACCACAACTTCTACTATTACTGAAGATTATTTAGCAGAAAAATGGCCTATGGTAGAATTTGAACAAAATATTATGATCAATGCCTCCTTTCTGCCAACCCCAGAATTTATTGCTCAAATTGAAGATCTTAAGCTTAATCAGGCTATTTTCTTTGAGGAAGACGTAATTGCCTTTTACGCAGAAGAAGATCAAGAAGTAGATTTTGAGGTTTTTGAACAAATTGAATTGAAGGGGGAACCTTTTAGAATAGCTAATATTTGGGATATATTCTCTAAAAATGCAGAAGCCATTGCAAAAGATTTTGAATTACTCACAGCAGACAGAACCAGTGCGCCTATATCATCATCAAATTATGTGAAGAATAGAGAGAATATCTTTATTGAGCCCGGTGCTATAGTAGAAAATTCTTCTTTAAACGCATCAGACGGACCAATCTATATCGCTGCGAAAGCAGAAGTAATGGAAGGTTGTTTTATTAGGGGGCCTTTCTCTTTAGGAGAGTCTTCAGCTTTAAAGATGGGAGCTAAAATTTACGGTGCAACAACCATAGGTCCACATTCTAAAGTAGGAGGAGAGGTTAATAACAGTGTTATTTTTGGTTATACTAATAAAGGACATGATGGATTTTTGGGAAATTCTGTTTTAGGAGAATGGTGTAATCTTGGTGCAGACACCAATAATTCTAATTTAAAGAATAATTATGCTGAAGTGAGATTATGGGATTACGCAACGGAAGGTTTTGCTAAGACGGGATTGCAATTTTGCGGACTTATGATGGGAGATCACAGTAAATGCGGAATTAATACCATGTTTAATACCGGAACAGTTGTAGGGGTGAGTGCTAATATCTTTGGCAGCGGATTTCCTAGAAACTTTGTACCTAGTTTCAGCTGGGGGGGGAGTGCCGGAATGAGCACTTATAAAACCGCTAAAGCATATGAGGTTGCAGAAATGGTTTTAAGTAGACGTGGTTTGGAGTTTTCTGATGTGGATAAAGGGATCTTAGATAAGGTATTTGAAGATACTCAAAAGTTTAGAAGAGATTAAACGAAGAAGGAATTGGATATGCTTAGTAATGAAGTACTGTTTTTAGTAAATCAATTAAAGTAGGTATATTTGCACTCCTAAAATTAAGGTAGTAATTAAAGATTGGTGATGAAAGACGCGAAAAAAGTGGCATTTTATACTTTGGGTTGTAAGCTCAATTTTTCTGAGACTTCAACTATAGCAAGATCTTTTAAAGAGGAAGGTTTTGATCGAGTAGAATTTTCTGAAATAGCCGATATTTATGTTATTAATACCTGTTCTGTAACCGAAAATGCAGATAAGCGTTTTAAATCTATTGTAAAGCAGGCTCAAAAAGTTAATGAAGATGCATTTGTTATTGCTGTTGGGTGTTATGCTCAATTAAAACCAGAGGAACTAGCAGATGTTGATGGAGTGGATTTGGTACTCGGAGCTACAGAAAAATTTAAGATCACAGATTATCTTAATGATCTTACTAAACATGAGTTTGCAGAAATTCATTCTTGTGAGATACAAGATGCAGATTTTTATGTGAGTGCCTATTCTTTTGGAGATAGAACAAGAGCTTTTCTTAAGGTTCAGGATGGTTGTGATTATAAGTGCACTTATTGCACGATACCTTTGGCTAGAGGGATTTCCAGAAGCGATAAATTAGAAAATGTTCTTCAAAATGCGGCAGAGATCTCTGCAAAAGGAATTAAAGAGATCGTTCTTACAGGTGTTAATATTGGGGATTATGGTAAAGGTGAATTTGGTAATAAAAAGCATGAACATACTTTTTTAGATTTAGTTAAGGCTTTAGATGATGTAAAGGGAATTGAAAGATTACGAATATCTTCTATAGAACCAAATTTACTTAAAAATGAAACTATAGAATTTGTTGCGCAATCTAAAACCTTTGTTCCGCATTTTCATATTCCGCTGCAAAGTGGAAGTAATGAGATTTTAAAGGCTATGAGAAGGCGCTATTTGAGAGAATTATATGTAGATAGAGTTTCTAAAATCAAAGAAGTCATGCCAAACTCCTGTATTGGGGTAGATGTTATTGTAGGTTTTCCTGGTGAAACCAATGAGCAATTTCTTGAAACGTATAATTTTTTGAATGAGCTTGATATCTCTTACTTACATGTTTTTGCTTTTTCTGAAAGAGAAAATACCCCAGCTGCAGAAATGGAAAATCCTGTTCCATTGAGTATTCGTAAAAAGCGCAGTAAAATGTTACGCGGCCTTTCCGCTAAAAAGAGAAGGGCTTTTTATGAAAGTCAGATAGATACGGTACATACTGTTCTATTTGAAGGAGAGAATAAAGAGGGTTATATACATGGATTTACAGAAAATTATGTAAAAGTTAAGACTCCTTGGAATCCGGAATTGGTAAATACACTTCATCAAATTAAATTAACTACCATTGCAGAAGATGGGTTGGTAAAGTTTGAATATTTTCAGCAAGAGGCTGTAGAGGCTTAGATGTTCAACCCCACTGGTAATAGATCTTTATATTTTCTTCTGTTTTTACGCATAAATTTTGCGATCTCCGGACTTGTAGGAACAACTCTATCATTACCTGAATCTTTAATGTCTCCTAATAACACCTCTAAAAATTGGTCTAAATAGCCATTTTCCTGAAGCTCTTCAGACATTTTTAACTTGGTTAAGAATATTTTTCGCTCTTGCTGTGCGTATTCAACCGTGATCAATTCTCCATTTATAACCGATTCAAACTGTCTCAAAAAATCATTCTTGGTAATAACTATCTCTTTAGTGCTCATTATAAGGTATGGTTTAAATTAATCTTTTAATATTTGTTGAAGTAATTTTAAATAAACAGTTCTTATTTTTAATCATTCAGTAAAAGCTTTACAATCGAAATATTTCTAAATTGAATAATGTATGATTTGAATAACGGTACTCCTTCTTAATTTATAAAGGAACTATTTAATATAAAATAAGATCTACTATAGAAAGGCTACGATAGATTTATTACATTATAGGTAATCTATTTAAGAACGAAGGTTTTTAGAGCTTAGCATCTGCATTTGACCTATAAAGTATATGTCCCCCAAAAAAATAACTGTAATTTTGATAGTAAATTTACAATATAACCAGCGCTGTTAGTGTTATACACATGTTAAAATGCTCGAAGAGAAAGATTTAATACACGTTTACCTGGTTCCTGGGATGGCAGCCAATCCAAGTATCTTTGAAAATATAAAGCTCCCAGAGACACAATTCAAAATGCATTTATTAGAATGGATGATCCCAGAAAAGGACGAACCCTTGAGAGATTATGCTTTAAGGTGGAGCAAAGATGTTAAACATAACAATGCAGTGCTTATTGGCGTATCTTTTGGTGGTGTAGTAGCGCAGGAGATGAGTGAATTTCTGGATCTCAAAAGATTAATTATTATTTCTAGCGTAAAATGTAGAGCAGAGTTGCCAAGAAGAATGCGATATGCGTCTGCAACAGGCCTATATAGATTATTACCTACCAGTTTAATGAACTATGTAGATCATTTTGAAAAGATTGCTTATGGAGACTTCTTAACTAAAAGAGCCCAGCTGTATCGTAAATATCTATCTGTTAGAGATATTTATTATATCGATTGGTCTATTAAGAATATGGTATGCTGGGATCGACAAGTTCCTAAAGACGGAATAGTACATATACATGGAGATTGTGATATGGTTTTTCCTTATAAATATATTAAGGACTGTATCACGGTTAAGGGAGGGACTCATATTATGGTTGTAAATAGATTTAGATGGTTCAATACGCATTTACCAGGTTTAATATTAAACGGAAGATTAGATAAGAAAATATAAATTATAAGTTATGAAAATTATAAAAATGTTATTAATGGCTGTTGGATTTATTGCTATCCTAGCAGTAAGTATCCAAGCAGTGCAAAAAGGTCCAGATCTAGGAGTAAATCCTATTAAGAATAACGACACCGTTACGGGTGATAATTATAATATTTACTCTCTTCCAATGCCACAGAATTTGGAATTTGCAGGGGAGATGGTGCCTATCGAGAATCCTGATATTTATGAAAGAATGGATAAGGAGCTATTGGTTAATACGTATTGGCAATCTAATGCTTTGTTATTAATAAAAAGAGCCCATAAATATTTTCCTATTATAGAGCCGATATTAAAAGAAAACGGAGTGCCAGATGATTTTAAATACCTAGCAGTTATAGAAAGTGGTCTTACTCAAGTAGTTTCTCCGGCGGGTGCTGTTGGGTTCTGGCAGATAATGGAAGGAACAGGGAAAGATTTTAAATTAGAGATTAATGATAACGTAGATGAACGTTATAATATCGAAAAGTCTACACAGGTAGCTTGTGATTATCTAAAGCAATCTAAAGCTAAATTTGGAACATGGACTATGGCTGCTGCTGCTTACAATGCAGGAAATGCGGGGGTGATGCGTCAATTAGATAGACAGGATGCTAGTAATTATTATGACCTTTTATTGGGTGAAGAGACTGGACGTTATGTATTTAGAATACTTGCCTTAAAGGAAATATTAAAGAATCCGATTCAGTATGGTTTTAATATAGAAGAGGAGCATTTATATAAAAATATTCCAAGTTATAATGTAAAAGTAGATACAGCTGTAAAAGATTTCCCTGCATTTGCAAGAAAATTTGATATCAATTATAAGATCTTAAAGATTCATAATCCTTGGTTGAGAGAAGCTTTTTTAAATAATAAATCCGGAAAGCTTTATGAGATTCAAATACCTGAAAAAGGAGTTTATAAATTCTCTAAATAATGATATTAATTGTTGTTTATAGCAACAGTTTCTTTTGATAGCGTAAATTTCTTGCTCTCAAATAATAAATGATTTGCAATTCCATCATGTATAGAATTGTAGTTCATTTTATAAGATTCGTCAAAGGTTTTGCTTAGTGGGTGGGTAATACCTCGTCGTATATCAAGTATTTTCTTGGTTCCATCCAATAGAAAAGTTGTAGGTAATCCAAGAGAATGTTTTAATTGACTTATTACAAAAGAATCGTTATTTTTTTGTTCGTCTACATAAAGAACGGTAATGTTATTGCTGTAATCTTTGGACATTTTTTTTGCAACTTTTTTGGTGTCCCAAAAAAGTATTACAAATTCTACCTGATCTTGATATTTTGATGCCAAAGCATTAATAGCCGGAATTTCCCCTTCTGTTGCAATACACCAAGAGGCGTATGTAATTAAATAAACGGGTTTTTTTATATTGTAGAGGTAAATCTTTTTACCTTTAAGGTCATTCAATTCAAAATTATCCATGTAACTACCATTCAAATCTTCCTGAACAAGCGTGTCGAATAATGTATGAGCTTTCTCGTAATTTCTTAATCTATATGCATTCTTAGCCTGCTTTTCATATTTAGGTAGGTGCAAAGCTAGAGCCTCAGAAAATAAAATTCTTGGATCATCCTGCTGGGCGAAAGCACCTAGACTAAAGTTAAAAATTAAAAAGCAGAGTAATAGTCTTACCATATTTTTTGCATCACTACAAAAATAAAGGTAATTTATACCGGTGGCCCATCATAAAATATTCGTTGAAGGACCTAGAAATTAGTCGAATGGTAAGCTATGTTTGAAGTATCTTAAGAACAATAACAGCATAATGAAATTTAGATCTTTTTCATCTGTTGTTTCATCATCTGTATTTGCTCTTTCATCATACCGTGTTTATCTAATTTCTTAGCTTCGGTTAAGTATATTTGAGCTTCGCGCTTACGTCTCTTGGTCATTGCTATACCTGCAAGATTTAACTTAGCCATGGCAAGATCCTGATCCATTGCAAGTCCTAGTTTTATTGCTTTTTTGAAATACTTTTCTGCTTTGGTAATATTGGTTTGAGAAAGCATAAGGCCGTGTAGGTACCAATAATATCCTTGTTGTTTATGGGTAAGTGCAGCTTCAGGATTTTTTATCTTATCTAGCCACTTCTTAGCTCCTGGAAAATCTTGTTTTCGCAACCTAAGAAATGCTAGTAATATCATTTCATTTTTAAAGTAAAGGAATACAAATATTCCGGCTAAAAGAATATACATAATTCCGTTACCGATATTCCCTAAATAAAACTGCCAGATAGAAACTAATAAGATAATTCCGGCTAAAACTAATTTGATATTTTTGTTGAACATATTGGGTTTTTATATTTCAATGCGCAAAGTTAACAAAAACATTTAAAATTATTTTTATTAAGTTTTTGCATGAGATAAAAGTCTTTGTATATTTGCACGCAGTTTTAAGGAAAGGCTTAGAACTATTTAAACAAAGAATCCCACAGAAGATATTAAAGATAATTAAAAATGAAAAGAACATTTCAACCATCTAAGAGAAAAAGAAAAAACAAGCACGGTTTCAGAGAACGCATGGCAAGTGTGAACGGAAGAAAAGTGTTAGCTAGAAGAAGAGCTAAAGGTAGAAAAAAATTATCCGTATCTTCTGAGAACAGACACAAACACTAATGAGAATTAGTTTTTAAATATTAAGGTGTTACTTTTATAAGTAACGCCTTTTTTTATATCTAACAGTTTCCTATTTAATCAACTTAAAACTACCTCCTTAACATGCCAAAAAATAATAAAATTAAAAGTGTTTTAATAATTGGGTCTGGTCCTATAGTTATAGGGCAGGCATGCGAATTCGATTATGCTGGAGCTCAGTCTCTAAAATCTTTAAGAGAAGAAGGAATTGAAACTATTCTTATCAACTCTAATCCGGCTACAATAATGACAGATCCTTCTATGGCAGATCATGTGTATTTAAAGCCATTAACAACTAGATCTATTGTAGAGATATTAAAAGCACATCCAAATATCGATGCGGTTCTGCCTACCATGGGTGGTCAAACTGCTTTAAACCTTTGTATTGAAGCAGATGAAAAAGGAATTTGGAAAGATTTCGATGTAAAATTGATCGGTGTAGACATAGATGCTATCAATATTACAGAAGATAGAGAGAAATTCAAACAGTTAATGGGTAAGATCGGAATTCCGGTTGCTCCTGCAAAAACTGTTACTTCTTATTTGCAAGGTAAAGAAGTAGCGCAAGAATTTGGTTTTCCTTTAGTCATTAGAGCGTCATTTACATTAGGAGGTAGTGGTGCTGCATTTGTACATAGGGCAGAAGATTTTGATGAGCTTTTAACTAGAGGTCTGGAAGCTTCCCCTATACATGAAGTTTTAATAGATAAAGCACTTCTTGGATGGAAAGAGTATGAGCTAGAATTGTTGCGCGATAAGAATGACAACGTTGTGATTATTTGTTCTATTGAAAATATGGACCCAATGGGAATCCATACAGGAGATTCTATTACGGTGGCTCCGGCAATGACGCTTAGTGATACAGCATATCAGCGAATGAGAGATATGGCTATCAAAATGATGAGAAGTATTGGGGATTTTGCAGGTGGGTGTAATGTTCAGTTTGCAGTAAGTCCAGATGAAAATGAAGATATTATTGCTATAGAGATTAACCCTAGGGTTTCTAGATCTTCTGCACTAGCTTCTAAAGCCACTGGATATCCTATCGCAAAAATAGCTACTAAGCTTGCAATTGGGTATCATTTAGATGAATTGCAAAATCAGATCACTAAATCTACTTCAGCATTATTTGAGCCTACTTTAGATTATGTAATTGTAAAAATTCCTCGTTGGAACTTCGATAAATTTGAAGGAAGTGATAGAACCCTCGGACTTCAGATGAAATCAGTAGGAGAAGTAATGGGAATTGGAAGATCTTTTCAGGAAGCACTTCATAAAGCAACTCAGTCTTTAGAGATCAAAAGAAATGGTCTTGGTGCAGATGGGAAAAGTTATACAAATTACGAGCAGATCATTGAAAAACTAACTCACGCTAGTTGGGATCGAGTTTTTGTGATCTATGATGCTATACAAATAGGAATCCCACTCAGTAGAATTCATGAAATTACGAAAATAGACATGTGGTTCCTTAGACAATATGAGGAATTATATGCGTTGGATGTAGAAATATCTAAATACGATATCAATTCTATTCAAAAAGATCTGATGTTGGAAGCTAAACAAAAAGGCTTCGCAGATAGACAGATAGCGCATATGCTAGGATGTTTGGAAAGCGAAGTTTATAATAAAAGAGACGAATTCAACATCAATAGAATATATAAACTTGTAGATACATGTGCTGCAGAGTTTAAAGCAGAGACTCCATATTACTACTCTACGTTTGAGGCTGAAATTGAAACAGCTGATGGAAAGCGTTATGTAGATAATGAAAGCAAAGTAAGCGATAGGAAAAAGATTGTAGTTTTAGGTTCCGGGCCTAACCGAATTGGGCAAGGAATTGAGTTTGATTATTGTTGTGTTCACGGAGTGTTAGCAGCATCAGAATGTGGCTATGAGACCATCATGATTAACTGTAACCCGGAAACGGTTTCTACAGATTTTGATGTAGCAGATAAATTATATTTTGAACCCGTATATTGGGAGCATATATATGATATTATAAGACACGAAAAACCTGAAGGAGTTATTGTGCAGCTTGGAGGTCAAACCGCGCTTAAACTTGCTGAAAAGCTGGATCGTTACGGAATTAAGATCATAGGAACTAGTTATGAATCTTTAGATCTTGCCGAAGACAGAGGAAGTTTTTCAAAATTATTACAGGAGAATGACATTCCTTACCCAGAATTTGGGGTAGCAGAAACTGCTGATGAAGCTTCAGCACTTGCAGATGAATTAGATTTTCCAATTTTAGTGAGGCCATCTTATGTATTAGGAGGTCAGGGGATGAAGATCGTTATTAATAAAGATGAATTAGAAGCTCATGTGGTAGATCTGTTAAGAAAGATACCAAACAACAAGTTATTGCTAGATCATTATCTAGATGGAGCTATAGAGGCAGAGGCAGATGCTATCTGCGACGGGGAAGATGTGTACATTATTGGAATTATGGAGCATATAGAACCTTGCGGAATTCATTCTGGAGATTCTCATGCCTTATTACCACCTTTCAATCTTGGAGATCTTGTAATGCAGCAGATTAAAGATCATACCGTAAAAATAGCGAAAGCTTTAAATACGGTAGGTCTTATAAATATCCAGTTCGCTATTAAAGATGAAATGGTTTATATTATTGAAGCTAATCCTAGAGCATCTAGAACGGTTCCATTTATCGCAAAAGCTTATAAAGAGCCTTACGTGAACTATGCTACAAAAGTAATGTTGGGAGAGAATAAAGTAAAAGATTTCACATTCAATCCACAACTAAAAGGATATGCTATAAAGGAGCCAGTTTTCTCTTTTGATAAGTTTCATAATGTAAACAAGCAATTGGGACCAGAAATGAAGAGTACCGGAGAAGGAATTCTTTTTATTGACAGTCTTAGAGATGATACTTTTTATGATCTATATTCAAGAAGAAGAATGTATTTGAGTAAATAATCTTAGGTAAAAATAAAAATAGAGGCTGATAATTAATTATCAGCCTCTTTTAATTTTATATCACTTAGAAAATTATTTCTTTCTACTCAATTCAATGATTTGAACGGCATTACTTCCATCTGTAGATTTCCATAATTGCTTATCTTTTTTGTTAGTGATCACGATCCAAGTTTTGTCAAAATCAGATTTTTTCTCATCTTTTGATTTTCTTTCATTTCCAGTAATCGTTAAATTACTATCCATCAATTTCCAATCAAATTTTTGAACATCGCTAAATTCATTATTGAAAATATTATATTCAATGTTCTTTTCTCCAGAACCATCCTTATTTAGAACGATCTCTCCTGCATTTCTGGTAGTTATATTTTGACCTTTTTGATTGTTTACTTCGTATCTGTCAACATTCCAGGTTCCGATGATTTTTTGACTACAACTGGTTAAAAATAGAGCACAAAGTGCTGTAAGTAATAATGATTTTTTCATATCTCTTAATTTTTAATCAAAGATACCATAAATTGCACGCTATAGAAGGATTAGGCAAATAGGACCCTAATTTTTCACTTAATTTTAGCATATGAAAGAAACGATGTTAATTTTCGGAGGCATTTTTGGAACACTAGCAGTTATTTTTGGCGCTTTTGGAGCGCATGCCTTAAAGAAGAAATTCAACGAAGATCAGTTAAAAAGCTTCGAAACAGGAGTAAAATACCAGATGTATCATGCTCTTATCATTATAATTAGTGGTGTTATTTTTCCATTTCTGAATACTTCTCAGAATATTATGGGTTGGTGTTTTATAATAGGTGTAATGCTATTTTCGTTTAGTATTTACGGACTTTGCTTGAGCGGTGCTTACGGTAATAAACTTAAAATCTTAGGTCCAATTGCCCCTTTAGGAGGATTGCTTTTGGTAGTAGGATGGGTTCTATTTACCATAGAAGCTGCAGATATTGCACCATATCTGTAATTAATCTGCCATCTCTTTTAGTACCTTCTTGCTATAGTTCTGTGCGAAAAACGATACTAGCACTAGCTGAAAAATATGATAGAGCATAATAGGTAGTAAGAAAAGTCCAACATTAGGGCTGGTTCCAAAAATTATCTTTACCATTATTGAGCCATGTACCAACGATTTTTTAGTTCCGCAGAATTTAGCCGTTATAGTATCTTGAAGATTGAATTTGAAAAGTTTGCATAAATAACCTGTTAGAAAATATACGCTAAAGAAAAGAAATATTACAATAGCAAATAGTTTTAATAGATCTGTCCATTCAATATTGTCAAATAGATTTGAATTAAAGGAATGACTAAAGCTCGTAAAAACGATCAGGATGATCACCGCTTTATCAAACAAACTAAGCTGTTTACTATATTTATTAGCCCATTTTCCTAAAAATCTTTGTAGAATAACTCCTAAAAATAATGGAAGTACTATTTGAATAAGGAGATCTGTGATGATTTCTAAAAAATTGAACTCACCAGATTTCATCATAAAAAGACTCATCCATAGCGGTGTTACCACAATTCCAATCAACCCTGAAATACTGGCATTAAATATAGCTGTGGGCAGGTTTCCTCTAGCAATAGCCACCATTACTACTGCAGATGTTACGGTAGAAGGTAGCGCTCCCAAGAAGAAGATAGCTAACCATAGTTTTGAATCTGTTCCTCCATCAAAAAAAGGAATAAACAACATGGTTAATAATGGAAAGATAACAAAGGTGGTAAGGTGTATTAATATGTGAGATTTATAATTAAAAAATCCCAACTTTAACTCTGCAGGAGATAATTTAAGGCCGTAGAAAAAGAAAATAAAGGCCACACCAATATCTATAACAATTTGTACTGGTAAATGTTCTAATGCAGTAGGGGCTAGATAAGCAAGAAAAATAGCCGTTATAAGGGCTATTATAAATCCGTTTGGTTTCAATTTATTTCAATTTTCACGTTGTGATCTTCTAATAAGTGCAAATAGTCATTCGAAGCAAAATCTGTTTCATGAAATTCTTTCTTTCTTTTGAATTTCATTTTATTCCTTTTAATACTTTTTACAAACCTTCTAATATCATGATCATTTTCTAAAATAAGACCTGGCACACTGATGGATTTCCCATCATCATCTTTAGCTACCATTGTAAAATAAGAAGAATTACAATGCTTAATTTCTCCAGTCTGGATATTTTCAGCTTCCACACGAATTCCTATAACCATAGAGCTTCTTCCAACATAATTTACGGAAGCTTTCATTGTTACCAATTCTCCAATTTCTATTGGATTTAAAAAGTCTACCGTGTCTACACTTGCAGTTACACAATAAACTCTGGAGTGTTTAGAGGCACATGCAAATGCTATTTGATCTAGTAATGATAAAATGTAGCCTCCATGAATTTTTCCATTAAAATTTGAGTGGGAGGGAAGCATTAATTCTGAAATTACTACCTGAGATTCTGATATTTTTTTAAATTTTTCCTGCATCATTAATTCCTAAAATGTGGAGATTGGACTTCTTCCACTTTATTTATAAAATATTTGGTATCACCCCAAAACACAAACGTAGCATATCGTTCTACATAAGTGAGTTTAACGTAATTGCCTTGATTGTTCTGAAGCTTATCTATAACTTCTTTTTTCTCGCTTAAAACAGAAAATTCAAAGATCTGGGCACCACTCATTCCTTGACTTATCTCACCCTCATAGGTTTTAGTGATCACTCCTTTGCTGCTAAATTTTATAAGTTCTCCGGTTCTTGTGCCTTCACTATAAGGCACAAAATATACAAAGGCGAAATATGCTAAATACAGCAAAAACAATCCGCCAAGTATGTAAAACAAGATCCTTTTCATTAGGTGATAGTTAGTTTTCTAAATTTAATAGTTCTTCTTCCTCTTCATCATTTCTTTCCTTTGCAATCAATTTCGGGTCGAGTTGTTTACTCGCGCTGGCGCCTAATTTCTTTAGTTTTTCCACTTTCCTTACAAGATTTCCCTTTCCGGTAAGCTTCTTCATGGCAGTATCATACGTATTCTGCACGGTGCCTATTTGCTTTCCAACTTTAAGAAGATCTTCGGTTAAATTGGTAAAAGAATCATACAACGCCCCAGCTTGCTTAGCAATTTCTAAAGCATTTTCCTTTTGCTTTTCATTTTGCCACATGGTGTCAATGGTTTTTAGAACCGCAAGTAGCGTAGTTGGAGTAACAATTATAATATTTTTCTCGAAAGCATCAGAATATAGTGCCGGATATTCATGAGAGGCAATTGCAAAAGCAGACTCTATTGGTATGAAAAGCAATACAAAATCTGGACTTTCCATCTGGTAAAGTGCATGATAATTCTTGGCGCTTAATTCTTCTACTCTTCTTTTTACTGAAATCAAATGATCTTTAAGGTGCTTGGCTTTCGCTAAACTATCATTTTCATTGATATAGCGCTCATAAGCATTGAGAGATACTTTAGAATCTACGATCATCTTTTTATCTCCTGGAAGATGAATCACCACATCGGGCATCACTCTTTTCCCACTATCATTAGTGAAGTTCTGCTGAACAAAATATTCACTATTTTTCTCCAGTCCGCTGCGTTCTAATACTCGTTCTAACACCATCTCGCCCCAATTACCTTGCATTTTGGTATCACCCTTTAAAGCGCGTGTTAAGTTGATAGCTTCTTCACTAATCTTTAAATTTTGTTCATTTAAAAATTGAAGTTGTTTTCCTAATTCGGCGTGGCGTTCTATAAAATCGTTGGAATTCTTATCTACTTTTTCTTCAAAGAGTTTGATTTTCTCATTTAGCGGATTCAAAATATTCTGAATGTTCTCTTTGTTGAGTAAAGTGAATTTTTCAGATTTTTGCTCCAAGATCTTGTTGGCCAAGATTTCAAAATCTTTGGTGAATTTTTCTTGAAGTTTTTCAACTTCTGCTTTCTGCTCTAAATTACGTTGCTGTAAATTTTCGAATTCGGAGTTTCTTCTGGTGAGTTCAGAGTTCAAGAAATCTTTTTCTTTTCTGATATTTTCTTTCTGATACTCACTCTTCTCTAATCTATTTTCAAGATCAAATCTAACCGAAGTGTTTTCTTTTTTTAAATTCTCTATAGTATTGATATTAAATGAATTAATATCTTCTATTTTAAGTTTAAGTTGATTGTTTTGTTCTTCGATCTTACTTCGCTCCGATTTATTTTTTAAGCCCGAAATGAACGATCCTAAAAAGAAGCCTAAGCTAAGAGCAATAACAATTATAAGACTAACTATTAAATAGTCGTTCATAGAAACGATTGATTTTGTTCAAAGATACTTATTTGAATTTCTTTTAAAAGAAATTATGAAAAATTAGGGAGTAACGTATTTTAAGTTTTGATCTTAAAAGAATTGGAGATCTTATCAAAAACTATAAGATCTGAAGGGAAAAGTGTAGCAAAAGAATCATTTTCAATAAGTTGTTTTGGGCTTCCTACGCTAACTCTATCTGGCTGCATTAAAACAATCTTATCACAAAGCTGAAGTGCAAGATTGATCTCATGAGTAGCAAATAGAATGCTTTTATTGGTTTGAACACAAAGCTTTTTAAGCAATTTAAGAATATACGCTTGGTGGTAAATATCTAAATGGGTAGTAGGTTCATCTAAAATTATAAGAGGAGTATCTTGAGCAATGGCTCGCCCTATAAGAACCTTCTGCAGTTGACCATCGCTTAATTCAAAACACTTTTTATCCCTTAACTCAGTAATTCCAACAAGCTCTAAGGCGGTGTTTATTTGCTGAATATCTTTTTTACCTAAAGTGCCAATCCAATTGGTATAGGGTTGTCTACCCAAAGCAATCAACTCAAAAACGCTTAAATTCTTAGAGATAGGTTGTTCTGTAAGTACGATACTTATCAATTCTGAAAGATCTTCCGGAGAGATGTTTTTTAAAGATTTATTATTGATGGAAATACTACCATCGAGTGCGTCTTGTACTCCAATTAAACTTCGCAATAATGTAGATTTTCCAACGCCGTTTACGCCAATTAAAGCTACTAACTCCCCTTGATTTACATCAAAATCTATATTAGAAGCAATAATACTTTTAACATTTTTGCTCTTATAACCAATTTGAAGATCATTAGCGCTAAGTACTGTATGGAGGTTTTTAGTTTCGATAGGTTCTAAAATAAAAATTTACGTTTTCTTACCAATAACCAAATTACAACAGGCGCACCAATTAAAGAAGTAATTGCATTTATGGGTAAAGTATATTGTGAGCCCGGTAATTGCGCAGCGATATCGCAAATAAGCATTAGAATAGCACCTCCCAAGATTACAGCGAGTAATATTATGCTATGATCATTAACTGGTATTACTTGTTTTATTAAATGCGGGACTGCCAACCCAACAAAAGCTATTGGTCCTGCAAAAGCTGTAATACTTCCCGCAAGTAGGCTGGTAGATATTATAATAAGAATTCTGTTTCTAGATATGCTCACTCCTAAACTTTTAGCGTATTGTTCCCCCAGCAGTAAAGAATTTAAATTCTTGATACAGAAGATGGCTATAATTATCCCTACAAACCAAAATATTGATAAAATGCCAACTTCATTCCAAGCTAAATTTCCTAAACTTCCAAAAGACCAGAAAATATATTGTTGTAATTGTGCAGCCGAACTAAAATAGGAGAGTACACTTACCACTGCAGCTGTTAGGCTGGCAAACATAAGCCCAATGATTAATATGGCCATAGTATCTCGCAATCTAGATGATGCTAATAAAACGGCAAATAGAACTAATAAACTTCCAATACTGGACGCCAAGACAAGACTCCATTTAGATAATAAGATGGTAGCGGTAAAACCTCCAAATAGGCTAGCTCCCATCAATAATATCGCTACTCCCAAACTCGCTCCAGAACTTAGACCTAAAACATAAGGACCAGCCAACGGATTTCTGAATAGCGTTTGCATTAAAAGTCCGCTAACGGCAAGACCGGAACCGGTTAAAATAGCTGTAAATACTTTTGGTAATCTATATTCTGAAATTATATATCTATGACTTTCAAGACTTACCTCTCCGTGAAAAAAAGTACCTAAAATATCCTTAAGTGGAATACTTACAGATCCTAAACTGAGATTGATAAAAGCAATAACTACTAGTAAAACCAATAGTATTAGTAATAATCCTCTGTATTTCTTTGTTTTTGGCATTTAATCCAGAGGTTTGAAAAAGGTAGGTTTGTAATCTTTTAAAAGCTCAGGATGAAATATGGAAATTAAATCTTTAAGTACAAGATCCGGCCTATTTGGAGCTAATTCATAATATAAGACACCACCGGTAGCTCCCATAGTATTGCTATAAGTGAAAACCTTTTTGTTTTGAACGGCCTTAAATTGTTTGTAATGTTGGGAAGTTTCGTATAACTGCTCATAACTTTGAAATTGACCTGGAGCCACCCAGAAATCTGCGTTTTGAGCATCGTTGAGAACAGATTCAAAGGAGAGAGCTTTACTGCCACTTCCTTCTGTGTCTTTATAAATATATGATGCGTTGGCATCTTTAATGAATTGAGCCTGCCAAGAATTTCCGTAGGGTACAAACCATGAATCTTTATACATAGACCCTGCGATGACTAATGGGGTTTCATCTACAGATTGTGCTAGTTGCTTTGCTTCCTTATAATTCTTAGCAATATCATCGTAAATTTCTTCCGCTTCTTCAGATTTATCGAAAAGGGCTCCAAAGAATTTGATCCATTCTGCTTTTCCCAAAGGAGATTCTTCGGTCCAATCTCCATTAAAGATCACTGGAATTCCACTTTTCTCAATAGTGTTATAGGTTTTATTATTACCATCTATGGCAAAACCTATAACAAGATCAGGTTCTAATGTGATAAGAATTTCGGTATTGATCGCTTCATTTTTACCAAGCTCTACGATCTTATTTTCAGCTATTAAAGCTCTTGTAGTTTCTGAAGAAATATAATCCAACCCGGGGAAACCTATTAAAGCTTCAGTTTCATCTAAAGCTTCAAGTGAAGGGATGTGAGTAGTGGAAGTGAGGACAATACGTTTTATAGGAATATTAATTTTTTTATCGAATTCTATTGTAGATGGTACTTTACTTTCATCTTCTACCAATAGATATTTAAAACTTTTTTCGGCATTTGGCCAAGGATCTGTAATGGTTAAAATCTTATATCCGTTGTATTTCGAAATGGTAAATCCATGCGCATTTTCAATTTTCAAAGATTCGCCGATTTCTTGAGAAGTAGAATCTACTTCATTCTTTTCTTCATTTTTACAAGAGAGGAAAAGCAGGGAAATGAATAAAATTAGAATAGGTCTCAAAGATTTAATTTTGGTTCAAAAGTAAGATTATTTAGAATTTTTACATCTTAAGAAACATAAATGTTTAATTTCGCATCGAATTTTTGGTTTGACATGGAGATTATCTAAATAAATAATAGCCTGTCAATTAAAAGGGAATCAGGAAAATTGAAATTTTTAAAAGAATACATACTCTTTAAAAGTTTTGATGTAATGCCTGAGCTGTTCCCGCAACTGTATGCTTAGTCTAAGACGGTATTTTGCCGAATTAGATGCTTGATGTTATTACTTCAAAAAAACCACTGTTCTTTTTTGAATGGGAAGGTAAATATCAAGACGCGAGCCAGGAGACCTGCCAATATTCACCAAATGTCAAACTTTCGGGATAAAAGTTTGGTGTAGTATACTACATCTTTTCTCCTGGCAATAATTTAAAAACATGTTTAAAAAATTATGGGTATGCAGTGCATTGTTATGCACCGGTTTGTCTTTCGCACAACAAACCAAAATCGAATCTTTAGACAGCGTAGTGCTAATAGATTCAAAATTTGAACTGAAACGTGAGAATAGTGGTAAGGTAGTTACCAAAATTTCAGCTAAAGATTTAGAGAAAAGCGCCGGGCTAACCATTCCGGATCTAATTAACAAGGTTTCCGGAATTGAGATTAATGGAACTAGAAGCACCGATGGTCAGAATCTTGGATATTATGTTCGAGGAGGAAGAAACCGACAGGTATTAATTTTGGTAGATGGGGTTCAATTAAGTGATCCTTCTTCTATCGCAAATGATTTTGACCTTCGATTATTGCCGTTGGATCAAGTAGCTTCAATAGAAATTGTAAAAGGAGCGTCTAGTACTTTGTATGGCTCTGGAGCTGCAACCGCAGTTATTAATATTACTACGAAGACTCCAAAAGATAAAAAGATATCGCTACAGTTACAATCTACTTTGGGTACCAATCAATCGCAAAATAATCAAGATTATGATATAGCACAATTTGATAATTCTGTTGGTGTAAGCGGAAAGTTATCTAAGTTCGATTATCAGGTAAATTTTAGCAACAGATATTCAGAAAATATGTCTTCTATAAATTCTGAAGATGAAACTGTTCAATTTGAAGATGATCCTTTTTCAAAATACAATGTATATGCAAGACTTGGTTATAAAATAAGCGATCAGTTGAAGTTCTATTTCTACGGGAATTATGATAAATTCAATGCAGATTATGACGATTCTTTTATGTATGCTGATGCTAATAATGAGTTGGAAAGTAGACAAGTTAGAACCGGAAGCCACTGGGTAGCCACCTATAAGAATGGAAGTTTCATTTTTAGTGATAGCTATACCGAGTCTAAAAGGGAAATATTCTCAGATTATCCAAGTAAATATGATAGCAAGGTGTACGCTTTTGATGCTTGCAATAAATATGTTTTTAACGATAAGTTTCATACCGTACTTGGTGTAAATGGAGTGTTTAGTAGTTTTAACAGCTATAGTATTCCTTTTGGAGAATCAAATTTTGAACAAACGGTAAGTGAAGATGTAGCAGATTTTGATATTGTAGATCCCTATGTAAATGTGGTCTATATTTCTGGAACTGGGCTTAACGTTAATGCCGGTACGAGGTTGAATATTCACAGCGAATATGGGTCTAATTTGGTGTACAGCCTTAATCCTTCTTACTCTTTTAAACTAGGTGCTAATTCATTAAAAGCGTTAACTTCTTACAGTACGGCATATATAACTCCTTCGCTTTATCAGTTATTTGACAGCAGCTATGGGAATACAGAACTCGATCCAGAGGAAAGTAGCACCTTTGAAATTGGTTTAGAATTGAATACCAAAGCTTTTAATATGAATTACAGTTTGGTTTACTTCAATAGAAATACCAAGAATTTCATAGATTTTGTAACTGTAGATCCTGAAAATTATATTTCTGAATATCAGAATATCGGGGAAGAGTTTAATGCAAGCGGACTAGAATTTGAATTTAGTTTAGATCCAATTGAAAATTTAAGTCTTACTGGTAATTATACCTACACAAAAGCGGAAGAGCGCTTTGCTCTTAGAATTCCTGAGCATAAGATCAACCTAAAGGCAGGGTATCAAATTTCAGATAAAAGTTATACTTCTTTAAGTTATCAATTCAATGACGACAGAACCGATAATTTTTACAATAATGAAACCTTCGCTAATGAAACTGTGGTATTAGAAAGTTATGGAATTTTAGACTTTTACTATAGCCAGCAAGTGAGCGATCATCTAAAAGTTTTTGCAGGAGTAGATAATATCTTTAATACTGAATTTCAAGAACTTTATAGATATACAACTAGAGGTAGAAATGCACGTTTAGGAATTGCGCTTAATTTTTAATCGGAATACTTAATTAGATTAAAAAGAAAAGGGTTCTGAAATTTCAGAACCCTTTTTACATTGTAAATATGTATTGTTAACTATTCAGAAACTTTTCCTGGAAGTGCATCAATATACATTCTTTGATAATTCAAGTCATTCATGCTGCTTTCTGCAACAGGATCAAATAATTTATAATCTCTAGAAATCGATCTTCTATTACCTTGAATAACGTCTAAAGCAGCTTTAAGTAGTGGCTCATTTGCGTCTCCAAGTACACCTAGATTTTCAATATCTTCAAAGATCTCGATATCTGGGATTAGACCATCTACATAATCTGAAACTCCGTTTGCATTAGCAGATTTTAATACTAAAGGTTGCATAGCGTAAGTATGCTTTGGATTTGCATTAGCTCTTCCAAAATTTGAAGAATCATATAAGGTTACAGAGGCTTGGAATTTACCGGTAGTAGTTCCACCAACTTGTACCACGTCTATGTAAGGATCTAGTCCGTTAATAATAAGTTCACTTGCAGAAGCTGTTCTATCTGTAGTTAAAACAAATAATCTAGTTAGATTAAGGCTATTGATCATCTCTCCATTGGTAATGGTAGTATTAAATTTGTTCAATAATCTTTCTGGTTCTGTACTCTCGAAATAATCTTGATAATCTTTATTCCATTGTTCTTTAGAAAAGATCTGTCCAGCGAATTGTCCGGTGATCATAGAAGCAAGATCTGTAGCAGTTCTTACAGATCCACCACCATCATATCTAAGGTCTAAAACTAATTCTTTAACTCCTTCAGCTTTAAATTGCCCAAAAGCAGCATTTAATTCCGGATCATAATCTGATACAAAACTGTTATACATTAAATAACCAACTTTTTGTCCTGCTACCTTTAAGGTTTTAGCAATAAAAATTGGGTTCGCATTGTACTCACGCTGGGTAAGATCTGCAGTAACCCCATTTTCAGAAATATTGCTATCAGACAATGTAGCAAATCCTAATGTGTAAGAATTTTGATTTAATAAACCCTGATAGTTAGAAACGGTAAGTTGTTGTCCGTCTATTTGAGTAAAGATATCTCCTCTTTTAACTCCGGCTTCAGAAGCAGATGTATTTGGCTGTACATAACGTACATAACCAAAGATATCATTAGAAGTTGCAGAAAATCTTACCAAACCATAGGACATTCCGGTAGTTGTACTAATACCGCTAAAGGTTTTTTCTAATTCTACATAATCATCAACTAAAAAGCTAAATCTATCTTGAGGAGCTGTAAGGCCATCGTAAAAAAGATCTTCAGGAGTGTCATAATTATCTAAAAAATCATCTCTATCTTCTGTACTGGCAAAATAATTATCTCCTAATTGAGCTACATCAGCCTTATAAAGATAAATCTCATTAAGTCCACGATAGATAAATCTTTCTACCGTAAGATCTTTAGGTTCTCCCGGTTCTGGTGTAATAGATTGTGGAGAATCATTATTATCATCAGAACAAGCGGTTAAAGCACCAATTAAGAATAAGGTTAAAAGGGGGCGTTTAAAAATTTTCATAGTTTTTTTGTTGTATATAATAAGTTTCTAAAAGTAATTAAAAAGTGTAAATTAAAAAATTGTAACAAAAGTAATTCTGATTCGTCGTAGTAATAAGAGGGCTAATACAAACTAACCAAATGAACCAAAGAACCTTTTTGAGATTAATAGATCCCATTCAGGATAAGATATATCGATTGGCACTTCGATTGCTAACCTCTAAAGAATCTGCTCAAGATGCTTCTCAAGAAATAATATTAAAATTATGGAATCATAACAATAAACTCAAGGATTATGCCAATATAGAGGCATTTGTAATGACTATGACAAAAAATTACTGCTTAGATCAGTTAAAATCTAAACAAAATAGCAATGTAAAAATAGTTCATAATAATTATGAAAGTCGAGAGAAGAGTTCTTATGAGCAATTAGAGATCAAAGATGAATTTGAGCATATCGATAAAATTTTGGATGCACTACCTCATCAACAAAAGCTGATCTTTCAACTAAGAGATGTTGAACAATATGAATACGAGGAGATATCAAAAATCACAAAAATGAATGAAACTGCCATTAGAGTGGCACTTTCAAGAGTTAGAAAAAAAATAAGAGAAGAATTACTTAAAACACATCGCTATGGAATTAACTAAAATTGAAGCGTTACTTATAAAGTATGATGATGGAGCAACAAATCTTAAAGAAGAGATAGTACTAAAAGAATATTTCGCCAAGGGAGATGTGCCAGAACAATGGAGCGCTTATGGTGTTATGTTCGCTCATATGAAAAAAGCCAAGGATCTAAGGTTGGAAAATTCTTCTAAGATATCTTCGAAGATCAAAAATAATAGATCTAAATATGCTCTTGTAGGAATAGCTGCAAGTTTGGCACTTGCTTTGGGTGTATTTTTCTACGAGGATAACAATCATGAAAATTTAGTTTCTAGTACAGATTATGGAACCATTGAAGATCCTGAAGAAGCATACCTTAAAACCAAACAAACGTTACAGATGATTTCTGAAGTTTTTAATAATGGGAAAGAAGATCTGGGGTACATAAAAGAATTTAATAATACAAAAGATAAATTTATAAACGAGTAAATCAAAAAACGATGAAAAAAATAATTTTATTAGTAGCAATAGCTTTAGTCTCTTTAGTAAGTAATGCTCAAAACTTTCAGAAGTATGAGAGTATGAAAGATGTAGATGCTATGGTGATGACCAGTAAGATGTTTAAACTTCTTGCTAAGGTAGATCTTAATTCTACAGATCCGCAAGCTCAACAATATATCAATCTTATCGAGCATTTAAAGGAAATTAAGATGTATACCACAAATAAGCAAACCATTAGAAGCCAAATGGCAACAGATGTATCTTCTTATTTAAGCAAAGGATCTCTAGAGCAATTAATGAGAGTTAATGAAGATGGTAAAAATATTAAATTCTATTCTAAGCCGGGAAGAAATGAAAATTTTGTGAGCGAACTTTTTATGTTTATGGAAGGAGAGAAAGATGGTAAACCTATCTCCGTAATTTTAAGCATCACTGGTGATATAGATCTTACACAATTATCTAAGCTAGCCACAGATCTTAAAGTTCCAGGAGCTGAAGAATTAAAAAAAGTAAATAAAAAATCTTAATTATGAAAACTTTTAAATTTATAGGTTTAGCAGTGGTAGCTGTAATGATGGTTTCTTGTAACAGCAATCAGAGCCTACAGGAATATTATGTAGATAACCAGGGAGATAAAGAATTTGTAGCAGTAGATGTTCCCACCAGTTTGTTTGCCAATACCGAAGCTCTAAACGAAGATCAAAAGAGAACGTTAGAAACGGTTAAAAAAGTAAACGTAATCGCCATTCCTAAAAAACCTGAAAATCAAGAAAAGATTAACATCGAAAAAGATAATATTTCTAAAATCTTGAAAGATGAAAAATATCAGCTTTTAATGAAATTTGGTGGCTCTAGTACCAAATTAGAGGTGTATTTTACAGGTAATGAAGAAGCTGTAGATGAAATTATAGTTTATGGATATAATGATGAGAAAGGAATGGGTATTGCCAGGGTTTTAGGAGACAATATGAATCCTAGTGATATTTTGAACCTTGTTAGTTCTATGCAAAAGGGCGATATAAATATGAGTGGTTTAAAAGAAATAACGGGCATCTTTGCAGATAAATCTTAAGCTAGATAACCATATTATAATTTAAAAAGCCCCGAAATATGATCTGTTTCGGGGCTTTTTAATAGATGTGATCTAGCTATTTAGATTCCAGTATAATTTTGTGGAGTTATAGTTTTCAATTCTTCTTTTACGCTTTCTTCTACTTCTAAGGTTTCAATAAAATTAGCCATGCTTTCTTTATTTATAGCCTCATTAGTACGTGTAAGTCCTTTTAAAGCTTCATAAGGATTTGCATAGCCTTCTCGTCTTAATATAGTTTGAATTGCTTCTGCTACTACAGCCCAGTTATTCTCCAGATCGCCTTGAATTTTTGCTTCATTCAATAAAAGTTTATTTAATCCCTTTAATGTAGATTGGAAAGCGATAAGTGTATGCCCTATTGGAACACCTATATTTCTTAATACAGTACTATCTGTTAGATCTCGCTGTAATCTGCTTACCGGTAGCTTTGCAGAAAGATGTTCAAACAAAGCATTCGCTATTCCTAGATTTCCTTCACTATTTTCAAAATCTATCGGATTAACTTTATGCGGCATCGCAGAAGATCCTACTTCTCCTTTTTTTATCTTTTGTTTGAAATAATCCATAGATACATAAGTCCAAAAGTCTCGATCTAGGTCTATTAAGATTGTATTTATTCTCTTTAAAGCATCAAAAAGAGCCGCCATGTTATCATAATGCTCAATTTGCGTGGTTGGAAAAGAGTGATCTAATTTCAAAGTTTTTTCCACAAAGTCAGATCCAAAAGACTTCCAATCTATAGCTGGATAGGCTACGTGATGTGCATTATAATTTCCTGTTGCTCCACCAAATTTAGCAGAGTTAGGGATCATTTTAAGTTGTTTTAATTGAGCGTTAAGCCTAGTAACATACACTTCCATTTCTTTACCAAGACGTGTAGGAGAAGCAGGTTGACCATGCGTTCTTGCTAGTAAAGGAATATTTTTCCAGTCTACGCTAAGATCATTAATTTTTTCAATAATATCGTTAAGAACCGGTAGGTAAACATTTTGTATAGATTCTTTTAAACTTAATGGAACTGCTGTATTATTTATATCTTGAGATGTAAGACCAAAATGAATGAACTCCTTGTACTGTTGTAATCCAAGTTGATCAAACCTATCTTTAATAAAGTATTCTACAGCCTTAACATCATGATTTGTGGTGCTCTCGATCTCTTTTACCGCTTCTGCATCAGTACTAGAAAAATTTAAGTAAATATTTCTTAACTCTGAAAAGATATCTGAATTTACAGTTTTTAACTGAGGTAAGGGTAAGGTACAAAGCGCTATAAAATATTCAATTTCAACTCTTACTCTATATTTGATAAGAGCTTCTTCGCTAAAATAAATTACAAGGTCTTTGGTTTTTTGAGAATATCTACCATCAATAGGTGAGATTGCTGTAAGCGGCGTCATTTTTAATGATTTAAAATTGAAAGGTTAAAGATAGCGCTTTAAGCAATTCTAAGCTTACAGATTTTATTATTTTAAAGTAAAACTTTTTTATAAAAATAAGTTTCTTACTCAGCTTCAACTAAAAGTCTTTTCGATAATTCAGGAACCCCTAGTGCAGCTTTTTCTCTTATAATTTCAAGATATTTACTAGGATATATGGCAGGATTTGGATCTATAAAGTAAATAGGGATTTTAGCAGGTGAAAAATCTAGTAGTGCTGCTGCAGGATAAACCTGCATGGAAGTGCCTACAATTATTAATATATCTGCCTCTTCTGTAATCTCTATAGCATGTTGCAGTTTTGGAACCGGTTCTCCAAACCAAACCACATGTGGTCTTAATTGATGATTAAATTCACAAAAATCTCCTACATTAAGGTCTGTTTTCCAATCCATTACCAGATCTTCATCAAAAGTACTTCTTACTTTTAAAAGTTCTCCATGCAGATGAGTTACATTAGAACTGCCAGCTCTTTCATGAAGGTCATCTATGTTTTGCGTTATAATGTGAACATTATATTTTTCTTCTAGATCTCGCAATGCATTATGAGCTGCATTAGGTTCAACTTCTAAAAGTTGTTTTCTTCTAAGATTGTAGAAGTTAAGTACATTTTCTTGATCTCTAGCCCAACCTTCTGGAGAAGCAACATCCATAACATTATGGCCTTCCCAAAGACCATCCACATCTCTAAAAGTTTTGATTCCGCTTTCTGCACTAATTCCAGCGCCGGTTAATACTACAATATTTTTCATGAGGAATAGTAGGTTATTGACATTGAAGGAATCAAAGTATAACTTTTAATTTTATAATCCAATGAAATATGAATAGGCGTAAAGTGAAGAAAATAAAAAAACCGCTTAAAATTTATATTTTAAGCGGTTTTGAAGTAGCGAGAACGAGATTTGAACTCGTGACCTCCGGGTTATGAATCCGACGCTCTAACCAACTGAGCTACCTCGCCAAAAGGTAAATGATTTCAAACTAGTATTTTAACAGAGAACCTTTATGAATAAAGAGCTTCGCTGCTCAAAGTTTGCGGCTGCAAATATATAAACAATTTGAATTGAGGCAAACTTTATTTTAAAAAACTTTTAAAATCTTTTCTTTTAATGTTTCCAATTAATATTTATATTGCCCAAAATCTAACAAATACAGCATGGAAGATAAAGTTAAGTACGAAATGGAATTTCCTATTCAGGCATCTCCTTCGTTATTATATCAATATATTTCAACCCCTTCAGGATTAAGTGAATGGTACGCAGACAACGTAAACTCTCGTGGAGAACTATTTACATTCATCTGGGATGGCTCTGAAGAGAAGGCAAAGCTGGTAAGTAAGAAGAATGGAGAGCGCATTAAATTTAGATGGATAGAAGATGAGGATACTTCATATTTCTTCGAAATTAGAATCCAGGTAGACGATATTACAAAAGATGTTTCAATCATGGTTACAGATTTTGCAGATGATGAAGATGAAATTGCAGAAGGAAAAATGTTATGGGAAAATATGATCTCTAACTTAAAACAGATATTAGGTTCGGTTTAGAAATCCTTATATAAATAGTATCTTTGCCCCGTTTCTAAAAACGGGGTTTTTTTATGATGAATTTTAATGGAAGTTTAGTAGAGAAAGAGCAAGCAACAATTTCACCAAATAACAGAGGTTTGGCTTACGGTGATTCTGTATTTGAGACCATTCGTGTAATATCAGGAAAAATAATGTTTTGGGAAGATCATTATTTTAGACTTATGGCTTCTATGAGAATCATGAGAATGGAAATTCCTTCAAATTTTTCTCCGGAATTTTTAGAATCTGAGATTTTAGCGTTGGTTAAGGCTAATGATCTGGAGACTTCACCTGCTCGCGTAAAGTTTACAGTTTGTAGAATGGAAGGTGGATATTATAGCCCAACAACCTTAGAAGTAGATTATTTAATCCAAGCATCACAACTGCCCAATTCTTTTTATCTATTAAATCAGGATCCATATGAAATTGAACTTTTCAAGGATCATTACATCACAAGCGGACTTTTATCTACAATCAAGTCTAATAACAGAGCTGTAAACGTTCTAGGAAGTATCTACGCTAAAGAAAACAGTTATAACAACTGCTTGCTGCTAAATGAGAAAAAATCTATTGTAGAAGCTTTAAATGGGAATATATTTCTAATTAAAGATAATAAAATCAAAACGCCTCCTCTTACTGAAGGTGCTTTAAACGGTATAGTGAGAAAACAGCTTTTATCCATTATTAAAACTCTTCCAGAACTGGAAATTGAAGAAGCTGCTATTTCACCTTTTGAACTGCAAAAAGCAGATGAGCTTTTTATTACTAACGTTATTGTTGGAATCCAGCCAATAACAAAATATAGAAAGAAAGAATTTAAGATCGAGGTAACAAAAGAAATACTTTCTAAACTTAACGTAAAAGCTAGATTAGGTTAAAAGATCTTAGTTATAACTTGGATTTTCTGGTGCATTGGACCAAAGCATATAATTTCCACCAAGTTCTATCATCTTATCTTTCCAGAAAGATCTATAGGGTCTTTCTATAATATCTTTAGCGTCTTGGTGAGCGGTGATTATCCAAGAATTAGAATTTAATTCTTCCTGTAATTGTTCCGCATCCCAACCTGAATATCCTAAGAAAAAACGGATCTGTTTTTCTGTTATCAGACCTTTAGAAATTAATTCTTTTACCGCATCAAAATTTCCTCCCCAATAGATGCCATTTGCTATTTCTATACTGTCGGGAATTAGGTCTGGAATTTTATGAATAAAATATAAATTATCCTGTTCTACAGGCCCGCCATTATATATTTTAAAGCTCTTGGTAAGGTCTGGAATTAGTTCCTGAAGGGTAAAATCTAAGACTTTATTTAAAATAAAGCCTATAGATCCATTTTCTGAATGTTCTGCTAGAAGTACTACAGACCTATTAAATGAGACATCTCCAATTATTGAAGGTTCTGCAACTAATAGCAATCCCTTAGTTGGTTTTAAAGCTATCATAAGCCTATCTTTTGTTTAAAGCTAAAGATTTATTTAACAAATTCAAATTTTAACTAATTTTTTTTCCAAAAAAAAACTCTCCCGGAGGAGAGTTGTACTTTATAATTGTGGTAAATTCTTAGTTTACAGCTTTTTGTAAATCTGCTCCGGCTTTAAATTTAACTACATTCTTAGCAGCAATTTTAATAGTATTTCCGGTTTGTGGGTTTCTTCCTTCACGTGCAGCTCTTTTAGATACTGACCAAGATCCGAATCCTACTAAAGATACCCGATCACCTTTTTTAAGAGACTTTTCAACGTTCTCTAAAAATGATTCTAATGCTTTTTTTGCGGCAGCTTTCGAAATTCCTGCATTCTCAGCCATTGCATCGATTAAATCTGTTTTGTTCATAATTTGAATTTTAAATTACTTGTTGGTTAAACATTCTGTTAATTTGCTTTACAAATTTATGTGGATATTTCAGCCGTGCAAGTAATATCAAGGGAAAAGCGAGTTTTTGTTAATAACTTAGGTAAATTGTTAATAACATTTGCTTTAAAAATCTAAAATTTGTTCATTTCACTATTTATAAGGGTTCACAGAACTTTCGCCTCTTCTTCAAAATTAAATCCGTTTAAAAGCTGCTTCACTTCCATTTTTCGTTTTCCGGGTAACTGAATTTCTTTAAAAATTATATATGCATCTTTAGCACTCACTTTTAAGGTCTTATTCTCTACTACTAATCTTCCTAAAGGCTCATTGTGATCCATATCTTCGATCTCAACTTCAAAAACTTTTACCTTCAACTCTTCATTTCCATTTTGTATCAATGTCCATGCAGTTGGGTACGGGTTTAGTCCTCTTACGTGATTCTTGATATCTTTCGCATTTCTACTCCAATCTATTTGAGTGTTCTCTTTAGTGAGTTTTGGAGCTTCCTTGAGATCGTTATTATCAATTTGTTTGGTAGTGCTAATCTTATCTTGTTTCAATAGTTGTAATGTCTCTGTTACGAGCTTAGCTCCTGTGTTCATCAATTTATCGTGAAGATCTCCTAAATTATCTTCTGGCAAAATCTCAACCTCCTTTTGTAAGATCATCTCTCCTGTATCTATCTTTTCATCTATAAAAAAGGTGGAAACACCTGTTTTGGTCTCTCCATTAATAATAGCCCAATTAATTGGAGCTGCACCGCGATATTGCGGTAGTAGTGAGGCGTGAAGGTTAAAGGTTCCAAGTGCCGGCATCTGCCATACTGCTTTTGGGAGCATTCTAAATGCTACAACTACCTGTACATTTGCATTCAGTTCTTTTAATTCTTCTAAAAAACCTTCAGATTTTAAATTGGTAGGTTGCAATATTTTTAAGTTGTTGGCAACAGCAAACTCCTTTACAGCACTTTCTTGAAGTTTTCTTCCTCTTCCCGCAGGTCTGTCTGGGGCGGTAATAACTCCAACTACGTTAAATTTATGTTCTATGATCTCCTTAAGGGTTGAAACCGCAAACTCCGGAGTACCCATAAAAATTATTCTTAAATCTTTCATGTATTTTTTATTTTGAATGTTTTATTGGGGTTTAAAACAATGATATCTTTATCTAATAATAGTTGAAGAACTTTTAAAATGCCATTTTCTGGATAGGGTAAAGATGCTACCAATTCTCGAGAATTTTTCTCCTGCATTTCTAAGGCTTTAATAATGGCCTCATATATCCGTTTAATCGTTTCTTTTTTAACCTTTTTTTCCGGAGTTAGGCATACCGAGCAAATACCACAATTGGTAGTGACCTTTTCACCAAAATATGATAATAGCTGCCGGCTTCTACAGATCTTATCATTTTCTACATAATTTAAAAGCGCTGTAATCTTATCTTTTTTATTCTGGCTTTGGGATTTTATATATTTAGAATAGGGGTAAATGCTGCTTTCATCTTCTCTTGGAACAAGAAATGTAATGGAAGCATCATTTTGTTGATGTTCAAATTCTGCAATCCCATCTTTTTTTAACTGCTGAAGTACTTCAATAGCTTCTTTCTCTATAGTGCCAGCTTTAGAACAAATTGCAGCCAGGTTTATAGCAACTTTATTTTCAAATATTCCTCCGTATGTTCTTAGAATTGATTTTACTATTGGGTCAAACTTTGGATTTTCCTCAAGATAATAGAATAATGCTTTATTGGAAATTATAAACTGAAGCTTTGCTGACTTCTCAAATTGTTGAGATAATTTTAATACACTAATTCTATCAAGTAGCTGAAGGGTATTATAAGCTTTGAGATAGTTAAGTTGATATCTATTGCAAAATTCTGAAAAATTAAAATCATGCGTTGTGTCTAAACCCTCTCCAAACGCAATTTGAAAATAGGAGGTAAGCTTCTTATAAACCAATAACACAAACTCAAGATCTGGTAAATTATTTAAGAACTGACTTTTTAAATGAGGAATATCGCTATTATTTGTGATAATTGTAGCTGTAGCGGGTTTTTCATCTCTTCCTGCTCTTCCTGCTTCCTGAAAATAACTCTCTATACTTTCCGGAAGATTTAGATGGATTACATGCCTAACATTTGCTTTATCTATTCCCATCCCAAAGGCATTAGTAGCTACCATGATCTTGGTTTTTTCCTGTAGCCATGAGTTTAATCTTAAAGATTTCTCAGAAGAAGACAATCCACCATGAAATGCCTTGGCAGTGTAACCATAATGGGTTAATTCTTGAGCGATCTCTTGAGTAGCATTTCTACTTCTTACGTAGATTATGGAAGATTCTTCTTTATTATTTAAGATAGTTCTTAGCCTATAGATCTTATCTTCAGTTCTCAATACCTGAAATGCAATATTCTCTCTCAAAAGGGTTTTTTTATAAACCTTAGGAGAAGTTAGAAGTAATTGTTTTCTAATATCTTCCACCACTTCTTTTGTGGCAGAGGCTGTTAAAGCCATTACAGGCGTTTCCGGATGTAGTTCCCTTAGAACCGAAACATTTAAATATGCAGGTCTAAAATCATGGCCCCATTGGGAGATACAATGGGCTTCATCTATAGCTATTAAATTAACCGGCATCTGTTTTATACGCTGTTGAACGAGATCTTGCTGAAGGCGTTCTGGAGAAAGATATAAGAATTTATAATTTCCGTAGATGCAATTATCTAAAAGCGTATCCAATTCAGAATAAGAGATACCGCCAGTTATAGCAAGTGCTTTGATGCCTTTTTGATGGAGTGTTTTTACCTGATCTTCTATTAATGCAACTAAAGGGGAGACAATAATGCAGATTCCTTCTTTTAATAATGATGGGATCTGGAAACATATGGATTTGCCGCCACCTGTAGGTAAAAGCGCAATAATATCATCCCCCTTATAGGCCGCTTCTATAATTTCTTCCTGTAACGGTCTAAAAGTGTGATGTCCCCAATATTTTTTTAATATGTCTCTTGCTTCCTGCAAATTTATTTTCCCAGGTTACTTAAAATAAAGTTACTGCGTTCATCTACAGAGAGTTTTGGAACTTCAATAGGATCGTAGCCGTAGTTAATATAAGCTTTTTTTAGAAACTCATGTATTAGAACGGCTTGCTCAAAAGATTCATAGCGCTCATTGTCAGTTTTATAAATTTCTTGCCAAGGTGGCATCAGGAAGATCTTAGTGTAGGTATGATGCTCACAGGCTTTCGTAAATTCTTTAGGATATTCTGTTCCAAAGTAATCCATATAGGCTACTACATCTGGGATACCGCGATCTATAAAGATTATTTCTTCTGAAATCTCTTTAGCCTGCAGATGTTGATTTACCCTGGCTTCTAATAATTTCTTGCTAAATAATAGCGGTTGGTCTAAAAATAATTGCTCAATTCCTTGTCTTTGAGCTTCAAGCGTAATCTCTCTAGAAACTTCATGAAGGCATGAAAAGCCTTTAGTTTCTAGATCTACTATTACTGATGATTTTCCGGTACCGGGACCGCCGGTAATTACAATTCTTTTATTTTGCACTTTGCAAATTTCGGTAATTGTAATTGATAAAAAAAATGAATCATTACTTGTATATTTGTAACCTAACAGATTAAATAAGATTATGGAACCCTCAAAGAATCCTGAAGATTTTTACGCAAAGTTAAAATTGCAATTGCAAGACACAGCGCTTTGGCCTACAGAATATCTATATAAGTTCATAGTGCCAACAAGTGCTTCTAAAGTAGAGCAGATACATGATATTTTTGATAACCTTGGAGCTGTAATTACCACGAAGAAATCCAAAACAGAAAAATATACCAGTGTCTCTGTAAATGTGAGAATGAAAGATGCAGATGCTGTGATAGAAAAATATAAACAAGTAGGTTCTCAGGTAGAAGGGGTAATATCTCTATAATATTATCGTTTTGGGAATGATAAGGTTTGATTTTTATTCATTTTAAACAATAGGGCAGTTGAATAATATTTAGTATTTTGCAGCCGATATAATTTCTACCAAGTTAATTATCACCTTTAAATTTCAATTTTGACATACGAATTAGAATATAACTCTGAAAGGAGCAAGTTGATCATTCCAGAATATGGAAGGCATCTCCAAAAAATGGTGGAACACGCCGTTGCAATTGAAGATGAAACTGAACGTAATAAAGTTGCTAAATCTATTATTGCGGTAATGGGTAATATGCAGCCGCACCTTAGAGACGTTCCAGATTTCCAACATAAATTATGGGATCAGCTTTTTATAATAAGTGATTTCAAATTGGATGTAAATTCTCCATACCCGAAGCCTTCAAAAGAGCTTTTAGAGGAGAGACCGGAAACAATGACTTATCCTCAAAATTTCCCAAAATATCGTTTCTACGGAAATAATATTAAGAGAATGATAGATAAGGCGTTACAATGGGAAGATGGAGATCTTAAAGAGGCTTTGATCTATGCTATTGCTAACCATATGAAGAAATCTTACCTTAATTGGAATAGAGAAACGGTAGATGATGAAGTGATCTTTGATCATTTAAAGGAATTGAGCGGTGGCAAAATAAATCTTAAGAATAAAGAAGAAGATCTTAGTGAAGCAGCAAATCTATTGCGCGGTAATAAGAAATTCAAGAATACCCCTAAAAAGAGTACACGTAACAACAATCCACGCGGACGCAAGCGTCATTAAAATATTATTACCCTATGGGAACTTTTCAAATTGAAGGGGGCCACGCCTTAAGCGGAACTATTCAGCCTCAAGGTGCCAAAAATGAAGCCCTACAAATTTTATGTGCCGTTTTATTAACACCAGAAAAGGTCATCATCAATAACATTCCAGATATTGTAGATGTGAATAAATTGATTACCCTTTTAAAGAATCTTGGTGTTAAAGTTGAAAAACTTAAAAAAGGCAGCTATTCTTTCCAAAGCGATGCTATCAATTTTGATTATTTAGAAAGTGAAGCTTTTAAGAAAGATGGGAGTGGATTAAGAGGATCTATTATGATCGTTGGTCCGCTATTGGGGAGATTTGGAAAAGGATATATTCCTCGTCCCGGTGGAGATAAAATAGGAAGAAGAAGACTAGATACCCATTTTGAAGGATTTGTTAATCTGGGTGCAAAATTTAGATATAATAAAGAAGAACGTTTTTATGGAGTGGAAGCTCCAGACGGACTTCATGGTGCAGATATGTTGTTGGAGGAAGCTTCTGTAACAGGAACTGCTAATATCCTAATGGCTGCAGTTTGGGCTAAGGGAAAGACAACAATTTACAACGCTGCTTGTGAGCCTTACTTACAACAACTATGTAAGATGTTGAATTCTATGGGAGCCAAGATTGAAGGTGTAGGTTCTAATCTTTTGCATATTGAAGGAGTAGAAAGTTTTACAGGTTGTGAGCATACTATTTTACCAGATATGATAGAAATTGGTTCTTATATAGGTCTAGCTGCTATGACAAAAAGTGAGATCACTATAAAGAACGTAGGTTGGGAACATTTAGGAATTATCCCTAGAACATTTGAGAAATTAGGAATTACCTTAGAGAGAAGGGGAGATGATATTTTTATTCCTGCGCATACCAATGGTTATGAGATCCAGAGTTTTATTGATGGTTCTATAATGAATATTAGCGATGCTCCATGGCCGGGATTTACTCCAGATCTTTTGAGTATTATGTTGGTAACAGCAACTCAAGCAAGAGGAAGTGTGCTAATACATCAAAAAATGTTTGAGAGCAGATTATTCTTTGTAGATAAATTAATAGATATGGGAGCTAAGATCATTTTGTGTGATCCACATAGAGCCACTGTTATCGGTCATGATTTTCAATCTCAGTTAAGAGCAACAACTATGACCTCTCCAGACATACGTGCGGGAGTGTCATTATTGATCGCTGCCCTTTCTGCAAAAGGAACTTCTACTATTCATAACATAGAGCAAATAGATAGAGGATACGAAGATATTGATGTAAGATTACGTGCTATAGGAGCAAAGATCACTAGAATAGATTAGATAATAGCTCTTATAATAATAACATAAAAAAAGCGATTTCAATTTGAAACCGCTTTTTTTATGCAGTAAATAGAAATAATCTATTTTGCTTTTTCTTCTATTTTGGCCTCTTGATATCCAAATAGATGTTGATCCTTGATCATTGATGTTGTTCTTTCCGGTAACATATTTTCCCAGCCAGATTTTCCTTCAGAAATCATTTGCAATACTTCTCTAGAGAAGATCTGTAGAATATCCGGATTGAAGTTTTCTATATCTACAACTTTTCCGTTGTATTTAAAGAATTTATAGAGTTCCTTCATTCTAGGATGTACCTTAAGGTTTTCACTTGTTATAAGCTCCCCAGTATCTGGATCTTTTAGCGGATATAGATAAACTTTAAGATCTTTAAAGAATAGCTTTCCAAAAGCTTCTAAAATTCCACCACTTAAGTGACGGTAATATTTTTCATCAAATATATCTACCAGATTATTAACTCCCATGGCAAGACCCATTCTCTCTTTAGAGTATCTAGAGAAATATTCTACTACTTTATAATACTCCTGAAAGTTGGAGATCATTACTGTTTGGCCGAGTGAGCATAATAATTCTGCTCTATCCATAAAGTCTCGTTCATCTATTTCTCCTTCAGCACGTAAATTTGAAAGCGTAATTTCAAAGATAACTTCAGTATTTTCTTCTTCTACCTTACGCTCTTTAATGAATAACTCTAAAGAACGTTTATACATATCCATGTTCACCTTTGTTACAGGTCTGTAACTTCCTCTTAATGCAAGGATATTCTTTTTGTAAAGAATCTTAGCAGGCAAAACGTTATTTCCATCCGGGGCAAACATAACCGCTTCTGTCATACCATTTTTAACAAGTTGCAAACTCATAAGTCTGTTATCTACTTGCTCAAATCGAGGTCCGGAGAAATTGATAGTGTCAATTTCTATTTGATCTTTATCTATATGATCATATAGATATCTCAATAATTTCTTAGGATTATCATACTTATAATAAGCACCGTATATGAGGTTTACTCCAAGAATTCCTAAGGTGTTTTGTTGTAAACGAGCATCATTTTCGTGAAAACGAATATGAAGACTTATTTCGTTATATGCTTCATTAGGATCTACCTGATATCTAATTCCAACCCAACCATGACCTTTATATTGCTTGGCAAAATCTATGGTTGCTACGGTATTTGCGTAACTAAAAAATAATTTATTGGGATGTTTCTCTCGGCTAATGCGTTCTTCGATCAAATTGATCTCATGAGAAAGCATCTTTTTAAGTCTATTTTCAGTTACATAGCGCTTATCATCCTCTACACCATAAATAGCATCACTAAAGTCTTTATCATAAGCGCTCATAGCCTTTGCTATGGTACCGGAAGCACCACCAGACCTAAAGAAATTCCTTACAGTTTCCTGACCTGCACCAATTTCTGCAAAGGTCCCGTAAATATTCTCATTTAGATTGATGCGTAATGCTTTACTTTTAATTGAAGGAACATTTTCAAATTCTCTGTCCCCCATAATGGTAATGGGCATATATATATCTTTTAATAACAACGTTATGTTGGACAAAGGTACTAAAACAGGATACTATAGAAAAAAATTATATTTACTTTTGTAGAAAAATAAAACTTTTGGAAATCATATTTTTAGGAACAGGTACTTCACAGGGCATCCCTGTAATAGGAAGCACTCATCCTGTATGTTTAAGCACAAATTCTAAGGATAAGCGCTTGCGGGTTTCTGTGATGGTTAAATGGGAAGACTATAATATTTTAATAGATTGCGGGCCAGATTTCAGAACTCAAATGTTAAACCATAATATAGATCATTTAGATGCTATTCTCTATACTCATGAGCATAATGATCACACGGCAGGTCTGGATGATATTAGACCTTATTTTTTTAGACAGGGAGATATTCCTATATATGCGCATAAGCGAGTGCTTATATCATTAAAAAAGAGATTTGAATATATCTTTCAAACAGAAAATAAATATCCAGGAGCACCTAGTGTAGCGGTGAATGAGATAACCAATTCAAACTTTACTTTTAAAGATCTTACTATAACTCCTATAGATACTATGCATAACCGTTTGCAGGTATTTGGTTTCAAAATAGAAGAATTTGCATATCTCACAGATGTCAAAACCATCGAAAAGGAAGAAATAGAAAAATTAAAGGGAGTAAAAGTATTGGTAATAAATGCTTTAAGGAAAGAATCTCATCATTCACATTTTAATTTGGAAGATGCTCTAGAATTTATAAATAAAGTGAATCCAGAAAGGGCGTATCTCACTCATATAAGTCATTTAATGGGATTTCATGATGAAGTACAGGCAGAGTTGCCAGAGAATGTTTTTTTAGCTTATGATAATCTTAAAATTAAAATTAAAATGTAATGCGCAGTAAAATTTTTATGTATATGTTCATTTTTATGTTGATGCTTACGATCTTCATCTACGTAAATGATAAAAAAATATTGGAAGCTAAACAAAACACCATAGAACTTTTAGATGCAAAAGTGAAAGGCTTGCAGACAGAAAATGACTCTTTATTAAGCAAAAATTTAGATCTCAATTATTTCTCTCTAGATCAAAATGACGGGGCTATTACGTATTTTGAAGATAGAGGTATTGATGCAAAAGAATTATCTCAAAAAGTTGAAGATGCTATCATAAGTCGAAATCGTGCTGAAGATGATAATGAGTTGATTCCATTTGCAGGAATGGAAGGGGTAATGCGAATAAATAAAGTAAAGATCTTAAACCATAAATGGATCATTGCAGATTTCACTGATGGAACTTATTGGGGAGAATTGTTGCTCTCATACGATTTGGATGAGAACAACAATCTTATTCTTAATACTGAAAAATCTTTCTTATATCCTCAGGATTAGAGACGCGTTCTCAGCCATTCTTTTAGTTCCATAAAATTTTGTGGAGCAACACTATGGCCTACGGGAAATTCTGAATATTTATGTTCAATATTTAATTCTGAAAGTAGTTCTGGAGCTTTCCTAGCCCAATCTATAGGAATTACCTGGTCTTGACTTCCATGAGAAGCATAAACAGATAACTTTGAAAAATCATTTTGTTTAAAATTATCTGCTATAATATCATAATTTACATATCCACTTAGGGCAATTAAATTCTTAATTTTCTCTGGATGACTTAAGGCCACAGCATAGCTAAGAATTGTTCCCTGACTAAACCCTAACAAGGAGATATTTTTCGCATCTATTGGATAATATTCTAAAGCTTCATCTATAAAATTTGCAATCTTATCTCTAGATTCAATGGCTTGTTCATTGTTGCTAAATTTATTCTGATCTGCATCGAAGTTAATTGCATACCAAGCATTCCCGTATGGCTGTAATGGGTAAGGTGCTTTTACAGAAATAATGAATAGTTCTTCGGGAAGTTCACCTGCAAAAGAAAATAGATCATTCTCATCACTTCCATATCCATGAAACATGAATAAGACTGGAGCTTTTTCTAGCTGCCCGATTGGAGCTTTAATTATATGTTGTAAGGAAAGTTGTTTTGTAGTCATATATCAATGTATTGTACTAAACCATTTTTGAAAATGTTCGCCTAAGAGCGGAATTGGTCTTTGCTCTCCTTGGATAGCGGTTATTAAACCATAAATTCCTAAAACTAGTATAAAGATCCAAAAAGAATAGGTGATCATCCAGTTATCAAATATGCTTACCAGCGCTCCTAATAGATAGAAAGCTAGATGTATTCCTAAAGCTTGTCTTATATGAAAACTGGCAAATGGATTTTTCGAATCGTTATTTATAAAATAGGCTATAATGGTACCTACGATTGTAAAATAAGCTACAATTGCAGCGGTTTTTCCATCATTTGCAACAGGACTGTTCATAGATGATAATTTTTGATTGATTATTGCACAAAGTTACGTAATCTAAAAGATTAATCTACCAGTACTATCCTATCTCTATGCACAATACCGTAAGACTTACCCTTTAAATTTCTTTGTAGAAATAAACTATTCTTAGAAGTAGAAAAAATATCAGATTCCTGAAACTGAAATGACACTAGCGGATTGAACAAACTTAAATTGGCTGAAGCGCCTTCTTTAATTTGAGGTTCAGAAATATGGAATCTACCTCTTCCTTTAGTGAGTAGATCTATAGTTTCTTCTAACGGTAATATAGAATTTAGTGCGCCAAAAGAAGATTCCAAACCTAGAGTTCCATTCAAGGCATTCTCAAATTCTACTTTTTTATGCTCAATGTCTATTGGTGCATGGTCTGAAGTAACCATGTCTATAGTTCCTTCTTTAAGCCCCTTTAGCAAGGCTTTAATATCTTTTTTAGTTCTAAGTGGAGGAAGCACTTTGGCAGTCGTTGGAAATTCTGCTAAAACATCATCTGTAAAAATAAGATTATGGATAGCAACACTACAACTTACATTAAGCCCTCTTTTTTTGGCCTCTTTTATAAGCTTTACAGATTTTTCAGCAGAGATCGTAGGAATATGTAATTTACCACCTGTATATTCTAGTATGGTAAGATCTCTAGATATTTGCAATTCTTCAGCAAATGCAGGTATACCTCTTAATCCTAACTTGGTACTATTATTTTCTTCATTAACCAGTCCATGTCCAGCAATGTCATTATCTTGAGGATAAGATTGTACTAAACCATCAAAATTCTGAGCGTAAAGTAAGGCAAGCTTAAGTAAGTTGGGATGCATTACCGCACTCTTATAATCACTGAAAGATACAGCTCCGGCCTGATACATATCATACATTTCTGCTAGATCCACCCCTTGAGATCTTCTTGTTAATGCACCAATTGGATAGATTCTTACCGCCAGATCTTTGGCTTTTGATAGCACAGAAGTTATGGAACTATTATTATCTAGAACAGGGTCTGTATTCCCATTTAAACAAATTTCTGTATAACCACTAAGGGCTGCGGTTCTTATTCCGTTTTCTATTGTTTCTCTTTCTTCAAAGCCCGGTTCTCCAAAACTTACGCTGCTATCAAACCATCCTTTAGATACATGAAGATCTTTTAAGTTGATCTCTTTATCAATATTTTCAGCTTTTATAGAATTTCCAATTTTTTCAATAATACCATTAATGATTAAAATATCTACTTTCTTTTTATGAAATTCTGAGGTACCATCTATAATGATAGCAGATCTAATTAGTAGCTTCATTTAAAATATTTTAAGAGTAGTGTTTCTATTATTAAAAAGAACAATGCAAAAGTAACAAACCATTTCCAAAAAGAATCTACTTCTTGTGTAAAGCCGGAGATTTTAGTGAATTCTGGAACTGATTTTATTTCCTGTATTTTACTATCATTTTCTAAACGTATCTTATTCAAAATACTTTCTTCTCTATCTACATTATAACTAATATCATAAACTACAGTATTTCCATAAATAACCTCATAATTTCCAGCTTGTTCGGGAAATTCTTTGGTGTTGATCTTAATTTGGTCTTCAAACTGTTGCTGCCTAGGAATAAAGCTTTGGCTTTCAGTTTTTAGAGTAAGTATATTATCACCACTTTTTTTAATTGGGATATCTATAATATTATTTTTTCCTAGAGTATAGTAAAGTTGAGTTGGTTGTAATGCAGAAAGGCCAATATTGTAAAAGCTTAGGACTATGAGTGGAGATTGCTGGAAATTAGAATTATCAATATTTAAAGGAGCTGTAAACGTATAATTATTATCTAATGCAATCAGGAACGGCTTTAGATCTTCATAACCTAAGATTGGAGAGCCAAAATTGGTATTAACTATAAAAGATTTTTTTACTGTAGGATAGTCAAAATTCGAGATCTGTTTATCAAAAGTATTTTTGAATACAGGATGTTGGAAAGTTATTTTGGTGATTAATTTTTCCTTTTCATAAATTGAAGTGAATTCTGGTAATTTTAAGTTTTGATAAAGCGTCTTTAAATTACTGTCTATTAATTTTAAAGAAGGAATAGTAATAAAGACAACATCATCCTTTGCTTTTTTTATCAAATTATTCTTGAGAGAATTCGAAATTTCTGAAAGTTCATTCAGTATCACAACCTGAGCATCCTCTAACTCATTGTAATCTACATTTTTTGATGCAGCTGAAATAAAATTGAACTGGGGTTGAGTATAGATCTTCTTTAAAAATGAATCTTCAACTTCAGTAATGCTAATAACTTTAATTGGTGCAGGTTTATTAATATTAAAATAGAGCGTGTTATCAAACGCCAGATTATTATCTTCAATTTTAATGATTCCTTTAGTAATAGAGCTATTTTGAAGTTCAAATTGAAGAAGTGTATCGCTCTTATTTTCAAAATTCACACTGCTTTTGCCAAGAAGTTTATCCGCATTATAGAGTGATAATGAGGTAGTAGATCCATTAGTTCCGTAAGAAGTGAGCTTTACAATTAAAGTTTGTGTAGTTGGATTGGAATTGGATAGATATGCGGTATCTATCGCAATATTGCTAATAGTCTCTTTTTCTAATTCTAATTTAAAGAGGTTTATATCGTAATTTTTTAAAGATATGTTTTCGTCTGAAAGTTGGAGATCTGAGATAAGCAGAAGATTGCTTTGGCTAGTAGCATTTGGTGTAATTGATTTTGCATTCAATAAAATAGATTCTAAATCTAATTGATTCGAGGAAAAGGAGATATTCTGAATCTCATTTTTGGTAACGTCTTCAAAGATTTCATTATTGGTAATAAGTGCGACCTGTTTATTCTCTGGTAAAAATCTAATAAGTTGACTTTTACAAGATTCCAGTAATTGTCCGGATTTGCCATTGGCTTGCATGCTATAGCTATTATCTAAATAGATAATTGTATTAGCATTAGGAACGGTGTTATTAGAACGAAAATTAGGCTGCGCAAATGCAATTATTATTGAAGAAAATAGGAGAAGCCGAGTAGCAAGAATCAGCCATTTTTTAATACTAGAGCTCCTACGAGTTTTTGCACTTACTTCTTTTAAAAATTTCACATTAGTGAAATCTTCTTTCTGAAATTTTCTAAGTCTGAATAAGTGAATTAAAATAGGAATGATCAGCAGGAAGAGTGTATAAAGAATTTCAGGATGACGAAACTGCATAGAAATCTACTATTTCATCAAATATACAAAAGCTAAAAGAATTTTGATCGCTATAAGCGCTTTACACTAAAGTCAAAAGTGCTTCCTTTTCCTATTTCTGAAGAGACCTTTATCTTACCACCCATATTGGTTACCAACTTCTGAACGGTGGCAAGGCCAATACCACTTCCAGGATTTCCATCTCTATCATTAGTATCCAACGTAGTGAAAAGTTGAAAAATCTTATTAATATCTCCTTCCTGTATTCCATTCCCATTATCTATCACTTTAAAACGATAATAATATGGAGTATCTTCAAATTGAATTTTTACATTTCTTTCTTTCTTGTTATTATATTTAAGAGAATTGCTTACTAAATTCAATAATACTTGGGTAAGTGCAGATTTGTTGACTTTATGTAAAGTTATATTCTTAGGATATTCCATAGAAACATCTGTAGATATATTAAAGAGTTGTACAATGGTCTTAACGATCTCTTCAAGGTTTACATTTTCATAATCTTTATCGAGCATTTGCTCACTCTTATAGAAAACTAAGATCCCATCTACATAATTTCTAAGTGAATAGGAAGATTCTACAAGGTAGTTTAGGTATTCAACATTTTCGGCATCAAGTTTTCCTTTATTCTCTTCTCTCAACAATTCGGTGAGGGAAATAATGTTGGCTAATGGAGATTTAATATCATGAGAAACTAAGCTGGCAAACTTTTCTAGTTCCTGATATTTCTCTTTTAAACTGTTTTGGATCTCCTGAAATTTTTGATTTTGAAAACTAAATTCTATAAGCTTGTTGCATTGATTTGCAAGTGCGTGAAAAGCCTTTAGATCGCTTCCGTCTAAAGATCGTTCCTCAGAATCTAAGATGCTTAGAACGCCAATCTTCATTCCTAAATTATTCTTTAGCGATACCCCGGCATAAAATTTAATATCCCTGTCATAACTAATCCCAACCTGTTTAAATAATACTGGGTCTTCAGAATAATTAAGTACCGTTACTTGATTGCTGGATTCTAAGGTGCGGTGAGAAAAAGAATTTCGGAGTTCTTCCTTATCAAAGTTGATTCCTGTAGAATATTTACAATGCATATAATCTTCTCCTATCAAACTCATGCATGCCATTGGCACATTACACAATTTTGAAGCTAGAAATATAATTTGATAGAAATCATTGTCTTGAGAAGACAGTAATTGCTTTAATTCTTTGGAATTATGGGTAGGGTTTTTCGTTTCAATAGAATAGTCATCTTTCATACAGCGTTGCTCTACACATTTGCAATATCAATAATAACACTTATTTTTTATCTATTATGTTGTGAATCAGTTATTTTTTAAGAAAACAGATTGCGTTTAATCGAGAAATTGAACGTTGTGCCGATATTTACTTCAGAAATCAAAGATATTTCTCCTCCCATAGATTCTACAAGTTTTTTTACGGTAGAAAGTCCTATTCCATTACCTCGATTCCCACTACGGTCTGATTCTGCTAAAACTGTAAATAAATTAAAGATTTCCTCTTGCTTATCTTTTGGAATTCCAATCCCATTATCTTTAATAGTAAAGTTGTAGTAATCTTCCTGCCTTATGCACATTACATCTATTACTATTTCGTCTCGATTATTGTATTTTAAACTATTTCCAATAAGATTTAGAAAGATCTGTTCCAAAACAACACGATTGGTCTTGATCATAATATTCTCTTCAGGGAGATTTATAACACAATCATAATTAATATTCAGAAGATCTATTATTTCTTCTAAAAGATCATGAATATCAAACTCAACTTCTTTAGATTCTGTGAGAGTATCGCTCTCATAATGTTCTAAAATGGAACTGATATAATTACTGAGCTTAAATGAAGATTGTTTTAAGTAGCCAAGATATTCCATTCCCTGAGCATCTATCTTACCAGCATATTTGGCCTTTAACAGATCTGTTGTAATGATCATATTCGCCAGTGGCATCTTCATATCGTGAGAAACCGTTCCTGCAAATTCTCTGAGCTGATTATTTTTTAACTTTAGCTGATCCTTTACCTTTTCTAAATGAAGATTCCTTCTATGAAGTTCAAAAAGTTTCTCTACTTGTATGGCCAATGCTTTTAGCGCAGATTTTTGAGAATCATTTAGTTTATTTGGTTTAACATCTAAAACACATAGAGTTCCCAAAACTACCCCATTATCGGCCTTTAAGGGCATTCCCGCGTAATATAAAAGTGGGGGATCTGCTAAAGTATATGGGTTATCAGAAAATCTTTCGTCGTTACGAGTGTCTTCGATCTCTAGAAGTGTATTCGGATTTAAAATGGCATGAGCACAATGCGATAAACTTGGATCTCCTTCACAAATATCTGTTCCTACTTTAGATTTAAACCACTGCGTGTTTTCTCCTATTAGCGATATCAAAGCTATAGGAACCTTACAGATATAAGATGCCAAAGCTGTGATATTATCATAACTATCTTCCGCTTCAGAATGCATTATATTAAGGTCGGCAAGAGTCTTTAATCGCTGCGTTTGATTTTCTGGTTTCTTAGGATATATCATAACAATATTAAGTAAGGAACTCTCAATAGATACGCCTGTATTTTACGAAAGTCTTCTCAAAGTTAAACATTTTTAAATAGGAGTAGGGGGATTGTTAGTATTTCTCAAAAACTCCTAGACCAAATAAAGCAAAATCATACTTAACCGGATCCAAAGCATCCAATTTTCTTAAGCTAAGATCTAGCTCTAGTAAGGCTTTGGCATCGTTCTGTTTTCTCTTTAAAAGCCCTAGCTTTCTAGCAGTATTTCCGGAATGAACATCTAAGGGACAGGACAATTGATTTGGTTGAACCTTTTCCCAAATTCCAAAATCTACTCCCTTAGAATCTTTTCTTACCATCCACCTTAAAAACATATTTATTCTTTTTGCAGCAGAATTCTTCAATGGATCGCTCACATGTTTTTGAGTACGAGGCAGGTGTTGCAGTTCAAAAAAAATGTTTTTAAATTCGTGGATTGCTTTTTGAAGAGAATCCTTTTCTGCATGATTAGAAAAAACGGTTTCTAGGCCTCCATGATTTTTATAAATATTTTGAAGTGATAAAATGAAATATTGAAGGTCAAGGCTATTAAAAGTTCTATGTACAAAATTGTCTAGATTATTGAGATCTTCTTTAGTATGATTGAGAACAAAATTATAAGGATCAAAATCCATTCTTTCTAATAGCGAATTGGCATTGGTTAAGATGCTCTTTCTATTGCCCCATGATATAGTTGCTGTAAGATATCCAGCGATCTCAATATCTTCTTTTTTACTGAACTTATGCGGAATTTGTATGGGATCTGTTACTATAAATTCCGGAGAATTATATTGCTCTACTTTATAATCTAAAAATGATTTTAATTCTGATCTCTTTAGCATTCAAAAATAATTCTAATATATAATTAAATGATCTCCCCGTCTACCATCGTTAATTTTCTATCAGCCATATTTGCCAATTCTTCATTATGTGTAACAATAACAAAGGTTTGGTGAAATTCTTCTCTTAGTTGAAAGAATAATTTGTGTAAATTTTCTGCAGACTCACTATCCAAATTTCCAGATGGTTCATCTGCAAATATCACTGCAGGATTGTTGATTAATGAACGAGCTACTGCAATTCTTTGTTGTTCTCCACCGCTAAGTGCTCCGGGTTTGTGATGAGCTCTCTCTTTTAATCCTAGAAAATCTAACAATTCATAAGCCCTTTTTTCCGCTTCAGCCTTGCTGGTATTCTTTATGAAGGCGGGTATACAAATATTTTCTAAGGCTGTAAACTCTGGTAATAACTGATGAAATTGAAAAATAAAACCTACCTGTTCATTTCTGAACTTGGAAAGTCTATTTGCACTTTGAGCATATATATCTATATCATTAATTTTTAAAGAGCTATCAGGCTTTTTATCTGGATTGTCTAAAGTTCCTAAAATTTGAAGTAAGGTGGTCTTTCCTGCTCCAGAAGCACCTACTATAGATACAATTTCACTTTTTGCAATATGAAGATTAACCCCTTTTAAAACATGTAGGTCTCCATAGTATTTATGAATGTTATTAGCGTAGATCATTTGCTTTACTTAAAAAAGTGAAATTACTTATAATCTTTTAAAGAGTACGTACTCCATTTTAAAAATACAGCTAAAATATTCTGGTGCACAATTCAGAAAGTAAAGGTGATAGTGTATAGATTGCATGATACTCGCTCTAAAGCTGATATTGTTTTTATCTTGATATCAATAAGCTATATAGCAAATAATTATTTTGTTGGTTTCAATAATAATTTAAAGATCTTTTGGAGTAATTTGTGATATAAGGTTAAGCCTAACAAATGAACGAATTTTAGGAGCATAAGAATAGTTTATATAATAGATCTAATCATTATTTTTTGGCATGTAATAAGCCTTATCATATTTAACACTATTATAAGGAACCTAATCTTCGAAAAAACAATAATATTGCGCATTATTGTTTAAAAATTACTTAGTTTTATTAAACAAAATTTAGAGATCATTATGAATAATATAAATACAGAAGTAGCTATTCTGGCAGGTGGTTGTTTTTGGTGTACAGAAGCAGTTTTTGAAAGGGTAGATGGAGTAAGAAATGTAATTCCAGGATTTAGTGGTGGCGCTATTAAAAACCCTGCATACAGAGAGATTATTACCGGAAGAACAGGACATGCAGAAGCTATTAAAATAGAATTTGATCCCAAGGTTACAAATTTTGAAGAATTACTGTATATTTTCTTCAGTACTCACGATCCTACTACTTTAAATAGACAGCAATATGATGTGGGTACTCAGTATAGAAGTGCTATTTTTTATACTTCAGAAGAGCAGCATAAAGTGGCTAATAGCGTTATAGAAAGGATCTCTTCAGAAGATATCTTTAAAGATAATATTGTCACCGAAGTTTCAGAAGCAGGACCCTTCTACGAGGCAGAAGAGGAGCATAAAGAATACTACAGCAATCATAGACAGCAACAGTATTGCCAAGTTATTATAGATCCAAAGATCAAAAAGCTTACAGAGCTTTTTTCAGAAAAATTGAAAAAATAAGGTTATGTATAAATATTTTGAAGAATACGATCTGGAAGTAAGCGAAGCGCTAAAGGATAATTTTAAGAATATTATCGAAAAGATAGGAGAAGATCCTAAAAGAGAGGGTATAGTTAAAACTCCGGAAAGAGCGGCTAAGGCGATGCAATTCTTAATGCAAGGTTATGATGCTAATCCAAAAGAGATCTTAAGAAGTGCTATGTTTAAAGAGACCTATAACGAGATGGTTCTGGTAAAGGATATTGAGTTATATTCTTTATGTGAACACCACATGCTACCCTTTTTTGGGAAGGCTCACATTGCGTATATACCAAACGGACATATTGTAGGACTTAGCAAACTTCCTCGAATTGTAGATATTTTTTCGAGAAGAATGCAAGTTCAAGAGCGCTTAACTCATGACATTTTGGAGTGTATTAATTCAACATTAAAACCGCAAGGGGTAGCCGTAGTTATTGAAGCGCAACATATGTGTATGATGATGAGGGGAGTACAAAAACAAAATAGTGTTACCACAACGTCAGGATTTAGAGGTCAATTTGAAAAAATAGAAACTAGAAACGAGTTTATGAATTTAATTAGTTCTCACTTAAGATAATGGCATCTTATTTGTTTTAGAGTTCTTATAAAACAGAACTAAACTATGAAAAATTCAAAAAATAATTTATTGATCAAAGGAGTTCTTTTTGATTTAGCAGGAATGGCAACATATGCTATTCCTTTTGTAGGGCCATTTTTAGATCTTGCATGGGCACCGGTTGCAGCTAAACAAATGCGAAATATGTATCCTGGAAAAAAAGGGAAATTAGCATCTATATTGGTATTTCTTGAAGAGATATTACCGGGAACAGATCTTATTCCTTCTTTCACATTAATGTGGTTGTATACTTTTGTGTGGAAAAGTAATCCTTCTAGTAAAGAAATTATCTTAGAAGCAGAAGTTGTATAAATTAATTAGTTGATTAAATAAAAAGGAGGTTGTCTTTTAGGCAACCTCCTTTTGCATTTATATGGATGTTCTTAAGCTAAGTGTAATATTTCTACCTCTATCTTGTATCCCATCTGGTTTTAATCTAGACAGATGAGAGATATAAGATTTATTGAATAAATTATTTGCACTAACATTAAAATCTACTCCTAATTTAGAAACCGCGAACGCTCCACCAAAACCTGCGCTAAATAAGGTATATCCTGGAGTTCTTGTTTCAAATGTTGAGAAATGATCTTGATCTAGTACGCTTTTCGAACTGATAAAAGCATAGCTATTAGCTATCCCCTTCACGTTACTAAATTCTGTTCTTAATGTATTGGTAATTGATGCAGCTGGAATTAAAGGAAGGTCCTCTCCATCTTTCTGTTCGCCTCTAACTATCTCAAAATTGCTTTCTAAATGTAGCCAGTCTATAGGGTGTGGATGCAAATGCAATCCGGCTTCCCCTCCATACAATCTCACATCATTCTGTACATAATCAAAAACAGGATTTCCGTCTATTAATTCTCCGCTCGGGTTAATGAATATATAGTTGGAAATAATGTTGTAAAACGGATTCGCAAAGATCTCAAAATGTTCATTTTGATATTCAAAAGCTACATCAATTTGAAAGTTTTGCTCATTGTCCAGATCAGGATTTCCAATTTCATATCTATTTGTTCCTTCATGTGTACCGTTAGAAGTCAGTTCAGCTAAGTTAGGTGCTCTAAATCCTGATGCAAGATTTATTCTAGTAGACAGTTTTGTAAATAGATCAAATTTCGCTCCTATTGCTCCATTATAACTGGTAAAACTTCTATCTAATGGCGCAAAGTATTTTTCTTCACCTACAATTCCCATTTCCTGAGAATCTATATTTCGAGTATCAAACCTAAATCCACCCTGGAAATCTATTTTCTCTAGATGATAATGTGTGGTAGCAAGAATCCCAAAATCGGTTACTGTAGCATCTGGAATAAGAACTTCTTCTCCTAAGTTTTCATTAGTTTGATGCATTCCTTGAATTCCGAAAATAGTCTGAAATTTCCCCCATTTAGCTGCGTTATATTTCACATCATAGTTTAAAGTGTTTAAGTGCAATTCTAAGGCAGGATCTATATTTGTAATCTCTGCTGGTACTGCATCTTCTCCCTCTTCTTCTTCAAACTCCTTTCTGTTATTGAATAGATAACCAAGTTTAACGTCTATACTGGAATTTTTAAGGTAAAACTTATTGTCTAAACTTAATACATGATTGTCTACCTCTTGGTTGGGTTGCATTTGATCTTTAGAAGTACTTTGAGCTCCAATCTCTTCAGGAATTCCTAGTTTTGAGTTATTATAATTGTATCTCAGATCTCCTTTATAAGACTGTGTTTGAAATCCTACACCTGTCTTTAGGTCTAGTTCCTTAAATCTTGTATTGGTTACTCTAATGTCAGATCCCGTTTCATAATCGCTATGAGTAGCGTAATTTCCTCGAGCTAAAAATTTTAAATTTTTGCCGGAAGTTTTTACACCCAAATTATATTCAGATCCAAGGGTATTGGTTTGATATGCATATTTAGCATCTGCATGGGTGCTCTGTTGTGGAGCATATTTCTCGGGGTTTAGGTATAATACTCCACCAAGGGCGTCACTTCCATAAAGAAGAGAGGCAGGCCCTTTAATAACTTCTACACTTTCCACACCACTGGCACTTACTCCTAATCCATGTTCATCTCCAAATTGTTGATTTTCTAATCTAACTCCTTGGGTGTATACCAACACTCTATTTGAGCTAAGCCCTCTAATAACTGGTTTTCCGATACCTGCACCGGTGGTTACGCTTTCTACTCCAGGAATTTGCGTTATCCCTTCAGCTAAATTAAGTGCACCTCTTTTTTTAAGGTCACTTACGTTCTCTCTTTCCACTTTCATTACATTATCACTTTGTAATTGATGAAATGGAGTGGAAACAATAACCGTTTCCATTTCTATGGCAGAGGCCTGTAATAGAATTTCAAGATTTTGAGAATTTGGAATAGTAAGGTTTAGGGTTTTAGAACTATACCCAATGGAGGTAATTATCAGGTTAAAATTTCCAGTAGGGATATTTTTAAATTCAAATTCTCCGTCTAGATTGGAGCTGGTTCCTTTTTCTAGTTGAGGAAAATATAATGTAACACCCGCTATTGGTAAATTTGTTTCTGCATCTTTCACTTTTCCGATTACAGGATTTTGGGAATAGGCATTTGTTGCTATTGCAAGCGCAATTAGCATATATAATATTTTATGCATTTTAGTATTATTAAGGAATTAAAGTATGATGGCTTAATAGCCATATAAGTATTTATACGATAGAATTCCCTTGAGGAGGACCTCTTAAGGCAAAGGAGAGTTTTTGATATTCGCTTAAGAAAATATAGTTGTTGAAGAATTTCTTTTCTACAAAGAAATCATTCGTTAACTCATAGGTAAAAGGAGTAAAACTACTAAAAGGAGCAAAGTGAAATTTACAAAGCTCACAGCTTAGTTGATTTTTGTGAATGTGGGCATCATTATGATCACTACAAACGGGATGATCATCATGAGCATACATGTGGGATAGTTTAGCAACCGGCGGAAATAAAATTGCCAGGGTAAGAAAAATTAAACTATATTTTTGAAATAAACTCACACTGTAAAACTAGTTCAAAAATCTAGAGAACCCAAGTCGCGTGAGCATTTTTTTCTCAAAATTCCAGAAGAATTCAAATTGACCAAATAGCCATCCAAATCCTACCAATAATAATTGATATATTGGAAAAACCAGTAATATTCTTATAGGCCAAAATACATACCACGGAGAAGTTTCTTGATATACTCCAAAAAAATTACAAATTGGAGCTGCAAGCCTTACCGAGGTAGATCCTGTTACGGCAAATACCACAAGAATCATGATTAATTGAAAATTAGAACTTATGCCCCAGCGTTGCTTTAATTTATTCATGCCACAAAGATATCATATAGAAATTCAATAGCGAAATTCCGTACTTAAATTCGGGTAGGGACAGAGAACTTTTGATTGTATTCTCTAGAAATGAAGACAAAATAGTTATATATTAAATAATTAACCTCGTATCCATAATCAATATTAGGATCATAATTAATCTCTTGAATATACAAATTAGAATTAAATCTTTGTGGCTGCATGACTCTTGCATTATAATCTCTCACAAGAAATTGATTCTTATTTTCTAAATAAGTTTGAGAATAATACGCTCTTGGTCTAGCAATACTATTTAGGAAAAGGTTAAAGCCAGGCTCTATAACTATTACTTCATATTCTAAACTATCATTTGCAATCCTTACAGTATCATTCACTGCAGCATTAGCATCTGTTCCTTTAAAATTTCTATTTCGCGTACCACAGCTATAAATAATAAGTGCTAATAGGAATATATAAAAAAGATTTTTCATAGATATAATTTTATTTTTTTCGAAGTCTTATGGTTTTAAACGTTAGAGATCAAAAATAATTATTAAACATATTAAGATACGACTTTTAATTTTCAGTTCTAAAAAGAAAATCTACAAATCAGAATCGCCTTAAATAAAAAATGCTCAAGAAGTTCGTGCTTCCAGAGCATTCTTATAATTCCGTTTTATTTTAAGCTGAAAGTTCTTTCTGAATTGCTATAATTTGGTCTGCAAGTTCCAAACCAATTCTTTCCTGAGCTTCTTTGGTGGAAGCTCCAATATGCGGACTAAGCGATATTCTTTCTTCCATTAACACTCGAATTGCCGGGGTAGGTTCTTCTTCAAAAACATCCAAACCGGCAAACCTTATTTTTCCACTTTCTAAAGCATCAATTAATGCTACTTCATCTACAACACCACCTCGCGAAGTATTTATTATAGCCGCACCCTGCTTCATCATTTCCAATTCATTTTTACCAATAAGTGGCTTATTTTGAGCGGGAACGTGCAAAGTTATAAAGTCTGAATCCTTTAAAATATCCTTTATTGGTTCTGTTTTTATTGGAATAGTAACGGACTGATCATTATAGAAATTTAAGGTGATCTTAGTTTCTCCAACAGTATCATCACTGGCAATAACTTTCATACCAATTCCCAAAGCTATCTTTGCCACTTCATGACCTATTTTACCCATTCCGATAATTCCCAGAGTTTTGCCTCTTAACTCGATACCACCAGCATAATTTTTCTTGAGATCCTTAAACATAGAATCTCCACTTAAAGGCATATTTCTATTAGAGTCATGTAAATAACGTACACCACTAAAAAGATGTGCAAAAACCAATTCTGCTACAGAGCAAGAACTAGCAGTAGGAGTATTGATTACTTTGAGGCCTTTTTCTTTGGCATACTTAACATCTATATTGTCCATTCCAACACCAGCTCTTCCAATTATTTTTAAGCCAGGGCAAGCATCTATAACATCTTTTTTTACCTGAGTAGCACTTCTAACTAAGAGAATTTTGATCTTTTCATCATTAATAAATTGTATCAATTGCTCTTGAGCAACTTTAGTGACAGATACCTCAAAGCCTGCATTCTTCAATTTGTTGATACCAGATTCTGAGAGTCCGTTGGTAGCTAATACTTTCATTAAAAAATAATTTTCATTATTATTTACTCCGATTTTTAAATTAAAAGGAGTTCCTTAAAATTATGCGTTGCGTTCAAGATCACTCATCACATCCACTAACACCTCAACGCTTTCTAGCGGTAATGCATTATACATGGATGCTCTGTACCCACCTACACTTCTGTGTCCATTAATTCCATTTATGCCAGCTTCCTTGCACATACTATCAAACTTTTCTTTTAATGATTCATCATTTAGATTGAAAGTAGCATTCATAATAGATCTATCTTCAACAGCGGTATATCCTTTGAATAAAGGATTAATATCAATTTCAGAATACAGCAGTTGTGCTTTCTTTTCGTTTTTCTCCTCAATAGCTTTTATCCCACCTTGAGCCTTAAGCCATTTCATTGTTAATAATGATACATATACTGCATAAACAGGTGGAGTATTGAACATACTTTCTTTTTCTATATGTACTTTATAATCCATCATAGAAGGGATCTTTCTGGTAACTTTTCCTAACAGACTTTCCTTAACGATAACCAAAGTTGTTCCTGCAGGTCCCATATTTTTCTGAGCTCCCGCATATATTAGATCAAATTTTGAAAAATCCATGTCTCGTGAAAAGATATCACTACTCATATCACACACCATTGGCTTTGGTGTATTAGGAAATTCTTTCATTTGAGTACCAAAAATGGTATTGTTACTGGTGCAATGAAAATAGTCTACATCTGTAGGGATCATGTATCCTTTTGGGATATAACTAAAATTCTTGTCTTCAGAAGATTTTACAACGTTTACCTCTCCAAATAATTTTGCTTCTTTTATAGCTTTACTAGACCAAGTTCCTGTATTTAAATATGCTCCCTTTTGTTCTAATAGGTTATAAGCAACCATTAAAAACTGCATACTGGCGCCACCTTGCAAGAATAGAGCCTTGTAACCTTTATTTTGTAGTCCTAGAAGTTCTAATGATATACTTCTAGCTTCTTCCATTACAGCAACAAAATCTTTGCTTCTGTGAGAGATCTCTAGTATTGATAAACCTGAATTATTATAATTAAGAATTGCTTGCGAAGCCTCCTGAAATACCTCTTGAGGTAAAATGCAAGGACCAGCGCTAAAATTATGTATTTTCATATAGAATGTATTTGAAACAAAGATGATAAAAAGTAACCGAATCTTGTGTTATATTAATTGTATAAAGTCTTGCCACAAGGTACAAAACGGCAGAATTAAATAAAAATAGGGTAGAGGTGTTACCTCAAAATAAATTAAAATAAAAATGATTATTACAACCTGATCTTAATTAAGATTAGAAAGAAAAGATAAAATATCTACATTATCTGCGTAATCCCATAATTTTGGGTGTTGAGTTTCTCCAAATTTAACTTCCTCTTCTAGCAAGTTATTTGCTACTATACATTGTAAATTTTCTTTATTGTCTTCTAGATTCTTTTTTAAAGCATCTAGATCTGTATAGCTTTCCCAAAAGGTAGTAGCAATAGGGGAGCCAAAGCTCTCATCTTCTTTAAGAACTAAAAATCCATTATCTAACATCTTAAACTCACTCATTAGATACACAGCCTTGTTGTAGTCATAATTATTAGCATATTTGGCATGGTTCATAAGTGAATCATAAGGTTGTAAAGCTTTGTAGAAGCTATCAAAATCATAATTTTTAGGGACATATAGTTTAGAAACATTTCTACATCCTAAACCAAAATATCTAAAAATATCTTCTCCTAGCGCTTGTAACTGGTCTGTGGTTTCATTTCCTGTAAGTACCGCAACAGAATTTCTATTCTTTCTTATTATAGAAGGTTTATTAGCAAAATAATATTCAAAATATCTTGCGGTGTTATTGCTACCTGTTGCAATTACGGCATCAAAACTTTCTAATCTTCCGGTAGTGAAATTAATTCTATGATTATATTCTGAATTTATTGCTTTAAGATAATCTGCTAATATTGGCAATAAGATCTTATCATTAGAAGATTGTTTAGCTACCACATTATGCCCAGAAATAAGTACAGATATAAAATCATGAAAACCTACTAGCGGAATATTTCCAGCCATGATAATAGCTACTGTTTTTGGAGTTATAGCATCAAGACTATAAGGAGTTATCCATTTCTCCAAATTATCTAAAGTTAAGGCTTGAGCCCACTCTTCAAGAGAAAATAAAACATTGTCTTTAGTAAACCAACCATTATGATGCACGGCCATTTCAATTTGCTCATTCATTCTATCAAAGAACTCATCATTATGAGGCAAATCATCTTGCTTTACTAAGCCCTCGCGTCGAAATTGATTTAAAAACAGACCTAGCTGATGTAAGTGAAATTTTCGCTGCTCGATTGTCATGGGCTTATTTGGTTATGAATTGTTTTGGCTTTAAATTTGTAACGGCGAAATTAAAAGTTATCAGTTAAAAATCGCCTATAAATCCTTGAAAAATTAAAATTTGTAAAGGAATTTTTTTTCAGGATGTAAGTTTAAATTTACTAATAAAATCAGCTATGGCAATTATAATAACAGACGAATGTATTAACTGTGGGGCTTGTGAACCAGAATGTCCCAACACTGCGATCTATGAAGGCGCAGATGATTGGCGTTATACCGATGGTACAGATCTTGAAGGAAATGTAGTGCTGCCAAACGGTAAAAAAGCAGATGCTAATGAAGCACAAGAACCTATAAGTGATGAGATCTACTACATAGTTCCAGATAAGTGTACAGAATGTAAAGGTTTTCATGAAGAACCTCAATGTGCTGCAGTTTGCCCTGTAGACTGTTGCGTACCGGATGATGATCATGTAGAAACCGAAGAAGAATTACTTGCTAAACAAAAATTCATGCATGAAAATGCGTAGAGAATCTTATTTATACTTGTATAATCCCGTTCAATTTTGTTGAGCGGGATTTTTTTTTGAATTATATTTTTTTTAGATAAAATCTTGATGCTTGGATCTTTCCTGAAAATTAATATTTGTTGTAGTTCTAATCTAAATATGACGTATTATAAACGATCTTATCAATTTTAGTAGACCCAACTAAAATTTTGTATGTAAATTAATTGAGCTAAAAAAATAGATCTAGAAATGAGTGATCTTCATTACAAAAGAGTCTCAGAAGATTCAGAATTAGAAGAAATTTTGAAGTTACAGAAAAGAAATCTTCCAGAAGCTCTTACTTCCAAGGAGATGAATTCTCAGGGATTTGTTAGCTTAAAATATACTTTTGAAAATTTAAAGGATCTAAACTTGGAAGAAGCTGCCATTATCTGTAAAAGTGATTCTGGAGTTGTAGCTTATATATTAGCAATTAGTAAAGGTTCTGAAATTTCAATGCCTTCTTTAGAAAGTCTTAAAGCTAAATTAAGTAAAAGTTTATATAAGGATAAACCTATATCAGCTTATAATTATGTACTTATAGGGCAGGTTTGTGTTGATAAAAATTATAGACAACAAGGTGTTTTTAAATCTTGTTATGAGTTATATAAACATACTTTTCAAAATAAATACGAATTTGCAGTAACGTTCATTTCTGATAGAAATCATAGATCATTGCACGCTCATAAGAAATTGGGCTTCCAATTTATATACAAGTATAAAGGTAATGACAACGAGGTTTGGAACATCGCATTACTATCTTGGTAAAAGATCTATTGCGGATCTTTCTTAATATTACGCTGAATTTTTTCTATGGCATTTTGTATTGATTTCTCAGGTTCAATAATATTTTGATCGCCCCAAAAATCTCTATCTGTAAAGCCTGAAACATCATCTACCATAACAACAGATGAACTTATAAATTGATCTGTATTCTTTAGATTACCATTGCTAAATTTTTCCCGATCTGTCACGGCCATTTCTCCAGTAAGCGTATATCTGGAATTAAACAATTTATTGTCCCAGTTCACAACAAATTCTAATTGTGCTCTGCTGTAACTGTAATACCATTTCCCATTACTTTCTCTATAATCTACTTGATAAACTACATCTACAGGGTATACATAAGCTGCACTTGGTTTCTTTTTAACAAAAATCCTACTTGCCTTATCTCTATCTTCCACGTTCATACTGAAATTGGCTTTTATCAATGCTAAACTCTCAGAATCGATATAAAGCTTTCCAGAGTACCAGGGTTGTGAGGTATCATTTTCATTAAAATTGACTATATAGACCAATTTATTATTAATGCGTGTAACATTATATAGTTTAAAATTAAAATTATCTGAGATAACACCGGTAAATAGAAACTCAGGATATTTCATTACGTCTAGAAAAACGGTATTATAAGGTCCTCCACGAAGTTTTAAGGCTAAAGTATCTAACCTTTCATAATCTGTTCTCTTTCTAGCTTTAAAGATTGATATTTGATCTTTCTTACCGCTGGTATAAGGTTGTTTTAGAACTTTTACTACCGCTTCAGAAAGAGAAACATTTCTTCTCCTTTTTTGAATAGACTCTCTATAAAATGCAGTAATTATATCTTTTTGATCTGAATAGTTTTCACCTCTCTTATCCATCATTGCCCTAACTAATTCTGTAGCATTGCCATGATCTAAAAGGTTAATCTCAGGAAGTTCTTCTACAACTTCACTAAGTTCTATCTGAGTATTTTCAGTTTTAAAATCACTTAATGGTAAAATTTTGCTCTGATATCCTAGATAAGAGATCTTAATGGCGCCCTCTTTTATTGATATTGGTATCTTAATAGAAAATTCTCCATCAGAATTGGTTATGGTAGATATATTGGTGCCTTGTAAATTTAATACTGCTAGTGTAATATCATTCCCGGTGTTGCTATCTACTACCTTTCCTTTAAATTCTCTATATTGATTTTGTTGTTGTATCTCTACTTGAATAAAGGTACTAGCAAAAGAATAAGGTCCTGTAAATACTAAAAATAGTATTAAAGCATAAATATAGTTAGATAAGGTGGGAATTTTATGGAATTTCATAGCGATAGAGTATAATATTTAATCAGTATAGTAAGTGCTACTAATTTAGTGATTTTTAGTAAATTAATACTTTAGAATTAACGGCTCAAAATATAAATATGTAAAATGAAAGATAACTTTTCCTCACAATCTAATCTATATGCTAAATATAGACCTACCTATCCTAATGAGTTGTATAACTTTATTCTAGCTAATTGCTCTAATTTTAATTCCGCATGGGATTGTGGAACCGGAAACGGACAGGTAGCGGGAGTTCTAGCAGAATACTTCCAAGAGGTTAAAGCTACAGATATTAGTGAGCAACAATTAAAAAATGCTATAGCTAAACAAAATATTTTATACTCGAGACAAGCTGCAGAGAAAACTAATTTTAAAAACGATTCGTTTGATCTGATCACAGTTGCACAAGCTATTCACTGGTTTAATTTTGAGGAATTTTATAAAGAAGTAGAACGATGTTTAAAGCCAGAAGGAATATTTGCGGTAATTGGATATGAGCTATTTTCTAGCAATGAAGAAACAAATAGAGTAATTGACGAGTTGTATAGAGATATATTGGGGCCTTATTGGGATAAGGAAAGATATCTTTTAGAAGAGGGGTATAAGACCATTCCATTTCCTTTTAAAGAGATCGAAACTCCAAAAATTAGTTTAGATCTAAATTGGAGTTTCGATGACCTTATAGGTTATTTAAAAACATGGTCTGCCGTTAAGCACTATGAAAATGATAAAGGGGTGAACCCGGTGGATATCTTATCTAAAGAACTGAGGCAAGCTTATGGCGAACGTGGAGTTATTCATTACCCAATCCTATTCAGACTTGGTAAGCTCTCCTAGAATTTCATAAGATCTCAATCTTGCTTTGTGATCAAAAATATGAGAAACCACCATGATCTCGTCTATTGCTGTATCTTCTATAAATGCAGCTAGTTTTTCTTTGATGGTAGCCTTACTTCCTATAAAACTATAATGTATCATTTGCTGAACAGCTGCTTTTTCAGCCTCATTCCAAATATGTTCCATATTTTCTACAGGAGCTTGCATAGGTCTTCTCGTGCCTCTAATTAGCCCTAAGAACATTTGTTTCTGGCTTGTAGCTAAACGTTCTGCCTCTTCATCTGTAGCTGCTGCAATTACATTAACACAAGCTATAGCATATGGTTTATCTAATTGATCTGAACTTTCAAAGCCATCCTTGTACAGTTTCAATGCCTGATGCAGATAGGCTGGAGCAAAATGACTAGCAAAAGCATAAGGCAATCCTTTATGAGCTGCTAATTGTGCGCTATAGGTGCTAGAACCTAATAAGTATAATGGAATGTCAAGGCCTTCTCCCGGAATAGCTCTAACATCAGAATGTCTGTTATCTTTAGAAAAGTATCTCTGCAATTCCTGAATGTTATTTGGAAAATCGTTTACAGATTCCTGTGCATTTCTTCTAAGTGCCATGGCAGTTCTTTGATCTGTACCCGGTGCTCTACCTAAACCAAGATCCATTCTACCAGGGAATAAGAGTTCCATGGTACCAAATTGCTCTGCTATAACTAATGGAGCGTGATTTGGAAGCATAATCCCTCCAGAACCAACTCTAATAGTTTTGGTGCCCTGTGCGATGTGTTGTAATAAAATTACAGTGGCAGAACTGGCAATACTTTCCATATTGTGATGTTCTGAGATCCAAAATCTTTTATATCCCCAGTTTTCTACATGTTGAGCCAGATCTAGACTATTCCTAAATGAATCTGTTGGAGTATTTCCCTGAGTAACAGGTACAAGGTCTAAGACGGAAAAATGAGTATTTTGAAATATATCTTTCATATAATTTTAAATATTGAAGAATGAATATTACCAATTTCGATCAATTAAAAATTGAATTGTGGAAATTGTAATCATTGCAATTTCTGTCGCTATCAAGTCGGTAAAATTACATAAGGGTGTATTTCTCCATATTCATGGTAGGAAATGAAAATAATTATATTCGTTTTTTTTCAATTGACCTTTCGCGGCATAAAATATGATACGCTGTAAAATTTTACCAACAAGTAAATTCAAAGTTTTAAGGGATGAAAAAATCAATCTTCAAAATGTTATTTATAGGAATGCTATTTCCTTCAGTTATAATAGCTCAGGAGAATTTAGAAAATCATAGCGTAACCTCTTTGGTATTAACAGAACTTAATCGAGAACGTAACCTTCAAAAAGAAAACTTAGATCTTAAGATCAAACAATTAGATGCTAAGATTGATAATCTAGATGTGAGTATTAAGAATACTAGCTCTTCTTCAGAGAAAGTAGATAAGCTTTTAGAGCGAGTACAAATATTAGAAGAAAGACAGCAAGAGCTAGATAAAAACACGGTTAGTGTTTATAAATATAACTACAGTTCTGCGGTATTAAATCTTGCTTCTATGGAGCGTGAGATAAAACCATTAAATCTATTTAACAGTTCTAGAGATTTTTATGGAACCTTAGAGAAAACTAGTAATCCTATGAATTATGATGGATATGCAGAATGGTTTAAGGAATTTCAGAAATATATAGAAGAGAATAAAAAAGACGAAGCCAGACTGGCTGCTTTAAGTCATATTATAGATGTCACTGGAAATTTGGCTGAAGGTACACCTTTTACAGGCATGTTTGCGGGTAGTTTATTTGATGGTATAGGATCTTTTATAAACTCATTGGGTAGGAGAGATCGCAACCTTAGGGAGAAAAGCATGAAGATGTTTAATCTTACTACGTCTGTATCACAATTCACTCATGATAAGGATCTAATAGAGACAGAGTGGAAAGGCATTACAAAAAGTTTGAATGAGCTTACAGAATTGCAGAATCAGGCTATGGAGGCTAACGTAGTTAATTTATTAGGGATAGAGAAAGAAGTATTTAATAAACGATTTACCAATGAGACCGATGCAAAAAAGAGAACTCAATATATTATAGATATCTCTAAAATTGCTGAAAATAAGATCGTAGAAGAAAGGGCAAAAAATCCTGAAAATTGGAAACAACAATATTTCAACCAGATGGAAGCTGTTCAAAATTTAAAGATCCGTTTTGGAACCATTACCTTTAGAATTTTAGAAAATCTAGATAAATACAAGGTTTTAATTGATAAATATAAACAAGACGAATTCTTAAAAGATAGAATGAATCAGTTAGAATTAAAATTAGATCTAGTAAAAGGTAGTTTTGAATCCACATTCAATCCCCAAGAATACATAAGAGCTTCCAATGAAATGTATATTGTAGAATAAGAAATGATATCGTAAAAAAAAGGCAAGGATTTTATCCCTGCCTTTTTTTTTGATGATAAATAACAAATTAGAATTGCATGTTTAATTTAGCGTAGTAATACGCTCCACCAAATCCCATTTGTACAGAATCCCAATATCCACCACCTTCACTCCAATCATCCTGTTGATCTGGATATACATTAAAAAGGTTATTAGAACCTACGTTTAACTTTAATTGATCGCTTATTTTGAATCCTAAATTTAGATCTGTGGTGATCTTAGCGCTATATGTATCTGTGGCAGCATCAATTTGATTTTCAAAACTACCATAATCTGCTACATCTTCGAATGTCTGGAAATCTAATAATTTAACTTCGCTAAACCTGTTCAATCCTAACGCAACGTCAAATCTTTTGATGTCATATTTTAAATTCAATAGTAACTTACTATCGGGAGCAGAAGCTAAAAGAAATGCCTTATCTCGTTCTCCAAAAAATGTTTGTTCATCTAGCATCCCATTTTTTACATCGGTTATACTCATGTCATTAAAATTTCCAATAAAGCTTGAGGTAAGTGTACCAGCTCCTAAATTAGCCTTATGAGATAGTACGATATCCAATCCGTACGTCTCCGTATCTGCACCATTGGCAAAAAACTGCGCTGCTTCTACATTTTCTATCTGTGGAGCATCAAAGTTTCCGGTAAGTACAATTCTATCTTTAACTTTGATGTAATAACCATCTATAGTTGAAGTAAAGCTTCCGAAATTTGCGGTGAAACCAAGGGATGCGTTTAGCGCTGTTTCTTCTTTTAGAGGTCCAATTCCAAAAGAAGCAGTTACAGGACTATTATTTGGAGAAAGCTGTGTATCTAATGCAACACCATTAACAAAATTTGTGAATTTTAAATTATAATATATTTGAGCCAAAGAGGGAGCTCTAAATCCTGTACTCACAGAACCACGTGCGTTTACGTTATCAGAAACTTTGTATCGCGCTGCTAATTTACCATTTATGGTACTTCCAAAATCTGTATAGTCTTCAAATCTTGCAGCAGCCGCAAGTAAAAATTTCTCTGTAAATTCAAATTCTGAATCTAAATATAGGGAAACATTAGATCTGCTTCTATCAACCTCGTTTGCTGGTCCATATCCTGGGAAACCTTGAGAACCACCCGGTCTTAATTCTCCTGAATTTGGATCTATTGGTTGTACCTGAACATTAGGATCTGTAATTATTCTACCATTTTCATCAAAGGTTCCATAAGAGCCTTCTTCTCCAGAAAATATTTCAAAATTCTCTGTTTTATACTCAATACCAAAGGCTAGGTTGGTACCGGCAAATACATTTTCATAATAATTAGAGAAATCTAAATTAACTGTGTTTTGACTTAAACTATGTCCACCTGCATCAAAATCTGTAGGAGAGTTTTCCTGTAAAGAAGCATTTAATGTTCCTTTAATATAGTAATGGAAGAAATTCTTTCCCCATGTATTGCTAACGTCTATTTTCCATCCGCTATTGGTTTCGGTTCTAAATCCTGCCGCCACAGAATTATCTGTGATAATGGAGGTAATTCTTGGTGTAAAGCCGTTTGGGTAAATACTTACAACATTACGCTCTGTAGGATTATTTCTTGTAAAAGCATAAGCATCGGTATCTCTATAATTTCTACCTCCAAAGGCATAGAACTCTGTTTTATCTGAGAGCGGAATTGCAAGATTTCCAAAGAAATTAAAACCATCTATTGCCGCTTCTCCAAAACCTCTTCTAAAATCGAAGCCTGGTCTTAGTGTCTTATTTTTACTGATGTATTCTGTAGTAAAATTAGCAAACCCACTTTCCCCAATTCCTACTCCATAGTTTGCAGTTACTTTAACAGAGCCTCCATCAAAGTTCTTATCATCACCAATTTTATTGCCATCTCTTTCTGTATCTAATCTATTTCCATCTGTATTTGGAGTGCCATCTGGAAAATCTCCATCGGCATTGGTGTTGTAAAAGCCATAATTTATGTTAGCAGTAAATTTATCAACTTCATCATTCAAAACAAGATTGATCACCCCTGCAATAGCGTCTGATCCATATTGTGCGGAAGCTCCATCTCTTAATATTTCTATTCTTTTTATGGCAGCAGCGGGTATGGCGTTAAGGTCTGTTCCTGTATTTCCTCTTCCACGTGTACCAAATAAATTAATTAGCGATGATTGATGTCTTCTTTTTCCATTTATTAAAACTAAAGTTTGATCTGGTCCTAATCCTCTTAAAGATGCTGGATCTATATGATCTGCTCCATCAGATCCAGATTGTTTATTGGCATTAAAAGATGGTGCTGCGTACTGCAAAAGTTCATTCACCTCAATTCTACCGGTTTGGGTAGTTACAGAACTAACATCAATAACATCTATTGCTACCGGAGTATCTGTAGCTGTTCTTTTAGGACTGCGGGATCCAACCAGCTGCACCTCACTAAGAGACACACCATCTGCTAAAATAACGTTGATGGATGTTCTATTTTCAACATCAACTTCTGATGTTTCAAACCCTACATAACTAAATACTAAGGTGGCAGAACCATCTACCGATATGGTGAAATTTCCATCAAAATCTGTGGTTGTTCCATTTTCAGTATTCTTTTCAGAAACATTAACCCCGGGTAGAGGTAAACCTGTGGCATCTTTAACGGTTCCAGAAACCTGCTGTGCGATTAAAAAATAAGGGCAACCTGCAAGAAAAAGTAAGAGTAGAAATTTTTTCATATTTAAAGGTTTAAGATTTATTATAGTAATTTCTATAATTAAAAAATAACTATTGAGAATAAATTATTGATTACCTATTTGAAGGGGGAGATGTAATAATATTAAATGGTAAAGAATAAAAATACTTAATGAAAGTACACAATTTTTTATCAAATGCATATTTTATTATGAATTGATGTTGTTTACATTATCAAGAAATTTATAAAACTTCCTTAAAATGTAGCTTCGCCTAATGTAACATCGATCTTTTGCAAGCAATCCTAAGAATTTGTTTCACTCTTGAATTATACTATTAAATAAACTTTTTTAGCATTTTTAAATAAAAAGGATGTTAGGCTACTAAATCTAAAACAGATGATCATAGGTATTTCTATCAACTATACATAAAAAAACTGCTCTATTCAAAAGAATAGAGCAGTTTATGAAATTTAGAATTTAGAAATTTAATTAACCACACTTAGAAGATCCACAGTCTTTACAAGTAAGACAACCTTCTTGATAGATGAGGTTTGTAGAATTACAATTGGTACATTTTTGTCCTTTAGCCTCTGTTCCATCTGCAACATAACGTTTAAGAGCTCTAGCAACACCGTTCTTCCAAGTGTTTATAGATTCGCTATTTAATTGCAAGCTGTTAATAAGATCTACCGCATTTTCTATTGGCATTCCATGTCTTAACGTACTTGAGATCAATTTGGCATAGTTCCAGAATTCAGGATCAAATTTATGAGAAAGTCCTTCTATGGTAGTTTTATAACCTCTTTGGTTTTTATATTGAAAGTCATATCTCGTATTACCTTGTTCATCTTTATTTTTGATGATCTTCCCATTATCTACCCATCTAGGAATTAGAATTCCATCCTCATCATCTGCCAAACCGGTAAAGATCTCATAAGGTTGATCTCCAATAAGTCCAATAAAAGCAATCCATTTCTCTTTATTGTTTTGAAATCTAATAACATCTGCCTCTAACTCATGAGGCCTTTTAGTTGGAAAACTCGAATTACTTTCTGAAGATTCTTTTTTCTCTTCATTAGATATAAGCACCCCACTTCGAGATCCATCTCTGTAAACGGTAACTCCTTTACAACCTACTTTCCAGGCTTCCATATAAAGTGTGCCTACCAACTCTTCTGTAGCGTCGTTAGGAAGGTTTATGGTAACACTTATAGAATGATCTACCCATTTTTGAACTGCACCCTGCATTCTTACCTTACTCAACCAATCTATATCGTTAGAAGTAGATTTATAATATGGAGATTTCTTTACTAATTCATCAAGATCTTTTTGAGTATAATCATTGCTTATCTCATGCCCATTAACTTGCATCCATTCTTTAAAACGGTGATGGAAAACTACATATTCTTCCCAAGAATCTCCTGTTTCATCTACATAATCTACCGTTACATTTTTATCGTTAGGGTTTACTTTTCTTCTTCTCTTATACACAGGCATAAATACCGGCTCGATTCCAGAAGTAGTTTGCGTCATTAAACTAGTAGTTCCTGTAGGAGCAATAGTTAGCATGGCGATATTTCTTCTTCCATGTTCCAGCATTTCGTAATACAGCTTTTCATCTGCATCTTTAATACGCTGGATAAATGGATTGTTCTTTTCTTTATCTGAATCATAAAAAGCAAAAGCACCTCTGTCTTTGGCCATGTTAACAGAACCTCTATATGCTTCTAATGCTAAGGTTTTGTGAACTTTTACAGAGAAATCAATTCCTTCGGGACTTCCATAAGCTATACCAAGGGCAGCTAACATATCTCCTTCTGCAGTAATTCCAATTCCTGTACGTCTTCCTTCGTTGGCTTTCTTCTTAATTTCTAACCAAAGATTTTTCTCTACTCTTTTAATTTCTTCATTTTCTGGATCTGCATCTATCTTACCTAGAATATCGTCGATTTTTTCTAATTCTAGATCGATTATATCATCCATCATTCTTTGTGCTGCAGCCACGTGTTTCTTGAATAAATCAAAGTCAAAAGTTGCCTCTTTAGTGAAAGGATTTACTACATAAGAGAAAAGATTGATAGCTAAAAGTCTACAAGAATCATAAGGACATAAAGGAATCTCGCCACAAGGGTTTGTAGAAACCGTGTTGTAGCCCAGATCTGCATAGCAATCTGGTACAGACTCATTGATAATAGTATCCCAAAATAGAATTCCCGGTTCCGCAGATTTCCATGCATTATGAACGATCTTATTCCATAAGATGGAAGGATCTATCTCTTTAGTTTGCTTAGGATCTTTACTGTGAACTGGAAATTTTTGAATGTAAGGAGTCTTGTTATCTAAAGATTTCATGAAATCATCATCAATTCTTACAGAAACATTGGCACCAGTAACTTTTCCCTGTTCCATTTTAGCATCTATAAAACCTTCAGAATCTGGATGATTTATAGATACAGACAGCATAAGTGCACCACGTCTTCCATCTTGTGCAACTTCTCTGGTAGAGTTGGAATAACGCTCCATAAAAGGTACGATACCGGTTGAAGTAAGTGCAGAGTTTTTAACAGGAGATCCTTTAGGTCTTATATGAGAAAGATCGTGCCCAACTCCACCACGGCGTTTCATCAATTGCACTTGCTCTTGGTCTATCTTCATAATGCTTCCATAAGAATCACTATTACCGTTATTGCCAATAACAAAACAGTTTGAAAGAGAAGCTACCTGAAATTTATTTCCGATTCCAGCCATTGGACTTCCTTGAGGAACAATGTATTTGAAATTTTCTATCAATCCCATAATTTCCTCTTCACTCATAGGATTTGGGTATTTGGCTTCAACTCTTGCTATTTCTTTAGCAATTCTTACGTGCATATCCTGAGGGGACTTCTCATAGATATTATCATAAGAATCTTTTAATGCGTATTTATTAATCCAAACTCTAGCAGCTAATTCATCTCCTTTAAAATATTTTAAAGAAGCTTCAAAAGCTTCATCCTGAGTGTAGATTTTTTCTTTAGTGGGAGTGGTTTCAACTTTCATTAAGTGATTTTATAGATGTTTTATAAGGGTATTTTCAAGAATGTAAATGTAGTAAAAATTAAAGTATAAGTGAAAATTTAAAATTCAAAAAGTTTGCAAAATAAATTATTTAATATACTGATATTTAATTAGTTATAAATTTATAAACAATCAATTGTTTACAAATATAAATAACAATTTCAAAAATTGATTATATGATGTTTTCAGTGTAAGATTAAAAAATGTAGAAAATTATTTGAGAATTTCTCAATAATTGGATTTTAATACCAAGATTATTGTACGAGTTGCAAAGATAAAATTACCAGCGTAATCTAGCCCTAATTAAAGTTAATTCTCAAGAATTTATTCCTACCATTAATACTCAATAACTGCGCGTTAATTCTCCATTCAAATTTATATCTTTGCAGCCGCAAAATATCAGTATCAAATAATAAAGTATGAAAGCAGGAATAGTAGGCTTACCAAACGTAGGGAAATCCACACTTTTTAATTGTTTATCTAATGCTAAGGCGCAAAGTGCAAATTTTCCGTTCTGTACCATAGAGCCAAATATTGGAGTAGTAAATGTTCCAGATCATAGATTAGACAAATTAGAGTCTTTAGTAAATCCAGAAAGAGTAATGCCTGCAACTGTAGAGATTGTAGATATTGCAGGATTGGTAAAGGGAGCTAGTAAAGGAGAAGGTTTGGGAAATCAGTTCTTAGGAAATATTAGAGAGACAGATGCTATCTTACATGTGCTACGCTGTTTTGATAATGATAATATTGTTCATGTAGATGGTTCTGTAGATCCTGTAAGAGATAAAGAGACCATAGATATGGAGCTTCAGTTAAAAGATCTGGAGACTGTAGATAAGAAATTAGAAAAAGTTAAGCGTGCTTCACGTACTGGAAATAAGGAAGCTCAAAAAGAAGAAACAGCCCTTTTAAAGGCTAAAAAGGGTTTAGAAGCTGGTGTTTCTGTTAGAGCTATAGAATTCTCAGACGAAGAAAGAGAAGAATTTATAGCTAACCTACAACTCATCACAGATAAGCCTGTGATGTATGTTTGTAATGTAGATGAAGATGCAGCAACCTCTGGAAATGCTCACGTAGATAAGGTGAAAGAAGCTGTAAAAGACGAAAATGCTGAGGTTTTAGTATTAGCTGTAGGTACGGAGGCAGATATTACAGAACTTGATGATTACGAAGAGCGAAAAATGTTTTTGCAAGATATTGGTTTAGATGAGCCAGGTTCTGCTAAACTTATACGCTCTGCTTATAGTTTATTAAATCTTCAAACTTATTTTACTGCCGGTGTTAAAGAGGTAAGAGCATGGACAATTCCGGTTGGTGCTAGTGCGCCACAGGCAGCGGGAGTAATACATACAGATTTTGAAAAAGGTTTTATTCGTGCAGAAGTAATTGCTTACGAAGATTTTTCAACTTTAGGAAGTGAAGCTAAAGTTAAAGAAGCTGGTAAAATGAGAGTAGAAGGAAAAGAATATATCGTTAAAGATGGAGATGTAATGCATTTTAGATTTAATGTTTAAATTCTAGAACATATTGCTGATTATTCAGTAAATTTCAAAAAATCCATTTGTACATATGTATAAATGGATTTTTTTAGATTATAAAATAAAATTTTTGCAGTTAACATTTCACATTAAATCTTTGTTAATTACTTTGCGGATTAGCTGTTTCAGTTTTTTGCGGGAAACCTTATATTAGCAACTCAACGGCACCTACTACTTATGAGTGAAGAAACCAAATATACCGAAGACAATATACGATCTCTCGATTGGAAAGAGCATATTAGAATGCGCCCGGGAATGTATATCGGGAAACTTGGGGATGGCTCTACTGCAGATGACGGTATCTACATCCTTTTAAAGGAAGTTTTAGATAATAGTATAGATGAATTTGTAATGGGTTCCGGGAAAACTATAGAGGTTTCCGTTCAAAATCAGCGTGTTATAGTTAGAGATTATGGTAGAGGGATTCCATTAGGAAAGGTGGTAGATGTTGTTTCTAAAATGAACACCGGGGGTAAGTACGACTCAAAAGCATTTAAAAAATCTGTAGGTCTTAATGGAGTTGGTACAAAAGCAGTAAATGCTTTATCTTCAAGTTTTAGAGTAGAATCTACCAGAGACGGTAGGTCTAAATCTGCAGAATTTGAGCAAGGAAATCTGGTTAGAGAAGAAGAATTAGATGAAACTTCTAGAAGACGAGGAACTAAAGTAACTTATGTTCCGGATGAATTGATTTTTAAAAATTTCAAATACCGTGATGAGTATATTGAAAAAATGCTCAAAAACTATGTATACCTAAACCCGGGGTTAACAATTATTTTTAATGGTGAAAAATTTTATTCTGAAAATGGATTAAAGGATCTTTTAGGTGATAGTATAAAAGAAGATGACCAGTTATATCCAATAATTCATCTTCGAGGAGAAGATATCGAAGTTGCTATAACGCATAGCAAGACTCAATATTCTGAAGAATATCATTCTTTTGTAAATGGTCAAAACACATCTCAAGGTGGTACGCACTTGTTAGCCTTTAGAGAAGCCGTGGTTAAAACTATTAGAGAATATTACGGAAAGAATTACGATGCAGCCGATGTACGAAAATCTATCGTAGCCGCAATCAGTATAAAAGTGATGGAACCGGTTTTTGAGAGTCAGACAAAAACTAAATTGGGTTCTACAGATATGGGTGGAGAACTCCCAACGGTTAGAACGTACATCAACGATTTTTTAAAAACTCAACTTGATAATTATTTACATAAGAATCAGGAAACAGCAGAAAAGCTGAATAGAAAGATCTTGCAGGCAGAAAGAGAGCGTAAAGAACTTTCAGGAATAAGAAAACTTGCAAAAGACAGAGCTAAAAAAGCTAGTTTACATAATAAAAAACTTAGAGATTGTAGAATTCATTTGGGAGATAGCAAGAAAGAGCGCTATTTAGAATCTACGTTATTTATTACAGAGGGAGATTCTGCGAGTGGGTCTATTACAAAATCTAGAGATGTAAATACTCAGGCAGTTTTCAGTTTAAAGGGAAAACCTTTAAATAGTTATGGTCTTACAAAGAAGATCGTTTATGAAAATGAAGAATTCAATTTATTACAAGCGGCTTTAAACATAGAAGAATCTATTGAAGATCTTAGATATAATAACATTGTAATTGCTACCGATGCCGATGTGGATGGAATGCACATAAGATTATTACTGATTACATTCTTTTTACAATTCTTTCCAGAATTAATAAAAGAAAATCATTTGTATATTCTTCAAACTCCTTTATTTAGAGTTAGAAATAAAAAAGAAACTATTTACTGTTATAGCGAATTTGAGCGCCAAGCTGCTGTAGAAAAATTAACAGGAAAGGCAGAGATTACTCGATTTAAAGGTTTAGGAGAAATTTCTCCAGATGAATTCAAGCATTTTATTGGAGATGATATTCGATTAGATCCGGTAATGTTGGATAAAGATATGTCTATAGAAGAATTATTGAATTTCTATATGGGTAAGAACACTCCAGACCGACAGGAATTTATTATCGATAATTTAAAAGTTGAACTAGATCTGATCGCGGAATAGCCTATGAGGTTTAAGAATACTACAGAGACTAAAATTGTTCCTTCTATCTACATTCTAATTGTAGCTGCCTTTGTAACCAATATTTTTGTAAATATTGAGTTGATGAATTCAGACACAGAATCCACCATAAAGTTTAGTCACTTTCTGCCAAATATTCTTTTGATCTTATTTGCCATTTATTTTCATAGAATAGGGCAGGTGTTCGAATTTGACAGTGATGGTGAAACTTTAAATTTTAAGAACAACGGTGTATTCGTTTCAAAATTTATGGAATATAGAGTAAAGCGTGCAGAATTTCCAAAATCTAAATTGGTGAATTTTGAAGTATCAGATTACGGAATTTACGCAAGTTTAAAAATATATATTAGCAGTAGACGAAAGTCTGGTGTTAGATCTTATCGATTTAATATTACATTCTTGGGAAAAAAGAAAAAGAAGGGAATGATAGAATCTTTAAATAAAGTTCTACAAAAAAACAAAGCAATCTCTTAAATGGATATAGAAAATCAGGACTTATTGCCAGAAGAGCAGGATAATCAGCCAAAAGAGCAATTAATTCGAGTTACAGGAATGTACAAGGATTGGTTTCTGGATTATGCCTCTTATGTTATCTTGGAGCGAGCTGTACCTGCCGTAGAAGATGGGTTTAAACCAGTACAACGTAGAATTATGCATTCTATGAAAGATCTGGATGATGGGAGATACAATAAAGTTGCGAACATTGTAGGACATACCATGCAGTATCATCCACATGGTGATGCCAGTATTGGAGATGCCATGGTGCAAATTGGTCAAAAAGACCTTTTGATAGACACTCAGGGAAACTGGGGAAATGTTCTTACAGGAGATAGAGCAGCGGCACCTAGATATATTGAAGCTAGACTTTCTAAATTTGCAACAGAAGTAATTTACAATCCAAAAATTACAGAATGGCAATTATCCTATGATGGTAGAAAAAAGGAGCCGGTAAACTTACCGGTAAGATTTCCACTTTTATTAGCTCAAGGTGCAGAGGGTATTGCCGTTGGATTGAGTACAAGAATCTTACCTCATAACTTTAATGAATTAATAGATGCTTCTATAAAACATTTGAAAGGTAAAAAATTCACACTTTTCCCAGATTTTCCTACAGCAGGAGAAGCAGATGTTTCTAATTATAATGATGGAGAACGTGGAGGTAGAGTACGTATTAGAGCAAAGATTTCTCAATACGATAAAAATACGTTGGCAATTACCGAAATTCCTTTTGGTACTACCACCTCTACACTTATAGATTCTATTCTTAAAGCAAATGATAAGGGTAAGATAAAAATTAAGAGAATAGAAGATAATACTGCAGAATTTGTAGAGATCTTAATTTATTTGCCTCCAAACATATCTCCAGACAAAACTATAGATGCTCTATATGCATTTACAAATTGTGAAAATTCTGTAGCGCCATTAGGTTGTGTTATTATAGATAATAAACCAATTTTTCTTGGAGTTACTGAAATGTTAAAGCGATCTACAGATCACACTTTAAGTTTATTAAAGAGTGACCTAGAGATTAAGTTAGACGAATTGGAAGAGCAGTGGCATTTTGCTTCATTGGAAAGAATTTTTATTGAAAATAGAATTTATCGAGATATTGAAGAGGAGGAAACCTGGGAAGGTGTTATAAGTGCTATAGATAAAGGACTTAAGCCTCATGTAACTCATTTAAAAAGAGCAGTTACAGAAGAAGATATTACCAGACTAACCGAAATTCGAATTAAGAGAATTTCGAAATTTGATATAGATAAGGCTCAGCAAAAGATTGATGCTCTGGAAGAGGATATTGCCAAGATAAAACATCATTTAGATCACTTAGTAGAGTATGCAATCGCATATTTTACTAGACTCAAGAAAGAATATGGTGAGGGAAAAGAGCGATTAACTGCTTTAAGACTTTTTGATGATATCGAGGCTTCTAAAGTTGCAATGCGCAATACCAAGTTATACGTAAATAGGAAGGAAGGATTTATTGGAACCTCGCTCAAAAAAGATGAGTTCGTTACAGATTGTTCTGATATAGATGATATAATTTGTTTTACCGGAGATGGAAAAATGATGGTGAGCAAGATAGATGCAAAAACTTTTGTGGGTAAAGACATAATTCATGTAGCTGTATTTAAGAAGAAAGATAAAAGAACTATTTATAACTTAATATATAGAGATGGTAAAAATGGTGCCTCTTATATAAAAAGGTTTGCCGTTACTTCCATTACCAGAGACAAAGAATATGATCTTACTCAAGGTAAAAAAGATTCTAAGTTATCATATTTTTCTGCTAATTATAATGGAGAAGCAGAAGTAGTGACCGTTTATTTGAGACAAGTTGGAAGTATAAAGAAATTAAAATTTGAAATTGACTTTGCAGACATGCTTATTAAGGGTAGAAATGTAAAGGGAAATATAGTAACCAAATACGCTATTAAACGTGTAGAGCTTAAAGAAGAGGGTGTCTCTACTTTGAAGCCAAGAAGAATTTGGTTTGATGATAGTGTTAAACGTTTAAATGTTGATGAACGTGGAGAATTGCTTGGAGAGTTTAAAGGAGAAGATAGACTATTAATCATTACTCAAGATGGAATAGCTAAAACCATTAAACCTGAGCTAACTACGAGATTTGATGAAGAGATTATAATCCTTGAGAAATGGGCTCCGAAAAAAGCAATTTCTGCTATTTATTGGGAAGCAGATAAAGAGCGATACTACGTTAAGAGGTTTCAAATTGAACATCCAGACAAAGAGGATTATTTTATTGGAGGAGATAATGAAAAATCTTATCTAGAGCTAGTTTCTACAGATTATATACCGCAAGTAGAATTGGTTTATGCAAAACTTAGAGGCAAAGATCAGAAAGAAAGCGACATAGTTAATCTTGAAGAATTTATTTCGGTAAAAGGTATTAAAGCTCTTGGAAATCAATTAACTGCAGAAAAAATAAAACAAATAAATCTTTTAGATCCTGTGCCTTACGAGGTGGAAGAGGAAATAGAGGAGGAAAAAGAAGAGAGTGAAGAAGAAACTCAGTCTGATACTTTAGAAATAGGTGAGCTTAAGAAAGGTTCATCAGAAAGTCAGATAACATTATTCGACGAATAGATCATGGGAATGCTAAAAGAATTTAAGGAGTTTGCCATTAAAGGGAACATGATAGATATGGCTGTTGGTATCATCATTGGAGCTTCATTTAATAAGGTTGTAGATGTATTGGTGAAACAAGTAGTAATGCCGCCATTATCAATTTTAACAGATGGTATAAATTTCTCTGAAAGAAGGATTGTATTGCGAGATGGTGTAGATTCTACGGCAGAAGGTGTAGATGGTATCAAAGAAGTTGCTATAGGATATGGAGCCTTTATAGAAGCTATGATAGACTTTGTTATAGTTGGATTTACCATTTTTATAGTGGTAAAACTTATGAATAGATTTCGAAGAAAATCTCAGGATCCTAAAGATAAGACCGTGGAAACCCCAAAAGATATTCAGTTGCTATCAGATCTTACAGAACTTATGCAGCAGCAAAATGAGCTGCTCAAGAACAAGCAAGCTTAAACTTAATAAAAATCATTAATCGATCTTGGTAACGGTGCCTCGTTGTCTCTTAGCGTCGCCAACTTGTCCATATTCAAATGTATAGGTATTGCCTTTAGTGGTTAAGATCTTAATATTTAAGGGTTTTTTCTCCGCCATGTTCTTAGGGTGTAGATTTGTGATAATGTATTCACAATTATTTATCCAACGTATAGAAGAGGTATCTGTTTTACCTTGAAATTGATCGATCTCTAAAGTATCATTTCTAACAAAAGTAGAAGTCACTAATTCTCCATTCAGATAAGATTGAAACTCGAATGTTCCGGTTTTAAATTTTCCGCAATCTCGTTCAGGAGAGAAACAGGAATATAGGGATGCGATAAGTAGAAGTAATAGAATTCTTTTCATATTACAAAATAACGGAATCTAGGCTTTAAAATCAATTTTCAAAGGCCTCAAATGTTCCGTCTTCGTAAAATAGAACAATCCTTTTAATTTTCTTTGTAGAACCTGTAAAAGGCTTTATATCATCATTATCAATTGGAAGTGGTCTGGTAGCTTTTATGTCCACATCTCTAGTTTCATCTTTTTCTTCTGCTTGTTTTTTAATAGAATGCACTTCTGTACTAACATATTTTGGGAAACTTCCTTTTCCATTTAAGAGCCAATACAATTCTACTTCAGGATAGATCTTAATAATCTTCAGAACAAAATCTAGACTAGGTTTATTTCTACCTGATAGGATATGGGAGATGGAGGAGCGTCCTACTTCAATAGAATCTGCAAAGGATGCTGCAGATAAATCATAATAATTTATAATGGTTTGTAGTCTTGTTGCAAATTGATCACTGTTTACCATTGTAAATTTAATTTTGAAAATATGATGTTTACAAATGTAATTCAATCTATTTTCATCTGCAAATTACAAATGTAAATTTATTATTTATCACTAAATGAAAAGATTAGGTCATATAGCTTAATTATCTAAATAATAGTATTTTAAGTTCTAAATATTCCTGATTAGGAATAATTCCAGAGATCAATAAGGTCATTATCTAATTACTGTATACATGTGTAAACAATTAACAATATTTAAACTGTTTACAATTGTAAATTATTGATTATTTACTTTTGTAAACATGAAATCAAGTATGGAAAATCTAAAAGAAATTTTTAAGAATTATCCTTCTTTTAAAGAAGAGGAATTGTTAGGCAGATATATTACCTACGCTCATATAGAGAACTTATTGATAAGATTAGGTAGTAGTTTTGAAGTGACAACAATTGGTCATTCCAACAATGCAATTCCAATTAGGTCTATTAAAATAGGAAAGGGTGCTACCAAGGTTTTAATGTGGTCTCAAATGCATGGCAATGAATCTACAACTACAAAAGCTATTTTTGACCTTTTAAATGTTTTTCTAGAAGCATCTAACGCTTCCTTTATTAATTCTATCTTAGAGAAAGTCACAATACTAATTATACCTATGCTTAATCCTGATGGGGCAGAAGCCTATACCAGATTAAATGCAAACGGTGTAGACCTTAATAGAGATGCAAAAGATCTAAAGGAGGTAGAAAGTGTTTTATTAAGACAGGTCTTTGATAGTTTTAAACCAGATTTTTGCTTCAATCTTCATGATCAACGAACCATATTTGGTGCGGGTGCAAAGTCTGTGCCTGCTACAATATCTTTTTTAACACCGTCTATGGATGAACAAAGAAGTATTAAGCCTTCTAGGATCATATCTATGAAATTGATAGTAGCTATTTTTAAAGATCTTGAAGAATATTTAATAGAAGGTATAGGTAGATACGATGATGCTTACAACGAAAATTGTACAGGAGACACTTTTCAGGGATTAAAGGTTCCTACTATTTTATTTGAAGCAGGGCATTATCCTCTTGATTACAATAGGGAAGAGACCCGCAAGTTCATTTTTTATGCAATACTATCAGGGTTAAATTCTATTGTTTCAAAATCTTATGAGGCTATAGAATTTCAAGAATATTTTAGAATTCCTCAAAATGAGAAGAATTTTTATGATGTGATCTTAAGGAACGCGGTGATTAACGACAAAGTTCAGGATGTTGCGATACAATTTAATGAAGTTGTTTTAGACGGGAAGATAAATTTTGAACCTGTGATCGTTAAAATGAAGTTCAATATTAACGAATATGCTCACAAAGAGATAGATTGTAAAAACTATAAAGTGACTACTGTGGAAAAAGAGGAGCTCGCCGAAAACGTTATAGTTGATAAAATTGCTATAAAAAATGAGATTTTGGTTATAAATTATGAAAATAATTGAATATCATTACTAATTATCTAAAGAGTTTGTATTATTTTTGTGTTTTAATTAAAGACAAGGACTATTATGGCCAAGTATAAACTAGATGAAACTGATCACCAGATTTTGGATATGTTGATCGAAAATACGAGAACACCGTTTACTGATATAGCTAAGAAATTAAATATTTCAGCTGGAACTGTTCACGTTAGAGTGAAAAAGATGGAAGAAGCACAGATCATTTTAGGATCTACTTTAACCTTGAACTATGAGAAATTAGGATATGCTTTTATCGCCTATGTAGGTATTTTTCTTAAAAATACGTCTCAAACCAAATTTGTATTAGAACGTATAAATGATATACCATTTGTAACCGTAGCTCATGTTACTACCGGGAAATTTAATGTTTTTTGTAAGATTAGAGCACGCAATACACAACATGCTAAAGAGATCATATTTCAATTAGATGATATTGAAGGTGTGTATAGAACAGAAACAATGATTTCTTTAGAAGAAAGTATGAATGATAAGAAAAGATTGATGCATTCTATATTTAAAGATCTATAGATTTAGCTAATATTTTATTAAATACCCTTTAAGCTTCAAAGTTTAAAGGGTATTTTTATACACTATTGTCAGATATCATACTATGAAATTAAGTAGCTTAAGGCCTGGAGATCATTCCCCATTTTATCAAACCTATTTAGATTATTTACCGAATGAAGATGTAATAGATCTTCTAAAACAAACTAGAGATGAATTCCTTTATTTTTTAGATCATTTAAGTGAAAAAGATCTTAAACATTCTTATGCTGAAGGTAAGTGGACGGTAGCGCAGGTTCTTCAGCATCTATTAGATACAGAGAGAATTTTTCAATACAGAGCATTAACTGTATCAAGAAATGATAAAACTTCTATTCCGGGTTATGATCATGATTCATATGTTCCTGCCTCCAGAGCAGATGGAAGAAGTTTAGTTAGCTTTAAAGTAGAGTTTGAGTTAATTAGAAATAGTGGAATTGCATTGTTCGAAAGTTTTGATACTGAAATGCTCACTATTCAAGGAAATGTAAATGACTCTAATTTTATACCACTGGCAGCAGGTTTCATAATATCGGGTCATCAAAAACATCATCTTCATATATTCAAAGAACGTTACGGATTATGAAAAGACTAAAAACGTTTCTAAATCTTTTAAAGAAATCTTACACAAGCTGGATGGATAATGAGCCTTTTCAAAAAAGTGCCATTATAGCCTACTACACACTTTTCTCATTACCTTCATTATTGATCATTGTGGTGACTATTGCAGGTTATTTCTTTGGGAAAGAAGCTGTACAAGGGAGAATTACAGGGCAGATCTCACGTTTTATTGGGGAAGGTGCTGCTGAAGCTATTGAGAATATGATCTCGAGCGCAGCATTAGATAATAATTCAACTTTGACTGTGGTTTTTGGGGTTGCAATGTTAATATTTGGTGCTACGGGAGTTTTCTTTCAGCTTAAAATAGCAATGAATAACATTTGGAATGTTGCAGAAAAGAAAGCTACGTTTTTTAGAATGGTAATAGACAGAATGATTTCTTTTGGGATGATCCTAGTAATTGGCTTTTTATTATTAATGGCTTTAATCGTTTCTGCTAGTATTAGTTATTTAAGTGATTTTATTGGAAGTTCTGCGCAGATTGCTAGCGTTTCTGTAATACAGTTAATTAATTATGTGATCTCTTTTATGTTTATCACAACATTATTTGCCTTCATATTTCAGTTGTTACCAGACGTTAAAATTAAATGGAGAATCACTTTAAAAGGAGCAGGACTTACTACTATTTTATTTTTAATAGGAGAATCTCTAATAGGATTCTACTTTGGTAATACAGATCCTGGTTCTGTATACGGAGGAGCATCTTCTATTGTTCTTATTTTATTATGGGTGAACTATACATGTTTAATTATGTTCTTTGGTGCAGAATTTACAGTGCAATACGCTTTGTACAAGAACGAAAAAATTAGCCCTAACGAATTTTCTGAACCAGCCATTCATCAGGAAATGGAAAAATTAGAAGAAAAAAAGCAAAAGCTCAAGGCAGATCATAAAACGATGGAATGTCTAGAGAATAATACAGAATCTGAAGAAGTTGTCGCGAAATAGTGGGATTAATAAAGGTTTAACGAAAAGCTGTAATATTTTATAAGGTTCTTAGTACAGTTTGCTGTATCTCTGAAGTAATTTTGAAAAAGAATATTATTACTAATTATAAAATCAATATTATGAAAAAGAGAATAGCAATTTTAGCTACAGATGGATTTGAAGAAGTGGAATTAACCTCGCCAAAAGAAGCGATGGAAAAGGAAGGATTTCAAGTAGATATTGTAAGTTTAAAATCTGGATCTATTAAAGCCTGGGATGGCGATCATTGGTCTAAGGAGTATAAAGTAGATAGAACTATAGATGAAGTGTCTTCTAAAGAATATAATGCGTTAATGCTTCCTGGTGGAGTTATTAATCCAGATAAATTAAGACGTGAAGAAAAAGTTCTAAAATTTGTACAAGATTTCTTTAAGGAGAAAAAGATTGTAGCTGCTATTTGCCACGCACCATGGACGCTTATAGATGCTGAAGTAGTAAAAGGTAGAACTATGACATCGTTTAATTCTATAAGAAAAGATGTTGAAAATGCAGGAGCGAATTGGGTAGATAAAGAAGTAGTAGTAGACGAAGGATTTGTTACAAGTAGAAATCCTGATGATCTTCCAGCGTTTAATGCTAAATTAATAGAAGAAATTAAAGAAGGAAAGCATGAATTACAACATGTTTAAATAAGAGTATTTTCAAGTATGAAATCCATCTAAATAGAATTCACATTTATAGAATTCAATTTAGATGGATTTTTTAATTATTATATTTCTTCTTCCTCTTCTTCTTCAATATTCTTTTCTGGAATCTCTACAATAGGCTCGTTAAAATCTGAATCTTCATAATCATCTTCATCATAATTAGCCATGGTGTTTTCCAATCTGGTACTAACTTTTACGAGGTAGATTGAGTCTTCTGTTCTTACCTCAATAGCTTCTACAGTTTCATTCTTTGCGTTCTTAAAAGAGATAACTTGATCGTCGTCATATCCATCAGGATATTTTTCAACCAGCAAGCTCAAGATCTCTGGAGTTAACTTTTTGTAATCTACAATGACTCTTTTCATAGCGTATTTTTAATCGTGCAATTATAACAAAATTTGTAATAAAATCAATCGGTAATTAATTTAAATAAAAAAATTTATATCCCGGTGAATATCAGTAAATTAATTTTCTCGATAATATTCAAAAGCATTGATAATTAGATCATTATTCACCTTTTGATCTAAAATAGGCTTTCCTATATCTTTCAATAATACAAAATTTATCTTACCATATTCATTCTTTTTATCAAATTTTAATAGCTCGATAATATGCTCGATATCATCTGCTTCAAAATTAACTTTAGGATAGATATCACTTAATTTTTCTGTTATATTCTTTAACTTATTTTCTGGAAAATCAAGTAAATTAGATGATATGTGGGTAGCTAGGATCATTCCTATTGCAATTGCTTCTCCATGGAGTAAAGTATTCTTATCTTCATGAGAAAGAAAATAAGACTCTATAGCGTGTCCTAATGTATGTCCATAGTTTAAAGATTTTCTAACATTCTTTTCCAAAGGATCTTCTGTAACAATTGAAGATTTAATGCTCACAGATTCTTTAATAAGCGCTTCTAGATCATCTAAGCCTAGATTTTCCAGATTTGTAGCTTTTTGCCAGTAAGCTTCATTTGCTATTAAACCATGTTTTAAAATTTCAGCTAAACCACTTCTCATTTCTTTAGCTGAAAGAGTAGAAAGATAAGTTGGATCTATAAGAACCATATCTGGTTGGGTTATTACTCCGATCTGATTCTTCAGAGTACCTAGATCTACTCCTGTTTTACCACCAACAGATGCATCTACCATAGCGAGTAAAGAAGTTGGAATATTAATATAAGAGATGCCTCTTTTAAAAGTGCTAGCTACAAAACCGCCTAGATCTGTTACTACGCCGCCACCCAAATTAATGATCAAACTTTTCCTGTCACCATTTAATTCTGACAGTACATTCCAAATTCCTGAACAGGTCTCAATATTTTTAAATTGCTCTCCAGCATCCATTTCAATCACTTCTATTGGCGATTCTGTCACCATCTTTTGAAGAAATGCGTTTAAACAGCAATTTTGTGTATTACTATCTACTAAAATAAAGATTACGGAATGGTTTGTGCGCTTTAAGAAATAGTTTAACTGCTGATATGCATTTTCAGAAAAGTAAACTGGAGCTTGATGAGTTGTAATGGCCATTAATATGGTTTTAAGCTAAATTTAGAAAGCTCGAAAATAAGCAGAAATTTAATAAATAATCACTACTCAATAATTATATTTGCGAGATTAATACATTAAGAATGATCACACAAAAGATTTTTAACGATACCGAAACTGCCTTCAAACTTAAATCTGACGATGAGCTTAATAGAGCTTTACTGATGTTTGGTATGATAAATAGACCAAGTTTAGTTAAGATCGGTACGTATCTTACAAAGATTTCTCTAAAGTTACATCTACCTGTAGAGGGATTGATTAAAGCTACTATATTTAATCAATTTAGCGGTGGAGAATCTATGGAAGATTGCTTACCTAATATTGAAAAGATGTATACTAAGAAGCTTCATAGTATTTTAGATTACTCGGTAGAAGGTAAAGAGGAAGAAGAGCAATTTGATGCTGCAATGAAAAAGAAGATAAGCATCATAGAATTTGCAGCTAATAGAAAAGAATTACCATTTGCTGTTTTTAAACCAACGGGAATCGGACGATTTGCAATCTGGGAGAAAGTTAGTTCAAAATTAACTTTGACTGCTGCAGAAGAGGAAGAATGGAAAAGAGTTCAAAGTAGGGTAGAGCAGATATGCGAAGCTGCATATCAGAATGATATTAGTGTGTTGGCAGATGGAGAAGAGACTTGGATGCAGGATGCATCTGATGAGCTTATGGTGAGAATGATGCAAAAGTATAATCAGGAAAAAACTATCGTTTTTAATACCTTGCAATGTTACCGTTGGGATAGAATGGAATATCTTCAAAAGTTGCATGAGAAAGCTAAAAAAGAAGGCTTTAAAGTGGGCGCTAAAATTGTGCGTGGAGCTTACATGGAAAAGGAAAATGAAAGAGCTAAGAAAATGGGTTATCCATCTCCTATATGTGAAAGCAAAGAAGCTACAGATGTTAGTTTTAACGGAGTACTATCATATTGTTTATCTAATATAGACGACATTTCTCTATTTGTAGGAACTCATAATGAAGTTAGTAATTATTTAGCATTACAGATATTAGAAGATAAAGGTTTGGCAATAGATGATTCTAGAGTTTGGTTTAGTCAGCTTTATGGAATGAGTGATAATATAAGTTATAACCTGGCAAGAAAAGGATACAATGCAGCTAAGCTAGTACCATTTGGTCCTGTTAGAGATGTAGTTCCCTATCTTATTAGACGTGCTCAGGAAAATACATCTGTTAAGGGGCAGACAGGTAGAGAGCTCTCTTTATTGATGGAAGAACGCAAAAGAAGAAAAGGAGAGGATACCAGTAAAAGGTCTAATGAGAGTTCTTCACAAAAAGATCAGCCTAAACATCACGCAGAATAGTCATTAATGAGGTGGCTCTATAAAATAATATTTTTTAAAATTCTGGGTTGGAGTCTAAACGGTACAGTAGATCCTGCTATAAAAAAATGTGTTTTTATCGTTGCCCCTCATACCAGCTGGTTCGATTTTTATTTGGGCTTATTAATCCGAAAAATATTGAATATAGAAATAAACTTTGTAGGTAAAAAGGAGTTGTTTAAGCCTCCTTTTGGTTGGTATTTTAGATGGGTTGGTGGAGCTCCCTTAGATAGAACCCCGGGACAAAATAAGGTTGAAGCGATAGCTGCTATTTTTCCAACCAAAGAAATATTTAGATTAGCGTTATCTCCAGAAGGCACTAGAGAAAAAGTTGATAACTGGAGAACCGGTTTTTATTATATTGCTCAGAAAGCAAATGTTCCAATAATTAAGGTAGCTTTTGATTATGGTAGAAAGGAAATAAAGATTGCAGCGCCTGTATTTTATAACAAAACATTTGAAGAAGATATTTTAGAGATTGAAAAATTCTATGCCGGAGTTACCGGAAAATATCCAGATAAATTTTAATAAAGAGAAACCGAAGATTAATCTTCGGTTTCTTCCATTGTATGGTAAACGTTCTGAACATCATCATCCTCTTCCAGACGTTCTAATAATTTTTCTACATCTGCAGCCTCTTCTGCAGTAAGCTTCTTTGTTACTTGTGGAATTCTTTCAAAACCGGAAGACAAAATTTCCAAGTCTCTACTTTCAAGCTCCTTTTGTAAGGTTCCAAAACTTTCGAATGGAGCATAGATCATAATTCCGTCTTCATCTTCAAAAACTTCCTCTGCACCAAAATCTATTAATTCAAGTTCCAACTCTTCCGGATCTAAACCTTCTCCATTAATTCTGAAATTACAGGTATGATCAAACATAAATTCTACAGATCCTGAAGTTCCTAGATTTCCATCACTTTTGCTAAAATGCATTCTCACATTTGCAACGGTTCTATTATTATTATCTGTAGCGGTCTCTACAAGAACTGCTATTCCGTGTGGAGCATAGCCTTCAAAAAGAACGATCTTATAGTCTCCCTGACTTTTATCGCTAGCGCGTTTAATGGCTCTTTCGATATTATCTTTAGGCATGTTAACACTCTTGGCATTTTGTATAACTGCTCTTAATCTAGAGTTACTGTCTGGATCCGGTCCGCCTTCTTTAACGGCCATCACAATATCTTTGCCTATTCTAGTGAATGCTTTGGCCATTGCAGACCAACGTTTCATCTTACGTGCTTTTCTAAATTCGAATGCTCTTCCCATAAATAATTTTAATTCTACGGTAAAAATAAAAAAAACGTTCCATAATCTACTAAAAAATGGAACGTCAATTTATGTATGTGATTATCGCTTATTCAGCATTTACGATTCCTTCAATAGCTTTTGCCATTTTAAAATCTTTCTCTGTAACTCCATCTGCATCGTGAGTAGAAAGAGTGATCTCTAATTGATTGTAGACATTAGACCAGTCTGGATGATGTTGTTGAGCTTCCGCTTCAAAAGCTATACGCGTCATTAAAGTGAATGCTTCTTTAAAGTTTTCAAATTCAAATGAGGTATGAATTGCATTATCATTGTAATTCCATCCTTCCAAAGATTCTAATTTTGATAGGATCTCATCTTCAGTTAATTTTTTCATATCATTCATATTGTTAGAAATGTTTATAGTCTTTCCCATAATTCTTAAAGTTACCTTATTTGCAATAATTACCCACAATTTTGTTAGTGGTTTAAATTTATATTAGCATTCTTATTTTATTAGGGTGGCATTTATTACGTCTAGTACAGATACCTGTAAATTCTTTGGTAAGAGATTATCTTTAGGAAGTACCGCTAAAAATCTATCGAAATTTGAATCATAGACCTGTTTCAAATGTGGATTTTTAAACCCCAACTCTTTAGCTATATCTGTTACAAGATCATGCTGATGTATTAGGTCATTACTCCCTAAATGAAATACACCCTGCTTTTTTCTATTTATAATATAATGAATTTGTTGTGTTAATTTAGAAATATCTGTGGCATTTATAACCACGTTAGGAAACACTTCTATAGGCTCACCAAATTCAATCTTATTCTTAATTTCTAATACTCTTGGAGAGTTAGCGCCAAAAACCATAGGCAATCTAAGAATATTGTATTTATGATTTGGTAATCTTAAAAGTGCATTTTCTATCTTAATCTTAAACCTTCCATAAACACTCATGGAGAGTGTTTTGTCATATTCATACGAGGGAAAGTTCGTAAATCCATCAAACACATTAGAAGACGATAGAAATACTAATTTACAATCATTTTTAGCGATGTAATCAATAATAGAAAAGTGGGTGATCACTTGAGAAGTAAAGTTTCCTCTAAGCGCAGAAACTATTACAGTGGGTTTTAAGCTTTGTAATAAGATCTCAACATTTTCTGTTTCATGATCAAATTCATAAAATTTTTGATTCTTATTAAAACCTTTTTCATTAGTATTATAGGTTCCATAAGTATCAAAATAGGAGCAGAGCTCTTTATATAAGGCATTGCCTATAAAGCCACTCGCTCCTAAAATCAATATTTTTTCCAATAGTTATTCTCCTTTATAAAAGGGCAACTTCACCAGGCTTGCTGGAATGGCTTTCTTACGTATCTGAATAAAGATCTTCTCATTATTCTTTGCCATTTCAGTAGGAATGTATCCCATTCCTATTCCTTTATCTAATGATGGTGACATAGTTCCCGAAGTTACTACGCCAATTATCTTGCCATTTTCATCTACAATATCATATCCATGTCGAGGGATTCCACGTTCATCTAACTCAAAAGCAATTAACTTACGTCTGGCACCCTCTTCTTTTTCTTTTAATAACGCTTCAGAATTCACGAAATCTTTGGTGAACTTTGTAATCCAGCCCAATCCGGCTTCTATAGGAGACGTATTGTCATCTATATCATTACCATATAAGCAGTAGCCCATTTCTAGTCTTAGTGTATCTCTGGCAGCCAATCCTATTGGCTTAATACCATAATCTGCACCAGCTTTCATTACTGCGTCCCATACTTGTTCTGCATCTTCATTCTTAAAGTAGATCTCAAATCCACCACTTCCGGTATATCCAGTAGCAGAAATTATTACATTTTCTACCCCAGCAAATCCTGCAACCTCAAAAGTATAGAATTTCATATTTGCAAGATCTATATCTGTGAGAGATTGCATAGCTTCTGCAGCTTTAGGACCTTGAATTGCAAGTAATGAATAATCGTCTGATATATCTCTTGTGGTAGCATCCATAGTATTGTGCTGCGCTATCCAATTCCAGTCTTTTTCAATATTTGAAGCATTTACCACTAGTAAATATTTCTCTTCATTAATTCTATAGATAATAAGGTCATCTACAATTCCACCGTCTTCATTAGGAAAACAAGAATATTGAGCTTTTCCATCTACTAACTTGGAAGCATCATTAGAACAAACTTTTTGAATGAGTGCTAGTGCATTCTTTCCGGTGATCAAAAACTCACCCATATGAGATACATCAAACACTCCCAAGTTCTTACGAACATTCTCATGCTCTATATTAACTCCTTCATAGGATACAGGCATATTATAACCAGCAAAAGGGACCATTTTTGCATTTAAGGCTTCGTGTTTATGTTTTAAGGCGATTTCTTTCATACGGTTAAAATTTTGGCAAATTTATTTATTTAAGATTGAATACTGATAATTTTAAGTACTTTTTATTAAGAATTTGTTAGTGAAATGTATTGCGATAATTAGAAGGTTTATATTTGTTCATAACCAACAAGGATTTAAAAATTAGACAATGAAGATTTTTGATGTTAAGCAATTAGCTGAAGCCGATAAGGTAACTATGGAAAAGCAAAATATTAGTTCATTAGAACTAATGGAGCGCGCTGCAGGACTTGTATTTGAAGATATTCATTCAAAGCTGCAAAGCGCTCAAATACCTATAAAGGTTTTTTGTGGAATAGGTAATAATGGAGGAGATGGTTTGGTAATTGGAAGGTTACTTTTAGAACATGGATATCAAGTTACTATGTACGTAGTAAACTATTCAAATAATAGATCAGACAATTTCTTACAGAATTACGATAGGGTAAAGGATATAACCAATGATTGGCCAAAGTTGCTAAAAAGTGAAAAAGATTTCCCTGAAATAGGAAAAAATGACTTTGTAATAGATGCTATTTTTGGAATTGGTTTAAATAGAGCATTGGAGAATTGGGTTGGGAAATTAGTAGAGCATATAAATGCATCAAATGCATTTGTTCTTTCTGTAGATATGCCTTCCGGACTATTTTCTGATAAGATTCCGACTCAAGAAGACCGTGTGATCAAAGCAAACGTAACCATCTCTTTTCAAGCTCCTAAATTTGTTTTCTTCTTACCTCAAACTTCAGATTATGTAGGAGATCTTCAAGTTATTGATATAGGCCTAGACAGAGAGTATTTAATAAAAACGCATTCTAATATTCAGCTTATTAACAAGGAAGAAGCAAAAGCAATGTTTCAGCCTAGAAAGAACAACACGCATAAAGGTAATTACGGGCATACTTTAATAATTGGAGGAAGTTATGGAAAAATAGGAAGTATAGTGCTTGCTGCAACAGCTGCATTAAGAACAGGAGCTGGATTGGTCTCTGTATATGTGCCTAAATGTGGGTATGACATTTTACAGATTTCTGTTCCGGAAGCTATGGTTCTTACAGATGAAAATGACCAGGAATTGATTACTATAGATTTTGAACTAGACCCAGATGTGATTTGCTTTGGAATGGGAGCCGGAACATCGAGCAAAACTGCCTTAGCATTGGAAGGTCTATTAAAAAAGACGAAAAATGCCATGGTTATAGATGCAGATGGCTTAAATATATTGTCTAATCACAAAGATTATTTATCATTATTGCCAGAAAATTCTGTATTAACTCCACACCCTAAGGAGCTGGAAAGATTAATTGGATCGTGGCAAGATGATTTTGATAAATTAGAAAAGGCCAAAAAATTCACAAAAGAATATAAAGTTATCTTGGTAATTAAAGGTGCTCACACCATGGTAATAAGTGGTGAGAATATTTATATTAATAATACTGGGAATCCGGGTATGGCAACAGCGGGTTCTGGAGATGTACTTTCTGGAGTTATTGCCGGCTTAATCTCCCAAAAGTACGATACACTAACAGCCGCAGTTTTCGGGGTATATCTTCATGGTAGAACAGGCGATATTTTAGCTGATAAGAAAAGTTATCAAGGTTTGATCTCCGGAGACATTGCGAATAATATGGGAGAAGGATATTTAGATTTGTTCAAAAATTGATATTTAATAGGACTTCAAATCGTAATTATTAATTTAATTTAGCATTTGTTTAACGATATGCATAATAACGTTACAACCTTATAACTATTAAATCGCTATTCACATTATTACTATGGATTCATTTTATATAAGCTCTGCAGTTCTTGATCTTCACATAATTCATGAGATCTTACAAGAAAATAAAAAATTAGAGCTTAGTGAAGAGGCAAGGGTTAATATTGAAAAATCTAGGAATTATTTAAATGAGAAAATAAAGAACCATAACCTACCAATCTACGGTATTAATACGGGGTTTGGATCTTTATGTAACGTTAAGATATCAACAGAGAATCTAACCCATTTGCAAGAGAATTTAGTGATGTCTCATGCCTGTGGAACCGGAGATGTAGTGGCGAAACCAATTATTAAGTTGATGCTTTTGCTAAAGATACAGTCTTTGAGTTATGGTAACTCTGGAGTAGCACTAGAGACAGTTAATAGATTAATAGAACTCTATAATAATGATATCCTTCCGGTTATATTTGAACAAGGATCACTGGGAGCTTCTGGTGATCTGGCACCACTGGCACATCTAGCATTACCGCTTATTGGTGAGGGTGAAGTCTATTTTGAAGGAGAAAGAATAAGTGCAGCAGAGCTTTTAAAGAAGTTTGGTTGGACTCCATTAAAATTACAATCTAAGGAAGGTTTGGCTCTATTGAATGGTACTCAATTTATGAGCGCCCACGGTATATATGCATTGCTTGAATGTTATAAACTTAGCTACTTAGCAGATCTTGTGGGTGCCATTTCTATAGATGCCTTTAACTGCAATATGTCTCCCTATGATGAATTAGTTCATATGGTAAGACCTCACAGGGGTCAGGTTAAAACTGCTGAAAGAATTCGAGAGTTTCTGGCAGATAGTGAAATAGCAAAAATAGAAAAGGATAGTGTACAAGATCCATATTCATTTAGATGTATTCCACAGGTGCACGGGGCAACTAAGGATACCATCTCCTTTGTAAGAAAAACATTTAAGACAGAAATAAATTCTGTAACAGACAATCCTAATATCTTTATTGAAGCTGATAAAATTATTTCCGGGGGAAATTTTCACGGGCAGCCTTTAGCCTTAGCACTAGACTATTTAGCTATCGCAATGTCTGAACTTGGAAATATTTCTGAAAGAAGAACCTATCAAATGGTTTCTGGTTTAAGAGGCCTGCCTAATTTTTTAGTTGAAAATCCTGGGTTAAATAGCGGATTCATGATTCCGCAATATACGGCAGCAAGTATTGTGAGTCAGAACAAGCAATATGCAACACCCTCCAGTACAGATTCTATAGTCTCATCTAACGGGCAAGAAGATCATGTGAGTATGGGAGCTAATGGAGCCACCAAATTATTGAAGGTTGTTGAAAATATAAATACGATACTCGCCATTGAGTTATTTAATGCATCTCAGGCATTATATTTTAGAGAGCCACTTAAGACCTCTAATAAGTTGGCAGAAATTATCACTAAGTTCAGAGAAGTAGTGCCTATAATTAAAGAAGATCAGGTGATGTCTATACACATTCAAGAAGCAAAAAGATTTTTAAAAGAGTTTAAAATGGATGAAAAATCGTTGCAGGATTAGAACTAATATATATTTTCTTTAACCCAATTTATTGCTTCTTCCAAAGTTTCAAAAATGCCAAACGAATTGCTGTCATTGTAAAACTGTTTTTCTAGCATAGCATTTTTTTGTCCGATAGAATCATTAGTAACTATAGCTATTGCCTTAAGATTTGTTTCTGCTGAAGAATTTTTATATATAAGAGGATTTACAGCATAAGAATTTATCCTGTTAGAAATATATCCATAGGGTTGACCCTTAAATACTTGAAGACCTAGTTCTAATAATACATTATTCTCTTCTATATTGAATAACACACCTTCGTTTAACTCTGCAACAAGGATATTATCTATTATTTGAACTCTTCCAAAACTAAGATTAATTACTTTTTTAGCCATATCCAATTGCGCTAATTAGATACGAACATATATCCGTAATGAAGTTACACACAAATTATTAAAAAAGATACGACTTTAACAATCTGTTGATAATCAACACGATAACTTTTAGTAGAAAACAAAAAAAAGCTGCATTTAGAAAATATTCTCTAAATGCAGCTTAGAATAATTGTCATCAAAAACTTAAGACTCTTTTTCTTTTTTAGCTTTCTCTATTTTAATAGTAAGTTCAGATTTCTCATCATTTAGATCCATAAAGATCTTATCTCCTTCTGTAAGGTGAGAGTTAATGATCTCTTCTGCCAAGGCGTCTTCAATATACTTTTGAATAGCTCTATTTAAAGGCCTTGCTCCGTAATCTTTATCAAATCCTTTCTCAGCAATATAATCTTTCGCTTTATCTGTTAAATTCAATTCATAACCTATAAGGTTAATTCTATCATACAATTTAGCAAGCTCAATATCTATAATTTTATGAATATCTGCTCTATCTAGAGCATTAAAGATAACTACGTCATCAATTCTATTCAAGAACTCTGGTGCAAATGCTTTTTTTAGTGCATTTTCAATAACACTTCTAGTATTTTCATCGATCTGGGATCTTTGAGAAGCTGTACCAAAGCCAACTCCCTGACCAAAATCTTTCAGTTTTCGAGATCCAATATTAGAAGTCATTATAATAATAGTATTTCTAAAATCTATCTTTCTACCTAAACTATCTGTTAAATAACCATCGTCTAATACCTGCAATAACATATTAAAAACATCTGGATGAGCTTTTTCTACCTCATCAAGAAGAATCACAGCATAAGGCTTTCTTCTAACTTTCTCGGTTAACTGTCCACCTTCTTCATATCCAACATATCCCGGAGGAGCACCAATTAATCTAGAAACAGCAAACTTCTCCATGTACTCACTCATATCAATTCTAATAAGAGTGTCTTCATTATCAAAAAGTTCTTTAGCAAGGATCTTCGCTAACTGTGTTTTACCAACTCCAGTCTGTCCTAGGAAAATAAAGGATCCAATTGGTTTGTTCGGATCTTTTAATCCGGCACGATTTCTTTGGATAGCTTTCACCACTTTGTTAACAGCATCGTCTTGACCAATTACTTTTCCTTTTATTCTGGTTGGTAATTCTGCAAGTTTGTTAATTTCAGTTTGAGCAATCCTATTCACAGGTACACCTGTCATCATTGAGATAACATCTGCAACGTGATCTTCAGTTACAATTTCTTTATGCAACTTAGATTCTTCTTCCCATTTTTCTTGAGCTACTTCTAATTGCTTTTCGAGATTCTTTTCATCATCTCTAAGCTTAGCAGCTTCTTCATATTTTTGTTTTTTAACAACAGCGTTCTTGTTCTCTCTAACTTCTTCTAGTTTTCGTTCTAATTCAAGGATCTGTTTAGGAACCTCAATATTTGTAATATGAACTCTAGCTCCAGCCTCATCCAAAGCATCTATAGCTTTGTCTGGCAAGAATCTATCAGACATATATCGATTAGTAAGTTTAACACAAGCATCAATAGCCTCTACAGTGTAAGAAACATTATGATGTTCTTCATATTTAGCTTTAATATTATTTAAGATCTCTAAAGTCTCATCTACAGTAGTAGGTTCCACAATAACTTTTTGAAATCTTCTTTCTAAGGCTCCATCTTTCTCGATGTATTGTCTGTATTCATCTAGAGTAGTAGCACCAATACATTGTATTTCACCTCTAGCCAATGCAGGTTTGAACATGTTACTAGCATCCAAACTTCCAGTAGCGCCACCTGCTCCAACTATGGTATGAATTTCATCTATAAATAAAATGATATCATCATTCTTTTCAAGCTCATTCATCACAGCTTTCATTCTCTCTTCAAACTGTCCTCTATACTTGGTTCCTGCAACCAAGCTTGCAAGGTCTAAGGTAACCACACGTTTGTCAAAAAGAATTCTTGAAACTTTGCGTTGTACGATTCTTAGCGCTAGCCCTTCTGCAATTGCAGATTTTCCAACTCCAGGTTCACCAATTAATAATGGATTATTCTTCTTACGTCTACTTAAGATCTGGCTAACACGTTCTATTTCTTTCTCACGTCCCACCACAGGATCTAATTTATCTATTTCTGCAAGAGCTGTAAGATCTCTACCAAAATTATCTAGAACAGGAGTTTTAGACTTTTTATTGGTCTTATTTCCTCCAGTATTGCTAAATGGATTTTCTTTTGTAGTATCGTCAGACGCACCATCATCATCAGAAAAAGACTCTGCTCGTGGGGCTTCTAAATAATCGTCATCGTTAGTTATCATATACTTGAATTGATCTTTAACTCCATCATAATCTACATTCAATCTATTCAATAATTTCGTTGTAGGATCATTCTCATTTCTAAGAATACACAACAAAAGGTGAGCGGTATTAATAGAAGAACTTTGAAAAAGTTTAGCTTCTAAAAATGTTGTTTTTAAAGCACGCTCCGCCTGTCTGGTTAGATGCAGATTCTTCTTTTCATTAGAAATTACTGTAGTATCTGGATTGGCAGGGCTTAAAATTTCAACTTTACGTCTTAAATGACTAAGATCTATATCCATGGCATTTAAGATATTTATAGCTTTACCGTCTCCATCGCGCAAGAGACCTAACATTAAATGCTCGGTTCCTATAAAGTCATGACCAAGCCTAAGAGCTTCCTCTTTGCTGTAGGCAATAACATCTTTTACTTTGGGTGAAAAATTATCATCCATCTTATTTTCCTTTCTCTATTATTAATTTACTCCAAAGGGTTCAAAAATTATACCTTAAAGTGTGTGTATTAGTATGTCGTAAGCTAATTGACAAAATTACTTTCAATTATCAAAATGGAAGTTAGCGAACTTATTAACGAAGCGACTATAAATATTTGTTAATAAAATTTATCAAATGTATAGCGCTTTACCCTTAAAACATTACAGAAATGCGTAAATTGGCACGTTATATTTTTGAACTAAAATAAAATATTTTAATATGGCTGAAGGAGAAAATTTAATTCCTATCAACATTGAAGATGAAATGAAATCGGCCTATATCGATTATTCGATGTCGGTCATTGTGTCACGTGCTTTACCAGACGTGCGTGATGGATTAAAACCTGTACATAGAAGGGTTTTGTTCGGAATGCATGAATTGGGTATTAGAGCTACCGGTGCTCACAAAAAATCTGCTAGAATTGTAGGGGAAGTTTTAGGTAAGTATCACCCTCATGGAGATACTTCTGTTTACGACGCTATGGTGCGTATGGCTCAAGAATGGAGTTTGCGTTATATGCTTGTTGATGGTCAAGGTAACTTTGGATCTGTAGATGGCGATAGTCCTGCTGCGATGCGTTATACCGAAGCCAGAATGCGCAAGATAGCAGAAGACATGTTAGCAGATATCGACAAAGAGACTGTAGATTTCAGACTGAATTTTGATGATACACTTCATGAACCTACTGTACTTCCAACCCGAGTTCCGAATTTATTAGTTAATGGAGCCAGCGGTATTGCTGTAGGTATGGCTACTAATATGCCCCCACATAACTTATCTGAAGTTATTGATGGTACGATAGCTTATATTGATAACAACGATATTGAAATTGAAGAGCTAATTACTCATATCAAAGCTCCAGATTTTCCTACTGGTGGAACAATCTACGGGTATGATGGAGTTAGAGAAGCTTTTAAAACAGGTAGAGGTAGAGTGATGATGAGAGCAAAATCTGCTCTAGAAGAGGTGAATGGAAGAGAATGCATCATTGTTACCGAGATTCCATATCAGGTGAATAAGGCTGATATGATCAAGAAAACTGCAGATCTTGTTAATGATAAGAAGATCGATGGAATTGCTTCCATACGTGATGAGTCTGATAGAAACGGGATGCGAATTGTATATATCCTTAAGAAGGATGCAATTCCAAACATTGTTTTAAACACCTTATATAAGCACACTGCATTACAAACTAGTTTTAGTGTTAACAATATTGCGCTTGTTAAAGGCCGTCCTGAGATGTTGAATCTTAAGGATATGATCTATCATTTTGTTGAGCATAGACATGATGTGGTTGTAAGAAGAACTCAATATGAGTTAAGAAAAGCAGAAGAAAGAGCGCACATTTTAGAAGGTTTGATCATTGCATCAGACAATATAGACGAAGTAATAGCGCTTATTAGATCTTCTAGTAATGCAGATGAAGCTAGGAATAAGTTAATTGAAAGATTCGAATTATCAGAACTTCAGGCTAAGGCTATCGTAGAAATGAGATTGAGACAGCTTACCGGGCTGGAACAAGATAAGTTGCGTGCGGAGTATGATGAACTTTTAAAAACCATCGAAGACCTGAAGGATATTCTTGAACGTAAGGAAAGAAGAATGCAGGTTATAAAAGATGAGCTTATTGAGATCAAAGATAAATATGGAGATGAGCGAAGATCTGTAATAGAATATGCAGGTGGAGATCTTAGCATTGAAGATATGATCCCAGATGAGCGTGTAGTAATTACAATCTCTCACGCTGGTTATATAAAGAGAACATCTTTAAATGAATATAAAACTCAAAATAGAGGGGGAGTAGGGCAAAAAGGTTCTACTACCAGAAGTGAAGATTTCTTAGAGCATTTGTTTTCTGGTACCAATCACCAATACATGCTGTTCTTTACTCAAAAAGGAAAATGTTTCTGGATGCGAGTTTATGAAATACCAGAGGGAAGTAAAACTTCTAAAGGTAGAGCTATTCAAAACCTTATTAACATTGAGCCAGATGATAAAGTGAAAGCCTTTATCTGTACTCAAGATCTTAAGGATGAAGAATACATCAATAGCCATTTTGTTATTATGGCTACCAAAAAAGGACAGGTTAAAAAAACGGCATTGGAGCAATATTCTCGCCCAAGAATAAACGGTATTAACGCTATTACCATTCGCGAAGATGATGAATTGTTAGAAGCGAAACTTACTACAGGGAACAGCCAAGTTATGCTAGCTGTTAAGAGTGGTAAAGCTATTAGATTCGAAGAAGAAAAAACCAGACCAATGGGTAGAAGTGCCTCTGGAGTTAGAGGTATAACTTTGGCAGATGATAAGGATGAAGTAGTTGGAATGATAGCTGTTAACGATATGGATGCAGATATTCTTGTAGTGTCTTCTAATGGTTATGGTAAACGTTCTTCTCTGGAAGACTATAGAATTACCAATAGAGGTGGTAAAGGAGTAAAAACTATTTCTGTAACGGAAAAAACTGGTGAACTTGTTACAATTAAAAACGTAACAGACAATGATGATTTAATGATCATTAATAGATCTGGTCTGGCAATAAGAATGAGCGTAGAGAATTTAAGAGTTATGGGTAGAGCTACACAAGGAGTTAGACTTATTAATCTTAAAGGGAATGATGCTATTGCAGCTGTAGCCAAAGTGATGAAAGATGAGGAAGTTATTGAGGAATTAGAAGAGCTAGAAAGCTCTGAAAGTACCGATTTACCTGACGAAATTACAGATGGCACAACAATTGTAGATGACAGTGAAGAATAAATAAAAACCTAAAAAAAAACAATACGAATGAAAACCAATCTTTTATCAGTAGCCCTGTCATTTGCTTCGATAGTTGCTATAGCACAAAAAAAGGAAATTAAAGATGCCGGTAAGGCAGTAGAAAAAGGTAACTATTCAGAAGCTAAATCTTTTTTAGATCAGGCAAAACCAATGTTATCTGAAGCTAAAGATAGTTACAAAGCAGACTTTTACTTATTTAAAGGTCAGGCTTATTTAGGAACTGGAGAAAATATTGCTCTAGAAGATCTAATGACTGCATCTGAAGCTTTTAAGCAAGCGCAGGAAATGGGTAGCGCAGAGGCAGCAGACGGTTTAGCTGCAGTTACCAATTCTTTAGTACAAAGTGCTATCAATGATCAAAATGAGCAAAAGTTTGAAGAGGCTTCAAAGAAGCTTTATGCTGGATATCAAATAAATACTAAGGATACTTTATACTTATATTTTGCAGCTTCTAACGCTATTAATGCTAAAAATTATGATACGGCTTTAGATTATTACTCTCAGCTTAAAGACCTTAAATATACCGGAGTAGAAACTCAATATTTCGCTGTAAATAAGGAAACCGGTGAAGAGGAGATGATGAACAAGAATCAAAGAGATCTTATGATCAAATCTGGAAGCTATATAAAACCAGAAGATCGTACTACAGAATCTAGAGCAGGAGAAATTGCTAAGAACATTGCACTTATCTATATTCAAGAAGGTAAGAATGATAAAGCAATTGAAGCTATGAATGATGCCAAGGCTGCAAATCCTGGAGATCTTACATTACTTCAATCTGAAGCTAACATTTATTATCAAATGGGAGATAAGGCTAAGTATAAAGAGATCATGGAGGACATAGTTTCTAAAGATGCTAAAAATCCAACGCTTTATTATAACTTAGGAGTTACAGCTTATGAAATGGGAGATACGCAAGCAGCGATTGACTATTATAAAAAAGCTCTAGAATTGGATCCAAAAATGTCTGAGGCGCGTTTAAATATTGCAGCGGCTATTCTTGGGAAAGAGAGTTCTATCGTAGAGGAGATGAATGGTCTTGGAATGAGTAAGGCAGATACTAAGAAGTACGATGAACTTGCAGCAGAACGTAAACAAGTTTATAATGATGCTTTACCTTATTTAGCTCAGGTAATTGAAAATGATCCTGAAAACAAAGAGGCAATAAGAACTTCTATGAACATTTATTACCAATTAGGTGAGAATGACAAAGCAGAAGCTATGAAAGCTAGAATTGCTGAATTAGAGAAGTAATATTATTTCCTAAATAGGAACAAAAAAGGCTGCCAATTGGCAGCCTTTTTTATTTATTACGTTTCAGCTAAAATAGATAAGTTAAAGAAGCTAAAAATAGTAAACTATATTATTTTCTTGATCACCCTTAGTTGATGGGTATGTCTCTTCAGATCAATATTAAAGATTCCGGAATGATCTAGCATATCTATTCTCACCTTCCCGTTTACATGTATTATATAATTATCTTTCATGATCATTCCTACATGAGTAATATTACCTTCGTTATCATCAAAAAAAGCCAGATCGCCAACTTCGCTCTCTTCAATAAAACTAAGTGCTTCTCCTTGAGTTGCTTGTTGAGCAGAATCTCTTTTTAATGAATATCCATTTAGAGCGTAAACCATTTGTGTAAGTCCACTACAATCTATACCAAAAGGTGTTTTTCCACCCCACAGATATGGAGCGTTGAGATAAAGTAATGCAGTTTCTATTAGATAGCTTTTATCTGTTTTACCCTGATGATATATTCCATCAAAAGTATCATTTAAATAAGAAGCGCTTCCAATTGAAGATCCCATTGGGATAGAAGTTAATGCTCCTTTTTTATCGGTTATAAAATCGATAAGATCTGCAGAATAAGAATTTTCTACCTGAGAGAGATCGCTATATGTATCTTCATCAACTATTATGAATTGACGATTATCTACCCAGCCTTCATAAGCATCAAAAGCAATGCGAATTCTGCTCCATTTTCCTCGAGCCTCTAAAACCTTAAAATAATCTCCGTATAATAGTTGAGTAACCATCTCAGAGGTATCTGCCGGTTGAATTCTAACCGGCACGATACTTAGATTGCATATCCCGTATTGCATTAACTAAATCTTGCAATTAATTTATTACTTAATCTCTTTCTATAACAATTGCTGATGCTCCACCGCCACCATTACAGATAGCTGCAGCGCCAATTTTACCATTATTTTGTTCTAGAACACTCATAAGCGTGATCAATATTCTTACTCCTGAACATCCTAGTGGGTGCCCTAAAGATACAGCACCTCCATTAACATTAGTGTTCTCATCAGAAAGACCTAGAATTTTCATGTTAGCAAGGCCAACTACTGCGAAAGCTTCATTAAATTCAAAGAAATCTACATCATCTTGAGAGATTCCAGCTTTAGCCAAGGCTTTTGGTAACGCTTTAGAAGGTGCCGTTGTAAACAATTTTGGTTCGTGAGCAGCATCAGCAAAACTTTTAATGCTCGCCAAAACTTTTAATCCAAGTTCGTCTGCTTTTTCACGACTCATTAGAACTACAGCTCCTGCACCGTCGTTTATTGTTGATGCATTTGCTGCAGTAACGGTACCATCTTTAGAGAATGCAGGTCGTAAAGAGGAGATTTTATCCATTTTTACATTTTTAAACTCTTCATCTTCCTTAAAGATTATTGGATCACCCTTTCTTTGAGGAATTTCTACAGGAACTACTTCATTATCAAACTTACCTTCTTTCCAAGCTTTTGCAGAACGCTCATAAGATTTTATAGCAAAAGCATCTTGATCTTCTCTAGAGAAATTATGTTCTGTTGCGCAAAGATCTGCACAGGTACCCATAGCATTATGGTCATATGCGTCTACAAGACCGTCTTTTTGAAGACCATCAATCATAGTAGCAGGTCCAAATTTATGACCGTTTCTTAAATGAAGATAATGAGGGATCATACTCATGTTTTCCATACCTCCTGCAACTACAACATTAGCATCACCCAACATAATTGCTTGTGCACCCTGCATAACTGCTTTCATTCCACTTGCACAAACTTTATTAACAGTAGTACAAGGAACTGTATCTGGTATACCGGCACCAAGAGCGGCTTGTCTTGCAGGAGCCTGTCCAACACCAGCCTGTACTACATTACCCATTAATACTTCATCCACCAATTCTGGTTTCAAATTAATTTTATTTAAAGCGCCTTGTATGGCTATAGAACCTAATTTTGTGGCAGGAACTGTAGATAAACTTCCTAAGAAACTACCTATTGGAGTTCTTGCAGCACTTACTATTACAACTTCTTTCATAATTCAAAATTTTTATTTCACTAGTTGCGAATTTAGTGATTTTATAAAGAACAAACCAAGGCTTCTAACAGCACCATGAATTTTTAGTACATTTGAATATTAGTACCCAATTAAATGAAGAACTTCATCAATAGTTTCTATAGACATCAAGCTTTATTCTACAAGATCTTTTTGTTTGTTATTACTGCAGTTTTAATTATCTATTTGCTTCCTAAAGGTGGAAAATTCAAGTATGAAATTACTAAGGGAAAACCTTGGCAATATGAGAATCTATATGCTCCTTTTGACTTTGCTATTTTAAAGAATGAAGATGAGATCATTAAGGAGAAAGATAAAATTATCAATAATAATATTCCTTACTATACATATAGTGAAGGAGTAGTAGAAAAGGTAAAGACAGAAGTACCAAATCAGATCAATCAGATATTTCCGGATAGCGTCTTAAGAAAACGTGGATTATCTATACATTCTTTTGTAAATAAAAGTTTAGATGATCTATACGAATATGGTGTTCTAAAAGATGCACGTAAACCTGGAAAGGATGTACTAGTGTATCTTAGAAAAGGGAATGTTGCCTTTGAAATAAATTATAATAAGATCTACTCCCAAGAAGATATAAGATCTTTTGTGACTTCAGAATTAAATACTACAAATCTAAAAAGTTTTCAGCCGGAGATTTTAGAGGTTTTCTATAATAGTGTAAAGCCTAACGTAAGTTTTGATGGAGCTTTAACTCAGAAGGAATTGGATGGTAAATTGAGAGCGATTTCTTATACTAGAGGAAGTATAAGTAGAGGTACCATTATAATATCTAAAGGAGAGATCGTTGAAGGAGAGAAGTTAGATATTCTTAATTCTTTAAAAAATGAATATGAAGCGCAAGTATGGAGCACCTCTAGCCACAACTGGATCTTACTTGGTTATAGTTTATTGGTGTGTCTTGCCTTATTAATGTTGCTTTTGTTCATTAGAAAATATAGGAACGATATTTATGAGAACAATGTAAAAGTAACTTTTATATTTTTCAATATTTTATTGATGGTCTTTCTTACCACATTGGTAATAAAATTTGATCCTAAATATGTCTATATAGTTCCACTATGTATTCTGCCTTTAACTCTAAAAGCATTTTTTGATTCTAGACTAGGACTTTTCTCTCATGTAATTACAGTACTTATTTTAGGCTTTATAGTGCCAAATAGTTATGAGTATATGTTCCTTCAAATCATTGCCGGAATAGTTACTATTTTAACTGTTTCTGAACTATATAAAAGAGCGAATTTATTTATTTCTGTAGGACAGATCACCTTTATATATATTCTTGTTTATTTCGCTTTTAATGTTATTCAGGAAGGAAACGTATTAGAATTGAATTCAGAAATGTTCTTGACGTTTATTCTGGGAGGTTTAGCAACGCTTTTCGTTCAACCGCTCATCTATATCTATGAAAAATTATTTGGTCTGGTTTCAGATATGTCTCTTTTAGAGCTTTCAGATACTAATTCAAAATTATTAAAAGAACTTTCAGAAAAAGCTCCAGGTACTTTTCATCATTCTTTAAACGTGGCAAATCTTGCAGAAGCTGCTGCAAATGAAATTGGCGCTAACGCTATGTTGGTTAGGGTAGGAGCTCTTTATCATGATATTGGTAAAATGGAGAACCCCACGTATTTTTCAGAAAATCAATCTACCTCTGTGAATTCTCATGATGAGCTTTCTCCAAAGGAAAGTGCTCAGATTATTTTTGATCATGTTATTAATGGGGTAGAAATTGCAAAAAAGAATAATCTGCCAGATAGAGTAATAGATTTTATTAGAACTCATCACGGTACAACATTGGTCTATTATTTTTATATGAAAGAAAAGGAGTTGAATGAAAATGCCTCTCCAGCAGATTTTAGATATCCCGGTCCAATCCCTTTTAGCAAGGAAACAGCTATTTTAATGATGTGTGATAGTGTAGAGGCTGCCAGTAAAAGCTTAAAAGAGCCTACCACTGTTAAGATTAATGATTTTGTAGAAAAGATCATTAGTAAACAGATGGAAGAGGCTCAATTTTTAAATGCAGATATTACTTTTAAGGAAATTCAGCTCATAAAAAAAATTCTCAAGCAAAAGCTTAAGAATATTTTTCATTTAAGGGTGGAGTATCCGGAGTAATTAATGAACTTCTTCAATTTCAATCTCTTCATCTCTCCATGAAAAGGAATCTCCTTGTTTTTTATTTTCTAGCTCCTTATAAATAGGAGCTTCAGTAGAGATCACATTTATCTTAGTATCATGCAATACTACTTCTCCCAAGGCTACAGCTATAAAATATAAGTGCTTAGGAGTTTTTACTACACTACCAAATTTCACATGTTCTGAATAATGTTCTCTATCAACTTTACTCAGTTGCAATTTCATGCTTTGTGCATTATCTAAATACTTAGCGTATTTTTCAAAGTCACCTAACAATTCTCCTTTACTTCCTTCTTCATCATAATCTGTATGAACATCATTAGCCACCATAGACTCTTTGATGTTATCCATTTCTGATTTGTATTTATCTATTTGACCGTTGATCTTTGCTAAACAAGTCTCAAATAATTCTTTCTTATTAATTTTCATTTCAGTTGTTTTTTTAAATGTAGTTATACCTTAGTAACTGAAAGAAATTTTTACAAATATTTAATATTATTGATATATTACCTAATACGTATTATAAGTCTATAAACTTATAATGAATCTTTATAAGCTTCAAGACTTATAATTATGTAATATAAGTTTTTAGACTAATAAAAAAGCTTATATTTGAATATGATAGCAGTTCTAACAGCAGATTTAATAGATTCTACTCATTATGAGGAGGAAATCTTGAAAACCGTATTAAACAGTCTCTCTGAAGAATTTGAGAAGCTTGTTGCGCAATATGGTAAAGAAAACGTACGCTTTAATATTTATAGAGGCGATAGTTTTCAGGGAATCATTAATCAGCCAGAAGCGGCATTGGAAATAATGATGCAAATAAAAACTGCGGTGAACAAAATTCATCTAAAAAAGACAAAAAAGAATAAAAGCTATTCGAAAATAGCAGATTTTAAAATGGCCATTGGAATAGGAACTTTGGATTTTGAAAGAGATTCTATATCTGAATCTAATGGACAGGCATTTTTATATTCTGGAAGAACATTAGATACAATGAATAATGACTCCAGAAAAACCATGATAAAAACAGAATATGAAGAAATAAATGAGGAATTTAATACAGCTTTCTATTTAATGGATACTTTAACCGAAAAGTGGAGCACAGCATCTGCAGAAGTTGTATACTATTTGCTCAAAAACCTCAAAGAAAGAGAAGTAGCAACAGCAATAGGTATTAGTCAGTCTGCCGTTAATCAGCGTAAAAAGGCAGCGGGTTGGGATGCAATAGAAGGATTATTAATAAGATTTAAAAATGTGGTAGAAACAAGATTTGTAAATATAAAAATAATATGATGATCTTATTGCAATTATTAATAGCCCATATTTTAACCGACTTTGTTTTACAGCCAGGTAGCTGGATAGCTCATAAAAGAAAATTTAAACAAAGATCTTATTTATTAATTATTCATTCCTTAATCGCTGGGGTCCTAAGCGTGGTTCTTCTTCAAAATATCCAATTTTGGTATGTAGGTTTATTTATCACAATTACACACTATTTTATAGACTGGTGGAAATTAACACAAAAAGAAGATACGCTAAAATATTTTTTATTAGATCAATTATTCCACGTTGGCATGATAATGTTAGCATGGTTATACATCAGTAATAATTTTAATGAAATCCTTCCCGGTATACAATATGTTTTAAATTCAACAGCAATTTTAGCTATAATTAGCGTTTATCTAATAGTGATCTTTCCTACCGGTTTTTTGATTGGAAAGGCAACAAAAAGATGGCAATCTGAAATAGAGATCACCCATCAAAAAAATAGTCTAGAAGCTGCAGGAAGATATATAGGTATTTTCGAAAGAATATTGGTTTTAACCTTTATTCTAACCAATAATTTCTCTGCTATCGGATTTCTAATCGCGGCCAAATCTATTTTGAGGTTTAGCGAAAAGTCTGAAACAGGAGCAAGAAAGCAAACAGAATATGTGCTCATAGGAACACTAATGAGTTTTGCTATTACTATTATCTTAGGATTGCTAGTAAGAAACCTGATTTTCTAAAAGCTGAATATTGCTAAGAATCCTTTCTTTTACCAAATTCATCATTCGTTTATTTAGAGCAGAAGAATTCTCTATATAAGTTAAATATTCATCGATGGTGAATTGGCCAATAATAATTCCCTTAAGGCTATTTCTGAATTTTATATCTCGTTGAATAGCATTTTCTATAAAAAGAAATTTCTTTTCGATACTAAAATTATGAAACGCATTTTTATGCTTTTTAATATAGTTCCTAAAGACTTCTATGAGTAAATCATTTTGAAGTTTTGCTATGGGTCTAAGAGTTTTATTCTGAAATTGTTCCTCCAGGCTCATGTTGTCTGAAACTTTAGCAGATGTAATAATTGGCCTTGCCTTTAGTAATTCTAAATCTCGTGGTGTCATAGTTTTAGAGTTTTTTAAATGTAATTAAATATCTTTTGAGATATCCAGCCAACTACTACAAATTGTGAACCAGTTATAAACATTTAATGGTGCAGTTAAAATCATCTTAATCGGACTAAAGGATCCTGAGCTTCTTTTTATCTTTAAGAAAATTAAAAATTGAATTATGATAACTTCTAAGAATCCATACAACGGAGAAGAAATAGCTCAGATAAAAGAATTTGATCAGGCTGATATTAACAAGGCCTTAGATCTCGCAGATAATACCTTTAAGACTTGGCGAGAAACATCCTATAAGCATAGATCTGAATTAATGATGAAAGCTGCTGAAGAGTTGAAAGAGAATAAGCAGGAATATGCAAGGATGATCACTTTGGAAATGGGGAAACCTATTTCTCAATCTATTTCAGAAATTGAAAAATGTGCATGGGTTTGTGAATATTATGCAGAAAATGCCGAGAAGCATTTGGAAAATGAGATTATTGAAACAGATGCAGATACTAGTTACGTTTCTTACGAACCTATAGGAGTAGTATTAGCAGTAATGCCATGGAATTATCCATTTTGGCAAGTATTTAGATTTGCAGCTCCGGCACTTATGGCAGGAAATATTGGGGTATTGAAACATGCCAGTAATGTTATGCAATCTGCAGAGAATATTCAAAAAGTGTTTGAACGTGCAGGATTTCCTAAAGGATGTTTTCAAAATCTTCCAATTTCAAGTTCAAAGGTAGAAGGAATACTACGCGATAAAAGAGTGAAGGCAGCAACTTTAACAGGAAGTAAACCTGCAGGAAGCTCTGTGGCTTCAATTGCAGGAGAAGAAATTAAAAAAACGGTTCTAGAACTGGGAGGAAGTAATGCGTTGGTAATTTTTAAAGATGCGAATATTGAAGAAGCTGTAAAGACCTGCGTACAGGCGAGATTTCAAAATACAGGACAAAGCTGTATAGCGGGTAAAAGATTAATTGTTCATGAGGATATTGCAGATAGTTTCATCAAAAAATTTAAAGAGCAGGTAAGTGAATTAAAAAGTGGAGATCCTTCAGAAGAAGATACTTTTATAGGTGTATTGTCTAGAGAAGATCTAGCAGAAGATCTAGAAAAACAAGTTAATGATTCAGTAGAACAAGGGGCTAAAATAGTGTTAGGAGGTAAAAGAAAAGGAACTTATTTTGAGCCGACAATCATTTCTAATGTTACCAAAGAAATGCCAATATTTAAAGAGGAAACTTTTGGACCGGCTATTTCTATAACTACATTTAAGGATGATGAGGAAGCAGTATCTTTAGTAAATTATTCAGATTTTGGATTAGGAGTTTCCATTTTCACAGAAGATGTTGGGAGAGCTAAAAGATTGGTGCCTATGTTTGATGATGGTGCTGTTTTTGTAAATGAACTTGTAAAAAGTGATCCTAGATTACCATTTGGAGGAACAAAGATCTCTGGATATGGAAGAGAATTATCTGCACATGGAATTCGTGAATTCGTAAACAGAAAGACTGTTTATTTTAATAGCTATTGGTAAATTAATATGAGACCACAAAACATCGCAATTACTGTAGATACAGTGATCTTTTATAAAATTGATAAAGCACTGAAGTTATTATTAATTCAGAGAAAGAATTCGCCTTTTAAAGAAAAATGGGCATTGCCTGGAGGATTTTTGGAAGAAGGTGAAACTTTGGTAAATGCTGCTGCTAGAGAACTTGAAGAAGAAACAGGTCTTACCAACGTTAACCTTATCCAAATGGAGGCTTATGGAGCTATTGGCAGAGACCCTAGAGGCAGGACAATATCTATCGCGTTTATGGGATTACTAGATAAAGAAGAAATTGTAGCCGGAGCAGATGATGCTATGAATGCAAAATGGTTCGATATTAGAAATTTACCCGAGTTAGCGTTCGATCATGCAGAAATATTAGATGCAGCGCTTTCTAGATTATAGGATTTAATTAATACCTATATTTAAAAAAAAATAGAAATTATAATTTATGAGATTTCATACAAGAAAATGGATTAAGCCTGAAGATTTAAATCCAAATGCTTCCTTATTTGGTGGCAGGTTATTAGAATGGATAGATGAAGAATGTGCGCTTTACGCTATCATTCAGTTAGAGAATCAAAAAGTTGTGACGAAGTACATGAGTGAGATCAATTTCATAAGCTCTGCTACACAAGGGGATATTATTGAAATTGGTATTGATGTAGTAAAATTTGGATTTTCTTCTTTAACATTAAAATGCGAAGTCAGAAATAAAATGACGCGTGAGACCATTATATCTATAGAAAATATAGTTATGGTTGGTTTAGATGAAATTGGAAAACCAAAACCTCATGGAAAATCTAAAATTGAATTTGTAAAAGACAGATTGAAAGATTAAGATTTCTTAGGAAGATTCTCTTTATTTCTATCAGATATAGTAAAAGGGAAATCATTTTCTTTACCATAGAGCTTGATTTCCTGTATATCTGCAGGCATGTAATATCCATGATCTTCCAAGGTTTCTTTTACCGCTCTTACCACATTACCTTTTGTAATTAGGGCAGTTCTTCTAAAATCTTTGGTATCTACCCAAAAGAAAACTTTAAGATTTACAGTACTGGTATCTAATTTGTCTTCTATCACAAAATTTTCATGCTCCTCATCTTCAATAACATTCGGTTCATTTCTTAATGCTTTAAGTACAACCTCTTTGGCCCCGGTTATATTATCTTCATAAGCAATTCCGATGATAAAATCCCATCTAAAGAAACCATCTTCAGTGTAGTTGGTTACAGGTTTTGTGAGTACATCGCTATTTGGTATATAAACATCTTTTCCATCAAATGTTTTTAGCTTGGTATATCTAAATTCCATCGCTTTTACTTTTCCAAAATTCGCTCCTATCTCTACAGTATCATTTACATTAAATGGTCTATTAAAGGCTAAAATTACTCCTGCTATAAAATTTTCTCCAATATCTTTGAATGCAAAACCAAGAACTAAAGCACTTGCCCCGGCAGCAGTTAGAATACCGGTAGCTATTCCCCCTAATCCTGCGGCTCTAAGTCCTAACATAATTCCTACAGTAGTAAGTAGTAATCTTATTACTTTCCCTAGAAATTTACTCATTAGAGGATCATGAGTATGAGCCGAAATCCTACGTCTGGCAAATCCTCCAACCCACATACCGATAAGAACACCAAGAATAATGATTAGAAGTCCAAAACCAATGCCTGGTAATTGTTCAATTAGGCGATCGTAGAAGTGATTAAACGATTCACCTACATTTGTTATTTTATCGGTTTTGGTTTCTTGCATGATCTTAATTTTCAAAAAGACTTAATTATTTTCTAAGGTTGTGATCTGTAGAGCAATATATAATTATAAAAAATTATTCTCCCAATTTTTCTCCCTTCTTAGATTTTTCTTCTAGTAGATCTTTTATTTGCTCATTAGCTCGCTTTAGCTGACCTTCTGTTGGAGGTTCTGGTTTTTGTTCCTCTGCCAGATCTGGCTCTAAGCTCAAAGTAATAAAAAATGGATAATGATCTGATTTGATATTTTCGCCTGTTTTTATAGCTACAACTCTAAATTCTTCTGAAACCATAAAGTGATCTAAAGGCCATCTAAATAAGAAGCTACCCGCATCAAAAGAATTATAAAAACCTCTTCCCACTCGTACATCCAACAATCTCCCTGCATTCTTTAATAATCTAGAAGTGCTAGACCACGCTACATCATTAAAATCTCCTGCTACAAGGGTTGGAAGATTTCTTTCTCTTGCCATTTTTGCAACAAGCATCATTTCTCCGTCTCTATCTGCAGAAGAGGGATTTTCTTGAGGCATTGGAGGGGTAGGGTGAATAGCATGAAACATAATCTGCTTCCCAGATCTTAATTTTAGAATAGTATGTATTGAGGGAATTGAATCATCTACAAGAAATTTTAATTCCGGATTTATCATCTCTAATTTAGAATATAAAAGCATACCATATGTATTATCTATTGGTGCTTCAACTCTGTATGGGTATTTAGATACAGCATCTTCAACTTGATTCATCCAAATGCTATCTGTCTCCATCAATAAAATTACATCCGGATCTTTTCTTTTGATCTCATCATTTAATAGATCAAATTTTGCGTTTTTTTGAAGCACATTAGCAGAATAGAATTTTAATTCATCATTCTTATCTGCATCTTCTGATGCATTTCCAACTTCAAAAGGAGCAAAAGCTGTGTAAGGAGCGATCTTCATGATCTGATAAACCAGACAAGCAGAAATTATAGTTACAAAAACATAGTCTTCCCACCACTTCACATCAAACTTAATGAAGTAAGATACTAGTGCAACGAAGGTTAAGATAGTAAGTTGAATGTGAGGGAAATCAAACATTCGTATCCACCAAAAGTCAGCTGCAACTATGGGGATTAAGGTTAACACTATAGCCAAGATCCCAAAGGCTTGCAAAAATCTTTTAAACTTCATATTGATAGATTGGTTAGGTTAAAAAAGTGTGGAAGATAGCTAAAATAAGTTATATCCTAATTCTTGAGATTACTTATGAATTTACCAAGATCCTGTATATCATCTCCGGAAGGTGCTTCAAAAAGTTTAAGATCAAAATAGGGTACTGCTGCTATAAGATGATCAAAGATATCTGCTGCTATGTACTCAAAATTTTCCCATCTTTTATCTCTGCTGAAACAAAGCACCTCTAAGGGAATTCCCTGAGGGGTAGGAGCTAGGTGCCTCACCATTAAATATAATTCTTTATGAACTGCAGAATGATCATGAAGGTAAGCATCTGCATACTTTCTAAAGATTCCCAAGTTGGTCTGATTCCTTCCGTTTATTGGTAGCGTAGTATCTATTTTGTTGGTACGGTTGTATTTGTCTATTTCCTTTTGACGATGCTCCAAGTAAGGTGCTATTAAACTTATCTTCTTTAGTTTTTCATAATCTTCTGGAGTGATAAATTTTACAGAGTTTTGTTTAATGAATATAGATCTTTTAATTCTTCTTCCTGGAGATTCTTGCATCCCTCTCCAGTTCTGAAATGAATCTGAGATCATACTATACGTTGGAATGGTTGTAAAAGTATTATCGAAATTCTGAACTCTTACCGTTGCTAGATTTATTTCTGTAACCGTTCCATCTGCACCATATTTGCTAAAGGTTATCCAATCTCCAATTCTTACAATATCATTCACAGAAACCTGAATAGAGGCTACAAACCCTAGAATAGTATCTTTAAAAATCAATAAAAGTATGGCAGATGCCGCCCCTAAAGATATTGCAAAACTTATTACAGATTCTCCGGTAACTTCAGAAAAAATGAACATAAAACCAACCACCCATATAAAGATCATTAACACCTGTATATAGCTATCTATAGGTTTGTCTTTAAAAGATTCCTGAGTGCGTAGATAGTTTTTGGTAGTTCTTAATACACTTCTACAGATCCAAACAATCAATATTATTACATAAACATTGGTAAAAAATAATACTCCTTTTAAAGTAAAAACATGATCTACCAATATATAAGGGATGGTAGCATAGATTATAAAGATTGGTATGATCTGCCCTACGTATTTTGGGAAATTACTTTTAATAAGGAAGTCATCAAAAGTTGTCTTGGTCTTATTAGTGAATGTTCTAAAAGATTCTATTACAAATCTTCTAATAATATAATTTACGAGAATTAAAAGAAGTACAAGTGCTACTAAGTTTATTGCTAAATTAAGGTAACTGGCAACCACAGGATGCATTCCCTGATTTATAAAGCTTTCCTCTAAAAAGCAGCTTATATATTTGAGATTGATGTTATTTGCCATATGCTACAAATATTTCTTTTCTATATAGAAAGGACCTAATGGAATTACAGAACAAAGAATTATTATTGATAGCGTTTTAAGCTTCCAGTTTAGCTGCTTAAATAATAATAAAGCTCCAAGTATATAAGTTATAAATAATACTCCATGAGCCATTCCAACAACTCTAACATATATATCCATGTGATAGATATATTTTAAAGGCATAGCTATAAGTAGCAGAATTAAAAATGAAAGTCCTTCTAATATGCTTATGATCTTAAATATTTTAATTTGATGCTGTAAATCCATTCTGATTTAATTTCTTACAAAGATAATTTTTATAGGGAGAGAAGGTAATAATTGAAGGTAATTAAAGGCATTTGTATCAAAATATATTGAAGCGTAGTTAAGACGAATTTGGATAATAAAGAAAAATATAATTCATGTCTACTGTTTTTGTTATTTTGCACCCACTTAGAAATAAAGAAAATGAAATCTAAAATATTAGTTACAGGAGGTCTTGGTTTTATAGGTTCTCATACGGTAGTTGCTCTAATAGAACAAGGCTATGAAGTAGTTATCATAGATAATCTATCAAATTCATCTATAGATGTTTTGGGAGGGATAACGAAGATAACTCAGGTTACTCCAGAATTTGAGAACATAGATCTTAGAAATAAAGAGGAAGTACTAGGTTTTTTTGAGAAACATACCAATATAGCAGGTGTAATTCATTTTGCAGCATCTAAAGCGGTGGGTGAAAGTGTTGAAAATCCATTATTATATTACGAGAACAACCTTGCTACCTTAATCTACTTATTACAAAGATTAAGCGAGAAGGAAGATGCAAATTTTATCTTTAGCTCTTCTTGCACTGTATATGGACAAGCAGACACACTTCCAATAAGTGAATCTGCTCCGGTAAAGAAAGCTGAATCTCCTTATGGAAATACGAAACAAATAGGTGAAGAGATCATTAAAGATACCTGTAAGGTTCATCCTAATTTAAAGGCAATCTCTTTAAGATACTTTAATCCAATAGGAGCACATCCTAGTGCAGAAATTGGAGAATTGCCTATAGGTACTCCGCAAAATCTGGTGCCTTTTATTACACAGACAGCAATAGGAAAAAGGGAACAACTATCTGTTTTTGGAAATGATTATCCAACCAACGATGGAACTTGTATAAGAGATTATATTCACGTAATGGATCTTGCAAGAGCACACGTGGTTGCGCTAAAGAGGCTTATGAATAATGAAGCTGAATCTAATTATGATGTTTTTAATTTAGGTACAGGTAAAGGGAATTCTGTATTAGAAGTTATACAATCGTTTGAAAGAACAACAGGGAAGAAGCTTTCTTATAAGATTGCAGAAAGAAGAGAAGGAGATATTACTGCGGCCTATGCAGATACTATAAAAGCAAATTCTGTACTTGGTTGGAGATCTGAAAAAGATCTAGATGAAGCTTTGGAAAGTGCCTGGAAATGGGAGAAAAAAGTTACAGGTTCTGAGATGAATTAAAGTGAATTTTTATAATATTAAAAAAGGGTTTAGATAATTTCTAAACCCTTTTTTGTTTTTTATTTAGTTCCGTTTACCAAAAATGCATGGATTACTCCAGGTATCCAACCTAATGCAGTTAGAAGTACACTTATTAAAAAAGTTACCCCAAGTCCATGTTTCATAAATACAGCTAATGGTGGTAAAAGAATGTTTAAAATTATCGTTAATAAAGACATATAATTAGTTTTTTTGGTTTGGCGGAAAGGTATCAAAACCCTTATCTACCATCAAAATATCGGTCTATATTAGCTATTATTTAACTAGGTACAGGAATGTTTATTAAAATTTTTAAGAAGCTTAAATAAAGTATCTTTGTCGATCTAAAAAAAGTTAAAGAATGAGTTTTATTGAATTAGGAGTATCTGAAGATATAAATAAGAGTTTACAAGAAATGGGGATAGTCCACCCTACAAAGATACAAAGTGCAGCTATTCCTGTATTGTCTAAAGAAAATATAGATTTTATAGGTCAGGCGCAAACCGGAACTGGTAAAACTGCTGCATTTGGGTTACCATTATTAGCTAAGATAGATCCGGATAATGTAAATATTCAGGCTTTAATATTAGCTCCTACTAGAGAGTTAGGTCAACAAATAGCAAAGCAACTTTTCAAATACACGAAATACACCAATAAAGTATTTACAGAAGCTGTTTATGGCGGAGAGAAAATAGATATTCAGATTCAAAGATTGAACAGGCCAACACAAATAGTTGTTGCTACCCCTGGGAGACTATTAGATCTTCTTACTAAGAAAGCTTTAGATATTTCGAAAATTAATACTCTTGTCTTAGATGAAGCAGATGAAATGCTTAGCATGGGCTTTAAAGATGAGTTAACTCGAATTTTAAAGAAAACAAAGGGGAATAGAAATATCTGGCTTTTTTCTGCAACCTTACCTTCAGAATTAAACGAGATCATAGAAATGTATGTTTCTAAAGATTGTTTAAGAATTTCTGTTGATAAGACCGAGGCAGTGAACTCTAATATCCAACATCAATTTGTTGTTGGAGATGACAACAATAAATTAGATACACTTGCTCAATTCTTAAAGACGCAAGGAAAAAATAGAGGTATAATTTTCACAAAAACGAAAGCTGCTGCTAAATTGCTCACCAAACAATTAGCTGCCAAAAATTACGAAGTAGGTCTGTTAGAAGGAGATATGCTCCAGAAAGATAGAGATAGAGTAATGAGAGCTTTTAAGAAAAAAACATTAAAAATTCTAGTTGCTACAGATGTAGCAGCCAGAGGTATAGATGTAGATAATTTAGCGTATGTTGTTCATTACCAATTACCAGATCAAACAGAATATTACACTCATAGAAGTGGTAGAACCGCACGAGCGGGAAGATCTGGTCTATCTTTGGTGCTTGTAAATACTAAGGAACAAAGAAGGATCTGGGAATTGGAAAAAGAACTTGGTATTAAATTTCTTAAGATCAAATAGATTATTAGGCGCTAAACTTTCGATATTTTGCCATCATAAACATATATATAGCATATCCTATCAATCCTGCAGCCACCGCGCCCAGTAAATAAGCTCCATACGCAGAATCTTCTAAAAATGAAAAAGCGTCTGAAGTGGTTTTAATGTCTGCAGGATTGGATGTGATGGAAGCTTTTAATAGAAAAAATCCTATTATAATAAATAGAACACCTTTAGATCCCATTCCAAAATAAGCAGAATTTTTAATCGTTTTTCTTCGCTTCTCATCTGTCATAGATTTTAATTCAAACTTCTTGACAAAATCTGCCTTATATATTCTTACAAATTGATAAAGCCCTGTAGCTATAGTTATACCACCTACAATTCCTAATACAATCAATCCCCAATCGTTACTTAAGATAGTGGCTTTCTTTCCAGAAGAACCTCCAGAACCTGCAGAAGAATTAATTACTCTAAGCACAGCATAGATCGCTAATCCAAGATAAATGCAGCCACTAACAAAGAATGCTGCTCTTTTTACTTTTCCTTTTTTATCTGAACCTATATTTTCTGGATCACTAATAGCCTGGGTAAATCTCCAATATGCATAACAGATAAGACCAAGAGCTAAAATAATGAGTATGATATTTCCAAAGGTTTGCTTGTCTAGATACTCTACAACTTTAAACTTTCCTGCTTTTTGTCCGCCTTGATTAAAAGCAGCTAATAGTGTTAAAATTCCTGTTATAGCATAAACAGCTCCCTTGGCAACATATCCAATACGTGCCGTTTTCTTTAATTTATCATTCATTTTTTTAAAAAATTGGTTGGATTCTAAAAATAATTAAATACCGCTAGAATAAACTCGTATTAAAAAAACTTTATGATAATAACTGTAGATACTAGAGAAATGTGAGAATATTAAACCATTCCGAAGATAACCAAAGCGTAAGCATAGAATCTTACAAATCTTAATAAACCGAACATTAGGTAGCTCATAAAAGGGAATCTAATAATACCAGCGGCAATACTGCTCATGGCGAACGGAATTGGAAGCAGAGCTCCAACTATAATTAAAAAACCACCCCATTTTCGAGCGTTTTTAATATGATGTGCTAAATTTATTTCCATTTGCTTATGTACAGCAGGAATTTTAGTGATTCCAACGCCTATAAAGTAAGACACTATTCCTCCTAAGTAGGAAGCAGCAGCAAGTAAGGATAAATAGAAAATTGGCAATTCAGATTTTCCTGCCCAAGCAATAAAGAGTTCTGGGGGAACCAATCCAAGAAGAGATTCTGAAGCAAAGAATACAGATAATATTCCTGCCGGAGAATAAGTTTCAGTAATAGTGACTAAAACCTTATTTAGATCTAAAACGAAATAATCTATTGCGAAAATGGCAGCAATAAAAACTAAAATAGGAATTATTGCCTTTTTTAAACTTTTACCCACAAAACTATAGAAACCGGTATAGCCATAATACTGGTGCAATAAACGCAAGCGCGATTTCTTTTTAGATTTCGCATCCTTTTTCATGGAGTATTGTAATTAGGTAGATTATTTAAAAAAGGCAATCAAAAAATTAATAGAGAAGCTTAGTTCTCTTCAGCATACGTCTGTAATTCTTTGCTATATTCTCTAAGGTCCATTTCGTTATTCTTAATAGAAGTATCAGACATTAGGGACATCAAATAATCTAAACTTTCTTGTGGATCAGATTCTGGAGTTGCAGATGCTTCTTCCTCTTCATCTAAAGGCTCGTCATCCGGAATTGCAATTGCAAAAGTTTGATAAGCTTCAATATGCTCATAAGTTAAGCGAATAACCTTAGCTAATAATGGATTTTCATCTTCCACAGCAAATGGGCGAAGCTTCTTTAGATCTTCCACAACAGTGTTGATGATTATACCATTACGCATTAAGTCGCGTTGAATCTTATCGATTAATTTTTGACCTTTTGGATTTTTCAACTTTTAAGAGATTTTGAAGTATTAAAACTTTAATTAAGAGAAAAATTACACATTAGAGTGTATTTTTTCGATGAAAGCAAAGTTAGTTTATTAAAGTATTTTCAAAAGAGTTTTGGCGAATTTTTATCAAGATTTTAATATAAAATTTAAAGCATTCAGTCTTAGTGGTATTGAGAAGAAATAAATAGAATTAACAAAGTCTTAGTTCTCAAAATTTTAATAGCAAAAGCATCTTTGTTAGCTTTAAACCATTAAAAAAATAAAAATCTATGGAATCATTTAAATCAAAAGTCGCATTTATAACAGGTGGAAGTAAAGGAATAGGGTATGGCGTTGCAGAAGCCCTTTTAAAGTTAAATATGAATGTTGCTATAACCAGTAGGTCTAAAGAATCTGCAGAGAAAGCTGCAAATGAACTTTCCAAATTAGGAAGTGGTAATGTTTTAGGCTTAGAAGCCGATGTACGCGATTATAAAAGTCAGCAACAAGCCATAAATAAAACTATTGAAAAATGGGGGCAACTAGACGTGTTAGTTGCTAATGCAGGAATTGGGCATTTTGGTAATATTGCAGAGTTAAGTGTGGAAGATTGGAAGGAAACTATAGATACTAATCTTTCTGGTGTTTTTTATAGCCTTAAAGCAGCAATAGATGGACTAAAAAAATCTAAAGGGTATGCTATTACCATTTCTAGTTTGGCAGGTACAAATTTCTTTGAAGGTGGTACAGCATATAATGCTAGTAAATTTGGTGTAACCGGATTAACTCAAGCAGCAATGTTAGATCTTAGAGGTCATGGTATAAATGTAAGTACTATTATGCCAGGTTCTGTAGCAACACATTTTAATGATCATACTCCAAATAAAGAGGATGCTTGGAAAATTCAAAAAGAAGATATTGGAGAATTAGTAGTTGATCTATTGAAGATGAATCCTAGAACATTGCCAAGTAAGATCGAGGTTAGGCCATCTCAACCGCCTACTAAGTAGGTTAATAATATATAGATATTTTAGAAAAGCCAGTTATTAACTGGCTTTTGTTATTTTCATTAAAATGTAAAACAGATACGATTATTATAGAAATAGTGGCTCGGATTAAAGTTTTTTGTAAAACTTTCATTTTCTATTTTAGCTTAAATTCAAGCCATACTAATAGTTTAGATACTATAATATTCTTAACATCTATAAAGAATCCAGTTAAACTCAAGCTAAATAGCGCTATAAATTATATAGAAGCCTAATGCTATTTTAAATTTGCAAAAAAAAATAATGTTATGAGTATTAAAGGAAAAGTTGTAATTATTACAGGAGCATCTAGTGGAATTGGAGAAGCAACAGCTAAGAAGCTTGCTAAAGAAGGAGCTAAGGTTGTTTTAACTGCCAGAAGAAAAGAGAAGTTGAACAAACTTAAAGAAGAAATAGAGAAAGATGGTGGATTAGCAATGGTTGTAACCGGCGATGTAACAGAGAAAGGAGATTTCAAAAAAATCGTATCTCAAACTTTAGAAAAATTCAAAGGAATAGACGCCATTATAAACAATGCCGGTTTAATGCCACTATCTTATATTAAGAACTTACATACAGATGAGTGGGATACCATGGTAGATGTAAATATAAAAGGAGTTATGAATGGTGTGGCCGCAGTGCTTCCAACTTTTATGGAACAAAAGAGTGGAAATATTATTAATATTTCTTCTAGTGCGGGTAGAAAATATTATCCAGGAGGAGCCGTTTATTGCGCTACTAAAGCTGCAGTAAAAATGTTTTCTGAAGGATTAAGACAGGAGTTGGCGCCTAAATATGGTATTAACGTTACATCCATAGAACCTGGATTTGTTGCTACAGAATTAACAGAGACCATTACAGACGATGAAATAAAGAAAGATCTAATGCCTATGGTGAAAGATCTTACCACTTTAGAGGCAGAAGATATTGCAGAAGCAATTTTTTACGCATTAGCGCAGCCTAAAAGAGCTAATATCAATGATATATATATTATGCCTACAGATCAAAAGGAATAGTAAAAATATTATTTTATAAGGAAAAGGCATTGATTAATTTCAATGCCTTTTTTTATATAGCTATTATTGATATTTAAATTTAATTCGAATACATATTTATGTTCTCAATCTATAAATCGGAATATTTTTCGATAACATTAACGATAGTAAATTTTGTAGCAGTTATATTTGTTTGAAGCTCAAAAAACTTAATATTGAAGATTTTAAATATAGATGTGAGTGCGGGAATACAGGATTTTTTATCATTTCTAAAATCTACAGATTTTTCTAAAGCCATTATTCTTGCTCTGGCTATTACCATACCTATAATACTTGGTGTATATACAGAGCATTTAGAGATGGGTATTGCTGTAGGATTAGGAGCTTTACTAAGTTCTCCCAGCGATGTTACAGGAAGCGTAAGACACAAGTATTTTGGAATATTATTATCGTCTTTAATTGCGATTCTTGCAACATTGATAGGTGGTTATAAACCAGATGAATTTTGGATCATATTATTTATCTTAGGGAGTACCACATTTTGTCTATCTTATCTCGCAGTGTATGGTTTTAGAGCTTCCTTAATTAGTTTCTCCGGACTTTTTGCACTGGTTTTAAGTTTTGCCAGTTTATCTAAAACTTTGGAGGTCTATGAAAAAGCCCTGCTCATTGGTTTAGGTGGATTATGGTATTTATTATTATCTGTAGTTTGGAATAATATTAATCCTAAAGGGCAAACAAATCAATTCATGATCCAAAATCTAGAATTGACTTCCAGGTATATAAGATTGAGAGGTAGATTGTTAGAAAATGGGATTGATAGAACAGATCTGCTAAAAGAATTGCATAATCTTCAGAATGATCTAAATGAGAATCATCAAAAACTTAGAGAAATTCTAATATCTTCACGAAAATCTTCAGGTTATTCCAACTTTCAGCGTAAGAGGTTATTAACTTTTATTCAAACTGTAGATATTTTGGAGCTTGCCATGGCTCACCCTGTAGATTATGAGAATATGGATAAGATCTTGAAGGGTTATCCGGATAGGATTAAGCCTTTTCAGGAGCTGGTGTTTACGCTTTCAGATAAACTGAATGACCAGGCAATATATTTACAAAAAAATAAAATTTATAAAAGCGCCAAAAGTATCGGGGAGATCCGATTAGATCTTAAACAAAAACTAGATTCTTATAGAAACGAGAAACAATCTATTCATACAGAAGGTTTTCTAATTCTATTGAATTACTATGAATATTTAGAACATCAATCTGAAAAGATCGAGAAGATAGATGAATTGTTGGTAAATCCAGATCTCACAAAATTAAGGTTGATAAAAAGCGATGATGCTCTCAAGTTTTTGAGCACTCAAGAATACAATCCTAAGATCTTATTAGAAAATCTAAATCTTAGATCTTCCATCTTTAAACATGCATTAAGAATTTCTCTAGTTATGATGGTGGGGTATTGCATAGGAGAATACTTTTCTTTTCAAAATGCTTATTGGATACTACTTACCATTATTGTAATAATGAGGCCAGGGTATGGTCTTACCAGAGATAGGTCTAAACAACGTATTATAGGTACGGTAATTGGCGCTATTATTTCTATAGGTTTAGTGTTACTTATACATAATGTAGTTGTTTATGGTATTCTGGGAATAATTTCTCTGGTAATGGCCTTTTCCATGATACAAAAGAACTATAAGACTGCTGCCGTATTCATTACCTTAAGTGTAGTTTTTGTGTATGCACTTCTAAGGCCAGATGTGTTAAACGTTATTCAATTTAGAGTAGTAGATACTTTAGTAGGTGCAGGTCTGGCCGCATTAGGTAATTTCTTGCTTTGGCCTTCTTGGGAATTCTTAGGAATTAAGACAATAATCCTGCAAAGTATTAAAGCTAATCAGAAATTCTTGATGGAGGTAAATTCTTATTATCTAGAAAAAGGGGCTGTTTCTAATAGTTATAAGCTTAGCAGGAAAGAAGCTTTTTTAGAAACAGGAAATCTTAGTGCTGCATTACAACGAATGACTCAAGAGCCAAAATCCAAGCAACAAAATTTAGATAATATTTACCAGCTCGTAGTGCTAAATCATAGTTTTCTAACATCATTAGCCTCCATAGGTCTTTACATTAAAACGCATAAAACTACACCTGCCTCTAATCACTTTAAAAATTTAATAGAGGCTGTAGACCAAAATCTAGAAACGGCTATAGAGCTTCTCTCTGGTTCTGAAGTTGACATAGACCTAGAGCATCCTGAAAAGTTAAAAGAAGCACTAGATTTTTTCAATAAAAATTACAAGGCTTTGGTAGAAGAAGCGAGTACTTTTAATATGTCTGGAAATCTTCAGGAAACACAGCTTATTTTCACTCAATTAAAATGGCTGTTGAATTTATCTCAAAATATTGTCTCTACGATTTACAAGACAAAATTTATCAATTAAGCTTATAAAATTATAATAACTAAACTTTTGAGATGGCTCGATTTTTTAATTGATAGATTCATATGTTTTCGATAAAGATCTTTTTGAAACATCCTTCTTCGTTTCTTGCTTTTTTGGATGTTGTTTTGGTTGAGATTTACTGGGATTAACTTATTGCCTTTCCATAATATTAAAATTTAAATTAATAATAATTTTAATGTAGTATATAGATCACATAATTAGTTGTTCGTTAGAATGTTAACATTAATTTTAACTATTAAAGTTTATAGCTTGAACTCCAAATCATAGACTTATACAAAAACCCAAATTCTTCCAAAACTAGCATATCTTTATAGAGCAATTCCCTAATTTTGATTTATAAGAATTTCAGTATGTTATTATCTAGCTTTAGAATCGACCTATTTCATGAGAAGAACATATTAGCTGCATCAAATTTAGTATATGAATAAAGAACAGGTCATAGATAAGATCAAACTTCAAAAGAAGTTACCAAATTTAAAATATGCTATTAAACAAAGAACCGAAGCTTTTACCAGCAGGTTATTTTTAACGCTATTCGATCAGGATACGGAGGTTGAGAAAAATCTAAATCTTCTTGAAATTGAATTTGGAGAATTAGCAGATCTTGTATGTTGGAAACCAGAATCTCCATGTAGTAAAATATGGAAATCTTATTGTGAATTGTTACCGGATCTTTTAGAGAAACTAAGTAAAGATGCTGCCTGGATCGCAGAAAATGATCCTGCAGCAAACTCTGTAGAAGAAGTATACTTATCTTATCCCGGTTTTTACGCTATCGCAATTTATAGACTTAGTCATGAGTTTTATAAATTTGGACTTCCATTAGTTCCAAGACTCATGTCTGAATGCGCTCATCGTACTACAGGTACAGATATAAATCCGGGAGCAGTAATTGGAGTTCCATTCTTTATAGATCATGCAACTGGAGTAGTAATAGGGGAGACCACCATTATTAAGAATAATGTAAAGATCTATCAGGGTGTTACCTTGGGTGCGCTTTCTGTGGATAGATCTTTAAGAGCTTCTAAGAGACATCCCACCATAGAAGATAATGTAACTATTTATGCAAACAGCACCATATTAGGGGGTAAGACTAATATAGGTGCTAATAGTATTATTGGAGGAAATGTTTGGTTAACCAAGTCTGTTCCTGAAGGTTCCATGGTTTCACATACACCACAAATCAATATAAAAAATTCAGTAAAAAATGAGTAATTCTATTATAGATTTAATTGGAAATACACCATTAGTTAAGGCAGAAACTTTAATTAAAAATCCGAAGGTTAGTTTATACTTTAAATTAGAAGGGCAAAATCCTGGGGGTAGTGTAAAAGACAGGGCTGCTTATAATATGATAAAAAGCGCTCTAGATAGAGGAGCTATTAATAAAGAATCAAAACTAATTGAAGCAACTAGCGGTAATACAGGAATTGCTTTAGCTATGATAGCAGGAATATTTGGATTAGATATAGAGCTAGTAATGCCGGAAAATGCAACTATAGAACGTGTTCAAACCATGAGGGCATATGGAGCAAAGGTTACGCTTACAAGCTCTGATGTTGGAATTGAAGGCGCTAGAGACTATGCAGAATCTAAATTGAAAGATCCAGCTTATTTCATGTTCAATCAATTCAGTAATGACGATAATTGGAAAGCTCACTATAAAACCACTGGGCCCGAGATATGGAGAGATACAGATCATAAGGTAACTCATTTTGTATCTTCTATGGGTACAACCGGAACTATTATGGGAACATCAACTTATTTAAAAGAGCAGAATAAAAATATACAGATTGTTGGGGTGCAACCCTCAGATAACGCTAGTATTCCTGGAATTAGAAAGTGGCCTAAAGAATATCTGCCTAAGATCTTTAATCCTTCTAAGGTAGACCAAGTAATTGAAGTAAATGAAGAAGAAGCTATTGCAATGAGCAGAAGGCTTGCAACAGATGAAGGGATCTTTGCAGGAATGAGTAGCGGTGGAGCTACCGCAGCAGCAGTTAAGCTATGTGAAGAATTAGAAGAAGGAATTGTAGTGAGTATAATTTGCGACAGAGGAGATAGATATCTATCATCAAACCTGTTTAAATAATTGAAAAAGAGGAACCAAATAGTTGGTTCCTCTTTTCATAATCCTTAGAATCCTATTTCTTAATTAGAAACAATTCCGGAGATCTTTGCATTATTCGGGCTCAGTTTTACATTTTGTTTTTTGTTCCCACGTTCCAATCTAATCTTATATGCTGCTTTGTCAATTTGATCTAACTTACCGCTAGCAACGTATTTGTTCTTTAAAACAGACCATCCTGTATAGTTAAGATATAATGCATCTCTAATTTCCTTGGGCATATATACATTTTTAAATTGTTGAAAAGTAGAAACTAAGTTTCCATCTCTGTCATAATTTGCATTCAAAAACCCTTTGGAACTTCTAAAGTTTACCTTATAAGAATCATAATCCTGATTTTCTACTTCAGCAATAAACTTATTGATTATAAAATTATTCTTAACATATTCAATCGGGTTTTTGGTAAATTTTCCAGCATGCTCTTTGTCAATTTTAAATTGATATTCATTCAAACCGGTCTTGACGAAAGTGGTTTGAGAATAATTAACATTTGCTGGATCTAGTTCGATAATCTCCTGTGCTTGCAAGCTAATAATACCGCTTATTGCAAGTAAATAAAACATAATCGCTTTCATGATATCTATATTTAATTGGTTTATAAGCCCAATTTACAGCCAGAATAATTTTGAATTTTCTACCTGGGTAGCATAGATATTTATTTTAACATCTGTAATTCACAAATAATTTTTCCCACCTTGATTTTCTAATAGATGAAGTAGTAAATTAAGATCTTTTATCTCCAGCCTATTTCTAGATAATTTTATACACCCGTTTTTCTTCAATTTTTGCAAATGTCTATTTACTACTGCTCTTGTAGAACCTATTAGGTTCGCCAATTCTTTATTAGAAAGATCATTAATGAGCTCTAAATTCTTGGAACTTTTATTTACATCTTTAAGAATCAACTTTATAAGTCGGGTAGAAATATTGGTAAATGTCATATCAGAAACTGTATTTTCTAGCATTCTCAACTGGGAACCTGCATAAGGAAGAAAATTTTTATAAAGTTTTGGATTTTTGTTTAACCAATCTCTTAAAGTGTCCATAGGAGCGGCAAGCACTTTAGCATCATCTAAACACTCGTAATAAACATTATGTTCACACCCGTCTAGTAAACAGAACAGATCGAAAACATCATTATTTGTCAAAAGGAAAAGAGTTAATTCTTTGCCATTAAATGTGTCTACCTGATACATTTTTATTCGGCCTGAGAGAATGATATGAAAGTGGTAAAATAGTTTTCTATGATTAATAATACACGTTTCCTTAGGCCAATCTTCTATATGGAACAATTCTAATAAGGATGTTATCTCTTTAGAAGATAATTTCTTAAATAGTGTACATTCCTTTATAGTAGTGCTAAAAAATACTTCGTTTTGTTTTGCCCCTTTCATACCGCATCAATTAAAGGGGGAGTTATTATATCAAGATCAATTGAAGAATTATAAAGGTACTGAATTCCTGATTTTAAAGGAAGTAAAAAACTAAAACTTAAAAAGTGATTAAACATTTTAAATTAGCTTAGAAATCCACTATTTTTGCAAACTTGCTGAAATACTTGATATATGGCCGTTGAAACCTTTGGATTAGAAGAAAAGAAAAATGATAAAGTACTTTATGATTACCAACAAGCAGACATAGATAAGATTTTTAATGTTATTGATGCTCACCCATCAAAATATAATTTACTTTATCAATTACCAACTGGAGGAGGAAAAACCGTGATTTTCTCCCAAATTGTTAGAGAATACATACAACGCACCAATAAAAAAGTTTTAATTCTTACTCATAGAATTGAGCTTTGTAAGCAAACCTCTAAAATGCTTGCAGAATTTGGAGTACTAAATAAGATCATTAATAGTAAAGTTAAAGAGCTACCGGACCAACAAGATTATATGTGTTTTGTGGCAATGGTAGAAACTTTGAATAACAGATTGAATGATGAAAAGCTAGAAATTGATGATATAGGTCTTGTTATTATTGATGAAGCTCACTACAACTCTTTTAGAAAATTGTTCAAATTCTTTGATAACAGCTTTATCATGGGAGTTACAGCAACTCCATTAAGCTCGAATATCAAACTTCCTATGAAGGATAACTATAGAGAGCTTATTGTGGGTGACTCTATTACATCACTTATAGAAAAAGGATTTTTAGCACAAGCTAAAGTTTATAGCTACGATGTAGGACTGCAATCTTTAAAAGTAGGTATCAATGGAGATTATACCGTGAAATCTTCAGAAGAGCTGTATTCTAACATGTCTATGCAGGAAAAACTTTTGAATGCTTATTTACAGCGATCAAAAGGTAAGAAGACCTTGATTTTTAATAACGGTATTAATACTTCTAAAGAAGTTTATGAAACCTTTAAAAGTGCCGGTTACCCTGTTAGACACCTGGATAATACTACCAGTAAGAACGATAGAAAGGATATTTTAAAATGGTTTAAACATACTCCAGATGCAATTGTAACTTCTGTGAGTATCTTAACCACAGGTTTTGATGAACCTTCTGTGGAAACCATAATTCTTAACAGAGCAACTAAATCTCTTACGTTATATTTCCAAATGATTGGCCGTGGATCGAGGATCCTTAAGCATAAATCTGAATTTTCTGTTATAGATCTAGGTAATAACGTTGCCAGATTTGGGCAGTGGAGCGCTCCAGTAGATTGGAAACAACTATTTCGCTCTCCAGATTTCTATTTTGAAAATTTATTGAGTGATGAAGAGATAGAACGAGAATTTAAATATGTGATGCCTCCAGATCTTCGAAAACAATTTTCAAATTCAGAGTCTGTAGATTTTGATGTAGAGGGGGCTTATGATACTGTTATTAAGAAAGGACTTAAATCTAAGGCAGTATTAGAATGGTCTTTAGATCAGCACGTTAAGATATGTGTTGAAAATTCTGAAGATGTATTTGATGCTCGTATTCTTGCAAAGGAACTTAAAGATGATATTTCTTCAAGAATTAAACAATATTCTTACTGTATAAGTAAGAGTACCAAGAACTATAGAGATTGGCTGGAAGAAGATTATTCAAGAAAATTACGTCTACAGATCAATCAGGAATTTGCATAATATATTCTCCCTGAAAAGTAATTTTCAGGGATTTCTTTTACATTATAATTCATCAAACTTGCAACGCAAACGCTTTTTTTATCTTATTAAGTTACAATATCTAGGATATCGCTTACATGGATGGCAGCGGCAACCAGGGATTAAAACTGTGGAAGGACTTTTAAAAAAGACCTTGAAATTTATTCTTCCAGATAGAAAATTTAAAATTCTAGGTTCAAGTAGAACAGATGCCATGGTATCTGCAAATTTGGCGGCATTTGAATTATTCTTAGATGAAGAACCACTTTCAGATAAAGAGGAATTCATGAGATTATTCAATTTTAACCTTCCCCCAGATATTAAGGTGTTAGAAATAGATGAGGTAGATGCAAAGTTCAATATCATACAGCATCCTAAGCAAAAAGAATATTGTTATTTGTTCTCATATGGAGAAAAGAATCATCCGTTCTGTGCGCCTCTAATGGCTAATTTTCAACATGATCTGGATATTGAGCTAATGCAGAAAGCAGCCAAGATCTTTCAGGGAATTCATTATTTTAAGAATTACTGTGCTGCGCCTACAGAGAAGACAATATTTGAGAGAGAAGTTCTGTTGTCTGAAATTGAAGTGAATACCATGCTTACAGCAAATTTCTTTCCAAAGACTAGTTATGTCTTCACCATTAAAGGAGCCGGGTTTTTAAGGTATCAGATAAGGCTTATGATGGGATCATTAATTCAAGTAGGGAAAGGTGATTTAACCCTGCAGCAATTAAAAGAGAGTCTATCTCCAAACAACAATATTATTACCAATTATATAGCGCCAGCATCCGGCTTGATCTTACACAAGATTGACTTTGAATAAACTCGAAAGTTTATTTTAATCTATAATTTGGTTTCACTGTCTTACTCGTCTTCGCTCGAACTGAAAGTTTACATTGTGAATTTTTTAATTATCTTCTTTTTCCAGAACTGTCAAGGCAAATCTTATAGTCCAATAATCTAAGGCTTCATTAAAATGCTCGTAATAAGGTTTTAGTGTCTTTGGATCTTCTAGTGTCACTTTAGCTTTTTTCACCGCATCTAGATCTGCTTTGGTTAGGAACTTGTGTAAATCGATATCTTTTCCATCTGCATAAAGTTTTGCCAGATGAGAGTAAACAGTAGTACTAGCTAATTCTCTCTTTTTAGAGATCTCTTCTACACTTAGCCCTTCATTATAAAGTTCATAAGTAACAAGGTGCGTATTCCCTTTTTTAGACTTTTTTTTTTGTCTTTTCTCTTTACTAAATGCTATTATTTCCTTGATAAATTGGTATCCATAATCTTGCATTTTCTTTTGCCCTACACCGTTAATGGCCATAAAATCTTCATCGGTCATTGGTCGCTGTTTTTCCATTTCTTTTAAAGTGGCATCATTAAAAATAAGGTATGCCGGAATATCTTCTTCCTGGGCGAGTTTTAAACGAAGCTTTCTCAGTTTTTCAAATAAAGAATTATCAGCTTTTTGCGTTTTCTTTTCTCGAGTTTCCTGAATTTCCTTTTGATCTGGAATATGTGCCAATTGCACTTTGGCCTTTTCGAACAGCACATTCTTAGCCAAAGGAGTTAGCTGAAGGTGATTGTGTTTATGAAAAGCAATTTCTATATATCCAATATTTATAAGCTGAATTATATATTGCTGAAGATCTCTCCAAGATAAATCTTTAGCTATGCCGTAAGTAGACAGTTTATTATAATTTTTCTGAAGCACCGCTTCATTTTGTGCTCCACGAAGGATATCTATAATTACCGATATTGGTTCTTTTCCCTGTAATCTATAGATACAGGATAATGCTTTTTGAGCAAGGATGGTTCCATCAAAGAACTTTGGAGGATTTCTGCAAATATCACAGTTTCCGCAATCTTCTTGTTTGAGTTCTCCAAAGTAGCTTAGCAAGATCTTTCTTCGGCATGTTAATGCTTCAGAATACTGTTTCATCCTATCTAGCTTAGCCAATTGTACATCTTCATTCCCGGAGTTGGAGGCAAATTTTTGTAATTGTAATACATCCGCATAACTATGGAATAACATAGTGTCTGATGGTAAGCCATCTCTTCCTGCACGACCAATTTCTTGATAATAGCCTTCTAAATTCTTGGGCATGTTATAATGTATTACCCACCTAATATTAGATTTATCTATCCCCATACCAAAAGCTACCGTGGCACAGATAATCTGTTTTGTATCATTGATGAAATCGTCCTGGATCTTGGTTCTTTCATCATGGCCTATCCCGGCATGATATGCTTCTGCTTTTATTCCTGAAGCTTTAAGTTTAGAAGCTATTTCTTCTGTAGTCTTTCTGCTTAAACAGTAAATAATGCCACTTTCGTTTTTTCGACCTTCAATAAAATCCTGAATTTGATCAAAACGCTTTATTCCTGGACGAACATCTAGACTTAAATTTTTCCTGTCAAAAGAAGCAATATGTTTCTTTGCATTTGGAATATTAAGCTGATTGCATATATCCTTTCTAGTTGCTTTATCTGCAGTAGCTGTTAAAGCAATTATTGGAGTAGAGGGGAAGCGATTCTTTAAATATCCAAGCTGAGTGTACGCTGGTCTAAAATCATGACCCCAGCTAGAAATACAATGTGCCTCATCTATAGCGATTAAACTTACTTTTCCGTCACTTAAAAATCTGTCTATAACCTGAAGACTTTCTGGAGCTACATATAATAATTTTAAATGATTGGTATCTATTTGATGAAAGATCTCTTGTTGCTCTGTTTCAGACTGACTGCTATTTAGGAATGCGGCCGGAACTCCATTGGCGGTAAGACCATCTACCTGATCTTTCATTAACGCAATTAATGGGGAGATCACCAAGGTAATTTGTGGCAACAAGATTGCTGGAAGCTGGAAACAAATAGATTTTCCACCACCGGTTGGCATAATCACTAAATTGTCTTTTCCCTCAAATACCGAATCTACTATGGTTTTTTGTAAAGGTCTAAAACTATCATATCCAAAATATTCTTTAAATGTGCTTAAAAGTTTGGTCTCTTCCATAATGCAAAAATAGGAGTTCCTTTTCAAAATAATCTATACAGACATCAGAGTTTCCTAGCTATTTTCTAATTGTTTAAGTATCAGATTTAAAGTAAATAGAGAACCAATATAAAACCAAGAACTAATCATCGTCTAACCTTATAACATGAAAATGTTTTATACTTTTATAGAAATTTAATTTTATGGCTAAACGCAAAAGGCATTTGCTACGTAGACCTAAATCTACCAAAGCGCTAAATCAAATGCCGGGAACGGTTACGTACATTGGAAGAAAAGAATCTGCGGAGACCAAACTGGATGTTATAGATTATAACAAAAAGAATTACGAGCGTTTTAGCTCCAGCCATCCTGAAGACGCCTTTAAATTTGAGAACAAGGAAAATAATACCTGGATTAATATTGATGGGTTATATAATACCTTAGAAATTGAAAAGCTGGGGAAGTATTATGAACTTCATCCTTTAATTCTAGAAGATATTGTAAACACCAATCAACGACCAAAAATAGATGAATATGAAGATTATATCTTCGTGGTGGTAAAGATGCTCTATTTTCCTAAAGACAGTGTAGATAAAGATAATAAAGATCTTGTGATAGAGCATCTAAGTCTGGTTTTGGGAAAAGATTATGTACTTAGTTTTCAGGAAGCTAATGGAGATGTATTTGATAGTATTAGAGACAGATTGGTGAATGCCCAGGGAAGAATTAGAAATAACGGTACAGATTATTTGCTCTTCTGTTTATTAGATGCCATTATAGATCAATATTTTGAAGTTATAGATCATATTGGAGATAAAATAGAAAATCTAGAAGATGAACTATTTCAAGCTCAACCTAATGATGATATTACTTTTGAGATACAGGAGCTAAAAAGAACAATTTTAAGAATTAGAAGAGCTGTATTTCCATTGCGAGAGGTAATTAGTAGATTAGAGAAAATTGATAGCGTTCTAATAGAAGATAAGACTCGCAATTATATTAGAGATCTTTATGATCATACCATTCAGGTTTCTGAAAATATTGATATTTATAGAGAAATGACCTGGGGATTAATGGATATGTATATGACCACTATATCCAATAAAATGAATGAAGTGATGAAGGTACTTACCATTATGGCCACTATCTTTATTCCATTAACGTTTATTGCAGGTATCTATGGGATGAATTTTGACTATATCCCAGAGCTTCATTATAAATATAGTTATTTTGTTCTTTGGGGTATAATGATCACTATATTTCTATTAATGATCATCTATTTCAAACGTAAAAAGTGGCTGTAAATTCAGCTAATATTAAGATCCTTTAAATTAATAATTCAATGAAAATTTTTAAAAGCAGTTACATTTTTGCAGTTGCATTTGCTATTTATTCACAAACTACATATTCACAGGAAAATAAAATTTTAAATTGGATGTATGTTGGAAGTTATACCGAAGATGAAGGATTTGTAGATGGGAAAGCGGAAGGAATCTATACTCTTCAACAAAACATACAGAATGGTAAACTTACTTTAGGCTCAACAGTAGCTAAACTTAAAAATCCAAGTTTTGTGCGCGCATCTACAGACGGCAAGTATCTACTTTCTGTAAGTGAGCTTAATGATAAAGAAGCGGAAAGTGGTTTCGTTCTTTCTTATAAGATCAATAAAGATCATAGCTTAACCAAGATCAATCAACTTTCTACACATGGTTTTGCTCCTTGTCATATTGAAATAGATAAAACCGGAAAATTTGCCTTCGTTTCCAATTATATGGGCGGAGTTGTGATGATGTATGAGATAGAGGAAAATGGAAATCTGATAGAGAAACAGAAAATAGAACTTGAAAATCCTAAAGAATCTCATGCACATTCAGTTAATATTACTGCAAATAACAAGCATGCTTACATAGCAGATCTAGGAAATGATAAGATCTGGATCTATAATCTGGATGCTCAGAAAGGTACTTTCTCTAAAAATGCGCAGGAGTTTGCAGAAGTTGCAAATGGTGCAGGACCAAGACATCTATCTTTTTCTAAAGATGGAAAGTTTGCTTATGTTATGAATGAATTAAATAGCAGTATAAGTACATTCCAAGTATTAGAGTCTGGCGGACTTCAATTGCTTCAAAATATTTCGTCACTTCCTTCTGGATTTATAAATAATAATTCTGGAGCAGAGATACATTTGCATCCTACAAAAGATTTTCTTTACAGCTCGAACCGAGGAGCAAACAATATTGCTGTTTTTAGAATTAATATTGAAAATGGAGAATTAAGTTTGATAGCTCACACTTCAACAGAAGGAAAAACACCACGCAATTTCAATATTTCACCTGATGGGAATTTCTTATATGCAGCAAATCAAGATTCAGGAAGTATTAGTTCTTTTAAAATAGATTTAGAAACAGGAATGTTGAACTCTTTAGGGGAAGTATTAGAGGCAAAGACACCTGTTTGTTTAGAGTTTGTAGAATAATCTCTAATATTCGCTTAAAATTATTTCAAGATAAGAATTGTGTGCATTATATCAGAATAAATTAGCCATTTAAAATGGCTAATTGAAGCTTTTAAAATTTGAATTTGGAAAACTACATGTTCACATTAGAGAATGATGCAACAGTTGTAAGCCTATTTAACTTCATTTTTGAGGGGCCAATACTTTTTCAAAACAAACGCTTGTGTTAAGACCTTTATATTGCTCATAATTGGGAATTATTAGATATCCTGCTTTCTTATAAAATCCTAAAGCTGCTATCTGGTTAATTCCTGTTTCCAGCACACATTTAGTAAATCCCGATGATCTTGCCCAGGATTCCAATTCAGTTAGAATAGAACCTGCTATACCTTGACTGCGATAGTCTGGTACTACAAACATTCGCTTAATCTCTACTGTGTTTTCATCAAATCTTTTGAAAGCACCGCATCCAATACGTTTATCATTCTTATAAGCAACAATTACATTCTTGATTAGCTTCAGATTGTTAAACTGATTGTAGAAGCCAAAATCTTCTCCATCTGTAATTCTTAAGCTTTCATCTAATAAACGGATAAGATTTAAGAAATCTTTATTCTTGGAATTTGTTTTAAAAAGTTTCATGATTTATAACCAAAACCAATTTTACCAGATATAACGGTAATCACTCCAAATCCAACTAATGCACCCGCAAAAAAGTGAAGAATAGAATTATCTGAAAAATAATGTATGCTAATTCCTAAAATTAAACAGCATGCTGCTAGAATTCGAAATTTAGTAGTGTTTCTCATGCCATTAAATTTATTAAAAAACATTAAAATTTGAGCATAAAAAAAGCTCCTAAAAGTAGGAGCTTTAATTAAGAAGTGATCGCGCCAGGATTCGAACCTGGGACCGCCTGCTTAGAAGGCAGGTGCTCTATCCAGCTGAGCTACGCGACCTATTTCGCGCTGCAAATATAGTTGACTTTCTCGGTAAAACAAGACTTTTTTAAAGGAAAATTATTTTTTTTATAGCTTGAACTTCTAATTACTTAATATTCAGAACTTACGAGTTGAAAAAAAAAATTAATTTTTTTAAGCTATTTAAATCGATATCTAATTTTTGGTAAAATTATAAGGTCTCACTCAAGTTTTATAGGATTTATAGGCTTTCATAGAATTGCTATCTGATATTATTTTCAAAATGTTATATAGCAAGTCCTTATCACCGCTATTGCGTTTTTACTATTTTAACGCCAGAGCTGGTACCAATTCTGCTCACACCTAAGCTTATATATTCTTTTGTAGTTATGGCATCTCTAATACCTCCAGAGGCCTTAATTTTTGCCTTTCCAGCTACTGCCAAGCTCATAAGAATTATATCCTGAATACTCGCGCCATTTGAGCCAAACCCAGTAGAGGTTTTAACATAGTCTGCTTTAGCATCTACCGCAGCTTTGCACGCTATTTTTTTCTCTTCATCTGTAAGATAACAGGTTTCAATAATTACTTTAAGAACCTTATCTCCAATTGCTTTTTTTAGATCTCTTATCTCTGAAGTAACCTTATCTATTTCTCCAGATTTTAACCAACCTATGTTAATAACCATATCAATTTCATCTGCACCGTTCTTTAAACATTCTTCTGCCTCAAATATTTTGGCTTTAGTGGTCATGGCGCCGAGCGGGAAACTTATTACTGCAGCTATTTTTATATCTGTTTCTCTAAGAATTTCTTTACAGAAATTTACATGAGAACCATTAACACACACGGCATAAAAATTATATTCCTGAGCCTCAATACAAAGGGTCTTGATTTCTTCTTGGGTTGCCGTTGGCTTAAGAAGGGTATGGTCTATATATTTTTCTAAGTTCATAAGTTTTCTTTTAGGATTTTATTAAATATAATTTAATAAAAAAAGCCAATCAATTTAAGATTGGCCATAAGGTTAACATTAATATAGTATCGCTAAATTAGTTTAACGGCAATCTGTTCTGGTTACAATGGCATTAAGACCTAAAGCAGTATCTCCACCTTCTATCACTGCCTCCTTATCATTCAAAATAATTTTTAGAGAAGTAGAATCTTCACGTCCTTCTTGAGTAAATATATAATTAGCAGTCACTACATTGTCTTCTATAGTTCCACGTATACTACCTTTTCTTTGATCTTTAAGTGCGGGTCTCCAATTGTAAAATCCTTCCACATTCTTACCTGTTATATTTAGAATTAGCTCTAAAACATCTTTTTTGGAAGCATCGTCTTTATAAGGTTGCTCATTTAAATAGCAGTAAGTTCTTTTGATTTCCGCTTCAGATTCTAATTTAGATTTAGTAAATGCCGGATTTTCTTGATCTATATTTTTTAAAGAATCTTCAGGTTTAGATTTATTACAGCTTAAAATAGTTAAAGCCATAATTAGGAGAAGTGTGATTTTTAAAGTAGGTATTTTCATAGTAATCTGTCCTAAAATATGGTTCAAAAAGGACGTGATGAAGGTACTGCTTTTTGAAATATGTCAAAATGAATTGATGTTGAAAACCATCATTCTTAACATTAAAATCATTTAAAAATTTATAAACAACTAGTATTCAGTATATTATATTATTAATTTATTGATATTCCAAATATAAATTTTAATAGTATTATAAATTTATATACTTTTTGAAATAATAAGAGAACTAATTTTATGTTTTGAAAGAGAAAATGATTTTCATATATTTTAAGAGAGAATAAAACACATTTAATTTAAGTTGCAGTCATTAAAATTTATTTGATTATGGAATCTAAAAAGAAAGATATTGCAATTATTGGCGGAGGAATTTCAGGCTTAGTTGCTGCATTTGAGCTTAGTGAAAAGCAGGATCTAAATATAACCGTGATTGAAGGAAGTGACTCGTGCGGTGGGAAAATGAAAGGATTCTATAATAAAGAGAAAGATCTCTTCGAAGAACATTCTATACGTGCTTTAGCATCAACTTATTTTGCGCTTTTTGATGTTTTTTATCGTGCAGGAATTTTAGGTACTCTTACAGCAGTAGATACCTATATCTTTTACGAAAGTAAAACCGGTAAAAAGGTAGCTGTAGATAGAACAGAACCAATAAAATTAGAGACATTTAAGGATTTAGTAAAGACGTTTGATCTGTCTTTAATTGATATGATGACACTTGCAAAGAAAATAGCTCATCATACCAACGCATCTCAAGAAGAGCGAGATCAGCTCGCGTACAAAAATGCCGGAGATGTTATTGGAGTGGAAGACTTTAACGATCATACCAAGCAATTCATTATTAACTGGTTTGGGATTTTAACGGGAGCTAGAATGAAAAGTAAAGCTGTAGATATTATGGATAGCTTTTTACTTATGTTCTTACCTATGACGGAGAGTCCGCATTTGCCACCTGGTAAAAAGTCTAAATCTTATTGTTTTAATCGTCCAACATCCGAAGTTGTAAAACTCTTGGTTCATAAATTAGAACAGCGTGGAGTAAAATTTATTTATAACACCAGATTGACCAACATAAGACATAATATAGCAACAGATAAAGTAGTTTTAACAACGCAAAATCATTGTGCCATTAACGAATTTGATGCATGTATTATGGCAGTACCTCATGAAGTTATGTGGAAGGTAGGCTTGCTTCCGGAAATCAAGAAACCTTTTGATGACGAATGGTCTTTTGGAACGCAATTTCTTATGAAAGATATTCCTGAAACTTTTAAAGATTTTACAGGCAAATCTTATAATTTAAGTTTTGATGCTCCCTGGAATATTGTATTTCAAATCCAACATCAGGATGGTTTCTGGAAAAACGTGGAGTTTCCAAGATCCTATCCTTATAATTTATCGGCTACCTGTAGTTCTCCCTTTAATAAAGGTTCCTTATACGGAAAACGCTTTATGGAGTGCACACCTTTAGAAGCAAAAAATGAGATCTTGTATCAATTAGGAATTACCTCAGCATCAGAAAGAGAATTAATGATGAAATATGCTAGCATAGATTCTATATATCTCAAATACACAGAGAACTGGGAGGATTACTCTTATTTGGAGACTGCATCTTTAGGAATTTTACAAGAGAATGGAAAACGATGGGTAGATCTTTCTCAAATTTATGTGAGATCGGCAGGGGATGAAGAAGTTTCTGTGACTACTGCTACAAAAGGAGTTTTTCTTGCAGGAGAAGTAGTGAGTGTTCCGGGAAAATGGAAGATACCAACTATGGAGCAAGCAGCAATGTCTGGAAAACAAGCTGCTCAAGAGGTATTTGGATATATTAATTTTAAAAGATCTGTAAATATGGATCATGCTACTCTAGAAAATACAACCAGCTTTAAATTAATGGAGGGTGTATTAAGCGGATTGACCGCATTAGCTAAACTTGTTCCTACACAAAAAGGTTCCAAAAATCATTAGACATTTCAAATTTCAGTATTCTCTAAATTTTTGAATGTATACTAGATGAAAGTAATTAAAATAGAGTGTTTAAATATATTCAATCTGCTTTTCTTATAAAGTGAAATTGAATGATAAAATTATTAAGGAAACTTAATTTTATGTCGAAATAATGCAACGCCTTAAACAATTCATAATTTTTTTATTATTATTGAACATTGATAAATAAGTAGTAGATTAAGAACTAATTTGATGTTTAAAGTCTGTTACTAGAATAATCACTCATTTTATGAGCAAATCTCATTTCCCTAATATTTTTCTTGATCAAAATAAAGATCCTATATGGATGATCGATTTAGATTACCGATTGATTTACGCTAATCAACGATATTTAGACATAGTAAGAAATATTACTGGAAAAGAACAACAACTTAATGAAACGGCTTTTATAGAAGACTTTGATGAGAATTATACCATAAAATGGCGACAGTACTACAGAAGAGCTCTACATGGAGAAGCTTTTGAGATTGAAGAACACTACTCTCTGCCAGATACCAATGAAATTTATTACGGCCAGATTTCATTTGAGCCTTTATTAGGTGATGATGATAAGCTTTTTGCAATAGCTTGCCAATCTCGCGATATTTCAAAGATTGTTAAGCACAAATCTGAAGTTAATCAATTAATAGATGCCTCTTTAGATGTATTTTGTACGGTAAATGAACAGGGACGTTTTGTATATATAAGTGGAGCTGCATTAGATATTTGGGGCTATACGCCAGAAGAACTTTTGGGAAAACCTTATAAGGATTTGATAATGCCGGAAGATCTACTTGAAACTAAACAAAAACTTATTTATATTCAAGAAGGCCAAACTGTAACAGCTTTTAAGAATAGATATATAAAGAAAAATGGGGATATTGCTTACAACCTTTGGTCTGTAAAATGGGATCCAGCATCCAGGCTATTCTATTCTACGGCAAGAGATGGTAAAGAGATCATGGAGCAGGAAGAGAAGGTCCAACAAAGTGAGCAACGTTTTAAAGCTTTGGTACAAGAAGGTTCAGATCTTATAGCCATTTTAGATGTTCATGGAAATTATAAATATGCAAGTCCTACAAACTCTTCAATAGTAGGGATTTCACAAGAGGAATTTCTCTCCAAAAATATAATAGATCTTATTCATCCAGGTGATAAAGAAAAGATTTTAACCTGTTTAAAAAAGATCAAGGTTGAAAATAAATTAGTTTTAGACACTTTCCGAATTCAGAATCATAAAAAGGAATGGCGTTGGATAGAAACAGTTTTTACCAACATGTTAGATAATCCCGCCGTAGAGGGAATTGTTTCAAATTCTAGAGATATTACCGAAGAAAAGATTTTAATAGAACTTAATCAACAAACCAGTCAGTTAGGTAAAATTGGAAGTTGGGAAGTTGGTTTTTTAAATGATGAAATCTATTGGTCTGAAGAAGTTCACAAATTGCATGAAACAGATCCTGAAAATTTTACTCCAAGTGTTTCTAAGGCTATAGATTTCTATCGTCAAGATTTTAAGGTATTTGTAGAAACTACAATTCAAAAATGTATTGAAACCGGAGAGCCTTTTGATTTTGAGGCCGTAATTCTTACCACTACAAAAAAGGAGCTGTGGGTACGTGTAATTGGAGCTGCAGAGTTTGTAGATGAGAAATGTAAGCGTATTTATGGGAGTACTCAAAATATCAACGATAAGAAAGAGGCAGAAATTAGACTTAATTCTTTGGCAGATAACTTACCTGGAGTAGTATTTCAGTATCTCATCTTTCCTGATGGCTCAGATAATTTCAAATACATAAATAAGGGTTCTCAAGAAGTATGGGGATTTCCTGCGGAAGATTTAATTAAGAATTCAAGATTGATCTGGGATGGAATTATTGCAGGAGGGGAGATTAAAAAAGTAAGAAAGAGTCTTGCACTTTCTATAAAATCTAAATCTAAATGGACTACCAGATTCAAATATATAATGCCCAATGGGGAAGTTCGAATTCATTTATGTAATGGTACGCCAATATTTTTAACAGATGGTACAATTCTTTTTAATGCGGTTATATTAGATGTTACTCAAGAAACAAAAGATGAAAAATTATTAGAGCTTGTTACTAAAATTGCAAGAATAGGTAGTTGGGAACTAGATTTGGTAAATCAAACAGGAGATAACATGTATTGGTCCCCGATGCTGTTCGAAATTTTAGAAATAGAAGATAACTATAATCCTACGCTCACCGGAGGGATAGAATTTCATATAGGAGAGAGTAGAGAAAGAATAAAAAAAGCAATAGAACATCTCGTTGAAGATGGAATTGAATTTGACGAAGAGATCTTATTGCGCACAGCTAAAGGGCATAAACGCTGGGCCAGAGCTATAGGTAAATGTGACAAAGTCCATAATAAACGCACCAGAATATACGGAAGTTATCAGGACATCACAGAGCGTAAGAAATCTGAATTAGAAAATAAATTTAAAGCCAATCTATTAAGTACTATAGGGCAAGCTGCAGTTGCAACTAATATTGAAGGAGAAGTTACCTATTGGAACAGGGCTGCAGAAACTATTTATGGTTGGAAAATGGAAGAAGTATTAGGAAAAAATATTATGGAGCTCACAATTCCTGATACTAATGCTGAACAAGCTACAGTTGTCATGGAAATGTTGAAAAAGGGTCAAACTTGGTCTGGAGAATTTGTAGTTCAAAGAAAAGATGGTTCTAGTTTTCCGGCTCTAATTACCAATTCTCCAACCTACGATGAAAATAATAAGTTATCTGGAATGATAGGAATCTCTTCAGATATTACTCAAAAAGTGAGATATGAGAAACTCTTAGAAAAACATACTCAAGAACTTGAGCGCTCTAATTTAGCTTTAAAGAAAATAGCATGGACACAATCTCATGTGGTACGTGCACCTATAGCCAGAATATTAGCGGTTATTAATTTATTAGAAGAGCAACCAGAGAGTTTTGACGAGATTTCATTTTGGTTGAAGCAATTAAAAATCTCTACCCATGAGATGGATGCTATTGTTAAAAAGATAATAACAGAAACTTATAGCCTGGATCAAGAATAGATTAGCTTAATGAAAAAGAAAATTTTTATAATTGATGATGATCTTATCTATAGGATGATTGTCGCTAAAACCATAAAAAGTATAGATGAATCTATTCTAATTTTTGAATGCGATAATGGAAAAGAAGGATTAGAAAATCTGCAGAATTTAGAAATCAATAGTAATTTTGAAATTACTATTCTACTAGATATAAATATGCCTGTTCTTGATGGTTGGGGATTTTTAGAAGAACTTAGAAATTCTACATTATATGATGATACTAAATTTTCTATCTATTTGGTGTCTTCTTCTACAGACAAAAGTGATATGTTGAAAAGTGAAGAACATGATCTTTTAAAAGGCTTTTTCAGTAAACCGTTACGAAGAACAGATATATATAATATTTTGAAATAGTCTTTTTTTTCTGAATGTTTTATTATCTATGACCAGTACCTTGAGATTGAATTTAAGAATGGTGAAATTGAAAGAATCAATAATAACTTAGAATCAACTATAAAATCTATAATTACTTTTAATATAAAAGGAAAGTAAATAGCGCTAATAACTAGTATTTTTTGAACTAGTAGTAAAATTATAAAATCAAAAAAGCCTTGAACTTTTGTTCAAGGCTTTTAGTGGTCGGGGTGGCAGAACTAACTTGCCACTTGACAATATTTTAATAACCAGACACTTAGTCTATTTCAATAAATCGAGGTAACCGAATAGGTAACCTTTGCACCGATTTTATCCGTGAGAACAAAGATATATGAATATCTTAAACTAAAAAACAATAAAAAGATTCAAATTTTATTTGTTGTCTTTTTTTGTGTGCTAATCCTTTAGCATCTGAATACTTTCTGTATAATTATGAAAAAACTAAAAGCTTGGGCAAAAAAGTTAAAGCAACAATTGGTGCTACTGCATTTGGCCTATAAGTATAAAAGAACACCTTGGTATGCCAAGGCATTGATATTTAATCATTGCCTATGCCCTGAGCCCCATAGACCTTATTCCAGATTTTATCCCGATAATTGGCTATTTGGACGATCTAATTTTGTTGCCGATAGGCATTTATTTCGCTTTCAGGCTTATCCGTGATGATGTGAAAGCGGAGTGTTTGACAAGGGCAAAGGACTATAATTGGAACAAAAAGAACAATTGGGTAATCGGGGGCATAATCATTTTGATTTGGGCGTTTATCGGTTTTTGGATTTTTAAAAGCGTATCCCCAATCAAATAGTTCAGAATAAAAGCTAAATGTGTTAATTCCAATTTTCAAGAAACCATCATTACCGGAATATTGGAATGGCGCATCACCCGTTCTGCAACACTCCCCATCAAAAGATGTTTTAACCCTGTCCTTCCGTGAGTTCCCAGTACAAGTAGATCGGCCTTCCAGTTTTGTGCGGTTTTTAGGATATCCTCTTCCGGATTGCCCTCGGGCATAAATTTTAAAAGCTCATTCCCATTGTACATTTGGGCCAATTCATCCAAGGTTTGCTCGGCCTCTTTCTTTAATACGATCAAGGCCTGTTCGTGTGTGATCCCGGCATCTACATTGCCAAGTGCTTTCGATTTTTCGATTACAAAAAGCAATGCTGCTTTAGCCCCTAATTGATGAGCGAGTTCCAAGCCTTTTTTAGCGGCTTTCATTGAATACTCACTGCTATCCACGGCAATTAAAATTTTCTTGTACGCCATATCTATTTATTTTTGAATTAAAAAAGTTATTGTGGATGTTCCATTTTATTTTTGGTTTTGGGAACAAAAAACAACATAAACAGAAATACTAAGATACTCATTATTGCGGTAAGCAGAAAGGTGGCCGATGCCCCGTAAAATGTCCATAACAATCCTGCAAATGCACTTGCAACCATTAAAGCGATGCTTTGCAATGCAACAAAAAGCCCCATTGCCGTGCCCACTTCCTCATTCTTGACCAGGCCGGCCACCCACGCTTTTGAGATGCCCTCGGTGGCTGCCATATAAATTCCATAAATCCCGAAAAGAACATAAAAAAGGGTATTGTTTCCCGCTTCTGCCATTCCGAAGTAAATCCCCGAAAAAAGGATCAGTCCAAAAAGGAAAATCTTTTTTATACCGATACGGTCTGCCAATAAACCAAGCGGAAATGCGGCAAGGGCATAGACCAGGTTATAAAAGATATAGACCATAAGGACATTGTTTTCGCTTCCCGTGGCCTCGTTTACCTTGAGCAATAACAACATATCCGAACTATTGAAAAGGGAAAAAGTAATAAGCCCCACAATTAACCTTTTGTAGGTGGGGCTTGCAATTTTCCAATACTTAAAAAATGAAAAGAACCCTGGGGAACTTTTTTGCTTTTTTGTTGGCAATGGTTTCTCCTTTCTAAAATAGGTAATGCCTACCGAAATAATCCCCGGAACAAAAGCAATATAAAAAAGCCACCTAAGTTGGCCCGGATAAAAATATAAAAACAGTAGTGCGAGTGCAGGGCCGAATACCGCGCCCAAGGTGTCCCAGCCCCGATGAAAACTAAATACCTGCCCTTTGGTCTTTAATGTGGCCTCTCCCGAAAGCAGCGCGTCCCTTGGGGCGGTACGAAAACCTTTCCCGAGGCGGTCAATAGTCCTTGAAAAAAATATCCAGATCGGATAAACGAAAACGGCCATCATCGGTTTGGAGAGCGCGCTCAAAAAATAGCCCACCCGTACAAAGGGCATCCGTTTTCCTATCCTGTCGCTCCAGTTTCCAAAATAGCCTTTGCTAAGTCCTGCGGTCGCTTCGGCTAGTCCTTCCAGAACACCTATTAAAAATATGGAAAACCCAATATTTTGAAGATAAACGGGAATAATGGGATACAGCATTTCGCTTGCGATATCGGCAAACATACTTACCAGGGAAAGTATCCAGACCAGACGGGTTATATTTTTAAACATTTGAAAACTGTTTTTCTGCTTTACTCTTATAGAAAAAATACAATTTACTCATTAAATAGCCTAAACCTATTCCTACCAAAGCCGCTATTATTACATCACCCGGATAGTGGACACCATTATATATCCGACTGTAGGAAACCAATAATGCCCAAAAGCCCAATATCCATTTTAACCAATTGAATTTCTTTGGTAAAATGAAAAATAAAAATGCAGCAAGGGCAAAAGCATTGGCCGCGTGGGACGACACAAAACCATATTGGCCTCCCGGCCCGGCTTTGCTCAAATGTATCAATCCTTCCAATGCCGAATTATGAGATGGCCGCAAGCGTTTTACCGTATGCTTTATAAGGTGCGAGGCTATTTGATCTGCCAAAGTAATAAGAATCCCAATGGCAAGGAAAATCGGGATACTTCTTTTTTTGTAGTGCCAAATCAAAAGAGCTGCGATTGCAGTGTAAAAGGGTATCCAAAACAGTTTATCACTTGCCCAATACATAATCGGATCAAAAAAAGCATTGTGCTTTCCGTTAAGATAAAGGAAAAGCTTGGTGTCCAATGAATTTAAATTTTCTATCATATCTTAAAGGGGTTTGAAATCAGAGCTTAAAAGCAACTTTTTTTTATTAATGAGATTTTGCCTCATTTTATAACAAAGCAAAGCAGATGATACCCCAATAATAATTCCGCCCAATACATCACTCGGATAATGCAAACCTAAATGCAATCGGGAATAGCCTACCAATATTGCCCAGATAAATAAAATCAATTTTAAAAACCATTTTTTATATACATTAACCAGGGCAGCCACCATAGCAAATGTTAGCGTTGTATGACCAGAGGGAAATGAAGGGCTTAAACTTTCTTTGGTTTTTTCTAAATAATCATAGATAATGAATGGCCTTGTTCTGTTGAAGCCATACTTAAACAACGTAACAATAACGACTGCAACAAAAATTGAAATGATGACATACAGCATATTTTGGATTGTGATTATTTCCTTTTTTATCAATCCCTTTATTAATACAAAAACAGGAATACTAAAGACTATCGGGTACGCCAAATTTGTAATAATCCTAAAGGTTTCGTCCAAAGATTGATCCCTGTTAAGATAGATTACCTTAAGTGTGTTGATATCCAGGTTTGGAATAAAAAAGAAGGCAAGAATGGAAAGAAAAATGCCTATCCCAATGCTTATTTTTATGTTCTTTCTATTTAATGGGTTAATTGCCATAATTTTTCTTAGATCGTATATTGATAAAGCTTGACCTATTCAATTCTTTATTTTTTCAATTCAATTTCACTTTTTACCACTACGATTTTTGTTTCCTCAAGCAATAGCTTTTGATGTTGTAAAAATTCATTGATTTTTTCTTCTGTATCAGTGAGTTCTACCACGTGCGGATGCTTATAATGCCTTGTTTCACTAATTCCCCAGTGAATTTTTCCTTTTTCAAAATACCCTTTGCTCACGTTAAAATTCAACGCCTGATCTAAATCAAAAGCTTTGGCTTTTTTTATCAATTCTGAAGCAAAATCGCCGGCCTTCAATCTGTTCCAAAAAGAAAGGTTTTTTATTTTTTGACCGTATTCAAAGTAAATCCTGATGGTTATGTGGTTTTTCATTTATTATTGTTTTTATTTCGTCTATGTTTAATTTCAGCTAATTGAAGACCTTTTTCGCGGGTATAAACCGGATGCTTTGGGCTTCCTATAATTTGGGAGGAATAAACCCCGGAATGGCCGGAGAATAAATAAGCAGTACTACAAGCTAACGCTATAAAGACACCTGATTCTATTCCGAAAAGTTCTATTCCCATTACCGTACAGGCAATGGGCGTATTGGTTGCCCCGGCAAAAACGGCCACAAATCCCATACCCGCCAACAAACCCATTGGCAAAGGAATAAACCAAATCAAAACGTTGCCCAATGTAGCCCCGATATAGAACAAAGGGGTTACTTCACCTCCCTTAAAGCCTGCGCCAAGGGTAAACGAGGTGAACAAAACTTTTAATAAAAAATCATAAGAATTGAGATGAATATTAAAAGAATCGACAATAGTTGGAATGCCAAGCCCTATATATTTGGTGGTTCCCATAAAATAGATAGCGATTGCCAAAATAACCCCACCAATTACCGGTCGTAAAGGCGGATAATTGATGTATTTTTTAAACAAATCGCTCCAGAAATGGGTCGATTTGGAAAACAGCATCCCTACCAGGCCAAAAATAATCCCTGCCAATAATGCCCATAACAAATTTGCCGGGTTCATATTAGCTACTTCGGTTATATGATATTGGGTATGGGAAACGCCCCAAATCCTGCAAAAATAATCAGCAAAAACAGCCGCCATAAAACTTGGGATAATAGCATCCAATCTTATACGCCCCAATACCAAAACTTCAAGGGCAAAGATTCCCCCGGCCAAGGGTGTTCCAAACACCGAAGCAAAACCGGCACTTATCCCGGCAATCAACATAATTTTACGGTTTCGTCTTGAAAGTTTGAACAGCTTCGTAAACCTGTCGGCCACTGCGCCACCTACCTGAACTGCCGTCCCTTCACGACCAGCTGACCCCCCGAAGAAATGGGTGAGAACAGTTCCGAACAGCACTAAAGGTGCCATCCGGAAAGGAATGATCTTTTTTGGGGAGTGAAATTCCTCCAATAATAAATTATTGCCCTTAACGACACTATTTCCATATAGATGATAAGAAAGACCAATTATAAAACCACCTACGGGCAATAAGGCAATAATCCATAAATGGGATTCCCGCCAGGCAGTTGCCCATTCCAGGCTTAAAAGAAAAAACGCAGAAATACTTCCGGCAATGGCACCTATTAACAAGCAGATCAAGATCCACTTTAAAAGATATAGAAGGGAGGGTATTTGTTCTATTGAGGCTAAAGATTCTTTAATTTTTTTCAGATTCATACGGCCTAATTAATTATTTTTAAAGGCTTTTATCCCCGTAAACACAGCTTCTTTGCCCAATTCCTGTTCTATCCTGATGAGTTGATTGAACTTGGCAATGCGCTCGCCACGGCTACCGCTTCCCGTTTTTATTTTTCCGGCTGCCGTTGCCACGGCCAAATCTGCGATAAAAGTATCCTCGGTCTCCCCGCTTCGATGGGAAATGAAAAAACTGTATTTGTTCTTCTTTGCCAATGCTATTGTTTCCAAGGTTTCGGTAACTGTACCTATTTGGTTCAACTTGATGAGAATGGAATTACAGGCGTTTTTATCAATGGCTTCCTGTAAAAGTCTTTTGTTGGTACACAGCAGATCATCCCCGATCAATTCGATCTTGCTCCCCAGTTCATTTGTCAGGGTCTGCCATCCTTCCCAGTCGTTTTCCGCCATTCCATCTTCCAACGAAATAATGGGATATTGATCTACCCAGCTTTTCCAAAGATCAATGAGCTGGTTGCTTGAATATTTTTTTTGAGTGCTTTTAAATAAAACATAGTTCCCTTCCTGCCATAGTTCGCTCGCTGCGGGATCTAGGCAAATGGAAATATCGGTGCCCGGTTTATAGCCTGCTTTTTCAATAGCTTCAAGAATTACTTCAATCGCTTCTTCGTTTGATTTTAAATTAGGTGCAAACCCGCCTTCATCGCCAACCCCGGTAAAGTAATTTTTATTTTTCAGGATACTTTTCAAGGCGTGGAAAGTTTCTTCTCCCATTCGGATAGCTTCATAAAAAGCGGGGGCGTTATGGGGGGCAATCATAAATTCCTGAAAATCCACATTGTTATCGGCGTGAGCCCCGCCATTTATCACGTTCATACAGGGCACCGGCATTGTGAATTTTCCATCGGTATTCAAATAACGGTATAAAGGCTCTTTCGAAAATGCTGCTGCCGCTCTGGCAAATGCCATAGAAATGGGCAGTATGGCATTGGCGCCAAGATTTGATTTGTTGGAGGTGCCGTCCAGTTCCATTAGAAAATTGTCCAACTCCTGTTGGTTATCGAACACCTTATTGGAAAGGGCCGGTGCGATAATTTGGTTAATGTTGTTTACCGCCTTTAATACCCCTTTGCTATTGTATCGCGTTTTGCCCCCGTCCCGGAGTTCAACAGCTTCCTTTTCCCCAGTACTTGCAACGGAAGGGCAGATGGCACGGCCAAAAAATCCTTTTTCTAAAGTAATTTCTGCTTCCACAGTTGGATTTCCACGGGAGTCCAAAACTTCCCTTGCAATGAGTTTTTGAATTTTCATAATTTTAGTTTTTAAATTCTTGTTGATAATCGGTGATTGCTTGTTGAATAATTTCTTTCGCCATTGCCGCATTTTGAAATTCTTCCACCCGGACGGTTTTATTTTCCAGCTTTTTGTAATCCTCAAAAAAGTTTTTGAGCTCCAGGGCAAAGTGTTTGGGCAGTTCTGAAACATCGTTGATATGGTTTACGCTCATATCATTTTTCGCGACCGCGATTATTTTATCGTCGGCTTCGTCATTATCGATCATCCGCATTACCCCGATTACTTTGGCCTCCAAAATACAGAGCGGTTGCACATCGATTTGCGAAAGCACCAAAATATCAAGCGGGTCGTGGTCTTCCCCCAAAGTCTGGGGGATAAACCCATAATTTTCGGGATAGTTTACCGACGAAAACAGCACCCGGTCCAGGCGGAGCATCCCAGTTTCTTTATCCAGTTCATATTTAGCCTTACTCCCCTTGGGGATTTCAATAATTGCCTGAACCATTTCAGGTTGTCCGTTTCCGATGGGCACGTGGTGCCAAGGATTAAAGTTTTTCATATTCATATTTTTGTTAAAGTTATTCCCCCAAATACAGCTAATAAGCCAAGCGTGAAACTACTTATTGCGTAGATGGCAAAAGTGAGGTAGTTGGAATTCTGAAGTAAAATTGTGTTTTCTAAAGTAAAGGAGGAAAAAGTGGTGAAGCCCCCGCAAAAACCGGTGGCAAGGAAAAGGCGTACTTCCGGCGTGAGCCATTCAAAGCGTTGCCCAAGGCCAAATACCAGCCCGATCAACAGACAGCCCAAAATATTTGCGGCAAATGTTCCATAAGGAAACGCGGATGGGAAGTGTTTGGTCAGCCATATTGCAATGAGATACCTTGCAATACTGCCCAAAAAACCCCCTGCGCCCACCAATAAAAAAATCCTACCCATAATCGTTTTAGATTAAATTGAGCAGGAGTCATTAGCTTTTTGGGCGGTTTTGGCGAACTCCATCGCCTTTGTATGTTAAGTGTGCAAAATTAAGATTATTATTTACAAATCCCCTATTTTATTTCCAATTTCTGAAACGGATAAAATTAGTCCAGACCTGCTGATTGTTCAACAGTATTCCTGGTCAAAATGGATTTTTATTTTTTAAAAAATAAAATAGACTGCTGGGACTAAAGCCTTTCCAGACTATTTGATTACAGGTATCACTGTATCCTTTTGGACCTTATGTTGCCGGGAGGGAATGGCCTTGAGCTCCTTGAAGCCTTCAAGAGGGAAAATAAAAAGGATGGCGTCATCATTATTTCCGCCAAGGACAGGGTCGAAGACAAGATCAAAGGCCTACAGCTTGGGGCGGATGATTATCTGTCCAAACCTTTTCATCTTTCGGAACTTAATGCACGTATTTATTCGTTGATGCGCAGGAAAAATTTTGAGAATACAAATATTATTCAGTTCAATGAATTGCAGATAGACCTTATGGCCAAGTCGGTATCCGTTAATAAAAAACCCATAAAAATCACTAAAAAAGAATATCGCCTTTTGCTCTTCCTCATCGGCAATGAAAGCAGATTCATCTCAAAAGGGTCGATCGCCGAACATTTATCCGGGGATATGGCCGATATGCTGGACAACCACGATTTTGTCTACGCACACATCAATAATTTGAAAAAAAAGCTTTCCCGTGCCGGTTGTGAAGATTATATAAAAAGCATTTATGGAATGGGTTATAAATGGGGATTATGAAGAGGCTCGCCACCAAAAGTTTGATCTACTATTCGATAGGGCCGTTGCCCTGACCGAGATCGAAAATGCCTTTGTAAAGGCTGATCGCGCAACATTATCCCGCACCATTATGACTTTTGAAACGAGCGGAATCGTACATCAAATACACGATGGAACGAGAATACCAAAATATGCACTTTGTGAAGTAGGGTACAATTGTGAAATTGACCAAGATCTGCACATCCATTTTCATTGTACCCATTGTGATGAGACGGTTTGTTATGGACATTTTACGGGGCATCGCTTACCTTTCTGCTTACCGCAATAATGAGTATGTTAGTATTTCTCTTTATGCTGTTTTTTCGTTCCTAAACCTTCATTGAAAAGGCCTTAAAAAATATAAAATTTTTTCATTTTGTTTTTACCAGCTGGTATCTTTCCTTATAATATTTAATAATTGGCGGAAAAGGCCCCAAGGCGTGTTGAGAAGGTGGGAATGGATCTGTCCAGGGCCCGTAAGGAGTAGAAACTGGTTTTTGCTTTTTATCGGGATAGTCTGACTGGGTGTTTTCTTTTAGAGGTCGGCTAAAGCTATTGATGTAACCTGCCAAATTATAGGCCTCTAAATCGGTTAATTTTGGATGGTTCCAGGTAGCCTGTCCGAAAGGCATATTTCCTTTAATAAATTCTGCCGAAGTTATAACCCGGTGCATTCCGGCCCCGTTATTATAGCTGTCGGCCCCCCACAATGGTGGATATTGATAGCCTTTGGTGCTATCGGTCAGTTTTACCCCCTCTCCATTTTGCCCATGGCAGACCATGCATTCCTTTGCAAATAGCGATTTTCCCTCCGCCAGGTTTACGGCAGTATCCGGAAGGCTGATTTCTGCATATCCTTTATATTCCTTTTCTTTTTCCTTGGGCATATCTTTTCCTAACCATTCCATATAGGCTACTATAGCTTTCATAGCACGGGAACCGGTTGGAAGTTTTTTACCATTCATACTACGTTCCATGCAGCCGTTTATCCTGTTTTCTATTGTACTCATTTTATTGGAACGACCGCTAAATTTCGGATATCTGTTAGTCACCCCAATCCAGGAAGCAGATCCTGCCTGTGTACCAGCCTTTAAATGGCAGTTCATACATGCCAGATTATTGCCGGCATACTTCATAGAAGTGTCTTTTGCCATGGGCCCCATATATTTTGGGGTTTCGGAGATAAGTTGATACCCGTATTTTACATTATTCGGCATATTCCCCGAACTGAATTCGGCCTCCACATCTTTAGGTTTCCAAACTGTGGCGATAGTTGGTTTTTGTGCAAACAACGAGGGATTCGAATTATAAAGGTAAGCGCCGGCAAATAATACAATTATTAATGCTGTACAGGTACCAAACAAATAGGTAATGGCTTTAACGACCGATTTTAAATCTTCCATAATTATTTCATGAGTGGTTTAATTCCCTCTTCCCGAATTAAATACCTGGAGATTATAAAATCCGGGATTGAGCTCGAATTATTGAGCTTGAGAGGCCAAAAGTGGGTATTCAGGAAAAATTGCTTCGTTTTTAGAACATTATTACATAGCCCTGCATTTGATAGGTAGGAATATCTATAAGCGCAGAAAGGGTGAAATCAGTATATTTATTTAATTCTGAATAAGGGTCTATATTGTGTTCGGCAGCTGCCTGCCCGCAAACTTCGATTTTTACCCCGTAATCAGTTAACTTTTTCATTAAATCGAGGTTGGGATTTTTCTTTTGGTACCTTTTCATATAGGCATCATCAGACATTACAATATCGGTATCGGGGCCGCTAATTACAGCAACTATTTTAACATTTTGTGAAGGCACCCCGGTTACTCCAAATAAATTTACCTGTCGCGCAATATGCCACAGACCGGCATTTACCCCTTCCTTTTCATTTTTTGAAGTTAAATGATAAAGGATTTTATACTCCTTATCTTTCTCGGGTTGAATTCCCGCATCTTTAAAGTATTTCACCTTTCCGTAACCGTCGATAACGGGAGTTTGCCATTCTTGTGCCGCAGCAAAATTTAAGGTTAGAATTGTAAGGAAAAAAACGAGCAATAAGTTTTTAATTTTCATATTATGCGTGGGTTATACTAATTAATTTAAAAGCCTTAATTTACAGAACTAAATCCGTATTTTTTATAAATCTGCACTGCTTCCTGCGAAGTTAAAAATTCCATAAATGCACTGGCCGCTTCCGGATGGGGAGCTGTTTTTAATTGACCCGCCATATATGTGGCTTCTACATTAATAGCATCTGGAATCGCAACCATATCTATTGGATGGTTGGTAAGTGAAGATTGATAATAGGCTTCACTATACCAAACCGGGCCGGCATCAGACTCCCCGTACATAATCCTTAAGGGAGTTTGGCGATGATGGATCGTGGTAAGATAAGTGGTATTTTTACTTAACTTCTCGTTCATTATATGGGTTTTAAGATCATTTCCGCCCGCATTTTCATAAGCTTTAATAATTCGGGTGGCGATACCTTCCCATTCTGGGTTGGGCATGCTTATTTTTACGTCGGCTCTACCCAGGTCGTATAAGCTTTTAATATTTTTAGGATTGTCTTTCGCAACCATAATGGCTAATTTATTTTTTGCGTAAGCCAGGGTTTTTATAAACCTGCCTTCTTTTTCCCCTTGTTCAATTTTTCCTTTTCCGGCGGTAACAATATCTGGTTTAAGGCTTATCCGCATATTCCCCAAAATAAGGTTTCCGCTTTCCAGTTGTTGCCCTTCTATTCCGGGAGGGATTGTTTCGGCAAATACCCGGCTGTATTTAGGATACTTTTTTCTGAAAGCTTCCAGAAGCTCCGGAACGGCCATATATTGATTACCCGCAAAGAAAACCACAAGATCGGGGTTATTTACATCGCCATGAAAATCTGGCGCATTATCGATCCCATATCCTGTAAATACAGTCCCTGCAAGCGGGGAAGTCTCCCAGGGGGCATCGTAACGATGTTCGTAATCTTTCGCGTTTTGTGCAAACACCGAATGTGCCAGCAAAAAAAGCAGTATCGTTGATAAATTTACACAGGTTTTCATGATATAAATAATTTAATGGATATATAGAATTGGTATTAAAATCGTTTAATGGATCCAGCCTTCAGATTTAAAAATTTCTTCCGCAGGTGGACTTTTTAGAAATTTTATAAACTCTTTAGCTTCAGCATCTGCTTTATTATTCGTTACCACGGTAAGATCTCTATAAATAGCCCTATCTGGTTCGATCTCTACTAAATCGGCCTGCTCTGGATGTGTGATTACCCAATAATTCCAAGTAATCCAGGCATCGGCATTTTCTTCTTTAAAAGCTTTAAACCCGGCACCGCTTCCCATAGCATAATTGATAATGTTTTTACGAAATTCCTTCAAATCTTCTAAATTCCCAGTTCGGCCCACGACATCTTCCCAGACCCCGGTTCCAGAAGTGTTATAAACTCCAGCCCCTTCTACCACCACAATCCGCATTCCTGGTTTTAAAAGATCCTTAATCCCTCTAATATGCTTAGGATTTCCCTTTTGAACTGCAATTGCCGCAGGACGGAGGTAAATGGGCTCCACATTTTCACTTTTAAACTCGGTATAGGTCTGTAAAAATGCCGTCATAGATTGTTCCGCAGTACCCCAAATAATGTCTGCATCAGCCTGAGCTTCGGCCGTCCATTTAGATTCGGGACCAAATTTAACCACAACTTTATTCCCGGTTTCCTTTTCAAAGACCTTAGCAGCTCGAATTATGGCCGTTTGTGGACCGCCGGCGCCGTAAATTCGAATTATTCCATCCTTGGGAGAATATTTTATTTTGGGTTGTAACAATTCACTTTTCGAAGAAGATTCCTCTTTTTTATTAACATCTTTCTTAACCGAAGTATTACAACTAAGGTTAAATAAGACCAATACTAATGCCCAGATCTTTACTGACATTTTTAGTTTTAAAAATTTCATAATTATTTTTGTGTTAAGGTTACGGAATCATTAATAAAAATGCTTGCCGTTTTAATTTATAGTATGCAATATCACCATTAAAGAGCCTATCGAAATAAAACCCCATATAATAACAGCTTGTAAAAGTGGTTTTAAACCTACAACTTTCAACGACTTAGCGGTAAGACTGGTACCAATTAGAAAAAGGGTTAGGGTTAAGGCCATCTTTGCGCCTTGCACTATATAACCTGAAACATGCTGAACCGCAGGCACATAGGTGTTTATAGCGATTGCCAATATAAACAACCCAATAAAATAGGGCACTTTTATCTTTTTGGTGCTTCCTTTAGAAAATACCGCAAAAAGCAAGGATACCGGTAAAATCCATAAAGCCCTTGCCAGTTTCACGGTAGTGGCAATTTGCAGGGCCTTTGGGCCATACACATCTGCAGCACCTACTACCGAACTTGTATCATGAATAGCAATAGCACACCAAATTCCAAACTGGTGTTGCGTAAGGTGCAGGTAATGCCCAATAGAAGGAAAGATAAACAGCGCGATAGAATTCAGTAAAAACACAATTCCCATAGATACAGAAATTTGCTTGGCATCGGCTTTTATTATAGGAGAAATGGCCGCGATGGCACTTCCCCCACAAATTGCCGTTCCAGACGAAATAAGTTTGGATATTTTTTTATCGATGCCGAACAACTTTCCTAAAAGTAAGCCCAAAGTTAACGTAAGGCTAATCGATGCGACCGTAAATAAAAAACCTTCCTTCCCGGCTTGTAGGGCGCTCGATACACTCATTCCAAAACCCAATCCCACTACAGCAACTTTCAATAACCAATTTACGGCTTTATGGCTCAGGCTGCTAAAGGGGTTTCCTATTAATTGAGCAACCACCAATCCTATCGCCAGGGCAATAGGTGGCGAAATGAGTGGAGTTAAGCATAGGGAAGCTATAAGAAGGAAAGCTATTTTTGAACCGGTAAAGTCTTTTCCAAAAAGACTGATTTTTTTAAAATTCATAGAGTTACATTTTAAGGCATAAAAACAATACATTAATGCTTAATCCGATGTAAATGTAGCCGGGATTTAGAGGGAACGCAAATGATAAAAAGTTATCTATTATAACTTAGTGTTATAATGGTTTTGCAGGAAATTTAGAAACAAGGTAGATAATGCCGACTGATGGCCTTGCTTAAAGATAAAATGAAAAGGCCGCTCTATCGAAAAATCCTGTATATCGATAATTCCCAGTTCTCCCGATTTTAGTTCTTTTAAAATGGTATTAACGCTCAAAAAAGCCATGCTATACTTATCGCTTAAATAAGTTTTAATGCTTTCGGAACTACCCAGGCGCATTTCGATAGTTAAATCTTGCAAGCTTACGCTTTGTTTTTGCAGTGCTTCCAGGATAATCTCCAAACTTCCGGATCCTTCTTCCCTTAACACTAAAGGCTTATCAACCAATTCTTTTACACTCATAGCAGGCGTGTTAAACAAGGAATGACCATTGGCCACTACCAATACAATTTCATCTTTTAAAAATGGATGATAGGCAATTTCCCGATTTTTGGAATAGCCTTCAATAAATCCCAATTCTACCGTGTCGGTCAAGATCGCCTTTTCCACATTTTCGGTATTGGCATTTAGTAAGGTTAAACTTACCTTGGGGAATTTTTTATGAAATTTAGCAAGAGCTTCCGGAAGCACATATTGCGCTACCGTAGTGCTGGCGGCTATTCTTAAAACACCTTCCGTTTGATCTATAAGCGCGTTCATGTCGAACTGCAGCGCCTTATATTGGCCAAAAATCGTTTTGGTGTGCTGCAAAAGGGTTATCCCAGCCGGAGTAAGGTTTATGCTGTTACCTTTTCGTTCAAATAAGCGTTGTTTAAAATGAAGTTCAATGTTTTTGATGTGTTTAGTAACCGCCGGCTGGGTAATATGAAGTTCTTCCGCAGCTTTCGAAAAGCTTAAACGGGTAGCTACCGAATAAAATACCTGAAGTTTGTAATCGAACATTATAAACAAAAGTAATATTTATTGCAGAAAAAGCATCTTCGCAATAATTATTTTTGAAATCTTAGAAAGAAATCCCATCGCCAATTTCATATAAAGTCAGAAATTGGATCCCTTCATCTTTAAAATAAGGGAGATAAGTATTATAGCGTTGCTTTAAAAAATAAGGTTTGGCAAATCCATCGTGGACCGGAAATATAATTTCGGGCTTCATTTTTAACGCAAAATGATAAACATCCAGTTCAGTTAAAAAAGGAGCCATCACGGGTAAAATCAAGCAATGGATACCTTTAAACTTAAGGAGCTTGTTGCTGAAGGAATCGCCGGGATTTAAAATTTTATCATTAATTAGGTAAGCGGTATTTTTAGGACATTTTTCAGATAATATTTCCTGATGGGGTGTAACTAAAGCATCCACTTTAAAGGAACCCAGGATTTTCTGTCCTTCTTCAAACAGATGAACTTTTAGACCTTGGGCGCTTAATGCCTCCGTCACTTCTGAATTCCCATAAATATCGGCTCCCGATAATTTGGAGATTAGGGTTAACGCATCAATATCTATATGATCGAGATGATCATGGGTTAAAATTATAAAATCTACATCTTTAAAGGTTTCAGGAGCTACCAGCTTGTCCTGAAAGGTGAACTTTCCCGGATCGAAAAGCAACTTTTTATCACCTTCAGAAATTAAAATGCAAGAATGTACATATTTTTGAATACGCATAATTTTAGGTTACGGTGTTATAAAATTAGAATCTTTTTTTTGTAACTAATCAGTTTGTACTTCTGTACCTAATTCTGCTATAAAAATAAGACTATTTAAGACATTTGCCCCACTTTTAATGGTTGTATCTATTACCGATCTTATTTTAGCAAAATTCTGTGCTGCTTGTTCTTTTTTGAACTGTCATGATATTTTTTGTTTGACCTTTACATTGCGTATGGCCCGCTCCGAGGCGTTATTATCTGGCGGCACGTTTTTGAAGTAGAGAAAGGTAAAGAGGCTATGCCTTTCTTTGCGCATTCTTTTGTAAAAAGTGTAAAGCTCTTTATGTTTTTTATCAGGAGGCCGTTCCAGTAAGTCAGGTGCTTTACAATGGAGGTTCTTTCAATTTGATGTTCCCGGTTTTGAAGGTCCAATTTGTTTTTAAGTTTTAGGAACCGTGCAAGAAGTTTTTTAAAATCTTTGCTCCATTTATTCTTAGGATACCGCTGGTTAAGGTAGTTCAGCGTACGGCTCAAATGCGCCAAACAGCTTTGATGGTTTTAGGAAGCGGTTTTAAGCTGTGCTTTCCATCCATCGTGTACCAAAGTGCTTTGGGGAAATCCCAAGAGGAATTCCCTGTCGATAGTTTGGCCCCCTCTGTTATCTGAATGAGCAATAAAAGTAAGTTTGGAGGTTTGCCAGGTCCAGAACCAATGCTTCTTGCCATTGACCTTGACCCCGGTCTCATCCGTGCCTACTTCCGGGCTTTGCTGCACCCGTTGTTTTATGATTTGGTACATCGGAGTGGTTTTTTGGGCAAACTTCCCGAGTAGATAATGGATGCCCCCTTCGCTAATATTGACTCCAAAAACATTGTTGAAAGTTACTTTCATCCTGGCAAAGGGCAAGTGTTGGCGAGCATGGAAATAAGCAATAAGTGCTTCGATATTTTCTCCATAACTTATAGGGGCATTCACGCGTTGTGGAAAGCCCGAAGTAGTTTGACATCCACAACCGCATATTTTGCTGAATGTCCGGTATTCTGTATAGACTGCTTTTATGGGTGGGAGATCTATTATTTGCCTGGAGTTTTCTTTGATAGGGGACCTATCCTGCAAGGATGCACCACAGACATTGCAATACTCCGGTTGTAACTCAATAACCACATCCGTAAAGCTTATCATTTCAAGGGCATTGCCCTGTCTCCCCTTTTGTCCACCCGGCTTTTTACCAGTAGGGACTCGCAAGCTTTGATTCTTTAGAGGTCGGTTCTCATCCTTAGAAGGTGGTATAGAACTGTTACGGCTGTTCTTGGTATTTTCATATTTAGCCAGGCGATCCTTTAGAAAAGTATTCTCCTTTTCAAGGGATTCCACTTTTTTCTCCAATGCTTCAAGATGCCTTATAAGTGCTTCGATATTCACACCATGAAAGTACAAAAGCAAAAATATTGAACTAATATTCTTGCCGACTATGGCATGAAGCAAAAATTTTTCAAGGTCTTTTTGTCATGCCAAAAACAACTATATTAGATACTGATTAGTTACTCAAATTTTAATAAAAACATAAAAATTAATTCCTGCAAAGACACTAATAATATATAACAAACTATGACTAAAATTGATTGTATAAATAACAAAGTTTATCATGGCAATTTTTTAGGCTAGTAGCCACTCATTTAAATATAATGCTTCAAAAACTATATCGGCACTCTTATATTACTACCACCATAAACTATCAAGCTAACTTTATTCATAAAGATGCTGACGATGCATTGGATAGTGTAATTAATTTTTGATTTCCAGTAATGAATTTGGAGTGATAAAAAATATACTAAACCCTTAAAGGTTCGTTGATGCTCAATTTTTGCATAGTATTTTATATCATCGATGGTTACCGGTCGGCCATTAATTTCCCGGTTGAACGATTGCAAATAATCTTTCATCAACTCACGGGTGTATTTTTTTAAGTCTTCGCTGCTGTTCTGTAACCGGTTCAATTCATACTTCGACGGACTGACCGTAATCGAATAGAATTTCGGTTCTTTCTTTTTTAATTTTGCACCATTTCCATCAATATCTTTTACCACTTCTTCCGCTGAAAATTCATCGCCATATTGATTGAAAAAGTGTTCCATTTCTTCCTGCTCCAGACCTTAGTTTTCCTTTTCCAGATAGCCCACAAAATCGGCCGAACTTTGGGAATAGTTCCCGCCCAGTTTTTGAGGTGTGATCGTGATATACATAGCTCAAAAATTTACAGTTCGTTGTTGTGGTTTTGTTTTTCTTGAAATTTTACTTTCGGCTTTTCTTCCACAAATTTCTTCTCTAAAATCAGGGGTTTCTTTTTGGGTTCTTCGGTCTGAAAAAGGGATTCGATCATCGCCACGGTGGGTTTGGTCTGGGTCTTTTCCATATCTCTCATTATGGCGATTACGGCATTGATCCGTTTCTTTAAATTGGCCTCGATTGTCCTCCCGGTCGGGCCCAGTTTCTCCCGTGGGGATATCTCGTTGTAGAAGAAAAAATCGAGCATCGTGGCCATTGCCTCGGTGAGCGATTTAAAGTGTGTTCGTGAAAATTGCTGGAAACGTTTCGCCGTTTCCTTTTTGAACCGAATGCCAATAAATGAGTCCATAATTCGCCGATTTGTCGCAAATCCTTCCCTAAAATTGGGCGCTTACGGGGGATTTGTCGCAAATTGTAGAAATCTAAATAATCAACTTATTTTTAAATACTTATAAATCAATTGATTAACTAGAAATAGGAGTGCTTAACATCGCATCGCGTGTTACCCTCTTGCTACTCCTTTTCGTCCCGCCCAGCGGGACAAAAATTTCGTACAATCTGGCTAAAAAGCCAATTGCCATTTTGGGAAAATGGATTTCCGATATGTTATTTTTCGATGTGTACGGTTATCGGCGAAAGTGAAAAATGGATAACAATACTTAAAATTGAATGCTGAATTTCAGCGAAATAAAGATACGTTTTTTATTTGATTTGGAAGGGTCAAACCTCAAAAACACCCCTAAAAATTAGAGGTGCTTCATCATTAAGTTCAGAAAATCATATGTTGAATACGAAGGTGTAGGAATACAAATTTCGTAATGCTTCTTCCTCTATCATCGTTTCAAAACAAGTGTAATTTTCTCTCACGTATTTGCGAATACTATCGCCAAATTTACGTTCTACGTCCTTTTTAGAATCTTCCAAGATTCGGTTTTGAGCTTCCTCGCTCAAGTCTGTAAAATTTAGATATACCATAGCTTCAAAATTTAATATTCGCTTGGCAGCATCAGCGTATCGTTTACAAAAAACAACCGCAGTTCATCGAGCGGAAAATCGTTCGCCCGATAGCCGTGTTTTTCCAAAACGTTGTCGTTCCCATCGGTGTAGGTTATCTCGGCTTCGTAGCCCGTAAAATCCTGTCTTTCCTCGGGCAACCTTTTAAAGTCTATGGTTTTGAACTCGCTTCGGTTCATCAGACTTTTTGCGATTACGGAAGTGTCCGTAATGAGCCAAAAACATTCGGAACCTTCCGCCAAATATTTCAGTCCGTTTGTGTATCGGGTTCTTAATAATGCGATTTGAAATATGGTTTCCGAACCGTGAAAATGTTGTAAACCCTCTTTAATTTCGTTAACTTGTGCTTTCATTTTGATTTCTATTTCAGGAGTTAATAATGAAAAAAGAGGGCGCAACTTTAGACGGAAACGCCCTCTTTATTTTTAAATTAATCGGCTGAATTATTGCCGTTCTTAGTTCCCAACAAAAGGATTTCGTTGGCTTCCAATTCGGTAACATATCTTTTGATACTGTCCTTGTCCTCGTAGCTTCGGGATTTCAATTTCCCGGTTACCCCGATTTCCTTGCCCTTTCCGGCATACTTCTCGATGATTTCGGCAGTTTTGCCCCAGGCTACAATTGTGTGCCATTCGGTATTTTGGACTTTTTCGCCCTTGGCATCTTTGTAATACTCGTTCGTGGCGAGTGAAAGACGGGCTACTTTTTTACCGCTTTCAAGGTTCGTGATTTGTGGCTCTTGGCCAACGTTTCCGATTAACTGTACGTGATTTTTTAAAGTGTTCATAATAAAAGAATTAAAGATTAATTAAGGCTACCCGAACCCTTCGGATAGTTTGCGTTTATGTTTTTTTGAAGTGATTTACTTATTATATCCAGAGCGTTTTCCTTTTTTTGTTTTTTTAGTCCCGCTTCCTTTTTGATGTTTTTGTAAGATTTCATAATATTCAGTTTAGATTTACTTCCCATAGAGCCGTCCGCTGTTACCTTTTTTTGTTGCTGATACATTTTCAATATTTGGAATTAATAAGGAGTTATAAAAGGGAGCCACGACCGGTTATGCACTCCGTTTAACTTCCAAATGTTGGTATTTTGCCTACAAAAAAACGGTTGGGACAGCGGTGGCTCGGGAGTAGGTCTAAATGCCTTTTGTGAAGTATAAAAACATAGGAAGCGGGACTAAATAATTAAATGGAATTCCGATTTGGCGGACTTCGTTCACGATTTCGTATTGGAATGGAGTGCGCTTCCCGGCAGCGCGGGAAGGGCAAACGGAACGGAAAATAGCAATCGGGGATGGTGTCCAAGACCTATGTAGGAAAGCTCTTTGCCCGGAATGGAGCGATTCCTGCCCCTTCGGCAGGCGGGCGCGGAATGGAGCGGCAATGTGCTGACCGGGTTATGGAAAAGGATAATCCTCTTGAAGTAGGATTTAAAGCGGACTTGACTTCAAAGCTGTAGATTGAAATGGAGTTTGGCCGCTTCCCGGTTTTTCCCGGGAATGAGCGGGCAAGAGGAATGGAAATCGGAAGCTTTGGAGTTGTGTCCAAGACCTCTGTAATGAAGCGCTTTTCCCGAAATGGAGCTTTTTCTGCGGAATACAGGGGAATGGGCTGAGTGTAATTAGTGTCTCAATTAATAGAAATTAGATAGCTTCGGATAAATAGAGTACAGCAAACGTAAGGACAACCATAGTTAAAATCCATAGGATTACATAGACGCTTATTCTTGTATTGAAATATGATATTTCATCATCAAATTCAGAATCATTTTTTAAAATTCGCTCTATGTCTGATTTTTCCATTATATCCAGATTTTTTACCTTAACACTTCGATAGTGTTTTTTTATCCTATCTCTCATTGTGATAACCGACCAAATTGTGTAAATAAGATATATTACGGATATTCCTATAAAAGCGAAGAAAAGCACGGTAGTATCTTTGGTAAAAATCTGTTCAAAATCCTTCTTAATTAAGGTTCTAAGTACGTAAACAGACATAAAAAAGGATATGTAAAGAAAATTACTTTTTTGGTAATTTGTTCTCAATTCTTGAAGGCTACTCCTTATTTCTTTTAAAATATCGGCTAATTCATCATTTATTTTGGATCTAACTTTAAGGTATTGAGAAACATTTTCTTTGAGGTAAATTTTGTGTCCAGAGAGAATAGAGCTAAATACTGAATCATTTAAAAGTATGTTGTTTTCCGTGATATGTAGGGATATAATGTTTTTCGATATGCCTAGTTTATCAGCAATATTGGCACTGTCGTCAAAAATCCATTTATTAATTTTTGAATATATATTGTAGTTTTTTGTTAGATCCTTAACAGGTAACTTTCCTTGAAAAAATTTATAACCTTTTAACTGGTAAAATAAATTATCTCCCTGCAAATAGGTAACATCAAAAAGGCTCGTAATTGAAAACAAATTACTCAAATTTGTGAGACGAGATGGTAAAAAAAGACAGCTCAAATTTTTCTCTAAAACTTTAAAGTCAGTTCCTATATAGGGATATTCATTATTTTGATCAAAATTTGAATATTCAGGATATGCTTTTAAATTTTTATTTACAGAAGTTGAATCATTTACTCTTACACGCTTTGAATATAAATGAGCCTGATTATTTTCAATTATATTAAAATTGACAAAACCATTTTTTTTTATATCATTAGAAATTGTCTTTAACAGATCAATCGCCGATCTAGATTCAATCCACTCGTTAAAAGCTTTTTCACAATATACGTTTCTATTAACCTTCCTTGTATCTTTATAGATTTCTAATTTTAGAGATAATTCTTCATCTTGAAGAAGTTGAATCGCGTTATACTCACTAACAAAATTTTGATCTATAGAATTCGAACAGGTCAATAGATTTTCATCCCCATTTAGCGTAATTGCCAAACTCCACTCATCAGAAATACCATTAAAAAAAATATTTAAATTTCCTTCATTTCTTAATGATGTTTTTTCCTTGACAATCCCCGAAATAATGGTCTTTTCATAGCGATCATCGCAAATAAGATCGTCTCCATTGGAAAAAATAAAACCTACTATTTCTGAAATGCTATTCATCTTCATTTCTCAAAAACTCTTTATAAACATCTTCATTTTCTGTTAAAATCTGCAAATACATTTGACCACTACTGGTTTTACCTGAGCGTAATGTTTTTCTGAAATGTGGAACGTCTGTCTTTAGGTACAGATCAATTGCATCAGATACTTTGACCCTAGTGGACATTCTTTTTTTAATGTGTTTTTTTGAAATATCAAATGCTTTATCAAAACCTAAACTGGATGGTAAAGATCTAATTTTAGCAACCAAGGGATCAATTTTTAAATTTTCATCTTCAGGTTCATAATTTGAGAAAAGAGTTTCTATAAAATCTTCTATTTCAAATATATCCTTCCTGCGATAGTAGCCAACGAAGCTGTTTCTGAGGATACGATAATCAGCTGGATGTTTCTTTTTAATTCCGCTAAAAACTCGAGTATCAAAAAAATCCATAGATTTTTCTGTATTAAAAGCATCTGTATGTTTAGCTTCAAGCTCTAAAAATTCTCTCCACCAATATTTAGATAAGTTAGCATCCAAGACATCGACTTCATCTGCAACAATTCCATCTTTCAAATGTATCAACGCTGCTTTAAAAATTTTTTTATCCCAAGGCAATCCACTACGAATCGTAAGAGAATTTTCATCAAGAAATTCATTATGATCGGCCTTACAAATAATAATATTTTCCTTTCCATCTATTTCAATATATGCTTGGAACAAACTGCCCTTTAAAATATCTACTTTTAATTTCTTATTGTCAAGCTGTTGTTGGGCATCTTTTTCTTTATTTAAGAGGCGCTGGGCAGCCAAATTAATTGATTTTTTCCGGTTGTTATCTGTAACGATATCATCTAGAACATTTCTTACCTCTGATTTTGAACTAGAAAATATATACTGTCTTTTTCTGGGACTATCCGTTATTTCCTTAAATAGTTTGTCTGTATATTCCTTTAAGGAGTCGCTATGTGTAATGTTAATATCTCTTATTGAAGAGTCTCTATGATTTATATGGTTAAGGGAAGCATATTTTATAGTCATAAATAAAAAATTTTGTTAAAGATATTAATATTACGGAAAATCAATTCTTTTCTTCAAAATTATCTTGATAATTACAAATAGGCATTCACTTTTATCAATGGTATTTTACGAGTTTACCATTGATTATAAGCAAACTTTACCACTTATATTTTTATATAGATTTAAAACCATAAACGAAAATTTACATTTGCTTAGTAAGCTTCCTATTTTAAGGATATAAAATGACTTAACACAGAAAATTATGGCTCAATAAAAAACCAAAATCAGCAAGGGATTAGACTGGAAAAAATAAGAGTGCCGACTGGATTAGAACCTAAAAGGTGTTTTCCGAAATGAATTATTGATAATGCACCCTAGTTTCAGCTTTGTCCTTGGTGTTTAATTTACCGCGTAACGAACGCATATCCGAAGATACTTTCTGCTCGATGACCCGGGCATAGATTTGCGTTGTGGAAAGCTTGGTATGACCCAGTAGTTTTGAAACGGTCTCAATGGGCACACCATTGGAAAGCGTAACGGTAGTGGCAAACGTATGTCGGGCTGCGTGGAACGTGAGCTTTTTATTGATTTTTAGGATTGCCGCTATTTCCTTCAAATATTTATTGATCTTTTGATTGGAAAAAACCGGTAGCAGTTTTTCTTGCTTGCCTTTAGGTTCTTGATCATATTTTTTCAGGATAGCAAGCGCTTTATCCAAAAGAGGAATTTTTACCGCTTCATCATTCTTTTCCCTTTTTGTGAATATCCAGTAATCCCCATCGATTCCACGTACAATATGATCATCGCAGAGCAATTTCACATCGATATAGGATAGTCCCGTATAACAGGCAAAAACAAAAACATCCCTCGTTTTTTGGTGCATCCCTTTTAAAAGCTGACCAGATTCCAAAACTTCAAGTTCCGATTGTGATAAAAATGCCCGTTGGTGTTTTGTGAACTTAAGTGAGAACCTGACAAAAGGGTCTTTCTCGACCCATTCCAACCGAAGGGCAAGGTTCATCATCTTTTTCAAACGTTCCAAATGTTTCATAACCCCGTTGTTCTTTAAGGGCTGGGAACGGTTTATGGATTTTCCGGTGCGTAGGAACTGTTCAAAGTCAATGATGAATTTGTACGACAGCTGTTTCAGAAAAACGTCATTGGTCTTTAGTTTGCGCTTCAAATACCGTTTAATATAGCGTTCCGTTGTGAAATAATTTTTCAACGTGCCGGGCTTGAGTACTGAAACCATATTCTTATTATGGTAGGTAACCAGTTGAAGCAGCGTTTTGTGCTGTTCATCTTCCCCGAGATAACGGGCTTTGATAGCTTGGGCGGTAACGTATTTGGATTCGCCCAGAAGCTGTTTGTGGCATTCCAATAAATCGGAATAGACCTGGTCTAAATAGACATTGAGGGCTTTCCCCTCAGAAGTTCTCGAATTTACCCTCTTGGAACGGGTATCCCAATAGGTAACCGATGTGGATCGTTTTAAACTGATCTCGGCACGTTTCCCATCTACCGTAATACGGCCATAAATGGGTGCCAAATCATCTTTTTTCTTGGCCATACTCAGCCAAAAATGAATACTAAAAGTCTTTGAAGTCTGCATAAACTCTCGCTTTAAGTGAATAATCGATTTGTTTACGAAAGTCAAATCGCTGCGAAAGTCAAATCTATTGAATTACCAATGTAGTGAAAATTCTGGTAACAATTTAGGTAACCGAATAGGTAATCTTTGAATTGATATTAAAGCCAATCTTATGATTTCAAGAAAAATGAAAATCCTTGATTTTCATAAGATTAGCTATATTTTGATGTCTATTGACACCGTAATTGTCGGGGTGGCAGGATTCGAACCTGCGGCCTCCTGCTCCCAAAGCAGGCGCGATAACCGGGCTACGCTACACCCCGAATAATTCGGTTAGAATTAAACGTTTTGCGGAGAGTATGAGATTCGAACTCATGCGACAATTGCTCGTCGACAGTTTAGCAAACTGCTCCATTAACCACTCTGGCAACTCTCCATTAAAATAAGAACGATTGCAATTATTTTGCGGTTGCAAATGTAGCTTTTACCTTCATACCATGCAAACCTTTTTAAACATTTTTGAAGTAAATTCTAAACCTTTTTTATAAAGCCTTTGACATCAGAATTTTAACTTTAATTTTTTTTTAAGTCTTTTTCTTCCATTTCTATGAGATGGACAATATTTTTAATGATCCTGGAATGTTTTTTTACAAAGGGATTAGTTTCATCCCAAACATAACCTGCAAGAACAGCACAAATTTGCTCTTTAATATCTGTTCTAGGAGATGGATGAAAAATGATCTTTTGCAAATTTCCTGTATACCATTCTTTTACATAACTCGAAAATACATCTACTCCTTTCTTAATATAAGATGAGTACTCGTCATCCCAATTTACCTGTTCTCCCGATAGTTCTTTTGTAACCAATTTAGAAGCCAATAAACCAGATTCTGTAGCAAATGAAACTCCTGAAGAGAAAACAGGATCTAAAAATTCTGCACTATTTCCGGTTAATACATATCCTGGTCCATGAAGTTGGGTGACATTTTTTGATATATTTTCTACTTGAATAGGATCAAAGAGAAATGCATGCTCTTTAAATCGTCCTGAGTAGAATTTTAATTCTTTAAGCATTTTACGGAATTTTTCCTCATTGTTACCTTCAAATTTCTCAAACCACTCGTTTGGACCAACAAACCCTAAGCTAGAATTTCCATTGGAAAAAGGAAAATACCAAAACCAAACCTTAGTCTCTAGAACCTCAAAGGTTATTAATTCTCCTTCTTTTCCTTGTGGTCTATCATGTTCTTTGATATGAGTAAAAATAGAAGAGTGAGAGGCTATTTGAGGTGGCGCTTCAAGTTTTAACTGTTTTGCCAGCACTCGTCCAAATCCACTAGAATCTATTATAAATCTGGCCTGAATTTCGGAAATTGTATCATTCTGATCTTTGATGGTAGTAACAGAGAATTCTTCTTTAAATTCTACATTAATAACTTCGGATTCAAATAAAATATCAACCCCTTTATTAATAACTTCTTGAGCTAGAGCATTATCAAAATCGGCTCTTGGTACTTGCCAGGTCCAATCCCATCCTTTACCGTGTTTCTTTGAGAAATCAAATTCCCCTACTAAATTGTCTTTAATAAATCGAGCTCCAAATTTCTTCTGAAATCCAACTTTTTTAAGCGCTTCCAGCAATCCGGCTTCTTCAAAATTATCCATACATCGAGGAATCAAACTCTCGCCAATGCTAAATCGTGGAAATTTAGATTTTTCCACTACTTTAATTTTAAATCCTTGATTATGAAGATAGGAGGCAGAGACCATTCCGGATGGCCCGGCGCCAATTATAAGGATATCTGTAATTTCCCTTTTCATTACATTTTAATTGCGCTGTAAATATAGTACATTTGTTAAGAGTTTTAACAACTCGGCACTACCATCATAACCCCAGATTTTGAGAATATGCTTCATATTAAAGATGCCCTAGATTTCGAAGATTTCTTTCAAGTTCTACTTCATGATCAAAAAATTGAATTAGATACAACCTTGCTAAAAAGGGTTTCGGAAAGCTTCGATTTTTTGAAAGAATTTTCAGAAAATAAAATTATCTATGGTGTTAATACAGGCTTTGGGCCTATGGCTCAATATAAGATCAAAGAGAAAGATCGTGTAAAACTTCAATTCAACTTGATAAGAAGTCATGCCTCGGGAATGGGCAAGCCAATGGAGCCCATGTATGTAAAAGCATTAATGCTCGCCAGATTAAATACCTTGGCCTTGGGTAAATCTGGTGTGCATTCTTCGGTAATTGAAACTATGACCAGTTTGATCAATAAAAATATAACGCCTGTTATCTATGAACATGGAGGAGTAGGTGCTTCTGGTGATCTGGTTCAATTAGCACATCTTGCATTGGTGTTAATTGGAGAAGGAGAAGTTTTTTTTGAGGGTGAACGAAGAAAAACAAAGGAAGTTTTTAATTCAGAAAATATAGATCCAATAAAAATTGAGTTGAGAGAAGGACTTGGATTAATGAACGGAACTTCTGCAATGACAGGTATTGGAATTGTTAATGTGATCTACGCAAAAAGATTATTAGATTGGTCGATCTTCTGTTCTTCAGCGATCAATGAGATCGTGCAAGCTTATGATGATCATTTGTCGGAAGAATTGAATAATGCAAAGTTACATGTAGGGCAACAGAAAATAGCTAGAAAAATGAGAAGTCATTTATCTGATAGTCAACTTACCAGAGATAGGAACGAGCATTTGTATAGTGGCAATCATTCTGAAAAAGAATATTTTAAAGAAAAAGTGCAAGAATATTATAGTTTACGATGTGTGCCACAGGTTTTAGGGCCTGTTTATGATACTATTGAAAATGTAAAAAAGATCTTACTGGAAGAAGTAAATTCGGCTAATGATAATCCAATTATAGACGTTAAAAGTAAACAGGTATATCATGGCGGGAATTTTCATGGTGATTATGTTTCGCTTGAAATGGACAAGTTAAAATTGGTAGTTACTAAACTGAGTATTTTAGCAGAACGTCAGCTAAATTATCTGTTAAACAATAAGTTGAATAATATTCTTCCTCCATTTGTAAATCTTGGAGTGCTTGGGTTAAATTTTGGGATGCAGGGAGCTCAATTTAGTGCAGTTTCTACCACGGCAGAAAACCAAATGCTATCTAATTCTATGTATGTGCACAGTATTCCAAATAATAACGATAATCAAGATATCGTAAGCATGGGAACTAATGCTGCTAATATTACTAAAACAGTGATAGAAAATTCCTTTCAGGTGATCTCTGTAGAACTGGTAACAATAATGCAAGCATTGAAATATTTAGATTTTAATGATAAGCTATCCAGTAAAACCTTGGAAAAAGTTAAGATATTTGAAAATATAATTCCTGAAATAAAAGAAGATCTATCGCTTTCAGAAACTTTAGAGCAAGTGAAGGTCTACCTTCAAAATAATGATGCTTATTAATTTAAGGAACTTTTAAAATGAACAATAAGTATGCATTAATAACAGGAGGTTCCAGAGGAATTGGAAAAGCAATCGCTATTAAACTGGCTTCAGAATTACATTATAATATTCTGCTTAATTATGCGGCTAATGATGTTGCAGCGAAAGAAACTCAGGTTTTGGTAGAAGCTGAGAATGTTTCATGCACTTTATTAAAGTTTGATGTAGCTAATACAGAACAAACTTCTCAAATTTTAAAAGAATGGATGGAAGAGCATTCTGAAGCTAAAGTGGAAGTAATAGTAAATAATGCAGGAATTACCAGAGATGGATTATTTATGTGGATGAAACCAGATGATTGGAATTCTGTAATAAATACTAGTCTGCAAGGCTTTTATAATGTTACTCAACCTTTATTGAAGGACATGCTTACCTCCAGATTTGGTAGAATAATCAATATAGTTTCCCTTTCGGGAGTTAAGGGAAATGCAGGGCAAGTAAATTATTCTGCAGCTAAGGGAGCCGTAATTGCTGCAACCAAAGCATTGGCACAAGAAATAGGTAAAAGGAATGTGACCGTAAATGCTGTAGCTCCGGGTTTCATAAAGTCTGATCTTACTGCAGATTTTGATGAAAAGGAACTAAAGAAACAAATCCCTTTAAATAGATTTGGAGAGGCAGAAGAAGTTGCAGAACTCGTGGCTTTTCTAGCTTCTAAAAAAGCATCTTATATTACCGGGGAAGTTATTAATATTAATGGAGGTTTATATTCATAAAAATGTCAGAATGGAAAGGCCAATCCAGAGGAACCGTTCTTGGTTTTAAGATTTATGTTCTTATCATTAAGACCTTTGGCTTATTGGTGGCTTATTTTGTACTTCTCTTTGTTGCGGCTTATTTTATCATATTTTCTTACACTTCAACAAAAAGTACCTATTATCTTTTCAGAAAAAGACTAGGTTATTCAGTATTAAATTCAGCATTTCAGGTGTATAGAAGTTATTTTACATTTGGGAGAATTCAGTTAGATAGAATAGCAATTGCGGTAGGTTTAAAGAAGAAATTCACTTTTGAGTTTGACGGTATTCATTATATCAAAGAAATGCTTTCAGAAAATAGAGGAGGAATTTTACTTACGGCTCATATTGGAAATTTTAATCTGGCAAAACATTTTTTTGATGAGAAGAATAATCCAGCGGTGGTGAATTTGGTGATGACAGATCTGGAACATCGTGAGATTAAAAATTATTTGGAATCTGTTACCGGAAAATCCATGATAAAAAGCATTGTTCTGCAAGATGATCTTTCTCATATTTTTAAAATGAATGAAGCGCTGAAAAATAATGAATTGCTCGTTTTTGCAGCCGATAGATATTTACCAAATGCAAAAACATATTCGGAGGAATTTTTAGGAAAAGAAGTTCAATTTCCACAAGGACCATTTAAATTAGCCATCAGAAATAAAATTCCGGTCTTGTTTGTGCATATTATGAGAGAGCAAAATTTTCATTATCATTTCTATGCAAGACCCTATATTGCTAAAGAGCACAGCACAAAAGAATTATTAAAAGCGTATCTTGGAAACCTTGAAACCATGGTGAAGCAATATCCTCATCAATGGTATAATTATTATGATTATTGGAAGGATTTCAAATAAAACCTATTTTCATGGCAGAAAATTTACTGAAAGAGCCTATAAAATCTCTAGATAGAATTTTACAATTAATTCCGCAGAAACCTCCATTTGTAATGGTAGATGCGTTGTATGATTACACTAAACTTACCGGCACTTCCGGCTTTGATATTTTAGAAGATAATATTCTTGTAGAAGATGGAGTATTTTCTGAACCTGGACTTATAGAGCACATGGCGCAAAGCATGTCTTTACATAGAGGGTATCAAGGATTTTTAGAAGGTTTAGATAAGCCAAGAACAGGGTTTATTGGTGCTATTAAAACTGTTGAGATCTTAGAGCTACCTAAGGCCGGCACGCATCTTACTACATATGTAGAAATACTTCATGAGATCATGAATGTAACTTCGGTATCTGCTATTACTAAGAATGAAGAAGGAAAAGTTATTGCAACTTCTGAAATGAAAACAGTTACTGTAGATTAAGATGCAAAAGCAGTTACTCACATCTCGATTAGAAAGAAGAGTTCAGTTCTACGAATGCGATCCTTTACAGATTGTATGGCATGGAAATTATCTTAAATATTTTGAAGAGGGTAGGGAGGCGTTTTGCAGAAAGCACGGTTTATCTTATTTAGATGCAAAGAGTAATGGCTTTGCAACGCCTATTGTAAAATCTATATGCGAACATAAATTGCCTTTGCAATATGGCGATGTTTTTACCATTGAAACTACTTTTCAGCCTTGTGATGCCGCAAAAATGCATTTTACCTATAAGCTAATTTTAGAAAATAAGGTTATTTGTATAGGGGAGACAGTTCAAGTATTTTTAGGAGAAAACAGAGAATTAATATTGACCAATCCTCCATTTTTCTTAGATTGGAAGAAGAATATGGAATTTGAATAAATGAAGAAGATCTACCTGCATGAAGATGCAATTATCTCACCCTTAGGCTTTACCACTGCTGAAAATATTCAATTTATTTTAGCAAAGCAATCAGGGTTAAAATTACATCCAAACTCAAGGTTCGAGCATAATAGTTTTTATGCGGGGATTATAGATGACGATATCTTGACTAAGTCATTTTCTAAAATTGGAAATTCTGAGGAATATACCAAGTTAGAAAAAATGATGATCTTGGCGGTACAAGCAGTTTTAGATCAGAGTACACAGATCAATTTAAAAGAAATACAGCTGATAGTTTCTACTACCAAAGGGAATATAGACGTTTTAATGGTTGCTTCTAAATTCCCTGAAAAACGGGTGCTGCTCTCTGAATTAGCAAATGTGATCCAACAATTTTTCCATTTCTCTAAAAAACCAATCGTTATCTCTAATGCTTGCATTTCTGGCGGACTTGCCTTGGCAGTGGCGAGAAGATTTATAAACTCTGGAAAATTTAAAGAAGCCATTGTTGTTGGAGGAGATCTTGTTTCAGAATTTGTTGTTTCCGGTTTTAATTCTTTTCAAGCGATTAGCAATGAGCCGTGCAAACCATTTTCGGCAAATAGAACAGGAATAAGTTTAGGAGAGGCTGCAGCAGCGGTTCTTGTTTCTAAAGAGAAAAATATAAATGAAGCTGTAAGTTTAATAGCAGATGCTTCAGCCAATGATGCCAATCATATTTCTGGACCATCCAGAACAGGAGAAGGACTTTATAAAAGCCTTACAACAGCTTTGAATGAGGCTGAAGTTTCATCTTCTCAAATAGATTATTTGTCTGCACACGGAACCGGAACCTCTTTTAACGATAGCATGGAAGCCATTGCCTTTACTAAAGCAGGACTTCAACATACGCCTATTAACAGTTACAAGGCTTATTATGGTCATACGTTGGGTGCAGCATCTTTATTAGAAAGCATTATATTAAAGCATGCAATGTTGAAAGATCAACTTTATGAATCTTTAAATTTTGAAACTTCAGAAATAGAAAACCCTATCAATATCATACAAAAGCATCAAACTAAAAATTTGAGGTATGCTATTAAAACGTCCTCAGGTTTTGGAGGATGTAATTTAGCGATGGTATTTAAAAAGGAAATAGATGGGTAAACAGTTTTATATTAATAATATTGTAAGAATTAAAAATCGTTCCATTTATAATAATCAGGAATTGCTTTTTAGGTCTGAGTTAGATATTGCTGAAATTGATCTTTTCTTTAAAGAAGTCTATCAATTTTTACAGCTTTCATATCCAAAATTCTTTAAAATGGATAGGATGTCTAAATTAGGAATTCTGGCTACAGAAATACTTTTTAATATAGAAAAACAAGATATAAATACCGCCTTGGTGTTCTCCAATAATTCTTCAAGTTTAGATACAGATAAAATACATCAAAATGCTTTATCTCAAATAGTTTCACCGTCTGTTTTTGTCTATACCTTACCTAATATTGTTTTAGGAGAAATAAGTATAAGATATCAGTTGCAAAGTGAGAATATTTTCTTTTTATCAGAAACTTTTGATGCAGAACTTATTGGAGATTACACACAGGTTTTGCTTGATTCTGGAAAAGCTAAAGATGCGGTTTGTGGATGGATAGACCTTAAAAATGCTGAATATGATGTATTTTTGTGCCTAATTTCTGAGGTAGGGGAAATTCCTTTTACCGTTAAGAATTTAGAGCAGTTATATTATTTTGAAAATGAGTGATTTACGTACAGAGTTGAAAGTTAGTATTATCGAGCAATTAAATCTTGAAGAATTATCTGTAGAAGATATTGAAGATAATGAACACCTCTTTGGGGATGGAGTTGGTTTAGATTCTATAGATGCATTAGAATTAATTGTACTACTAGAAAAGGATTACGGTATTAAACTTACAGATCCGCAGCAAGGAAAAGATATCTTTATATCCATAAATAAAATGGCTGAATTTATTGAAGCTAACCGCACTAAATAATCTATGAGGAAAGGAATTGCCATTACCGGAATGGGAATCATTTCTTCTATAGGAAATAACTTAGAAGAGACCTACAGTTCACTTAGTTCTGGTAATAACGGACTTTCATTTTCAGAGATCCTTCAAACCACTCATACAAATTTACCTGTTGGAGAGATAAAGCGTACTAATCTTGAGCTGCAACGATCTCTTAATATCACCATTTCTGAACCAATTACCAGAGCTTCATTATTGGGAATTATAGCCGTTAAGGAAGCAATATCTCATGCTAAATTTAATCTAAAGGATTTAAACAGCTGTGATTTTATTTCTGGTACAAGTGTGGGAGGTATAGATGCTACAGAGAGGTTTTATTCAGATTTTGAGAATGGCGGTCACACGCAATTTATAAAAGCTCAGCATCCAGGTTATACTACTTGTCAAATTGCCAAGTATTTTAAAATAAATGGCCAAGTATCCACTATTAGTACTGCCTGTTCTTCAGCTGCTAACGCAATTATGTTAGGTGCTCGATTAATTAATAGCGGTAGATCTAAAAGAGTGATCGTTGGAGGTACAGATTGTCTAACAAAGTTCACCTTAAATGGCTTTAACTCTTTAATGATCTTGTCTGATGCTCCATGCAAACCTTTTGATGAAGAAAGAAATGGATTGAACCTGGGAGAAGGTGCTGCATATTTGATTTTGGAGGCAGATAACTGCTTAGATGGGAAGAAAGTTCTAGGTAGAGTAACCGGATATGCTAATACGAACGATTCTTATCATCAAACCGCTTCATCTCCTGAAGGGGATGGTGCCTATCTAGCGATGAAAAACGCTATAAATTTTGCTGAAATAGATTTAGGAGAAATAGATTTTATTCATGCACATGGTACGGCTACTAAAAATAATGATCTCTCAGAAAGTGCAGCCATGAAAAGAATATTCAAAAACCATATTCCAGATTTTGCTTCTACAAAGGGATTCACCGGTCATACTTTGGCAGCAGCTGGTGCAGTACAAGCAGTTCTTAATTTGTTAATGTTAGAAAATCAGCAAATATTTCCTAATCTTAATTTTGAAAAATCAATTTATGAGACCGAATTAAGTCCAGTAACAAAAATTAAAGACAGGAAAATAAAGAATATTTTATCCAATTCCTTCGGTTTTGGAGGTAATTGTACTTCTCTAATCTTTAGTAAAGATGAAAAATAGAATCTTTATTAGTGGAATTTCAAGCATTGCAGCTCAAACAGAAGCTTCGGTATTTAACGAAGCTCCAAATGTTTACTCAGATCCAATTTTTGAAATAGTTCCATTCAACCATAAAGAATATATTCCTACAAAATCTTTACGCCGACTCTCCAGGGCTTTAAAAATGAGTATTTCGGGAGCAATTATGGCTCTTAAAGATGCAGAAGTAACATGTCCGGACGCTATAATTACCGGCACTGGACAGGGCTGTAAGCAAGATACAGAACGTTTTTTAGAATCTGTAATTAAACAAAAAGAACTATTATTATCTCCAACAGCCTTCATACACTCTACTCACAATACTATTGGGGGACAGATTGCTCTACACCTTAATAGTAAAGCTTACAATGTTACATATTCACAGAATTCTGTTTCATTAGAATGGGCACTTTTAGATGCCATGATGATATTTGATGAAGGTAAGAATAGTAAAAATGTACTGGTAGGAGGTGTAGATGAAATTTCTGAAACCATCACTGGATTTATGGAGTTTGATCATCAACTTAAGAAAGAGAGAATTTCAAATTTAGAATTATTTAAAAGCGATTCTCGTGGAACGATTACCTCTGAAGGGGCTCATTTTTTCAATTTAACTTCTGAGAATAAGAGCTCCTTGGTAGAATTATTGGATATTTCTATAATTGCAACTTTAGAAGTAGAAAATATAACTAATACAGTTGAAGAGTTTTTAGGTAAAAATCGCATAGCCTCAGCAGATATAGATCTTGTGATCTTGGGTAAGAATGGGGATGTAAATTTTGACCACTTTTATGAAGCTTTAACTACGGGTATTCTCAAAAAGACACAGCAATTAGCTTATAAGCATTTGGTAGGTGAATATAATACGGTTTCTGGATATGCCCTTTGGCTAGGATGTAAGATCATAGAATTGCAAACTATTCCAGAGATCTTAAAAGTTAATAGTGTTACCGCTGGTAAAATAAAGTATGTGCTTTTATATAATCAATATCAGGGTGAAGACCATAGTCTTATTTTAATTAGGAAGCGTTGAAATTTAAAGTAGCACATATAATTATGATTCTCCTCATAGCTTTTGGGGTATTACTTGCATTTCTAAATCTCATTTCTTTTTGGATGATTATTGGAGTTACGGTTGGTTATCTGATCTTCTTACTTGTTATTTCTACCAATGTTAGACTTAATTTTTTTGTTCGTGCTCATAACGCTAATCCCATAGTAGGAGATAGAAGTATTGCCATAACTTTTGATGATGGCCCTGTAGAAAATACGAAAGAGATCTTAAGTATCTTAAAAAAATATGATGTTAAAGCTAGCTTCTTTTGCATAGGTCAGCATATAGAAAATAATCCGGAAATTTTTCAATTACTTTTAGAGGATGGTCATTTTATAGGAAATCATTCTTACTCTCATACCAGAAAAATGGGTTTCCTGTCTTCAAAAGATATCGTTAAAGAAATTAAAGCTTGTGATGCTATTATCTACAAAATTGCAGGAATTAATTCTAGAACATTTAGACCTCCTTTTGGAGTAATAAATCCAAATACTCAAAAAGCGCTAGTTGAGACCGGACATGTGGTAGTAGGGTGGAATGTAAGATCTTATGATGCAGTTTTAAGCTCTTCCAATTTTGTTCTGAGGAGAATTTTAAGAAAGATAAAACCTGGTGATGTTATACTTTTACATGATAACAACCTTAAGACCGTACACATATTGGAACAGTTGTTGATATTTTTGAAAGACAACAATTACACACCAGTTAGAGTTGATACTTTATTTAATATAGATGCGTATAATTAAAATTTTATTCTTTTTGTTTACTGCAGTCGGAATGGCTCAGCAAAGACAAATTCCGGTTTCGGCAACTTCCAACTTTCGGAATTCTGTAGAGAATCGTGCAGATGAGATCAAAACCATGTCTGGAGATTTTGTGCAGGTAAAATATATACAGATGATGCAAGCCGAATCTGTTAGCGCAGGTAGATTGTATTTTAAGTCTCCAGAGGTTCTAAAATGGGAGTATTATAAGCCCTATAGTTATCAGATGTTATTTAAAGAAGGGCAGATGTTCGTGGACGATGAAGGAGAAAAATCTGTTACTAATTTAAGGTCTAATAAAATATTTGAAAAATTGGTAAGTCTTATTTCTGGGAGCGTTAATGGTAAATTGATGGCAGATACAGATAATTTTGATATTACCTATATTCGTGTGAATGCAGATAGGATGGTAGTACTCGTGCCAAGAGATGCGATGCTTAGACAAATGTTTGCTCAAATTGTACTTAAATTTAACAGGCAAAATCTGGTAGATACTGTGAAATTAGTTGAAGAATCTGGAGATTTTACGGAGATACACTTTAAAAATATTAGTATCAACAAACAAATTGATCCTAAAGTGTTTAAGGAATAAGACTTGGTTATTCTTATTAGAGTTTATTATAAAATTTAATGATTCGACTGTAAACATTATATTTTCTCTCTATTTTAGTATTTCTTTAAAAAGAGAGATCACATGCAATTAAAAGATTTTTATACAGAAGTTAGTACTATAGAAGATAACGGTGAGATCATAACCGAAATTTCTATAAACAAACATCATGAGATCTACATTGGTCATTTTCCGGAAAGACCAGTAACTCCCGGAGTTATTCTTATGCAACTATTTAAAGAAGAGGTTGAAAAGAGAACAAATAAGAATCTTCAATTAGAAAAGGCGTTGAACGTAAAGTTTATGGCTGTTGTAGATCCTAATCTTTCAGCCAATTTCACCATGTATTCCCATATATCAGAAAATAATGGTGTTATTGAGTTAAAGGCAATTGCAAAACATCAAGATAAGGTTGCGCTAAAGATCAATTCTACTTATAAGATAATTTCAGATAGATAATATAGAACTGAAGGTGCTATCACTCCATTTATAAACAATACTTTTGTAGTCTAATCTAGACTCTATATTTGACTTCTTCCCCAATATATCAAGCAAGATTTGATGCTCTTAAATGTTGCATCATAATGCCTACATATAATAATGAGAGATCTTTAGGTATAGTCCTGAAAGATCTGGAGCATTACACTCATAATATTGTTGTTGTTAACGATGGTTCTACAGATAGTACTAAAGCTATTCTAGCTGCAGATCCATATATAACAGTAGAACATTTTAAGAAAAATTGCGGAAAAGGTATTGCACTTAAAAGAGCGTTTAAGGTAGCTCAAGAACTAGGATATGATTATGCTATATCTATAGATTCTGATGGACAACATTATGCAGACGATCTAGAAATTTTCTTATCAGAATTAGAAAATAAAGCTCCGGAAGAAGAGATCTTATTGGTTGGAGATAGAAATATGGGGAGCGGAAATGTTCCAGGTAAGAGCAGTACAGGTAACAAGTTTTCCAATTTTTGGTACATGGTGGTCACAGGGTCAGAATTACATGATACCCAGAGTGGCTATAGGCTTTATCCATTAAAAATAGTAAATGATATTCCTCTATATACTTGGAAATTTGAACTAGAGATAGAAGTGATTGTTAAAGCATCCTGGAGAAAGGTGAATGTGAAGAATGTGCCCATTAAAGTTTATTATGATAAGGAAAATAGAGTTACTCATTTTAGGCCATTTTGGGATATAACCAGAATCGTACTATTGTATATGTGGTTTGTGCTGGTAAGTTTTTTTTATATCCATCCACAAAACAAGTACAAAGATTTTAAAGAAAAAGGGATCAAAAGATTTTGGAAGGAAGATATTCTAAAAAGTCAGGAATCGCCTAGCAAAAAGGCTGCTGCCATAGCACTGGGAATTTTTATAGGAATTTCGCCCTTTTGGGGACTTCATACAATGTTAGTTTTTTTATTAGCTGCAGTATTTAAATTGAATAAGGTTTCAGCTTTTGTCTTTTCCAACATTAGTATTCCTCCCTTTATACCTATTATCATTTATTTAAGTTATCAGTTAGGTTCTTTGATCTCCGGGAAAGGAATCTCCTTAGATCTAGATATTTCACAAATAGACTCTGCAGCTGCTATATATCAAGGTTTAAGACAATATATAATAGGTAGCCTTTGTCTTGCCGTAATAGCATCTTTACTAACGTGGGTTGTCTTTTATTTATTATTTTCGGTGTCTAATCAAAAGCAAGTAGTAGAGCCTTAATGTTAAAGATCTATACTCTTATAAATCAGAATAAAAAAGCGGCTATTGTAATTGGGCTTATAATTCTTGGTATCATTACTTTTCTAGCCTCACGAATTACTTTAGAAGAAGATATAACTAGTTTAATTCCTAGTGGAGAACAGCAAAATACCTTAAAAAAAGTTTTAGATCAAACCGAATTTTCTGATAAGATAATAATTACCGTATCTGCAGATTCCAGCCTTTTAGAACCAGAAGATCTCATTCAATACGCGCAGCAATTTATAGATTCTATAGATCAGGAATTACCAGAATATGTAGAACAAATTCAAGGCAAGGTTCCAGAGGAGGGAATACGGGAGATCTATGATTTTGTATATCAGCACATCCCTTTATTTTTAAATGAATCTGACTATTCTGAAATAGAAAAAAGACTTGACAAGGATAGTCTGAAAGATAGGTTAAGAGAGAATTATAAAAGTTTGATCTCTCCAACAGGACTAGTTACTAAGCAATATCTTTTTAAAGATCCATTATCTATATCTGCATTAGGTTTAAAAAAATTAGAAGAACTACAGGTAGGTGAGGATTTTGAGCTTTACAATAACTTTTTGGTTACTAAAGATCACAAACACCTGTTACTGTTTTTAAGCCCAAAGTATCCTGCTTCCGAAACAAATAAGAATACCATTTTCGTTGAAAGATTAGAAGAAATTCAATCGCGATTAAATAAAGAATTTAAAGGTATTTCGGGAGAATTTTTTGGTGGTGTACGTTATTCCGTGGCAAATGCCAATCAGATTAAAAAAGATATACAACTTACCTTAGGTATAGCAACTATTATTCTACTTTCTCTGTTGATCTTTTATTATAAGAGAATCTATGTTCCAATCTTACTATTTATTCCAAGTGTAATTGGAGCAATAACCGCTTTAGCAATACTTTATTTAATCAAAGGAAATATTTCTGCAATTTCCGTAGGTATTGGGGCAGTTCTCTTGGGTATAAGTATAGATTATGCGTTGCATATTCTCACACATTATAGAAATAACAACAATATTCCAAAGCTTTATAAGGAAGTTACAAGGCCAGTTTTAATGAGCAGCAGTACTACTGCAGTCGCATTTTTATGCTTAATTTTTGTGAAGAGTAAAGCTCTTAATGATCTAGGGATATTTGCAGCTATTAGTGTGATGGTAGCTTCAATATTAGCGTTGATTCTTATTCCACAATTATACAAAATGCCTAAAGGTAATGGTGCAACCAGCTCTAATTTTATAGATAAACTGGCATCCATAGAGTTTCATAAAAAGAAACCTTTAACCCTTATAATTTTCATTCTCTTTATCATAGGATTGTTCTTTTTTACCAAGATTAAATTCAATAATGATCTTTCTGCGTTAAATTACGAACCACAAAATATTAAACAGGCAGAACAACATGTTCAAGAGATAGCTGGAAAAGCAGCTAAATCTATTTATCTAGTTTCTTACGGAAATACGGTAGATGAAGCATTAGAATTCAATAATGAGCTTTATAAAAAGCTTACAAGACTTAAGAAAAGTAATAAGATCATAAATTATAGCAGCATTGGTGGGGTAGTGCTTTCTACTAATACGCAGCTCGAAAAGATAGAAAGATGGAAAGAATTCTGGCCGGAGCATAAGAAACAGTTAATTCAAGAAGATCTTATAGAACAGTCTGATGCCTTCGGGTTTAGACCGGAAAGTTTTAATACCTTTTATGAGCTACTTTCTTCTGAATTTAACCCGATATATTTAAAAGATTATAGTGGTACCACAAATTTATATTTAGACGATTTTATCTCTTCTAAAGAAAATTTTGCTACAGTAACTACTTCTGTTAGTGTTAACGAAGAAGACATACCTAGATTGATCAAAGAATTTAAAAGTGTTAGGAATGTTGTAGTAATAGATAGAAAACAGATCAACCAAAACTTCCTTGGGCATTTAAGATCAGACTTTAATATCTTGATTGGCTATTCTATAATTGCGGTATTTCTTATTTTATTATTGGCTTATAGATCTATAGAGATTAGTGTTCTTACGCTTATCCCTATTGCAATTACTTGGGTAATAGCCTTAGGAATCATGAGCATTTTAGGTATAGAATTTAATATCTTGAACATTATAATTTCTACATTTATATTTGGTCTTGGCTTAGATTATAGCATTTTTATTACAAATGCTTTTCTAAAGGAGTATGAGACCGGTACCAAAGTTTTAATTACTTATAGAACTTCAATTATTCTATCTGTGTTTACTACACTTTTAGGTATAGGTGCATTATTCTTTGCTAAGCATCCAGCTTTGGAGTCTATTTCGTTGGTCTCTATTATAGGAGTATTATCTGCGGTGCTGGTTGCATTTATCCTACAGTCATATTTTCTAAATATGTTGTTCCTAGAAAGAATAGCGCGAGGAAAACCCGCATTTAATATAAGAACGATTTTACTAAATATTTTTGATAAGAAAAGTATCGATAAGTTATATTATAAGAATTTGGTTTTGGACAATTATAGATACAAAAGCGTATTTCCTACTGTAAAAAAAATGTTTGAAAGTCAAAAAGAGCGATATCTCAAACTTTCCGCTTTTATTGAAAATAAAGAAACTGTTATTAACATTTATTCTGGTTGTGGATTACTTGAAATCTTTCTTGGTTATAAGAATACAGAAATAACTATTACGGGAATAGAGCCAGATATAAATGAACTGGTGATAGCTCAAAATTGTTTTGCTTCCAGATCATCAAGGCTTCATTTTTATCCAAGTGTTCCAGAAGAAGCTAAAAAATATGACGTAGTTATTATCTCTAAAATACCGACTTTAGAGATGGAAAAAGAAATTAAAAAAATGGTGAATAGATATGCTAGTAAGGTCATTATTCTAGATCCAAAATATTCTTACAGGTGGATCGTAGATCTTAATTTCCAAATAGATTATAGGCAAAATGATGTAGTTGTTCTAAAGAAAATGGAATAGCTATGAAAACATCTATTTTACAACTTCTATACTTGGTTCTCCTTTTTTCTATAACTTCTTGTGGAGTAAATAGATCTTTAAAAGATAGACCAAATCTCGATGGCATCTCTGAGATCGATACCGTTAGAACTGTTCATAATGATAGCTTACTTACTATAGGTAAGAATACGCTATTAAAAAATAAATATGGAGTTTGGGAACTCTATCTAGAAGGAGATGCGCTAGAACGCGGACTCATAAATGGAAGTCTTACTAAAGAGTTAATGGCAAAACAAGAAATTGCTATTATGACCAAGATTGAAAGTCTTGTGCCTTCCACATCATATCAGAAATTTCTAAGCAAAATGGTTAAATTCTTCAATAGGAAAATGTACAAGTATGTTCCGGAAGAATATAAACAGGAGATCTATGGTATTTCCAGATTTTCACTTGAAAAATATGATTTTTTTGCACCTGCTTATGTTAGAGCTATGTACTTGCATGGTGCTCATGATATTGGGCACGCATTGCAGGATCTAATGCTGGTTGGTTGTACGTCTTTTGCTGCCTGGGATGGTAAAACCAGTGACGGGAAATTATTGCTTGGTAGAAATTTTGATTTTTATGCGGGAGATGATTTTGCGGAAGAAAAAATAGTAGCATTTATCAATCCAACTGAAGGTCATAAATTTATGATGTACACATGGGGAGGATTTATTGGTGCGGTAAGCGGTTTAAATATTCAAGGATTGAGCGTTACTATAAATGCCGGAAAATCTAAAATTCCCTTGCTTGCTAAAACTCCAATATCTTTGGTTGCTAGAGAGATCTTGCAATACGCCGGTACTATAGATGAGGCTGTTGCTATAGCTAAGAAACGAAAAGTGTTTGTATCTGAAGCCATCATGATTGGAAGCTCTAAGGATCATAAAGCCGTTCTTATAGAAGTGTCTCCAAATAATTTTGGTGTTTTTGATGTTGAGAATAGCGATCATTTAGTATGTAGCAATCATTTTCAAAGTGCTGCTTATAATTCAGATAGAAGAAATACAAAAGCAATTGAAGAAAGTCACTCTGCATATAGATTTAAGAGAATGCAGGAATTATTAGATAGTACAGATAAACTAGACCCAGAAAAGGCTGTGGCTATTTTAAGAAATAGAAATGGATTGAATGGTAAAAAGATAGGTTTTGGTAATGAAAAAGCAATAAATCAATTATTGGCTCATCATGGAATTATATTTAAACCTGAAGAACTGAAAGTATGGGTATCTGCAAATCCTTATCAATTAGGAGAATTTATAGCTTATGATCTTAATGATGCTTTTAATAAATTTGAAAGGGGTAATGTGAAAAATTCTGTATCCACAGTTCAGGCTACAATTTCCAAAGATGAGTTTGTGAATTCTCAAGAATTTTCAGATTATGAAGTGTTTAGAAAGTTAAGTCAGCAAATTGAGCTGAATCTTTTAAGTGGTCAAGAGATTAAGGAACGAGATCTTCAAAAGCTTCAAATCTTAAATCCCTATTATTGGAAATCTTATAGTATAACAGGAGATTATTATTATGAGCGTGAAGATTATAAAATGGCGATCATCAATTACAAAAAAGCGTTAAGGTTAGAAATAACTACATTGTCAGATAGAAAGCGCTTAATCACAAGAATTAAAAAAAGCTATAGAAAATTATAACTTATGAAGAACATTCAAACGGCTTCTAAAGAGGAAATAGCAGAAATACAATGGCTTAGATTAAAGAATCAAATGCTATTTTTAGATCAGAATTCTAAATTCTATCATAAGCGTTTCAAAAAGAACGATATAGAACTTAGTGAGATCCATACTTTGGAAGATCTAAGGAAGATCCCTATCACTACTAAAGAAGAGCTACAACTATATAACCATGACTTTATATGTGTTCCTAAAGAAGATATTATAGATCATGTTACTACTTCTGGAACTTTGGGTAGACCGGTAAGTTTGGCCCTAAATAATGCAGATCTAGATAGACTCGCTTTAAATGAAATGCAGTCTTTTCAGATAATTGGCGTAAAGAAAGAAGATGTGGTGCAAATTACGACCACTTTAGACAGAAGATTTATGGCCGGGATGGCATATTTTCTAGGATTAAGAATGTTAGGTGCCGGTGTAATTAGAACAGGTAGCGGATTGCCACAATTACAGTGGGATTCTATAGAGAGATTTCAGCCCAAATATTTAATTGCTGTACCTTCATTTCTTTTAAAAATGATAGATTATGCTCAGGAGCATCATATAGATTTTAAAAAGTCCTCAGTAAAGGCAGCTATTTGTATAGGTGAATCTATTCGAAACATGGATTTGGAATTTAATGCATTGTCAAAAAAGATAAAGCAGTTATGGGATATTGAGCTATTTTCTACCTATGCTTCTTCAGAAATGGCTACCGCCTTTACAGAATGTGAGTTGCATGTTGGTAATCATGCACAACCCGATCTTATCTTCACCGAAATTTTAGATCAGGCTGGAGCACCCGTAAAATCCGGAGAAGTAGGGGAGTTGGTTATTTCCACTCTTCAAAATACCACCATGCCTTTATTAAGATATGCCACCGGAGATATGGTTTCTTTTATTGATGATCCATGTAAATGCGGAAGAAATACCATAAGATTAAGTCCGGTAATTGGTAGAAATAGACAAATGATCAAATTAAAAGGAACAAGTCTATATCCTCAAAATGTTATTGATACTATTAACGAGTTTGATAAGATCTCTCTTTTTGTAATTATAGCAGAAAGAGGAAATTTGGGAATTGATAATTTAATAATAAAGATACCTGATACTTCTACGTTGACATTAATACAGCTTTTTAAAGAATTTTTAAAATCCAAGTTACAGGTTACACCAACATTAGAAATGGCTTTACCTTCTGATATAGAAAAATTAAAGTATCCCGAAGATGGAAGAAAACCGAGAGTATTTATTGATAATAGGTATTAAGTTTCTTATATCTTTTTACAACTAATTACAATCTTTCTATTATTCATATCTGTAGTAAAGAATAAATAAAGTACTCCGCCATCTTTAATTTTTAATTCCTCTCTTAGTGCCTCTACAGATTTGGGGAAATTTCTAGTAGTAATATTGGCTTTTTTAGACTTAAAGTATTTCTTTAAGTACTTTTTGTTATATTCCAGTATTTCAATGACTTCAAATCTTCTACCTGGAAATTCTACCAAACTCTGTGAAGTATATAAATGAGAATTTTGATGCAGAGTAGAAGTCTCTGTCTCTTTTGATAAAGTACCGAATAGTCCGCTTTTCATTATAGCAGGATTTGGTTCAAATAGATAATTAAGAGGGAGACATAGATTGTAACTTTCTTCATCTGCATTAAACCAACCTTCAAATTTCTGAATTGATTCTTTTAAAAAGTTAACGGTCTTTATTTTAATAGAATCATTGTAATTCTTCTCTATAACCCAAAGCAGTTCTTTAACCTCATTATTTACTGAAACTATATGAACTTCTTTTACATTATCTAATTCCAGAATACCTGCCTTAATATCGAGGAGTGGAGAGGTCTTAATAAGAATATTATTGGTTCTACTCAATACAAAATCTAGCTGTTCCACAATATTGGGAGTGCACTGATCTAAACGAAAAACCTTCCCACCATGATCATCTCTTCTTGCAGGATCTAAATAGATCCAAGTATATTGCTTTTCATGTTCATTCAAGAATTTAATACTGTCGCAGTTAATGGTTTGAATATTCTTTTTAGCTAACACATTGAAATTATGCGTAACGATCTCTGAAAGTTCTGTATTAATTTCGCAGTGTGTCACTACCTTAAAATTATCCGCGAAATAATAGTCATCTATACCAAAACCGCCCGTAAGATCTATCAAATTATCTCCATAAATAAGCGAGGCCTTATATTTTGCAGTAGTTTCTGATGAAGTCTGTTCCAGATTCAAGGCTTCCGGATATATTATAGAAGATTTGGAATACCAAGTAGGCAACTTTTTTTGAGCTTTTTTAAATGCTGCAATTTGTATAGCGATCTCCTGTATAGTAATTTCAGGAAAGGGACTACCCTTCAAAATAAGCTGTGGTAAATCCACTTTCTGATTTTTCAGAATAAATTTCTGTACCTCTGGATGTAAGATGGCCTTATTCAAGCTTTTCTATTTAAAGATCTCTTGTAAGCCTTTTAACGATCTTATATTCGCTTAAAGATTCTTTGGCGATCACTTTTAATGCCGTATAAAATGGAATGGCTACAACCATACCTAGAACCCCAAAAATCAGCCCCGAGATAAGTATGATCAAGAATATCTCTAATGGATGAGATCTTACACTAGCACCAAATATAAGCGGCTGACTTATAAAATTGTCTATTAACTGGCAAATAGCATATCCCAGCATTACATATATCAATTTAGGGAGAATGATCTCTTGAAAATCTGCTCCTAAATTACTAGAGATCACAAATAAGCTCATTAAAATACCAGCAGCAATAGGTCCTAAATAGGGAACAAGGTTTAGCGTGGCGCAAATAAATGCGATTGCAACTGGATTGTTAATTTCAAATATACTTAGTAAAAGCATGTATAAAATGAACAGCACGGTTACTTGCATGGTAAGTCCTACAAAGTATCTTGATAATAATATCTTAATTTTGTTGAATACTCTCTGAAATTTGTCTTCCTCTCCTTTATTAGCAAATACCAAAATACTATTTAGCATCAGCTTACTATCTTTTAGTAAGAAGAAGGAGATAAAAATGATAGAGAAAACGGCGATTAATGTAGCTCCTAAGATTCCAAAAACACTATTTAAGAATTTAGGAACCATTTTAAGATTGAGGCTTTGTGCAAATTCGCTTTGTTTTAAGCCCTCAATGATATTTATATCGTTAACACCGAGATATGCATTAATTTGAGTGTTAAGCTCGGAGATATCGCTTTTAAAGGCTTCAATATCAATTTGTCCTAAATAGTAACTCTGTTCTATCATAATAGGAACAAAAACAAATATTATTCCTACGAAAATCGAGAGTACGAGCAGTAATACCATAATCACCGCCACTTGGTTCGGTATACGAAGTCTAGATCTTAAAAAGATCACCACAGGTCTACCAACAAGAGAAATAACACCGGCAACTGCTATATAAATAAGCACCGATTGAATTTGATATAAAAAATAGAGTAAAAGGAAGATACCAGATAAAATTCCTAATGCACGTAATATTCCGTAAGAAAAAGTTTTCGCGTTCACCGTGTAAATATATTATTTATTCGGAAAGGGAAGAAGGGTTTTAGTAATTTCATATAAAGCTATTCCTGTAGCTTGTGCAACATTCATACTGCTATTTTCTCCAAACATATTGATATGAAGATGTTTATGAGATAGTTCTAACAATTCTGAGCTAATACCGGCGCTTTCATTACCCACTATTAATAACAATTTAGTTTCATTTTCATAACTAATGCTATCTATACTCACGCTATTGGATGTTATTTCTATAGCTAGAGTTTTATAACCCTTTTCTATAAATGATCTAGCAACACCTGCAGCCTCTTTCATATATTCGAAATCTACATACTTGTAAGTAGATCTTGCGGTTTTTTTTAACCTATTGCTTTTTAAATTAATGGGGGAACCGGTAAAAATGATTTTATGAATGTTAAAAGCATCTGCAAGTCTAAAAATGCTACCAATATTGGCTTCACCTATAATATTATCTGTTAGTATAATTAAAGGGAATTTTTTAGTGGTGCTGAAATGATCTGGATGAGCTAATTGCATAATTAATCTATAAAAGCATATTTAATAATATTAGCACCCATTTTCAAGGCTCTACTTCTTACTTCTTCCGGATCGTTATGAATAGCCGCATCTTCCCATCCATCTCCAAGGTCGCTTTCAAATGTGAATAATAAGATAAGTCTATCTCCTTCAAAAAATCCCAAAGCCTGAGGTGGTAATCCATCATGTTCATGGATTTTAGGTAATCCGTTGGGAAATTGATACGCAGTACTAAAAATTAAGTGATTTGTGGAGATCTCTTGTAACGTTTTATTCGGAAATAATTTCTTTAGCTCTTTTAAAAGATACGGTTTCATTCCATAATTATCGTCTATGTGTAAAAACCCTCCGCTCAATAAATAATTTCTAAGATTTGTAACTTCATGATCATTAAAGATCACATTTCCATGCCCCGTCATATGCACAAATGGGTATTGAAAAATAGCGCTACTTCCTGGAGTAACAGTAGCTGGTTTAGAATTTATTACAGTATGAATATTATCATTGCAAAATTTTATAAGATTTGGCAAAGCTGTGGGGTTTGCATACCAATCTCCACCACCATTATACTTTAAAAGTGCTATTTCCTGAGCGTTGGACGCCAAAGAAAAAATAAGTACCAACATAACTATCAAGTATTTATAGAATATCATGGGCATTTAAAATAAAGTACGTCTAAAAAGTAATTTCTTAGTTTTCAGTTATTCTAACAATATTAATCTTCATTAGCTAAAGCTACAGTATGACATGCTGCTATTGCTGCAGTTTCTGTTCTCAATCTGCTATTTCCAAGGCTTACAGCTTTCCAATTATTTTCTAATGCGAGCCGAATTTCATTTACAGAGAAATCACCTTCTGGGCCAATAAGTATTATCGATCTTTCTCCTTTTTGAATAGAGCGTTTTAAAGAGACCTTATCTTTTCCTTCTTCACAATGAGCAATAAATTTGTGTTCTGCAGTATTATTCTTAATAAAATCTGAAGCTTTTACCGCCTCGTTCAATTTGGGAATGCTTAGATGTAAAGATTGTTTCATAGCGCTTTGAATCACTCTTTCAAACCTTTGTAACTTTACAACCTTTCTTTCACTATGATCACAAATAATTGGTGTGATTTCATGAACACCAATTTCAGTAGCTTTTTCTAAGAACCATTCATATCTATCATTCATTTTTGTTGGTGCAACTGCCAAATGCAAATAATAGTCGGGTTCAGGCTGAGTTTCAACTTCCAATACCTTTGCTATACATTGCTGTGGAGTGACCAAAGTGATCTCTGTTTTAAAAATATTTCCCTTACCATTGGTAACATTCAAAATATCACCTTCTCTCTTACGAAGCACCTTTACAATATGTTTGCTCTCATCTTTAGGAAAAATGATCTCCTTAGCGTCAGCATTCACATTAGGATTATAGAATAACTGCATAGAATTAAATTTTTAAACGAGCGGTAGCGGTTACAGAAAGGTCTGAGAAATCTTTATTTAAATATTTATAATAACCAACAATACCAATCATTGCTGCATTGTCTGTAGTGTATTCAAATTTAGGAACATAGGTTTTCCAGCCATATTTTTGTTCAGCTGCTTTTAGCGCATTTCTAATTCCACTATTAGCAGATACTCCTCCGCCAATGGCAATTTGATTGATTCCGGTTTGCTTTACTGCCTTTTTCAGTTTATCCATTAGTATTTCTACAATAGTATATTGAATAGAGGCGCAAATATCATTCATATTATCTTGAATGAAATTAGGATTATCTTTCACCTGCTTTTGAATAAAATATAGAACCCCTGTTTTTAGTCCGCTAAAGCTAAAATCAAGATCTCCAACTTTAGGTTTTGTGAACTTATAAGCTTTAGGATTTCCTAGTTTAGCATTTTTATCTACCAAAGGACCTCCAGGATACGGCAGCCCTAAGATCTTTGCACTCTTATCAAAAGCTTCTCCCACCGCATCATCTATAGTTTGGCCAATAACTTCCATTTCAAAATAGTTAGAAACTTTAACTATTTGAGTATGTCCACCACTAATGGTCATTGCTAAAAATGGGAAGGTTGGTATATCAAAGCCTTCCTCTTTAATAAAATGAGCCAAAATATGGGCTTGCATATGGTTAACTTCAATAAGTGGTATATCTAAGCCCATAGATAAAGACTTTGCAAAGGAAGTTCCTACTAAAAGTGAACCCATAAGACCAGGACCTTTTGTAAAAGCGATTGCAGATATGTCTTTTTTGTCGATATTTGCTTGAGAAATAGCCTCATGAATTACCGGCACAATATTTTGTTGGTGAGCTCTAGATGCTAATTCTGGCACCACGCCTCCATATTTTTGATGTACTTCTTGAGTAGCTACAATATTTGATAATAAGGTATCGTTTTTTAATACCGCAGCGGCGGTATCATCACAAGAAGATTCTATTGCTAAAATGTAAATATTTTGGGAAGCCATTATGAAAAAAAGGGCGTATAAATAGTTAATATTGTTCACAAAGTTATAACATTAAAGCGTATCAAAAAATTCTGGAAAATACTAATTAGAACAGTCGCTGCACTGCTTTTGTTTTTCGTGTTTTTATTGATTTTATTTTCCGTGCCCGCTGTGCAAACATCGGTGGCAAAAAGGTTAACAAATTCTCTTCAGAAAAACTCTAACGTGGTGGTTTCTGTAGGAAGGGTAAGTCTGTCTTATTTCGGTAAAGTAAAACTGAACGAGATTTACGTAGAAGATCATCACCAAGATACACTCTTAAACATTCAGGAGTTACGAACTTCAATTCTGGGTATTTCCAATATTATTAATAATAATCCTAATCTAGGTGCTACCACTGCTAAGGGTTTCACTTTAAAGATGAGACGGTATAAAGGTGAAGATCAGGATAATGTGAGTGTACTTCTAGAAAAACTAAAAACAGAACCATCGGGAGACCCTAAAAGCTTTGAGCTCTTAATTAATACTATTAGCATTGAAGATGGGTATTATAGTTTTGTAGATGAAAATAATCAAAATCCGGAGATCGTACGTTTACGAGAGCTTCAAATAGATGCAGAAGAACTGCATATTTTAGATAGCGATGTAAGTGTAAAGATAAATTCACTAAAAGCTAAAGAAGGACGAGGCTTTGACATTCAGAAGTTAGCCACCAATTTTTCTTACAGCCCTACAAGAATGCAGCTTAAAGACTTAGAGCTTATTACGCCTTATTCTAATGTAGAAGGTGAGATAACAATGAACTATGTTCTAGAAGATTTTTCAGATTTTCTGAATAAAGTTAATTTTGATGCCCAATTTAATCAATCTGAAATCTCTACAATAGATCTTCAAAACTTCTATCCTCCCTTTGGCGATAATCAAGACCTAAATATCACCACTCATTTTAAAGGAACTTTAAATGATTTTGTTTTAGAAGACGTTGAACTTACCGGTATGGATAGAAGTAGGTTGGTAGGGGAAGTTGCCTTTAAAGGGGCCTTTACTCCAGAAGATTTTAAAATTACGGGAGATCTAAACGATCTTACTTCCAATTATTATGATCTCGTAAACCTACTTCCGGGTATCTTAAAAGATAAACTTCCGGCTTCTTTAACAGAGTTTGGAAACTTAAGTGTAAAGGGGAAAACTACGGTTACCAAGAATTCTTTAGATGCCAATATTTTTGTAAATACGCAACTAGGATCTGTGAAAGCAGATATGATTTTGAGAAATTTTGATAATTCTAATCAGACCACCTATAAAGGCAATTTAGTATTCAATGAATTCAATATAGGAAGATTATTAGATCAGAAAACATTAGGTAAAGCCAGTTTAGATTTAAATATAGACGGTAAAGGTTTTACTTCAGAAAGTTTAAATACCAAAGTAAGAGGAAGGATCTCCAAAATAAATTATAACAATTATAACTATACCAATATTCTGGTACTGGGAACTGTTAGGAATTCTATTTATAATGGAAGTTTGGTATCTCAAGACCCAAATCTTAAGATGGAATTTAATGGATTGGTAGATATATCTGGTAAAGATGATGTGTATGATTTTGAAGCATCTGTAGGCTATGCAGATCTTAATAAACTTAATTTCATAAAAAGAGACAGCATTTCGATATTTAAAGGAGATGTTATCATGAATATGAAAGGAACTAACATTGATAACGTTTCTGGTAATATTTTGCTAATAAACACTTCCTATAACAATCAAAATGATCTGTATTATTTTGACGATCTAAGTGTAACTTCTAGTTTTGATTCTACCAATGTTAGAACCATTGCGGTGAATTCTCCAGATGTAATAAACGGAGAAGTAACAGGAAACTTCAAAATTTCTGAAGTTCCTGCGCTTATTGAAAATTCTATAGGTAGTATCTATACCAATTATCGTCCAAATACCATTACAAATAATCAGTATATGGAATTTGACTTCAATATTTATAATAAGATAGTAGAGGTTTTTTATCCTGAAATTACGTTAGCTCCAAATACATTTATTCGGGGTAGAGTAGAGTCTGATGAGTCTGAATTTAAGCTCACATTTAGATCTCCAAAGATAGAAGCCTTCGGAAATATGATGAAAGATATTAATGTGCAGGTAGATAATACCAACCCTATCTATAATACATTCGTAGAGGCAGATAGTGTTTCTACAGAATATTATAATTTTTCAGAATTTAGCTTAATTAACGTTACTCTTAGAGATACTTTATTTATAAGGTCTGAATTTCAGGGAGGTAAATCTAATGATGATGTTTTTAATTTAAACTTTTTTCATACCATAAATGAGAATAACAAATCTGTAGTAGGTATTCAGAAATCTGATGTAAAATTTAAAGACAATGTTTGGTTCCTTAATGAAACAAATAATAAGAATAATAAGATCGTTTTTGACAATAGTTTTAATGATCTGGTAATAGACTCTTTGGTATTAAGCCATAAGAATGAACTCATTAAAATGAGCGGATCTTTGAGGGATACAACCTATAAAGATTTTAGAATAGAATTTGAAGATGTAGATATAGGCAAGATCACTCCAGATATAGACAGTTTAGATATTGCGGGAACTCTTAATGGGAAATTGCATTTACTTCAGGAAAAAGGTGCCTATTTTCCTAACACGGGCTTAAAGATCGACAGCTTAACAGTTAACGAGACGCTTTTGGGGAACTTAAGATTAAATGTAGATGGTAATGAGAATCTAACCTATTATAACGTAGACGCCACCCTTAAAAATCAAGGGTTTGAATCTTTAAATGCGAAAGGTGGAATAGATGTAGGTAGAAATAATCCAACCATAGATCTAGACGTTGCTTTAAGGGATTTCAATCTGGTTGCTTTTAGTCCGTTAGGAGGAGAAGCTATAGATAATATTAGAGGTTTGGTTACAGGGGATGCCAAAGTTACGGGTAGTTACAAAAACCCAGATATTACAGGAAAATTAAACCTTGCAAATGCAGGATTTAGAATTCCTTATCTCAATGTAGATTTTGACCTTAAAGATGATGCAGTTATAAATCTAACCAAACAGCAGTTCAATTTTGATAAAATTGATATGGTAGATGTTAAGTATAAGACGGAAGGAGTTTTAGACGGTAACATTTCTCATAAGAATTTTAGAAAATGGTTTTTAGACCTTACTATAAATAGTGATAGAATTGTGGTTTTAGATACCAAAGCAGAAGAAGATGCCCTGTATTATGGTACTGCCTATATAGACGGATTTGCTAGTATAGTAGGACCTACAGATGAACTTGTTATAGATGTAAATGCCTCTACAGCTAAGGGAACGCTTTTTAAGATCCCGCTTAGCACCAAGGAATCTATTGGAGATAATTCTTATATACATTTTTTAAGTCCGGAGGAGAAGGCAAATAGATTAGCAGGTAGAGAGTTAGAGATCCCAGATGTAAAGGGATTAGAACTAAATTTCGATCTAGATGTTACTAATGAGGCAGAAGTTGAAGTGGTGATAGATCAAACAAGTGGAAGCACGCTTAGAGGTAGAGGTGCAGGTAACCTTTTGATAGAGATCAATACCAAGGGTAAATTTAATATGTGGGGCGACTTTGTAGTCTATAAAGGTGTATATAACTTTAAATATGCTGGACTGGTACAAAAAGCATTTCAAGTTAAATCTGGAAGTAGCATAAACTGGGATGGTAACCCTACGCAGGCAGATCTCGATGTGAGTGCTATTTATGAAGTAGATGCAAATCCTGCTGTATTATTAGAAAACCCTTCAATAAATAGAAAGATCCCGGTAGAAGTGATCATACTTTTACAAGGGCAGATCGCACAACCAGATATAACATTTAATGTTCAGTTTCCAAATGCGAGTTCTGCAGTAAGATCAGAATTAGAATACAGAATGAATGATCGCGCCAGTAGAGAATTGCAAGCTTTGTTCTTAGTAACTCAAGGTTCCTTCTATAGTGAGTTTGCTATTGGACAGAATGCCATTACTGGAACTCTTGTAGAAAGAGCTTCTAGTTTAGTAAATGATATTTTTGCAGATGAAGATGGAAAATTTCAGGTGGGTGTAAACTACGTTCAGGGAGATAGAACTCCAGATCAACAAACGGTAGATAGATTTGGTCTTACACTGTCTACTCAAATTAGTAATAGAGTGCTAATAAACGGACAAGTAGGTATTCCGGTTGGTGGTGTTACAGAATCTGTGGTTGTTGGAGATGTAGAAATAGAATTCTTGCTTAATGAAGATGGGAGTTTAAGAGCAAAAGTTTTTAATAGGGAAAATAATATTCAGTATATAGGAGAAGAAATAGGTTTTACACAAGGTGTTGGTCTTTCTTACTCTGTAGATTTCGATACCTTTAAAGAATTGATCAGAAAGATCTTAAATAAAGAAATAGCTAAATCTTCCGAAGAAAAAGAGCAGGAAGAGTCTGCGAAATCATTAGCTCCAGATTATATAGTTTTCCCAAAACAATAGAGTTTTTTTAATTTGCTTTACGTTAAATTTGTATGAAACTCTTTAATATCAACTATAATTATTACTAATACTTTGTAATTTTAATATATAATTTTTAAAAAATGTCAAAAAAGATCAAACGTATTGGTGTAATGACTTCCGGCGGAGATTCTCCTGGAATGAATGCCGCTATTAGAGCTGTTGTTAGAGCTTGTGCTTATTATGATACAGAATGTGTTGGATTCTATAGAGGATTTCAAGGAATGATTGAAGGAGATTATGAAATTTTAGATGCCCGAAGTGTTAGGAATATTATTACCCGTGGAGGAACAATTCTGAAATCTGCTAGATCAAAAGAATTTTTAACCCCAGAAGGAAGACAGAAAGCTGCAGATAATCTTATTGAAGCAGAAGTAGACGCTATGGTTCTAATTGGTGGTGATGGAACCTTTAGAGGAGGAAAGGTATTTAGTGAGGAACATAATATCTCTATTATTGGTGTTCCGGGAACTATAGATAATGACATTTATGGAACTCAATTTACGATTGGGTATGATACTGCATTAAATACAGTAGTTGAGGCTATTGATAAGATACGAGATACCGCAAGCTCTCACAATAGATTATTCTTTGTAGAAGTTATGGGGAGAGATGCCGGGTTTATAGCGTTAAATAGCGGAATTGGAGCAGGAGCCGAAGAAATTTTGATTCCTGAAGAAGACCTGGGATTAGAGCGATTATTAGATTCTTTAGAGCGAAGCAGAAGATCTGGAAAGACTTCGAGCATTGTAGTAGTTTCTGAAGGTGATAAAATTGGAAAAAACGTTTTTGAACTTGCAGAATATTTTAAGCAAAGCAATTTAGATTATGATGCAAAGGTTACCGTTTTGGGTCATATTCAAAGAGGAGGGAGCCCATCTTGTTTTGATAGAGTACTTGCAAGTAGATTATGCGTAAAAGCAGTAGAATTGATATTGGATGGAAAAAGTGATTTGATGGTTGGCTTGGTTAATAATAAAGTAGAATCTTGTAGTTTAGAAAAAGCTTTGAAAAGTAAACACGATATAAATAAAGAACTACTCAGAATTTCTGATATTTTATCTACTTAATTATGACAATAGCAAATTGCCCATAATGGGAAGAAAGCAGAAATGGTACAATTCTTAAACTAAAAAAAGAATGTGCATTACGTGCCAAAAGTTTAAAATCTGGTAGCTACAGGAACCATAGGAGCTAAGGCGGAAGCTGCAGGTTTTGAAGTGGAAAAGTTACTTTCCGGTCTTATAGGAGGAGTTGCGCAAATAGCATCTAGAGTTGCAGACTGGTAAATAGACATGGTGATCTTTTTTAGAGATCCATTAGATAAGCATCCTCATGAACCCGATATTTTTATGCTCATGAGGTTATGTGATTTTCATATTATACCTATTGCTACAAATCCTGCTACAGTAACATTATTGTTAACGGCTATTTAACAGCAATAGCACTAATTTCTACATTTACAAATTTTGGTAAATTAGCTACTTCAACCGTTTCTCTGGCAGGAGCAGTTTCAGCATTAAAATAGTTGGCATAAACTTCGTTTATTTGAGCAAAATTATTCATGTCGCTTATAAAAATTGAAGTTTTAATCACATTGTCAAAGGTCATTCCTGCTTCGGTTAGAATAGCTTTCAAATTTTCCATGACTAAAGCAGTTTCTTCTTTAATGTTACCTAGCTTAAGTTCTCCTGTATTAGGATCTAAAGCGATTTGCCCAGATGTATAAAGCATGTTTCCGGAAAGTACCGCTTGGTTATAAGGGCCAATAGGAGCAGGGGCATTAGAGGTATTAATTATCTTTTTCATAATATTATTTTTTGGTGTATGTAGCTATATTATTTTAAGATGAAGAATCACTATAATCTTCTATCCGGTTCACGTCGTTTATCATATTTAATATCGCTAAGAATAGAAGATTTAATTCCAATAAAGAAATACCAAGAGCTTCTTTCACTAAAGGGAACCCAGTTAAAGCTCATTCTCCAACTATCTAAATCTCGTTGAAATCTTAACTGAGTATAAGTAAAGCCACCGTCTTTTATATCAAACCCGGAAGAACCTCCTACAACCCATTTTGGAGATAACTCAACATCTCCAGAAAACATGATGGAATGAGAAGTGATTTCGCTTTCTCTAGTCCTGTTACTATAAGTCATGGTATAAGCTAAAGTAAGGTTCCATGGAATATCATAATTGTACCAAGTGTTATTAGAAGATTCATCTCCATCTTTAGCAAATACATCCTCTTCTTCATCATAGAATCTACCATCTAGATCTGTTCCTTTTCCAAAAAGATCATCTGGTCTTCCACCATTTCTAAACGTATCATTCTCTTGTTTGTCCTTATTTTTAGTGTCCTTGTCAAAATCTGTACTTGCAAATGAATACCCAAAACTTACATTGGCAGAGGTAAATCTAAATAAACTACCTCCATTATTAATATTCAATTTGTCTATTCTACGGTTATTATTATCTAAAGCATATAGATCTAAATTTGCCGCCAAATTGATATCTAATTTGTTCTGAATTACCGGAATACTTCCTCTAAGCGCAATAGGAGATAATTTAAGCGAATCTCCAGCTAAATTGTAGGCAGTACTCATGCTAAAGTTATTCAATAGCGTGATCTTCTTAGGTTCTGTAGCAGTGCTATCTTTATCTCTTACTTTGGCCTCTAAGGTATTATTGATAGACAATCCTATAGAGCTAGAAAATTGTCTTCCCGGAGCACCATAAAGGGAACCTTGAAATCTTGAATAATCTACCACGCGTTCTGTAAGCGTTTGATCCTGCTCATCAAAAATGGTATATTGATCGTAATATTGATCAAATCCAGGATTGATATTGTAACTAATATTAGGTCTTATAACATGGCGTAGCGCCTGTATTTTACTATCCTTTTTAAAATTCACTTTTCCGTAAATAGTGGTACCAATTCCGGTGCTAAATCCATAGGTTCTATAAGAATCAAAACCAGAAACGGTATCTATTACTTCTCTTCTTAAATTTTGATCATAGGTTTTCTCATAAGTTTTGAAAACCCAATTTTCTTCATAATTAGCATTAGCACTAACACTTAGAAACTTAAATAGTTTAAAGTTTGTTGAAACGGGAATAGTGTGTTGAGCTCCAAAATTTGCGTCTTTAAACATTTCTGGTTTAAAGAATAAAGAGTCTGTGGTTACAAATCTATTCTCTCCTCTAAAGTTATATTGAAAGTTTATATTCTCAATCAATCCTTTTTTAGCACCTAATTTTGGTGCGAATGGATATATTCTAGAAACACTGGTTTGTACCGTAGGTAAAGTCATATTTATAACCTTGGTATTAGTATTCTGAGAATGTGTGGCTGTGGCGCTAAAATTAACTTGCGGCTCTCCCGGAAATGTCTTGGAGTAAGACACTGTAGAATTTAAAGAGTTATTTAAAAAGTTACCCGTATTAGCCTGATTAACAGATTCTCTATAGTAATCACTACTTCCAAGGTTTACAGAGGCAGAAAATCTCGAATTTGGGTTAGCTTTAGAATCTTGACTGTGGGACCATTGAATGTTATAATTTGTTCTCTGAGCAAAATCGGGAAAGCCGCGTTCACTATCTAATAAGTTTTCATACCTGAAGTTTAAATTTCCTCTAAAGCTGTAACGCTTAGCGTAACTAGATTGTAACCTCAGGCCGTAACTTCCGTTTGTATAATAATCTCCTAATGCTAAAAGATCTACATAATCACTTATAGCAAAATAATACCCCCCATTTTGAAGAAAATAACCGCGATTATTACTATTTCCAAAAGAGGGTAGAATAAAACCAGAGGTTTGCTCATCTGTTAATGGAAAATATGCAAAAGGTAAGCCTAGAGGTGTTGGCACATCTGCTATATACATATTTACTAATCCTGTAACGATCTTTTTGTTTGGAACAAATTTTATTCGCCTAGCATAAAAATAGTAATCTGGATTTTCTTCGTTGGTAGAAGTAGTAAATTTTACATTCTTCATAAAGTAAACAGAATCATTCTCTCTTTTAGTGATTTCTCCTCTCACTTTAAAGGCACCTTCTTCTGTTCTAGTATTATAGATCAAGGCCTTTTCAGTATCAAAATTGAATCTGATAGAATCTGGCTTTACTGTATTTTGAGCCTGAGTAAAAACTGGGAGTTGAGAATAGGTACCTGTAGAATCTGGTATACCGTAAGCATAAATTTCTTTCTTTTCGTTGTCTAAAATGATCATACCAGCAGTTATTACCATGTCATCGTAGGTAATTTGTGCATTATCATAAAGATACATTCTATTCTCTTTTACGCTTAAGCGCATATAATCTTCAGCTGAGTAGTTTACGATATCAGTTAATAGTGCAGGAGCTTTTTTAACAGTATCGGTTTTTATAGTGTCTTGTTGAATGATTTGGCCGGCAATTGAAAGAGAATCACTTACTGTTACAACGCTATCTCTATCTTTTTCAAGAATAATATTACCACTTGGTTTAATTTCTTGCGCCAATGAGTATATTGGAGCTAAGAGCAAAAAAACACAAGAAAAAAGTATATAATGTGAGTATGTTCGCAATGCTTTAAGTGCTATTTTTGTAAAGAATGGCTTGCTTTTTGAATATCCAAAATTACATATATTTTTTAAGCTTCCTTTTCGGAATACAAAAAAAGACAGAATAAAATAATAAGCCTAATTCTATCGTTACTATTTTTATGAAAAATAACCTACTTACATTTATTGCAATACTCTTTATTTCAACCTTATTAGTTGCATTTACACCTATTTCTAATACCAAACCTAAACCAAAATTTGTTGTGGTTTTAGACGCTGGTCATGGTGGAAAAGACCCGGGAAACAGGGGGGGAGGTTTTAATGAGAAAGATATAGCCCTAAGCATTGTACTTAAGGTAGGAAGAGAACTGGAGAAAAATGATAACATTAAAGTTATTTATACCAGAAGTAATGATGTTTTTATTGAGTTAGATAGGCGGGCAGATATAGCTAATGATGCTAAAGCAGATTTATTTGTATCTGTGCACTGTAATGCTCATAATTCCCAGGCTTACGGTACCGAAACTTTTGTACTTGGATTACACCGTAACCAGGCTAACTTTGAAGTTGCTAAGCGAGAGAACTCTGTGATCTTTCTAGAAGAGGATTATGATATTACCTATGATGGTTTTGATCCTAATTCTCCAGAGTCTTATATAGGTATGCAGATAATGCAGGAAGAATATCTAGATCAAAGTATATTATTGGCAGATTATGTACAGAAGAAATTTACCAAAGAACTAAGAAGAAATGATAGAGGTGTAAAACAGGCTGGATTCTTAGTTCTGCGCCAAACCTATATGCCAAGTGTACTTATTGAAACCGGATTTCTTACCAATAGAGAAGAAGGACCTTTTTTAAATAGTTCTAACGGGCAGTCTAAAATGGCAGATGCTATTGTAGATGCTATCAAAGACTATAGCGGAAGTATAAACATGGCTGCTTTAGATAATTTAGAATCTAATGCTCCCGTTGCAGTAACAACTGTAGATGCTCCTACAACTTTTGAAGACGCTTTTGAGGGAATTACCTTTAAAGTACAACTTGCTGCTAGTTCTAAGAAGTTAGAACCAAAATCTTCTAATTTTAAGGGCTTAAAACCTGTATTTAGAGAAGAAGAAGGTAAATTCTATAAATATTATTACGGGGCTACTTCAAGTTATAATCAAATTCAAGATCTTCAGAAAAAGGCAAAATCTAAAGGTTATAAGTCTTGTTATGTGGTTGCATTCAAGGATGGTAAGAAGATTACCGTTAATGAGGCGTTAAAAAGCCAAGGCAAATAGCAGTACTTTCCTATATTTATTTCTAAATTTGCAATCATTCTAAAAAATAGAACTTTTGAAATATACTAAAGAGGTTAAAACTGGCATCCTGGCCATTGTTGCTATAGTAATATTAATATTTGGATATAGTTTTCTTAAAGGTAAAAATCTCTTAGATTCAAGCCGGAAATTTTATGCTGTGTATGCAGATGTAGAAGGATTATCTCCATCTTCTGCAGTTACTATTAATGGTTTAAAGGTTGGGAAGATAAATACAATAGATTTCTTAAATGAAAGTGGTCTCTTATTAGTAACCTTTAGCGTGGATAGTGATTTTAGATTTTCTAAGAACAGTCTGGCTCAAATATATGGAGGTGGGCTTATTGGAGGTAAGTCTTTAGCTATTGTTCCTGAATATGAACGAGGCCAAATGGCTCAAACAGGTGATACATTGCCAAGTGATATTGAAGAAGGAATCATGGAATTGGTAAATGAGCGCCTAACACCCTTACAGGTAAAAGTAGAGAGAACAATAGTTAGTGCAGACTCTATGGTTACTGCATTAAACCAGGTGTTGAATCCACAAACTCGTAACAACATAAAAGCAACTTTTGATGATCTTGCTTTAACAGTAGCTTCTTTTAAAGCTACTGCTCAATCTTTGAATGGTATTGTAGATGGTAATTCTCAAAAATTAGATCATACATTTACCAATTTAGATGAAATGTCTACAAACTTCAATAAGTTTTCTGATAGTCTTTCTCAAATTGATCTAAGTGGTATGGGAAGAGATCTTGAGAAAGTTATAGCAGATTTTGAAGAGATCTCTAATAATTTGAGTAGCGGAAAAGGAACTGCAGGTAAATTGCTTACAGATGATAGGGTTTATGATAATCTAGACCGTGCTACCAAACAAATGGAACAACTACTACAGGATATCAAATTAAATCCTAAAAGATATGTTCACTTCTCAGTTTTCGGAAAATCTCCGGGATCGTATGATAAGCCAAAAGATTCTTTAAAATAGAGATTATGCAAATTATTACTCAGATTGTTTTTTTAATTGTACTTGTTGCCGGAATCCTTTTTTTTGCCAGAAATATTCGGAGGGTTATTCGAAATATAAAACTTGGAAAAAAGATAGATAGAAACGATCAACCAGGAGAGCGTTTTGCGAAAATGGCAAGAATTGCACTAGGGCAATCTAAAATGGTTAAAAAGCCAATTTCTGGTTTCTTGCATATTATAGTTTACTTAGGATTTATAATTATTAATATAGAAGTTCTCGAAATCGTTATAGATGGTGTATTTGGAACTCATAGAATTCTCTCCTTCCTTGGTGGAGGATATAATTTCTTAATAGGTACTTTTGAAATTTTGGCATTCTTAGTATTTGTTGGTGTAATCATCTTTTGGATAAGAAGAAATAGCTTAAATATTTATAGATTTTTAAGTAGAGAATTAAAAGGGTGGCCAAAAAATGATGCTAACTATATCTTATACTTTGAAATGGTCCTAATGATACTTTTCATCGTTATGAATGGTGCAGACTATCAATTACAATTGAACGGAGTGGCTCATTATGCACAAGAATCTGGAATTGTAGGTTCTTTTCCTATCAGTCAATACTTAAGTCCTTGGTTTGAAAATTTTAGTACAGATATTCTTATAATAGTTGAAAGAGCAGCATGGTGGTTACATATAGTTGGAATTCTTTTCTTTTTGAATTATTTATATTATTCTAAGCATTTACATATTCTATTAGCATTTCCTAACGTATACTTTTCCAAACTTGCTCCTAAAGGGGAGATGGATAATCTAGAAGCTGTTACTAATGAAGTTAAGCTAATGATGGATCCAGATGCAGATCCTTATGCTATGCCAGAGGAAGGTACAGAAGAGGAGCCAGCAAAATTTGGAGCTTCCGATGTGATGGACCTCAATCAGGTTCAATTATTAAATTCATATACCTGTACAGAATGTGGTAGATGCACAGAGCAATGTCCTGCAAACCAAACTGGGAAAAAGCTTTCACCAAGAAAGATCATGATGGACACTAGAGATAGACTAGAAGAAGTAGGTGAGATCATTAACACTAAAGGAAAGTTTGAAGATGATGGAAAACAACTTTTAGATAATTATATCCTTAGAGAAGAGTTATGGGCTTGTACTACTTGTAATGCCTGCGTAGAGGCTTGTCCAATAGGTATTGATCCACTTTCTATTATTTTAGATATGCGACGTTATTTAGTAATGGAAGAAAGTGCTGCGCCTAATGAATTGGCAATTGCATTACAGAACATTGAAAATAATGGTGCTCCATGGCCTTACAATCAAATGGATAGATTGAATTGGGCAAATGAAAAATAAATAGGTTAAATTAATTATTTAGTTGATCTTCCCAATTTGCTAAATATCAATCTTTTGATAGTATTTATTATCAATTTGATTTTCACAAAATTAAGAATTCTAAGTAAAGTTTATAAAAATGTCAGAAGCAATTAAAGTTCCAACAATGGCCGAGTATATGGCAGAAGGTAAGAAACCCGAAGTATTATTTTGGGTAGGATGTGCCGGAAGTTTTGATGATCGTGCTAAAAAGATCACCAAAGCTTTTGTCAAATTATTACATGAATCTAAAGTAGATTTTGCTGTTTTGGGAACAGAAGAAACTTGTACAGGGGATCCTGCTAAACGTGCTGGGAATGAATTCTTATTTCAAATGCAAGCAGCAACTAATATTGAAGTTCTTAATGGATATGAAATTAAGAAAGTTGTTACCGCTTGTCCACACTGTTTTAATACGTTGAAAAACGAGTATCCGGCACTAGGTGGTAATTACGAAGTAATGCACCATACCACTTTCTTAAAGTCTTTACTGGAAGAAGGTAGATTAAAGGTAGAAGGAGGAAAATTTAAAGGAAAGCGTATTACTTTTCACGACCCATGTTATTTAGGTAGAGCAAACAATGTTTATGAAGCTCCACGAGATTTATTGCGAAAGCTGGAAGTGGAACTGGTAGAAATGAGAAAGTGCAAGAGCAATGGATTGTGCTGCGGAGCTGGTGGAGGACAGATGTTCAAAGAACCAGAGCCAGGAAATAAGGATGTAAATGTGGAGCGTACAGAGCAGGCTATGGAAGTTAAGCCGGAAATTATAGCAGCTGGATGTCCATTTTGTAATACTATGATGACAGATGGTGTTAAAAATAAGAATCAAGAAGATAAGATTGAAGTAATGGATGTTGCAGAGATGATAGCAAATGCTCAAGATCTATAATAGGTATTCAAACTTTTAAAATATAATATCAACCAAAACCTTGAGACCAAGTCTTGAGGTTTTTATTTTGTAAAAAGTATCGTACGTAATGTCTAATTTTAACAGGTATTAGGTGTTAATAAGAATAATTTACTTGTACTAAATTTGAAGCTAATCTTATAATCAAGTAGCTTTGTAAAAATATAATCTCAAAAAAAATGTTAGTACCTTTTAAGGAATTATCAGATTCATCTAGAGTGTGGATCTACCAGGCAAATAGATCATTCTCTGAGCAAGAGCTTCAGGAAATTACAACCAAGTTAGAAGATTTTATTTCTCAGTGGACGGCACATGGTGCTAATCTTAAAGCTTCCTTTGAAATTAGATATAAAAGATTTATCATCCTAGCTTTAGATCAGGAGTTAAATGCTGCCACCGGTTGTTCTATAGATGCATCTGTTCATTTTATTCAAAAATTAGAACAAGATTACAGCGTAGATCTTTTAGATAAGATGAATGTGAGCTATAAGCAAGGAGAACATGTGGCTTATAAGAATTTGATCGATTTTAGAAAGATGGCAAAAGACAAAGCTGTTTCTCCAAATACCATCGTATTTAATAATCTTGTTACTAATAAATCTGAATATCTAACAGATTGGGAAGTCCCTGCTTCAGAAAGCTGGCATAATCGCTTTTTAAAATAGAGAGTTTGTATGAAGCCCCTACAGACATCTCTCATTTTAATCTTATTATTCACTTTTTCCATATCAATTTTTGCTCAACAGGATCCATTATTAACTAAGGATGTGTTGCAACAAAAGGCTTGGGTGGATAGTGTATATAACAAAATGAACCTTCAGGAAAGAATAGGTCAATTATTTATGGTTGATGTTTTTTCTAACCAGTCTCGAAAAGAGACAGAGAAGATTAAAGATCTAATAAGAGAGCACCATATTGGTGGGGTCTTGTTTTCTAAGGGAGGGCCCTTGCAGCAAGCAAAATTAAATAATGAATTTCAAGAATTGGCAAATGTACCTTTGCTCATTGGGATGGACGCAGAATGGGGTTTAGCAATGCGCCTAGATTCTACCTTTGCCTTGCCGTGGAACATGACACTTGGAGCTGTAAAAGACCTTAAACTTATTGAGAAGGCTGGGGCAGCCATATCACGTCATACCAAAAGATTAGGTGTTCATATAAACTTCGCGCCAGATGTAGATGTTAATACCAATCCTAAAAATCCAATTATTGGAAATAGATCTTTTGGAGAAGATAGAGAAGAAGTATCTAAGAGAGCTATTGCTTTTATGAATGGGATGCAAAGTATGGGTGCACTTACCTGCGCTAAGCATTTTCCGGGTCACGGAGATACTCAAAAAGATTCTCATAAAACTTTGCCTACTATATCTTTTAGCAAAGAGAGGATAGATAGTATTGAGCTATATCCTTTCCGAAAAATTATTGATAAAGGGGTTAACAGTATTATGATTGCTCATTTAGATGTTCCTGCACTAGATCCAGAAAAAGACGTGCCCTCTTCGCTATCTAAACCCATAGTGACAGAGCTTCTTCAGAATAAAATGAATTTCAAAGGCTTGATCTTTACGGATGCTCTTAATATGAAAGGGGCTTCAAATTTTAAAAATCCAGGTGAAATTGATCTAGCAGCTTTTATGGCAGGGAATGATGTTCTTACTATGTCTGAAGATGTTCCTAAAGCTTCTATTAAAATATTTGATGCTTTCAATGATGGAAAAATAACAGAAACTCGCTTAGCATATTCTGTAAAAAAGATTCTTTCAGCCAAATATCAGGCAGGACTTGCACACTATACTGCGGTAGATACTACTAACCTAATTAACGATCTAAATACTTTAGATGATAAGGCTCTTTACGAAGAGCTTATAGAAAATGCTATCACCATCGTTAAAAATGATTCAGGAATTCTCCCTATTAAAGATCTAGAGACTAAAAAGATAGCTTACGTTAATTTTGGAGATTCAGAAAGTACTCCATTTCTGCATCAACTTTCACGATACACTAAGGTAGATTGGGTTAAGGCAGAAAATTTAGACGAATTACAAGAGAAATTAAAAGCGTATAATTTAGTGATCATTGGTTTCCATAAATCTGATGCGTCGCCTTGGGCACGCTACAAATTTAGTAGTGAAGAGGAGCGGTATATAGATGAAATAGCTAGAAGTAATCATACAATACTAGATGTTTTTGCCAGACCTTATGCTTTAACAGACCTTAGATCTACTAGCAATCTTGAAGGTATTGTTATGAGCTATCAAAATAGTGAAGCTTCACAACAAAAATCTGCTCAGATTATCTTTGGGGCGTTAGAAGCTAAAGGGAAGTTACCGGTAAGCTTAGGGGATAATTTTCCTGTAGGAACAGGGTATCAAACCAAGAGTTTAGAAAGATTGGCTTACGGCATGCCACAATCTGTAGGTATGAATTATGAGAAACTTCAGAAAATAGACTCTCTTATAACATTGGCTTTAGATAGTAAAATGACTCCAGGGTTACAGGTAATAGTTGCTAGGAAAGGAAAGGTTATTTATGAAAGGAATGCTGGTTATCACACTTACGATAAGACATTTCCAGTTACTGATACCTCTGTTTACGATCTTGCATCTTTAACCAAGATTCTCGCTTCGCTGCCTCTAATCATGCAATTAGAAGAGCAAAAAGTTATTAGCTTCGATTCTAAACTTGGAGATCTTATTCCATTTTTTAAAGGATCTAATAAAGCAAAGATCAGATTACAGGATATGCTTATGCATTACGCAAAATTAAAAGCCTGGTTGCCTTTTTACGTAGGAACTTTAGATAGCAAAACAAAAAGGCTCTCTACTTCATTTTATCGTGATGAAAAGAGAGAAGGATTTGGACTTAGAGTGGCAGAGAATATGTTTATTAGAGATAATATTAGAGATACCATTCTAGCAGAAATTAGAGATAGTAAACTAGAGCCTAAGCTGGGATACAAGTATAGTGATCTCCCTTTTTATTTAATGAAGTATTATTTGGAAGGTCATTTTAAATCTTCTTTAGCTTATATAACTCAAGAAAATATATATCAACCGTTGGGCGCAAATTTTACAACTTACTTGCCTTTAGATAAATTTAATCCAGATCAAATTGTACCTACAGAGTATGATAATCTATGGAGAAAACAACTGGTTCATGGCTATGTTCATGATCAGGGCGCTGCAATGCAGGGAGGTATTGGTGGACATGCAGGATTATTTAGTACCGCTAATGATGTTGCTAAGATTATGCAAATGTATTTGAATCATGGTTTCTATGGAGGCAAGAGATATATAGGAGCCGAAACCATAGAAAAATTTAATACCTGCTATTATTGCGATAAAAATGTAAGGCGAGGTGTAGGTTTCGACAAACCACAACTTGGAAAGTCCGGCCCTACATGTGGTTGTGCTTCGGTTTCTAGTTTTGGTCACAGCGGTTTCACCGGAACTTTTGCCTGGGTAGATCCAGAGACAGAGATCTTATATGTGTTTTTATCTAATAGGGTAAATCCTGATGTTAATAATCGTAAATTGATAAGAGAAGATATTAGGTCTAAGATCCAGGAAGTTATTTATGAATCTATTGAGAATTAATTTATGAAAATAGGGATTGTTTGCTATCCTACCTTTGGTGGTAGTGGGGTTGTTGCCACAGAACTTGGAATGGCATTGTCTAAAAGAGGGCATTCTATTCATTTTATAACCTACAAACAACCTGTTAGATTAGAACAGCTTAATAGGAATATACATTTTCACGAAGTAACTGTTCCAGAGTATCCTTTATTTCATTTCCAACCTTACGAACTTGCGCTTAGTAGTAAATTAGTGAATATGGTAAAACTTCATGAAATTGATGTTTTACATGTACATTATGCCATCCCACATGCTTACGCAGGATATATGGCTAAAAAGATGTTGGAAGAAGAAGGAATTTCACTTCCAATGGTTACTACTTTGCATGGTACAGATATTACTTTGGTAGGAAATCATCCTTTTTATAAACCTGCGGTTACATTTAGTATAAATCATAGTGATGTAGTAACCTCCGTTTCTGAAAGTCTTAAGAAGGATACTTTAAATCTTTTCAAGATCACCAAGGATATCGATGTGGTTCCAAATTTTATTGATACTTCTAAATTTCGAAAAGGCTTTACAGATTGTCAACGTCATTTAATGGCAGATGAAGACGAGCGAATAATTTCTCATGTTAGTAATTTTAGAGCTGTAAAAAGAATAGGAGATGTAATTCGAATTTTTGATGTTATTCAAAAAAGTGTAAAATCTAAACTGATCATGGTGGGTGCCGGTCCTGAAAAGGAAATGGCAGAAGCTTTAGTTGCCGAATTAGGACTTCAGGAGAAGGTAGTATTCCTTGGAGAAAGTAATGAGATAGATAAGATTTTATGCTTCTCAGACCTGTTTCTATTACCTTCAGAAAAAGAGAGCTTTGGATTGGCTGCTTTAGAGGCTATGGTAAACGGTGTTCCTGTAATTTCCACCAATAGTGGTGGAATCCCAGAAGTAAATATTCACGGAGTTTCTGGATACCTTGCAGAAATTGGTGATGTACAGGCTATGGGAGATTTTGGGGTAAAGATTCTTGAAGATAATGATACCCTTAAAAGATTTAAAGAAAATGCTCTAGAACAAGCAAAAACTTTTGATATTGATATTGTTGTGCCGCAATATGAAGCACTATATGAAAAGGCATTGGCAGAAATAAAAAAAGCGTAAAATTTAATTTACGCTTTTAATTTATTTTGTTGTTTTTTAGAATTGGTATCTAACTCCAACCGCGATATCTGGTGATAATTTATCGATATCATCGTTATCATTAATAAACCCAACTTCTGGTCTAAAGTCTAAAGAAAGCAAAAGTGGAATATCAAAGTTATATTCTATACCTATGTTACCTGCTAAGAATACAAAAGTTTCATCTTTATACCTGTAATCTCTTTTATCATAGTAGCGATCGTCTTTAGCGCTAATATTTCCAATACCACCACCGGCACCTGCATACCAATTAAAACCACCATCAATGTTCCATACCCATTGGTACAATGCCGCTAGTTTTACAGAGTTATATCTAGAATCGTCATTTCTCCATCCAAGATCAAACTCTAATCTATTATTGTCTCCTCCAATAGCACGTTGATAAGAAACTTCTGCTCCATATCCATTTCCACCACCAATTCTAAGACCTAGTGCATTCTCAGAAATTGTTTGTGCGTTGGAAGTTGTACCTAATCCTATGGCAAACAATGCTAATAAAAATACTTTTTTCATATCTGATTTATTTTATTTGTAAAAGCAAATTTAATTGTAAAATTGAAATGCAGACACCCCATTAAGCCAATGTATTGTTAATAATCATTAATGATCTGTTAAGCAAAATTCGGCTAAATTCGTACTTTTAGAGTCAATATGAAAGCAACATTAGAAGAGTTAGAATTATCTATTGAAGGGGAATTACTTCAGGATAAATTACATAGAAGCATATATGCAACAGATGCCTCTGTATATAGAGAATTACCTTTAGGAGTATGTTATCCAAGATCTGAAGCAGATATAAAAACCATCATTAACTTTGCTCGAAATAATAAAATAGGTTTAATTCCTAGAACGGCTGGAACATCGCTAGCAGGACAATGTGTAGGTAGTGGTCTGGTAGTAGATGTTTCTAAATATCTAACTAAGATAATAGCTATTGATGCTGAAAAAAGAATCGCTATTGTTCAACCCGGGGTTATTAGAGACGATCTTAACAGACAACTTCTGAAATATGGTTTGTTTTTCGGTCCTAATACTTCTACTTCCAATAGGTGTATGATAGGAGGGATGGTTGGCAACAACTCTAGCGGAACTACTTCAATAAGATATGGTACCACCAGAGATAAGGTCTTGAGTTTAAAGACTATTTTAAGCGATAGTTCTACCGCAGAGTTTTCAAATCTTTCCGCAGAAAATTTTAGGCAGAAATTAAATGGTGATCTTCTGGAAAATAAAATTTACAGTTCTATTTATCACCTTTTATCTCCAGAGACCGTTCAGGAAGAAATAAAACGAGAATTTCCACAAGAAGCTATACACAGAAGAAATACGGGATATGCTATAGACGAATTAATTAGAACTGAACCTTTCTCTAGTGGTAAAGAGAATTTTGACCTTTGTAAGTTATTGTCAGGAAGCGAAGGAACCTTGGCCTTTACTACAGAGATCACTTTGCAATTAGATGTACTTCCACCAACACATGCTGCCATGGTTGCCGCGCACTTTACAAGTATAGAGAACTGTATGCTTGCAGTAGTACCGTCTATGAAAAGCCCATTATTCACTTGTGAAATGATGGATAAAGTGATCTTAGATTGCACCAATGAAAATTTAAAATATAAAGAGAATCGTTTTTTTATTGAAGGAGATCCTAAAGCAATTTTAATGCTGGAACTTCGTGCAGAGACTGAAGAAGACTTGCAAAATAAGATCAAAATCTTGCTTAACAGATTAAGGGAATCTAATTTAACCTATGCTTTACCCGTTTTAACGGGAGATCAAATAGAGCTCGCATTAGAACTTAGAAAAGCAGGCTTAGGATTGTTAGGTAATATGGTTGGAGATAGAAAGGCGGTAGCATGTATAGAAGATACCGCTGTAGCTATTCCAGATCTTGCCAACTATATTCTTGAGTTTACACAAATAATGAAAAATTATGGGCAGGAAGCTGTGTACTATGCCCATGCTGGTGCCGGTGAATTGCATTTAAGACCTATACTTAATTTAAAGATAGAACAAGATGTAGTGCTTTTTAGAAAGATCACAGAAGATGTTGCTACTTTGGTGAAGAAATATAAGGGTTCTATGAGTGGAGAGCATGGAGATGGGAGGCTTCGGGCAGAATTTATTGAAATGATGGTGGGGTCTAAAAACTATCAACTCTTAAAAGAAATCAAGCATATTTTTGACCCTGAAAATATTTTTAATCCCGGAAAAATTGTAGACGCTACTGCAATGGATACTTCGCTGAGATATGTACCTAATAGAATTGAGCCTAACGTTTCTACTATAATGAATTTTGAAGATTCTGAAGGTATATTAAGACTTGCAGAAAAATGCAATGGGAGTGGAGATTGTAGAAAATCTGTAGAAGCGGGTGGAACTATGTGCCCAAGCTACAGAGCCACTAAGGATGAAAAAGATACTACGCGAGCTAGAGCAAATGCCTTGAGAGAATTTCTAACAAATTCTGACAAGCCTAATAAATTTGACCATAAAGAGCTAAAAGAAGTTTTTGATCTTTGTATAAGTTGTAAAGGCTGTAAAAGCGAATGTCCTTCTAATGTAGATGTTGCTGCATTAAAAGCAGAATTTCAATTTCAATATCAAAAAGCTAATGGAAGATCTTTTAGAAGTAAGGCATTTGCTAATAATGCGAGCATGAACCAACTAGCTTCAAAAGTTCCAAAGATCTCTAATTTTTTATTTACCAATAATATTACCTCAGGGATTGCAAAAAAGGTAATGGGAGTTGCTAAACAAAGAACCTTACCTGAACTCTCTAAACAAACTTTGACAAACTATTATAAGGAAAATAAAGATAGGCTTATTGTTACAAATCCAGTTAAAACGGTTTATCTCTTTACTGATGAATTTACGAATTACTTAGATGCTACCATTGGGATTGATGCCATAGAATTATTATTTAAGCTAAAGTATCAAGTCAAAATTATAGCTCATTCAGAAAGTGGAAGAAGTCATATTTCTAAAGGATTTTTAGAGGAAGCCAAAGAGTTGGCAAACAAAAATATAACTATCTTCAAGGATCTTATTTCTGTAGATACGCCACTTATAGGAATAGAACCATCTGCCATCTTAACTTTTAGGGATGAATATCTAAGATTGGGAGACGATAAAGCTTCATCTATACAACTTTCAAAGAATTGTTTTCTAATAGAAGAATTTCTAAAGAAAGAAATGGCTTTAGGGAATATTGATGTTTCCGCTTTTACTTCAGAATCTAAAAAGGTTAAGATACACGCGCATTGTCATCAAAAAGCATTATCTAATTCTGCCGTTACTTTTGATGTTCTTAATTTTCCAAAGAATTATATGGTAACCATTATTTCATCAGGTTGTTGTGGGATGGCAGGTTCTTTTGGTTATGAACAAGAGCATTATGAGATTAGTATGAATATAGGAAATCAAAGTTTATTTCCCGCAGTTAGAAAAAGCGATTTAGACACCATTATTGCCGCTAATGGAACAAGTTGTCGTCATCAAATCTTTGATGGGACCAAAAGAATTGCAAAACATCCAATAACAATTCTTAGAGAATCTTTAGCTTAGATTTTTCATTAGGTAAGAGACCTCAAATTTAGTTCTGAGGTCTCGCTTTATTTAGAATGGTTATTGCTGTAATGAGATCTAAAATTCGCTCCACTGGCGTAGTCTCAATTTCCTTTTTAGTCAGGGTATTTTCATCAAATTTGTTCAATTCCCATCGTTTATTATTATACTCTAGAGTAGTTAAATTCTCTATCCATTTACCAGAATTAAGATAAAGACAAGTACCATATATATTAGTTTTCCTTATGATCTTTGGTTGATGAGTATGACCAGAGATTACATATTTATAATCATTTTCTATGGCAAGATCTGATACTCTTTTTTCGAAAAGTTGAATATCTTTAATATTAAGTTCCAGATTGTTCTTATTTTTTTTAGACTTGGAGAATTTTCTCTTCTCAGATGTAATCAAATTCCAATTAAAGAGTTTATTGATTTTCAGAATAACATTATAGCTCCATACATCAATATTTGCAAGCCATTTAGAATATAGAAAAGAAAAATCTAGAACATCACCGTTGAAGAACCACGCTAATTTTCCGTCCAGATCCAGAACAAGTTTATCTACTACAACAAAATTTCCAAGTTTCAGTCCGCTAAATTGCATCTCATTATGACTGCCGGTAATATAGATCACCTCGGTTCCATTATTGCTTAACTTAATGATCTTGTTTATCACTTCTAAATGATCTTTTGGAATATGGCTTTTTATAAATTGCAAGCGCTCCATAAAATCACCTATTAGAATAAGCTTTTTCGGCTGTATAGAATTAAGGTAATGCAATAGTCCTTTTGCATTGCATCCTAGAACACCCAGATGTATATCTGAGATTACTACGAGTTCAATATCTCTTTTCTTTTGCAATTTCGAATTAATTATATCTCAAAGAAACCTTATTAATCTTTTAATTGGATTAGGCATTTTTTAAAGTATTCTTATCAAAAGATTAATTAATGATTAGTTTGTTAAGAGAATATTAATAGGGAATAGACTTTTAAATATGTAGTTAAAAAATTACATTTGTTCAAAATCGATTTTATGGCCGGAAATACTTTCGGAAAGCTTTTTAAATTAACCACTTTTGGAGAATCACATGGCGCTGCCATTGGTGGAATAATTGATGGTTGTCCTGCAGGAATAAAAATAGATCTTGAGAAAGTTCAGCAAGATCTTAATAAGAGAAAACCGGGGCAATCTGCAATTGTAACTCAAAGAAAAGAACCAGATACAGTTGAATTCTATTCAGGGATATTTGAGGGACAAACTACTGGAACTCCTATTGGCTTTGTGATTAAAAATGCAAATCAAAAATCTAAAGACTACTCTCATATAAAAGATACGTACAGACCCTCCCATGCAGATTATACATATGATGAGAAATATGGAATTAGAGATTATAGAGGTGGTGGCCGTTCTTCTGCACGCGAAACAGCTAGTAGAGTTGTAGGTGGTGCCATAGCTAAGCAAGTAATACCTAATATCTCATTTCACGCTTTTACAAGTTCTGTGGGAAATATAAGCTTAGATAAAAATTTAGAGACTATAGATCTTAATTTAATAGAGTCTAACCCTGTAAGATGTCCAGATACGGCTGTTGCACAGCGTATGGAAGATTATATTAAAGACATAAGAAGTCAGGGAGATACCGTTGGCGGTACGGTGCAGTGCGTTATAAAAAATGTTCCTAAGGGTCTTGGAGAACCTGTATTTGATAAGTTACATGCAGAACTAGGAAAAGCAATGCTTTCTATTAATGCGGTTAAAGGCTTTGAATACGGAAGTGGATTTGAAGGTACCAAGATGAAAGGAAGTGAACATAATGATCTTTTCAATTCTGATGGCAGCACAACTACAAATTTGAGCGGTGGCATTCAGGGAGGAATCTCTAATGGTATGGATATTTATTTTACCGTAGCATTTAAACCTGTGGCTACCATCATGCAAAAACAACCAACCATTAATTCTCAAGGTCTGCAAGTTGAAATGCAGGGAAAAGGCAGGCATGACCCTTGTGTGGTACCACGAGCGGTACCTATAGTAGATGCTATGGCTGCGTTAGTAATAGCCGATTTCTTTTTACAAAACAAAATTTCAAAAATATAATTGCAACAATACTTTACTATGAAAAAATTAGCGCTGCACTGGCAGATTTTATTGGGAATGGCTTTAGGAGTTCTTTTCGCATTAGTACTAACTAATTTTTCATGGGGACCAGATTTCGTTGGAGATTGGATTAAGCCTTTTGGGAATATCTTTATAAACTCGCTTAAATTAATTGCGGTTCCTTTAATTCTAGCCTCTTTAATTAAGGGTATCTCAGATCTTAAAGATATTTCTAAGCTATCCAAAATGGGAACTAGAACTATTCTTACATATATTGGAACTACCGTTATAGCTGTTTCTATAGGATTAGCATTAGTAAATTTAATAAAACCAGGTAGTGCTATAAATCAAGGTACTAGAGATGATCTTATTTCTAGTTATGAAGGTGATGCTAATGTTAGAATTGCAGATGCTCAAAAACAGAAGGATGCAGGCCCACTTCAGGCTTTAGAAGATCTCGTACCATCTAATATCTTTGGTGCAGCCAGTGATAATTCTAATATGCTTCAAGTTATTTTCTTTGCAATTTTCTTTGGTATTGGACTAATCTTAATTCCTGAAAAGCAAAGTAAACCGGTAAAAGACTTTTTTGATGGCTTTAATGAAGTAATTCTCAAAATGATAGATCTCATAATGCTTACTGCTCCTTATGGTGTATTTGCATTGTTGGCTGCATTGGTGGTAGAATCTCCAAGTACAGATCTATTTGCAGCACTAGCTATGTATGCCTTAACAGTACTAATAGGATTAGCATTAATGATCGGTTTTTATGTGCTGCTGGTATGGATCGTTACAAAAAATAAACCTTCTTTCTTTCTTAATGGAATGGCTCCGGCACAACTACTAGCATTCTCAACAAGCTCTAGTGCTGCAACTTTGCCTGTAACTATGGAGAGAGTAGAAGAGCATATGGGCGTACATAAGGAAGTGGCAAGTTTTGTACTTCCTATTGGAGCTACTATTAATATGGATGGAACAAGTTTATATCAGGCGGTAGCTGCAGTATTTATTGCACAGGCCTTTGGGATGGACCTTTCATTTGGTACTCAATTAGGAATAATTGCTACAGCAACTTTAGCCTCTATTGGTTCTGCGGCTGTTCCTGGAGCAGGAATGGTAATGTTGGTTATTGTTCTAGCACAAGCAGGAATTCCGGAAGCTGGATTGGCATTGATCTTTGCAATAGATAGACCATTAGATATGTGTAGAACAACGGTAAATGTAACCGGAGATGCTGCAGTAGCAATGATCGTTGCAAAATCTGTAGATAAATTAGGACCTCCTAACGTAAAAGATTGGGATGATAATTACGATGCTGATGCTACAACCATTCCTGTAGAAAGAGAAGAGGTATCTACAAAAATTTAGCTTTAAGTTCTGGTGTAGGAATCATACAAGCGTCTTTTTTACCAAACCATTGGTAGCGATTCTTGGCAATAAAATCATACACCAGGTTTCGGAAGCCCTCCGGTAGTACAGAGAAAAATCTCAATAAAGAAATACTACCGGATAAATGCTTTGCTATTTTAAGTGCAGCAGTAGATTTATTGTAATAAGCAATACCAGGCTCAATCAATATTATAGAATCTATAGCATTAGGATCAATTCCACGTTCTTCCATAAGCTCAATTCCTGCTTTACTCTGTAGGGAAGCAAATCTAAAGAAATCTTTTGCGTCATGCTCAATTACATAATTTACAGCAGAATTACATAGATTACACACTCCATCAAATAAGATGATTTTCTTATTAATATCTATTGAACTTTCCATTATTTCTTCTTTTTAGCAGCTTGTACCAATTCTAGTTGATCTAAAGAAACACTGGTCGTAAAAATACCATAGTTAACTGTAGCTTTTCCTTTTTCAATATTATCTATAGAACCTACCGCTTTACCATCTTCCATTCTTACACGATCTCCAACTTTTAAGAGCGCTTTTGTTTTATTTGCTTCTTTAATTTGTTGAGTTTCTATTTTCTTTTTTTCCTCTTTCTTACGCTGTCTTATTACTTCAACTTTCTTCTCAGCCTCTTGAACAACCTTCTTTTCTTTAGCTTTCTTTATCTTAACCTGTTTTGCAGTTTCTTTAGTTCTCTTAGAATTTTCGATCTCAACAATCTTAATGAATTCTCCTATTAACTCTTTCTTCTGCTTATTATTGAAATATTTCTCACTTATATCATTAATTTTTTGTCCTAGATAAATAAGCCTTTGATTTGAGTCGTATAATTCTTGATAGCTTTCTAACTTCTGCTGGATCTTTGCATTGGTCTCTTCAAGCTTATCTTTTTGCTGAGCAGTTACTATTTCTTGATTTTTAAGAGAATCTGTAGTCTTTTTGAGCTTGCTTCGCTCTTTTTGCAGATCTGCTATGCTCTTATCAAATCTAATTTTTCCTCGCTCTACTTTTTTCTTAGATCTGTTGATCAAACTATATGGAATTCCATTTTTCTGTGCGACTTCAAATGTAAATGAACTTCCTGCTTCTCCTAACTGTAGCTTATAGATAGGTTCCAGCGTTCTAGAATCGAACATCATATTAGCATTGGTCATATTAGGCAACTCATTTGCCAACATCTTTAAATTGGTGTAATGTGTAGTTAAGATCCCAAAAGATTCTCGCTCATAAAAAACCTCCAAAAATGTTTCAGCCAAAGCACCTCCCAATTCCGGATCACTCCCGGTTCCAAATTCATCTATAAGGAATAGGGTTTTATTATCACATTTCTTGAGAAAAGAATTCATATTCTTTAAGCGATAACTATAAGTACTTAAATGATTTTCTATAGATTGGTTGTCACCAATATCGGTTAAGATCTTATTAAAAAGGCACATCCTGCTATATTCATGAACCGGTATTAATACACCGCTTTGAAGCATAACCTGAAGTAAACCAACAGTTTTTAAGGTGATACTCTTTCCTCCGGCATTAGGTCCGGAAATAACAATTATTCTATTATCTGAAGAAAGACCTATACTCTGTGGAAATGTTTTTTCTCCTCGTTGCTTATTATTTCTATATAAAAGAGGATGGTAGGCATCCTTTAGACTAAGTTCTCTTTCTTTGGTGATCTTTGGCAGTATACCGTTGATCTCTCTGGCATATTTTGCTTTTGCAGATATTACATCTATCTCACTTAACAGATCTTGGTATTCTAAAAGAAGTTCTTTATAAGGTTTTAAAAAATTGGTGAGCGCTTTTAAAATTCTATTGATTTCTTCTTTTTCTTCATATTCCAGATTGTTAAGCTCTCTGGTATGGTTCATTGTAGCTTCAGGTTGAATGTAAACGATACTACCTGTTTTAGAATTCCCTAAAATGCCACCCTTAACTTTTTTCCTATACATTGCTTTTACGGCAAGCACTCGTACATTTTCTACTACACTTTCTTTAATTTCATCTAAATATCCATAGCCGTTATATGTGGTAAGTGCGCTTCCAAAACTAGTGTTTATCTTACCCTTTACTGCGTTCATAGAACGTCTGGCATTCAATAAAAGGGGAGTGGCTTCATCTTTAACTTCCCCATATTTACTAATGATCTCATCGATCTTTTCAGTTATAGCCTTTGTATATTCTATAGGCTCTGTTGTTTCAAACAAAGAAGGATAAAGTTCTTGAAATTTGTTGAAAAATCTAATCTGAGTATTCGCTGTTTCTGCTAATGAAGAAATTTTACGAAAGCTTCCAAGCTCTAGCACTGCTTCTTCAATTCCAAGCATTCTAATCTCCTTATTGATACTATCAAAACCATGATTAGGTATTCTACTTTCTTGATTGTAGGAGTCTAAGTATTCATTAGTTTGGTGAAGTCCGAACAATGCCTCTTTGGGAGTGGTATATGGTACTATCTCGAGGGCCTTATCTATTCCCATTTGCGTAATACACATTTCGCTTATCTGTTTGCAAACGGTAGGAAATTCTAGATCGAGAAGAGTTTTGGCTGCAATTTTTATCATAGGTAATTTTCCCTAATTTTGGGTTCTACAAATTTACTTAAATAATATGAAGGTGGATATCCATAATAGCTGGAAAAAGGTTTTAAATTCTGAATTTGAAAAACCCTATTTTGAAGATTTAGTGAGCTTTGTAAAATCAGAATACAAAAATTGCATCTGCTATCCTGAAGCTTCCAACATTTTTGAAGCTTTCAATTTAACTCCATTTCATGAAGTGAAGGTAGTTATAATAGGACAGGATCCATATCATGGGCCTAATCAAGCTCATGGTTTATGCTTTTCCGTTCCAGAGGAAGTTGCTATACCACCATCTTTGGTAAATATTTATAAAGAAATAAATGAAGATCTGGGAAAGAATATACCTAGCACCGGCAATTTAGAGCATTGGGCAAAGCAAGGAGTACTTTTACTAAATTCAGTACTTACTGTTAGAGCTCACGAGGCTGCATCTCACAAGAATAAAGGCTGGGAAAAATTTACAAATGCCGTTATTAAGAGCATTTCTGAAGAAAATAAAAATGTTGTATTTCTACTTTGGGGTGGTTATGCCAAAAAGAAAGGTGCGAAAATAGATCCAAATAAACATTGCATTCTTACTAGCGGACATCCATCACCTTTAAGTGCTAATAGAGGATACTGGTTTGGAAATAAACATTTCAGCAGAACCAACACCTATCTAAATGCTCATGGAAAAAATGAAATTAAATGGTAAGATCTAAAATCTAAATCCTAAATTCACGTTGAATTGACCTACAATAGTTGGAGAGTTATCATTAAATAAATTTCTACCTATTCCTGCATTCAGATCCAAAAAGAAACCTTGTTTAGAGACAAACTTCCCTCCAAGACCAAATCCTAAGGCAAGATCTGTATAGTTATTGTAATCTCTTTCACTCTGGTAATAACCATCATTATAGATCTCTCTATATTTATAATATTCACCGGAAGAAACCATGGCAAAGCCATTTACATAAAATCCCCAAGCTGTTCTTCTTTCACTAAAGAAATATTTATATTTTCCCGTAAGCGAAAAATCTTTAGTAAAAGCATCGCCTACATCTTCACTATCACGATCTAGCGCTAATACAAATCCCTCAACAGCCCAACTAGAATGTGGTGTTAGTATTCTTTCATATGCTAGATCTAAAGCTCCAAAAACAACCAGATTAAAAGTTCCAATACTCAACTCATTTTTAGCAGTATCTCTTTTATAAACCTCTTCAGAATCCAAATTAGGATCATCAGTAATTTCCTGAGAAAATGAAATTGAAAAGCATAATAATAACAGAGGAAGTAATAGTTTTTTCATATAAGTTGTGGATGTTATTCTAACATTTTATTGCTCACAAGTTATAAATAATGTTAGAACTATCAACTTTTTTTGAAATTAACTTAAGATCTATTAAACTTTCCTGAACATTTTCAATTTCCTGCTCTGTTAGATTTGTCTGACTCCATTCGGTTATTTGTAGCCATTCCTCAATATCTTCGATCTTTTGGTCATAACGTTTAGCTAGTGTTCGTTCTATATTTGAGATGTTTTTGAAACTCACTGTTTTTTTATTAATAACGTTAATAAGCTTTTCTATTTCTATTTCATTTGATTCTAAAATATCATTTCTAACCGCTATTACAAAACATGGCCATGGAGTAGGGCAGTCTGCAACTCTTCTAAAGGTTCCATTATCTACCAAAGGTTTTGTGGTAAAATGCTCCCACATAAAATATTGAGCTGTATTGTCTTGTAAAGCACTAACGGCTCCGTCTATGTTCCCAACTATTTCAAATTTAAGATCACTTAAATTCCATCCTTCATTCTTTGCGTTTACATAGGCCATCAACTGAGATCCCGAACCATTTCTACTTATAGCTACTTTGGAATGTTCTAATTCCTTTAACGAATGATATTTAGATCCTTCGGCTACATGAATTCCCCAAATTAAAGGAGACTGCACATAAGTTTGAACAATTTTAGATGGATTTCCTGCAATTATGTCTTTTATAATACCCTCTGTTAGTATTACAGCAACGTCTATTTCCTTATTTCTTAGAGCGGTGTTAAGATCTCCAGTACCTCCTGGAAAGTCTGTCCATTCTATTTTTAAGCCTTCTTTTTCAAAATCCTTTTCTTCCATTGCTAAATGCCAAGGCAGATTGAAATGTTCTGGTACACCACCAATTCTTATAGTTCTCATATACTATGCTTTTCTTTTAGATATTCATAGATCTCAAATTGAGATCTCACCTCTTTGTCTCCTTCTTTTTTCTGAACGTAAGTATTCGTTTCTTCCGAATCCTGAATTCTAGCTTTTACATTATCATTTAGTTGAATTTGAAAGATATCTTTGAATTCTTGAGCTATATCTTCGTCTAATATTGGTGCAATCACTTCAATTCTTCGGTCTAAATTACGCGTCATCCAATCTGCACTTCCAAAAAATAGTTGTTGATCTCCGCCATTCTCAAATACATATATTCTTCCATGCTCCAAAAATTGATCTAATATACTTGTAATATAAATATTTTCGCTAAGCCCCTTAACTCCAGGTATTAAACAGGTAAAACCTCTAATTAAAAGTCTAATTTTTACGCCGGCATTGCTTGCTTTATATAGCCATTCTATAATTTGTGGATCTTCAAGACTATTCATCTTAGCAGTAATCTCTGCTTTAATTCCATTCTCTGCATTTTCAATTTCTTGCATGATCATTTCTGTAAACCTTCTTCTAGTAGAAAAAGGAGAAATAAGTAAATGCTTCTCTCTTGGTATAATTAATGAGCCTTCCAAGACCTTGAATACTCTAGCTAATTCTTTGGTTATGTATTTATTTGCAGTAAAAATTGCATGATCACAATATAGGGAAGCGGTTTTACTATTGAAATTTCCGGAACCTATATAGGCATATTTCTTAAGCTTTTCACCTTCACGCCTTCCAACCATCATTATTTTAGAGTGAACTTTTATCTTAGGGTAACTGTAAATTACATTTGCACCTTTCTCTTCAAATTTCTTTCCCCATACAATATTGTTCTCTTCATCAAACCTAGCTTTAGCTTCTACAAATACAGTAACTTTCTTACCATTCTTTAATGCTTTTAGCAAACTTGAAGTCAATTTAGATTCATCTGCGATTCTATATAGTGATATTTTTATTATTTCAACATCAGGATCTACAGCAGCTTGCTCAACAAAATTTTCCACATAATCAAAATTCATATATGGGAAATGGACAGATTGATCTTTTTCTGAGATCACCTTAAAGTAATCTTCAGCAAATTCTAATATTTTATGTTTAATTACAGGGCGTGCCTTAGGATGAAGTGCTTCTTTTTTACCAGGATCTGGAAAGGAAAAGAAATCGCTGAAATTATGATATTGCCCACCAGGCATCATATCTATCTTCCCTAAATTAAGTAGTTTTCTGATCTTTTTCTGAACGTCATCCGGCATTTTTGCATCATATAGCAATCTTGTAGGTTGGCCATCTGTTCTTTGAGCTAATGAAGCATAAATCTTTTCTGCGAGAACCCCATTAAATTCGTCTTCTATATAAAGCTCAGCATCTCTAGACATTTTAATTTCGTAAACACCCAATATTTCCTCCTTTAGAAATAAACTCGGTATTTCATATCTAATAATATCATCTATATAAGTGATTGCATTATCGCCAAATTCTACAAATCTACCGCACTCTTCTGCAGGAATGTTCACAACCCCTAAATGATCACTGTTTTTAAAAGTGATAGCAAAATAAAGTATATTATTTTCAAGAAATAGATCTGAATCTTGAGTAAGGTCTATTTTTTGGGGTTTTAGGTATTGAGCAATGTTATCTTTATACAGGGCAGCAGCAAATTCTTTTTGTTTACTGCTATAATCATTACTTTCAACCAAGTATATTCCATTTTCAGCAAGTTCTGGAATTATCTGTTCGTGATAAATGTTTCCAAATCTATTTAGATGAACCTTAACCTCGGAAAGTATCTGTTTGGTGATCTTATTAGGTTTTAAAGCAAGCTTCTTTCGAATACTTTTTTCAACCCTTTTTATCTGTCTAAGTTGTGAAACTCTAACTCTAAAAAATTCATCTAAATTAGATGAAAAAATTGCAAGGAATTTAATTCTCTCATAAAGAGGATTATTCTTATCCTCAGCTTCTTGTAAAACCCTCTCATTAAAACTTAACCAATTAAGGTCTCTATGTCTTAACTGGGTCTCAGGATCTGATAGCATATATTGTATAGTTTCAACAAAAATACAAAGATGAGAGAGTTGAGAAATTTAATGTTGTGTTAAAAGCAAAACTATTAGCTCACCAATTTCTCCAAGCTTAATTTAATAAGATCATCTACTAATTTACCTGGATCTACACTAAAAGCTCCGGTAGCTCTATTAGCAATAATAGCGTTTAAAGAAACTGCGCGGTGACCTAGCAATTTTGAAAGACCATAAATACCGGCTGTTTCCATTTCTAGATTGGTAATTCTTTTTCCGTTAAATTCAAAAGAAGCCATAAGATCATTAAGATCTGGCATGCTTAGAGGCAATCTTAATTCTCTCCCTTGAGGGCCATAGAATCCGCAGTTAGTTACAGTAACACCTTTAGAATAACCATCACTAAACTTAGAGGCAAGATCTTTATTGCAAGCCACTACATATGGCAAACCATTGGTATCTTTTAGTTGAAGCTGATTTTTTAGGGCTTGAGCAAAATCGATATCTAAAATCTCATCCGCCTTATAAAAATGTAATAAGGAATCAAATCCTACTCCCATTTCAGAAACTAAAAAGCTATCTAAGGCCACATCCTTCTGAATAGCTCCAGATGTTCCAATTCTGATAATATCTAATGATATAAGATCCTTTTTGATCTCTCGACTTTCAAAATCAATATTAACAAGGGCATCCAATTCATTAAAGACAATATCTATATTATCGGTTCCAATTCCGGTGGAGATCACGCTTATTCGTTTACCTTTGTAATATCCGGTTTGAGTATGAAATTCTCTTTTATGAACCTTAACTTCAACTTCATCAAAATATTTGGTTACTTGAGCCACTCTATCAGGATCTCCAACCGTAATAACAGTATTTGCAAGTTGATGTGGTAATAAATTTAGGTGATAAACACTACCATCTGGATTTTGTATAAATTCTGAAGCCTTTAAAGTCATGCTATAGTTTTAAAATATTATGTGAGACAGAGTCATATAAAAAATCATACATTTTAACTCCACCAAAAAATTCATCGTTTTTAAGTACTTGATAAAAATTGCGCGAACCATTAAGAGCTTCCGTACCCTCGGCAGTTAATTGAATCTGGTTATTCTCTTCTTTATAAAATCGCTCTAATTTATCTAAGATTCGCTGCATTTGAGAATCTCCATAACCAAAATAACCTTGATACTCCAAAGCGTATCCTAATAGCTGATTTTTACTGGAGATGTTATTTCTATCAATAAGTTTTAGAATATTCTTTTCTAGGGTATTAATTCCTGTCGTTGAGTTGGGAAAACGTTCAATATGCGCTCTAATACAGCTAGAAAGATATTCAAAGTTGGTTTTCTTTTTAATAAGCAACTTTAATTTCTGTGGATTTTCTCCATTATATAATTGCCACATTAAAGCAGCCATTTCTAGATCATCTTCATTAAGATGTATTCGTTTTACATAATGATTATTAAGATCTTTAAGACTTAATTGAGAGAGAGGATTAAATTCTGCTTCTCCTTTAAGCTTCTTACTACACACTAGGTAAACAGGAACATTAAGTTTAAGATTTTCCAAATGGCTTATCATAGCCAGCATATTTATATGAGAAAACAGATCGAACTCGAACCACAGCACAACTTCATCAAACTCATTAACCTTAGACAATTTATAAAGCTCTTCTAGAAATTGAGTTTGATAATAATCTTTCGTGATATTATAATGTGAAGTTAGAAAATTAGTACGAAGCTCAATAAATTCTTCAGATCCCAGTTCATAAACCGTAGGACCTTCACAAAGCATCTCGCGCCAAACTACAGTTTCTCCACCTAGATTTAGCTGTTTAATAGTATCGGTTAACCCATCACCGTTGGTAATATGCAATTGATTTGCCATGTTTTTATAGTTTAACCGTAATAAATTTAGCCACCCACTCTCTTTACCTTATAACCATCATCTTTTAGGAATTTTATGATCTTTTCTCTCACATCTCCCTGTATAATAATTTCACCATCTTTCACAGATCCTCCCACACCGCATTTCTTCTTCAGCAATTTTCCTAAAGTATTTAGATCTTCATCGCTACCTTCAAAACCTTTAATGACTGTTACAGTTTTGCCACCGCGACCTTTATTGCTAAAATGAGCTTCTAATCGTTGATCTTTTGGCGCGGGAGTCTCATCAATTGAATTCTGACTATTTATATCAGGGTCAAAATCGTCATTAGTTGAAAATACGAAACCGCCAAGATCTTCCAATCCTAACTTTTTCTTTGCCATAATTATTTTTTAATAAGTCCTATTTCTACAAGTCTTTGATGTAAAAATTCCCCTGCAGTTATATCTTCATATTGCTTTGGATTATTTTCATCTATACACTCCTCAAGACAATTTAGTGGCATCTCACTTCGTGGATGCATAAAGAATGGTATCGAGTATCTAGGTTTACCCCATTGGTCTTTAGGCGGATTAATAACTTTATGTATAGTAGATTTTAATTTGTTATTAGTAAGTCTTTCTAACATATCACCTACATTAATAACCAATTCATCTTCTGATGGAATGGCATCAATCCACTCTCCATCTTTACGCAATACTTGCAGTCCTCCGGTAGAAGCCCCCATAAGTAGGGTAATTAGGTTTATATCTCCATGTGCACCGGCTCGTTCAGCTCCTTTAGGCTCTTCATTAATTGGAGGATAATGAATAGGTCTTAATATACTATTACCATTACTTGCCCAATGATCAAAATAATGCTCATCCAAACCAATATATATAGCTAGAGCTCTTAGAACATAAATTCCTGTTTTCTCTAACATTCTATAGGCTTCCATACCTGTATGATTGAAGTCCATAAGTTCTTCAACATGTACATTTTCTGGATACTCTTCAATTAAAGCTGCATCTGCCGACGCTTCCTGACCAAAATGCCAAAATTCTTTAAGATCTCCTTCTTTTTTGCCCTTAGCATGCTCTTTTCCAAAAGAAATATAACCTCTCTGTCCTCCAAGACCTTCAATTTCATATTTCTCCTTAATCTCTAAAGGTAGATCAAAGAAAGACTTTACTTCTTTATATAATTCATCAACAAGATCATCGCTTAAGAAATGATTTCTCAAGGACACAAAACCTATCTCTTCATAGGCTTTCCCAATTTCATCAACAAATTTTTGTTTCCTTTTGGGATCCTCAGATAAAAAATCTGATAGATCTACGCTAGGTATATTATTCATTGCCATTTCAGTGCTTTTAAATTAGTGAACTAACAAAGTTAATTAAATTTACGGTAGTATTTATTTTTCTATACGTTAAACAACTTAGTTTTAAAATTAATTACATTTGGTTAACTAATCTTAATTATGGCAACCATAACTTCTCCCAATACAATGATGAAATTTTCTAGAATGAATCTTAAAGATTCAGAACTTCTCGATCTATATAAAAAAATGCTAAAGCCACGACTCATAGAGGAGAAGATGCTTATCTTATTAAGACAGGGAAGAATTTCTAAATGGTTTAGCGGAATTGGCCAAGAAGCGATCTCTATTGGAGTAACTAGTGCTTTAGAAGAAGATGAGTACATACTGCCAATGCATAGAAACCTTGGAGTATTTACTACCAGAGAGATACCATTATATAGACTTTTTTCTCAATGGCAAGGAAAGGCCAATGGGTTTACTAAAGGACGTGATAGAAGCTTTCATTTTGGAACCCAAGAGTTTAAGATCATTGGGATGATATCTCATCTTGGTCCACAATTAGGAGTAGCAGATGGAATAGCCTTGGCTCATAAGCTACAAAATGAAAAAAAAATTACCGCGGTCTTTACAGGAGAAGGTGGAACTAGTGAGGGTGATTTCCATGAAGCTCTTAATATAGCTTCGGTTTGGGATCTTCCAGTATTATTTTGCGTAGAAAATAATGGGTACGGTCTTTCTACACCAACTACAGAGCAGTTTCGTTGCAAAAATATTATGGATAGAGGGATAGGATATGGAATGGAAGCTCATAAAATAGATGGGAATAATATTTTAGAAGTCTATAATAAGGTTTCAGAAATTGCCGCAAGCGTTCGAGAAAATCCAAGGCCAGTATTATTAGAATTCGTAACGTTTAGAATGCGTGGGCATGAAGAAGCGAGTGGTACAAAGTATGTTCCTGAGGAATTGATGACAGAATGGGCAGACAAAGACCCAATTTTAAATTTTAAGAATTTTTTGGAAGAAAATAATATTCTTACTGAGGAGATACATACAAAATACCAAAAAGAGATAAAATCTGAAATAAATGAACATCTACAAATGGCTTTTGATGAAGCAGTTATAACTGCAGATCTGGAAACAGAGTTAAATGATGTGTATAGCTATTATGAGCATGAAGAATTTTCTGCAGGTAAAGAAGTAGAAGAAATTAGATTTATTGATGCTATATCGCTAGGATTAAAACAATCTATGCAAAAGCATAAGGATCTTGTTCTAATGGGGCAGGATATAGCAGATTATGGAGGGGTATTCAAAATAACAGATGGATTTCTTGAAGAATTTGGAAAACACAGAGTTAGAAACACACCTATATGCGAGTCTGGAGTTGTAGCAGCTGCCATGGGTCTCTCGATAAAAGGAATAAAATCTATGGTAGAAATGCAATTTGCAGATTTTGTGAGCTCTGGCTTTAATCCCATAGTTAACTATTTGGCTAAAGTAAATTACCGCTGGGGACAAAATGCAGATGTAGTTGTGAGAATGCCCTGTGGTGCTGGAGTAGGAGCAGGGCCATTTCATAGTCAGACAAATGAAGCCTGGTTTACTAAAACTCCGGGATTAAAAGTTGTTTATCCCGCATTTCCATATGATGCAAAAGGTTTATTAAATACAGCATTTAATGATCCAAACCCGGTACTTTTCTTTGAGCATAAAGGCTTATATAGAAGTGTTAGACAGGAAGTTCCAACTAATTATTATACCATTCCTTTTGGAAAAGCGGCGTTGCTGAAAGAAGGAAGTACTGCTACAATTATTACTTATGGAGCTCCAGTACATTGGAGCCTGGAAATATTAAATAATAATGTAGAGTACAGTGTAGATCTATTGGATCTTAGAACTTTACAACCTCTGGATAGTGAAGCAATCTATAGTTCTGTGAAGAAAACTGGTAGAGTTTTAATTATAACAGAAGATTCCGGCTTTGGAAGCATAGCTTCAGATATATCTGCCATGATAACAGAAAATTGTTTTGAACATCTAGATGCTCCGGTATTAAGATTGAGCAGTTTAGAAACTCCAATACCGTTCGCATCTATGCTAGAAGAGCAGTATTTATCTAAGCAGCGTATTAAGGAAAAGTTAGACGAATTAATATCATATTAATAAAACATTATGATGATTTATTAATAATTAAGACATCTTAACGCAATCATTGTTAAATAATTAATAATCTTTTGTTCAGGGCCTAGACGTAGAGTAATTTAGTTTCAGCTAATCAATAAAACTAATATTATGATACGATTAATCGTTATTTTCTTAATTATTGCTCTTGTAGCCGCAATCTTTGGATTTGGTGGTATTGCTGAAGGATCAGCAGACATAGCAAAAATAATTTTTTATATTTTTATCGTGTTACTTGTAATCTCTTTAATAAGTAGATTATTTAGACGATAATTAGTAAACAACATAAAAATCCAATCAGTCATAAATTTATGATTCGATTGGATTTTTTTAATACCTAAACTAAACTTATAACTCATGAAAAAATTGTTATTTGTAATTGCTGCGGCGTTACTTATTGTTTCTTGTGGACCTAGCAAGGTAGCCACTCAAGCAAGAAAATCATTTGACGGGAACTGGATGCTAAACAGCGTTACTTACCCAAACAATACCGGAATTTTTGACGTAACATTATTTAACGATGCTTCGGCTGCATGTTTTAAAGGTAGTACTTGGACATTTGTATCGAACAACAACCAAGGTAACTATTCTGTAGTAGGAGCAGATTGCACTGCTGGAGAACGTTATTTCAATTGGGCTGTAGATGAAGAAAATTCTACTGCTGGAAGTTTTGATTTCTTATTAAAACCAACAGATAGTAAGCATAAATCTACTACTGGAAACCAAGGATTCAGATTAAATCTTGTTTCATTGTCAGAAACTTCAATGATCTGGGAACAAACCGTTACATTAGAAGGTAAACCTTTTGTAATTAGAATGAACTTTACAAAAATTTAAAAATAGATATTATGAAAAAAGGATTAAAAACAATAGCAGCAGTATTTATGGCAGCCAGCCTTTTGGTAGGTTGTGAGGCTACTAAAAATGCTAATAATAAGCAAAAAGGTGCTGTAATAGGTGCCACTAGTGGTGCTGTATTAGGAGGAGTTATTGGTAACAATACAAAAGGTGGTAACACTGCGCTAGGTGCTATTATTGGTGGTGTTGTTGGTGGTGCTGCTGGTGGATACATCGGAACTAGAATGGATAAGCAAGCTAAGCAAATTGAACAGGAAATTCCTGGAGCAGAAGTAGAAAGAGTTGGTGAAGGAATCAATGTTACTTTTGATGAAAGTAGTGGAGTTTATTTTGATTCAGAGAAATATAGTGTTAACGCTAAATCTCAAGAAACATTAAAAAAACTTATTGGTATTTTTAAAGAATATCCAGACACCAACGTATTAGTTGAAGGCCATACAGACGATACAGGTAGCGAAAGCTATAACCTAACATTATCTAAGAACAGAGCACAAGCTGTAACTTCTTATTTAGTAAATAATGGTCTTTCTAGTGGGCGATTTGATACTAAATGGTATGGTGAATCTCAGCCTAAATATGATAATACTACTGAAGATGGTAGAGCTAAGAACAGAAGAGTAGAATTAGCGATTGTTGCTAATGAGAAAATGAAGCAAGAAGCTGAACAGGCTACTTCTGAAGAATAAGCATTTATTTTATATTATTAATAAAAACCCGGGAAGTTCCCGGGTTTTTTTATTCTTTTAAGTATCTTCAAAAGGTGAAAGAACAAAAAAAGGTGACCGTATTAGGTGGTGGATTAGCAGGACTTACTGCAGCTATTCATTTATCCAAATATGGGTTTGAAGTTTGCGTAATAGAAAAGGAGGCATACCCACGTCATAAAGTTTGTGGTGAATATATTTCGGCAGAAATTCTGCCCTATCTAAAATCTTTAGAGCTAGATCTGGAGGAACTCTCTCCGGAGCATATTTCGAAATTAATATATAGTACCACCTCTGGTAATAAAATTGAAACTGAGCTTGATCTTGGTGGAATTGGTTTAAGTAGATATGCTTTAGATCATTTCCTATATCAAAAAGCAGTTAAGATTGGAGTGAAGGTATTACAAGATACTGTTGTTAACGTTGTTTTCATTGAAGAAAAATTTAGGGTAGATACTATAAATTCTAGATCTATTGTAAGTGATTTGGTGCTTGGCGCTTATGGTAAAAGATCAAATCTTGACAAGAAATTAAAAAGAGAATTTATTGAGAATAAAAACGGATGGTTAGGAATTAAATCGCATTACTCAAATTCAAATTTTCCTGAAGACACAGTGGCGTTACATAATTTTGAAGGTGGATATTGCGGACTTTCAAAAACCGAAACAGGTGCTGTTAACGTATGTTATCTGGCAACCTATAAAAGTTTTAAAAAGCATAAAGATCCTGAAGCCTTTAAGTTGAATGTACTTTACAAGAATCCCTACTTAAAAGAATTTTTTGAAAATTCAACGCAGTTATTTGATAAGGATCTAAGCATAGCACAAATATCTTTTGAAAGAAAGTCAATTGTAGAAGATCATATTTTAATGTTAGGAGATGCGGCTGGTCTTATACATCCGCTATGTGGAAACGGTATGGCTATGGCTATGCATAGCGCTAAAATAGCTTCAGAAGCAATTATAAATAATTATAACGATTTTAAGTTAGATCGTATGGCACTGGAACAGGAATATCGCTCCCAATGGAAATCTAATTTCAGCTCAAGGTTAAAATTTGGTGGAATACTTCAAAGAGTATTACTAAACCCAATTTTAGCGGAGAGCACTCAAAAAGTAGTGAGTATTATTCCTTCAATCTTACCATTCATTATAAAAAAAACCCACGGTAGCCCCATTGTATGAATAAAATAAATACTGATAAAAGAACAGAGGAAGCCGAGATCATGGACGATTTCGATCTTCAAGGTGAAGAGCTAGAAAAGACACTTAATGATCTCGACAACATAAATAAATGGTTGGGTGGAAATAAGATTACCTTAGATGGAGTGAAAGAATTGCTTCAAGGTCTTCCAAAAGAGGTTACCTATAGCATTGCAGATGTTGGGTGCGGAAATGGGGCTGTACTTCGAGAAATAGCGAAATGGGGCAGAAGTAATAGCTATAAACTTCAATTATTTGGAATTGATGCCAATGAATATGCTATGGATATTGGCCGAAAATTATCTGTTGAATTTCCCGAAATTAAATTTAAAGCATTAAACATTTTTAGCGAAACCTATAAAAATGAGAGATTTGATGTAGTACTTTGTACCTTAACCCTACATCATTTTAAAGATGCAGAAATTGTGCAATTAATGCAACTGTTCATAGAGCAGTCAAGGTTAGGGGTGGTTATAAACGATCTACAAAGAAGCAAAATTGCGTATAGATTGTTTCAGGCGTTCTGTTTTGTTTTTATCAATAATGAAATTGCCAGAAAAGATGGACTAATCTCCATTTTAAGAGGCTTCAAAAAGGAAGATTTAGAAAAATACTCCAAGCATATCAGTGCTAAAAATCAAGAAATCACTTGGAAATGGGCTTTTAGATATCAATGGATCATTCAGAAATAAAATTATATGAGCGTAACTATAGTTAATGTTGGAAAAGAATTACCAAAATATTCACGTGAAACCAAAGATGTTTTACCTTTAGTAGAGGCATGGTTGGATGGGCAAGATGATAGATTCAAAAGGAAGATCTTAAAGATATTTGAAGCTGCAGCCGTAGACAAAAGGTATTCTATTATGGCTCCTGAAGAAGTTTTTACAGCTACTTCTTTTGAAGATAAAAATGATATTTATATACGTGAGGTTAAGAAATTAGGAACCTCCGTTTTAACCAACGCGCTGAATAATGCAGATTGGGACCCAAAGTCGTTAGATTATATCATTACCGTAAGCTGTACTGGTATTATGATCCCTTCTTTAGACGCGTATCTAATTAATGAACTGGAATTAAGACAAAATATTACCAGATTACCGGTAACCGAAATGGGTTGCGCGGCAGGAATTTCAGGAATGATCTACGCTTATAACTTTTTAAAGGCAAATCCTGGAAAACGCGCTGCAGTGATTGCAGTAGAAAGTCCAACGGCTACCTTTCAATTAGAAGATTTTAGCATGGCTAATATGGTGAGCGCTGCCATTTTTGGAGATGGCGCTGCCTGTGTTCTATTATCTTCAGAAGAAAATATTGAAGGCCCTAAGATAATAGGCGAAGAAATGTACCACTTTTTTGACGCTACACATTTAATGGGGTTTAAAGTGGTAAATAGCGGACTCCAGATGATCTTAGATGAAAGTGTTCCCGCTACAATTTCAGATCATTTTCCACAGATCATACATCCATTTTTAGAGAAACACGGTACGAATATTCAAAATGTAGATCATCTAATTTTTCATCCGGGAGGCAAGAAAATTGTACAAACAGTTTCTGATCTTTTTGGTACCTTAGGAAAGAATATTGACGATACACGCGAAGTTTTACGATTATTCGGAAATATGAGCAGTGTAACCGTACTTTATGTTTTAGAAAGATTTTTAAACAAAGAGATGGCCAAAGGAGAACAAGGCTTAATGCTAAGTTTTGGACCCGGATTCTCTGCACAAAGAATTTTAATAGAATGGTAGAAGAATTTAAGGGAACTAATTATTGGGCACTTATTTTAGGTGGAAGCAGTGGGCTTGGCCTTGCTACAGCTAGGAAATTGGCGCATCATGGTATGAATATTATCATTATTCATAGAGATAGAAGAAGTGAAATTCCAGATATTGAAGAAGCCTTTGATGATATTAGAGGTACCGGTGTAAAATTTGAAAGTTTTAATGCTGATGCGATTCAAAAGGAAAAAAGAGGTGAGTTAATAGAGCAAATTACAGCGGTTCTAGGTTCCGAAGGTAAAATTAGAACGTTGGTTCATAGTATTGCTAAAGGAAATCTGAAACCAATGACTGGTGAGGGTCCTTTTTTGGAAAATATAGATTTTGCTTTAACCATAGATGCAATGGCCATTAGTTTATATGATTGGACTGAAGCTGTTTTTCAAGCAAAACTATTTGCTAAAGATGCTCGTATCATTTCTTTTACAAGTGAAGGAAATAAAAAAGCATGGGCTAATTATGCTGCAGTTTCAGCGGCAAAAGTTGCCTTAGAATCTATAACGAGAAGTATGGCTTTAGAATTTGCTCCTTATGGAATTAGAGCGAATTGCATTCAGGCGGGAGTTACAGTTACCAGATCTTTCCAAATGATTCCCGGCAATGAAACTTTGAGAGTGCATGCATTAAAGCACAATCCGTTCAAAAGATTAACCGTTCCTAATGATATTGCTAATGCGGTTTATCTCTTAAGTAAAGATGAAGCAAGCTGGATTACTGGAACCATAATTCCTGTAAATGGTGGGGAACATCTTAAATAGCATTTTTTTCTGAAATAATCTCATCAAATTAGAACTGTGCAATCAAAAGACTTACTTAAAAAACTTCCATATACTTCTCCATTTCTCTTTGTAGATGAGCTCTCCAAGGTAGATGAAAATGGGGCCACAGGAACCTATTGCTTTCCCGAAGATTCATTTTTTTATCAAGGGCATTTTAAGAATAATCCCGTTACACCAGGTGTTATTCTAACAGAATGTATGGCACAAATTGGTTTGGTATGTTTGGGTATTCATCTATTAGATCCTGAAAATAAGATGCAAGAAGGTCAAGATGCTTCTAATCTTCAAATTGCTATGACTTCTACCAATGTAGAATTTTTTCTTCCAGTTTATCCCGGTGAAAAAGTTACAGTGATCTCTAAAAGAATCTATTTCAGATTTCAGAAATTGAAATGTGAAGTGGAAATGCAAGATTCAGAAGGAAATTTAATTTGCAAAGGAGAAATTGCAGGAATGTTTAAGACTCCTGAATGAGAAAACGTGTTGTAATTACAGGTTTAGGAGTAACAGCACCCAACGGCGTTGGAATCGAAGATTTTGAATTCGCTTTAAGATCTGGTAAAAGCGGTATTGAATTTCATCAAGAATTAAAAGATCTCAATTTCAGTTGTCAGATAGGAGGAAAACCTAAAGTTTCAGAAGAATTGAAATCTCACTATTTTACACCACTTCAATTAAGAGGATTAAATAGCAGTGGGATTGTTTACGGAGTTATTGCAGGCACAGATGCCTGGAAAGATGCAGGCTTACCTATTTCTGAAGATAATGAACCAGATTGGGATACAGGGATCATCTTTGGAACCGGAATTTTGGGAGTAGATAAATTTAGAGAAGCCATACATCTTATAGACGAAGGTAAAACTCGAAGACTTGGTAGTACCAGTGTATTACAAACCATGGCGAGTGGAATTAGTGCTTATTTAGGTGGCATTTTTGGATGCGGAAATCAAGTAACCACCAATTCTTCAGCGTGTACTACCGGAACTGAAGCTTTGCTCATGGGATTTGAAAGAATCAAGAATGGCCACGCTAAAAGAATGTTGATAGGAAGCTGTAGCGATCATGGGCCTTATGTTTGGGGCGGATTTGATGCTATGAGAATACTTCCGGGGAATTATAACGACGAGCCTTCCAAAGCTTCACGACCGTTAAGTGCTTCAGCTTCAGGATTTGTTCCCGGAAGTGGGGCAGGAGCAATGATGTTAGAAGAGCTAGATTCGGCATTAGAACGAGGAGCTAATATCTATGCAGAAGTTTTGGGAGGGAATGTGAATAGTGGCGGTCAAAGAGGTGGTGGAAGTATGACTGCTGCCAATGATACTGCTGTTCAACGTTGTATAAAGAGTGCTCTCCATGATTCAAGTATCCATGCAAAAGATATAGATCTTATAAATGGCCATCTTACAGCGACCTCCAAGGATAGTGTAGAAATTCAAAATTGGAAATCTGCTTTAGAATTAGAAGGAGTAGATTTTCCTTTTATAAATTCATTAAAAGGCATGACGGGGCATTGTTTAAGTGCTTCAGGCAGTATTGAGTTAGTTTCAAGTATCCTTCAGCTGAAAAAGAATTTTATATTTGGTAATGTAAATTGCGAAGACTTGCATCCAGATATTACACATATGATAAGCACCTCTAAAATACCTTTAACTACAACAGAACAAGAGCTAAACATCATTGCAAAAGCAAGTTTTGGGTTTGGAGATGTAAATGCGGTAGCTATTTTAAAAAAATATAAAAATTGAAAGATAATAATCAAGCTATTGATTGCTAGGCTTGATACCTATTTAAAATGAAAAAGAATGACAGATAAAGAAATTATAGAAAAGATAAAAAAGATCGTAACTCCTTATACTCAGAATAAACCTGCTTTGGAAAACTTCGACGAGAATACCGACTTTATTAACGATCTAAAGATAAACTCTGCCAATTTAGTAGATGTAATTTTAGACGTTGAAGATGAGTATAATATTGAAATAGACAACGACTCCATGAACGAGATGTTGACTGTAAAAGATGCAAAACGAATTATAGAAAGCAAACTGGCCGCTCGTTGATAGGTAATGATATTATAGATTTTACGCTGTTTCTTAAAGAAACCAATTGGAAGCGTCCTAATTTCTTAAATAAGATCTATACTGTAAAGGAGCAAGAACAGATATTAACAGCTCCAGACCCACCAGTTTTAATCGCAATTTTCTGGGCGATGAAGGAAGCAGCTTATAAAGCGCACCATCGAAGATTTAATCTACCACGAAAATATAACCCTATAAACTACTCCTGTACTTTAGATACGTTGGGGACGACTGATACAGTTTTAGGAAGTATTGAAATCTTTAATAATCACTACACTGCTAAAATATTGAGGCGTTCAAAGTTTATTCATTGCACAGCTAAAGCTTTTGATATAAACATACTTCAGAAAATTTATAAGGATGATGTAAATTTAAGATCAGAATTAGTAACTCATTATTCTGATATTCATTATCTTAACAAGGATGAAATTTATATTGAAAAAGACAAGAATTTTATTCCACGAGCTTTTCAATTAGAAAAAGATCTAAAAATATCGTTTTCATTATCGCATCATGGAAGGTATGCTGCGGTTGTACTAGCGTTAACGAACTCCTAAATGCAGGTTAAACAATATTAAATATAGTTGTCTAAAAAGAGTGCATTTGTAAATTGGTATAACTAATTAAAAAAATACATATATGAAGACCGTAGATAAAATGGAAGTGTTGCATAGCCAATCGGCAGAATTTATAGCACAGGGAGAGACCGGAAAATTTTTGAAATTAATACCTGATACTTTTATTATTAAAGGTGATGATTCAGAAGCAGGTCCTAGTCAGGGTTATGCTATTAGGCACTTAAATAGACAAGATATAATTCTTATTGATGTTGTTGAGAAATCTTCTAGCGATGCCGTTAAAAAATTGATTACCGATGGATATAATATTAAAGCTATTCTAATTTCTAATGGTACGATTTTAAAGAATGCACATACAAGTTTAAAAGCTCTTTCTGAGGATGCAGGTGGCGCACCTATTTATACACATCCAAGAAATTCTATTCAAGACGATTTTCATACTAAAGATATTACAGCTAAAAACGAGATCTTTAAGCATTTTGCTTTAAAGATTTTTGATCTACCTGGAGATGGTGGAGGGTCTGTACTGATCTATTCTGAGATCAATGACGGAATGTTATTTACAGGAGAAGATGCCATTGGTTCAAAGTATGATTCTGAAGAAAACACTTTTCACAAACCTAAGCTGAAGAGTAAAAATGACGAATTTGGAATGGCGGAAAGTTGGGGAGCTTTTGATGAAGAATTCACCTATCTCTTTCCATTACACGGTAAACCGGGATTCAATTTAGAGGAAGGAAATCAAACTGATATTTTGAATAAATTAGGTAGAGTAGAAGAATAAAAAATATTATTTTGATGAAGTTAGAGACTATTTCTGAAGTATTTTCTCGTCATTCCCAATTTAACGAGATATTTCTAAGTGAAATATTTATAACTTAGATTCCGCTTGACGAACTGAAGTAACTTTTCGAATAGTCTCATTCTTTATCCAAAATTATAATGCTCGCTTTAGGCGAGCATTTTTTATAGTATCAAATTCCTAAGTACGGCATATAATGCGGTACTTTTTTTATGATCAGGTCACAATATTCGAAACATTTCACGAATAAAGATTTTAAAATAAGTTTATAAGGTATTGTTAAACCTAGCTTTAAACTGAATTATAAATGATATTTTAAATGAAAATATACACTCTATGACTTCATATAATGTTACACAGAAACTTATCAAAGATCATCTATTGCATGGTGAAATGATTGCCGGAAAAGAAATTGGTATTAAAATAGACCAAGCGCTATTACAGGATGCTACCGGTACACTTGTGCAATTAGAGTTGGAAGCTATGGGTTTAAAAAAAGCCCAGACGGAGGTAGCAGTTCAATATGTAGATCATAATCTATTACAAACCGATTTTAAAAATGCAGACGATCACCTGTTCCTCCTCTCTGCAGCCCAAAGATTTGGTTTATGGTATAGTAGGCCGGGTAATGGTGTAAGCCACCCGGTACATATGGAAAGATTCGGTAAACCTGGAAAAACCATGGTAGGTTCAGACAGTCATACCCCCGCAGCAGGATCTCTAGGTATGTTGGCAATAGGAACTGGAGGTTTGGACGTAGCTGCAGCTATAGCCGGACAGCCTTACTTCGTAAAGATGCCTAAGATAATGGGGGTAAAACTTACCGGTAAATTACCAGATTGGGTGAGTGCAAAGGATGTTATTCTAGAGATGCTAAGACGTTATGATGTAAAAGGTGGAGTAGGAAAGGTAATTGAATATTATGGAGATGGATTAAAACATCTAAGCGCTATGGATAGGCATGTTATAGCAAATATGGGAGCAGAGTTGGGTGCCACTACAACCGTTTTTCCTAGTGATGATGAGACAAAAAGATTTTTACGTTCACAAAAAAGAGAAGAAGACTGGATAGAATTAGTTGCAGATGAAGGTTGCACTTACGACTTTGAAGATGAGATTATTCTCGACGATCTTATTCCACTTATAGCGTTGCCAACTAGTCCAGGAAATGTAGTTCCTGTTAGTGAAGTTGCAGGCAAACCAATAAGTCAGGTTGTAATTGGATCTTCAGCCAACCCAGGATTACGAGATTTTTGGATAGCAGGCGCCATTGTGAAAGATAGAAGTATTAATAGTGATGTTTCTTTTGATGTGAATCCAACGTCAAGACAGATCATTCAAAATATGATAGATAATAAAGCTTTTGCAAATCTTATTAAAGCAGGAGCAAGGTTCCATCAATCTGGTTGTATGGGATGTATCGGGATGGGAGAAGCCCCCGCATCAAACACCATCAGTTTAAGAACAATGCCAAGAAATTTCCCTAGTAGATCTGGAACCGAAGATGATATGGTTCATTTGTGTAGCCCTGAAACAGCAGCGGCTTCAGCATTAACAGGAAAAATTACAGATCCTCGAGATCTGGAAAAATTATATAATATGAGCTATCCTCAGTTTATTCATCCGGAAATCGATATAATAAATACCGATATGCTAGTGGCTCCAATGGAAGATGGTACGCATATCGAGCTTAAAAAAGGGCCTAATATAAAAACCTTACCTCATATAGATCCGTTAAAAGATGAGTATAAAGTTCCTGTATTATTAAAGATGGGTGACAATGTTTCTACAGATGAGATCCTTAAGGCAGGAGCAGAAGTGCTGCCTTTTAGAAGTAATCTACCCGAGATTAGTAAATATTCTTTTACCGTTATAGATGATACTTTTTATGATAGAGCACAAAAAGCAAAATCTGAATATGGAGGTCATATTGTAGTTGCAAAAGAAAATTATGCGCAGGGTTCTAGTAGAGAGCATGCTGCACTAGCTCCTAAATATTTAGGCCAAGTAGCTGTTATTGCTCAAAGTTATGCGCGTATAGCTTGGCAAAATTTGGTGAACTTTGGAATTCTCCCATTAGAATTTATCAACATTGAAGACTACGAAAAGATAATGCAAGGAGATATGGTTCAGTTTAAAGATCTTACTGCGGATATCAAAAATAGAAAGAATATACAAGTAAAAGTTCAGAAAAATTCCGGAGAAATTCTAAAGTTTGAAACTAAACATACTTTAAGTGATAGACAAATAGAGGTTCTTTTAAAAGGAGGAATAATTAATGAATTCAAAGAAAAATTAGACGAAAAAAATTTAAGAGCATAAAATAATATTAATAAACTAAAAATTGAAGATTATGAAAATTGGAGTAATAGGAAGTGGAAATATTGGAGGTAATTTAGGCAAACATTGGGCGCAAGCTGGGCATGAAGTTTTGTTTAGTTCAAGGCATCCAGAAGAGCTCAATGATATTGTAAGAGATGCCGGGGGTAATTCAAAAGCCGTAAGCATAGAAAAAGCTTTTGAAGCAAATGCTGATGTTTACCTTTTGGCGGTACCTTTCATGGCTATAGATAGATTATCTGAATTATATGCAGGAGAATATGGTGGTAAGGTAATTATAGATGCTACAAATCCTTATCCGGAAAGAGATGGAGATATGGCTCAAGAAGTAAGAGATTCTAATAGAAATGCGTCGGAATATACCGCTATGAAATTTAATACGGCTAAAACTTCAAAAGCATTTAATACTATTCACGCAGAACATCTTAAAGATAGAGCTTTTAGAAATGTAGATAAACTTGCGGTTCCATATGCAGCTCAAGATCAGGAAAGCAAAGAAACTACAAGAAAATTAATTGAAGACATCGGCTTTGAAGCTGTGTATGTTGGAGATCTTTCGAAGACCAAAATAATGGATCCAGATCAAAAAATTTATGGACAATCTGTTAGTAGGCAGGAATTAGAAAAGATGATATCTTAGCTTAAAATTAGAAATACCATTTACTTAAGGCAATAGCTTAAGAAAGGTAATAGGTAACACCTTAAGTATTTATGAAAGAGGATAAGGAAAAACATCTTGAAGATGTGGAGCAGGAAAAGAAGCAAAAACAAATAGATTCTGAGCTCAAAGAAAATGAAGATAAAAGTGATGAAAGTAAGCCTAGAAAGCATGGTGAGATTCTAAATGAGCAACTAGAAGAAGGCAAAGAAGTTTTTAATAATAGTACAGGTAGTATTTTATTATGTTCTTTCACTGCCGGCTTGGAAATTGGCTTTAGTTATTTACTGATGTGTTCAGTTTTCACGTTCTTTAATGGAAAAGTTGCAGAAGACACTATATTTAAATTATTAACCTTTGTTTATCCTGCAGGTTTTATAATGGTTATTTTAGGTAGATCGTTATTATTTACTGAGCAAACCTCTTTACTAAGCTTACCGGTTTTAAACAAAAAAGAATCTGTTTCAAGTTTATTGAAATTATGGGGACTCGTGATCTTGGGAAATCTTGCAGGTGGTTGGGCTATGGCCGCATTACTTATATGGATAGGACCAGCGTTGGGAATATTCGATCTTATAGCAGTAGAGAAAATTTCTATGCATGTTACATCCTTTTCCCCTCCGGTGATTCTAGTGAGTGCTATTTTAGCCGGATGGTTAATGGGTTTGTTATCTTGGTTGCTGTCCTCAGCTCAAGAAACCGTAAGCAGGATTTTGTTGATTATAATGATAACAGGAATAATGGCTTTTACCAGTTTACATCATAGCATAGTAGGAAATGTTGAAGTATTTGCTGGACTATTAAGTTCCTCAAAGATCTCTTTTTCAGATTATTTAACCTTTGAGAGTCTTTCGCTATTGGGTAATGCTATTGGAGGAGTAGTTTTTGTAGCCTTGCTTAAGTACCGAGCCTTTGTTTATAGTGTAGAATAATCACTATAATTTTTTAATATAAAAAAGCCCTTATAAATTAGTATAAGGGCTTTTCTAAATCTCAACTTGCAATACTAGTGCGTTTGCATTTGAGATTTACGTTTAGCTAATTGCTTTTCTAGATCTCTTATTGTTTCTGCAACTGCAGCTTCGAAAGAGTTTTCATTAGATTCAGCAAAAACCTGAGGGCCAGGCAGGCTTAGTTTAATGTTACATATAAACCCGTTAGGGTCCATTCCATCCTGTTTTTTAATAAAAACTTCTGCGCGAATAACGAAGTTATATTTATTCTCTAATTTATCTAATTTTTCCTGTGTGAATGCTTCTAGACTCTCACTTCTAGTAAGCTGTACAAATTGAAATATTGCTTCCATATATGTTGATTTATTTTTAAAGCAAGAACGTTTATATACTATCCTTAGCCAAGATTTTAAAAGAAAATTATATGTTATTTAAGATATTTTTATAAGTGGATGTGCGTCTATTACTACATCCTCAATATAGTCATATTATTAATGAATAAAGAATAAATTTGCATTTAGTCAATCTTCTTATATTTATTCAAATAGATCATTCCGGGTTATATATAGTTGAGCTTAAACTATAATTCTCCTGCTGTTCTGCCAATGGCTTGTTCTAGATTCAGTTTATTTGTGGTTTGAATAAAAACCTGATTGATCTTAGGATATTTGCCCTTGATTTGTTGTCTCATTGTCTGAATGCTTTTTTCTGCAGTTAGAAGATCAATATCCTCTTTAATGTCTACTTCTATTACTACAAGAATATTGTCTGCTCCTAAGTGCATAGTTTTAGGAAAGTTCCATTTCTTAATATTCTTGTTATTAGAAAGTATACTCTCTATACCTTCTATAACTTCAGGTCTTGCACTTTCTCCTAATAGCAATCCTTTGGTCTCTTTAGCTAAAAAGGTAGCAACCCCTAAAAGTAGAACACCAATTAATAATGACGAGATACCGTCTAGATAGGGGTTATTTAATTGTTGAGATAGAAAAATACCTATTAATGCGATAAATAAACCAATTACAGCAGCAGTATCTTCAATGATCACCGCAAAATTCGCAGGATCTTTACTTTTAATAATATTTTGTAACAATTTTCCCTTGGGATTAGATTTTTTAAAGGTTTTGACTGCAATTATCAATGATGCACCCTCAAATACTATAGCGGCAGCAAGTACCCAATAATTCCAAGTTGGATCCTCAATTACGCTAGGATCTTCAAGTGCATGAATTCCCTCATAGATAGCAAAACCACCTCCAAGCGAAAATATTAAGATGCTCACCACAAAACTCCAGAAATAAATCTCTTTACCATAACCAAATGGGTGTTCGTGATCTGCTGGCTTTTTAGATTTTTTAAGGCCTAATAATAGCAAAAGACCATTACCAGTATCAATTAATGAGTGAATTCCTTCAGCAAGCATAGCAGAACTCCCAGTAAAGAAAGATGCCACAAATTTGCTTATTGCTATTAGCGTGTTGGCAGCAATTGCGCCATATATTGCTAGTTTAGATCCTCCAGCCATATTATTTTTATTGATTATTAGAACGAAATTACAATAATCTACCAGAGTAGATTCTACTCTATACGAACTTTAAATATTATTTGACATTTAAAAAATTCTAGTAAGCTAGAAATGAGTTATTTTAATTATATTATGGAGGGGAGAGGCATGCAACAAGATAATATTTAATATGTTATACCTAAAACCTGTAAGGATGGTGTATAGATCGTTGAAATTGAGGTGTACTTCAAATTAAAATCAATATTATATTTTTAAAAGCTATGAAGAATCAAGCATATCTAAATATTGCGCGTAAGGCATTCGTTTTATCTTTAAATCTGGTATTGTTACTAGTAGTAGTATCTTGTGGAAGTTCTTTCCAGACTAAAGAATCTAAAGAAGCAGAGCTTAAGAAAATTTCAAGAATTATGGAGGGAGGTACTTTTAGTATAGAAAATGAATGGGCGTATCCTTTTAGTGGCAGTAGAATTGATCTTATAGGCAATCCAAACTTTTTCAAAATAGATGGAGACAGCGCAGATGTAAACCTTCCGTATTTTGGAGTTAGACAATTTGGAGGTTTTGGAGACCGCGGCGGAATTATTTTTAATGAACCTATTACAGAAGTAAGTATAGAACAAGGAAAGAATGCCAAAAGTATGGTAATGAAATTCAATGCGAAACAAGGCACTGAAAATCTTCAGTTTTATGTAACTATATTTCCCAATAATAGAACTGATATTTCTGTGAATAGCTCTCAACGAGACATAATTTCATATCAGGGACATATAAGATCTACCCAAAAAGATGAATAATTTATAGAAGGTTGGATTTATTTAGATGTAGGTAATAGAATAAGACAATCACAATATTTTAAATATATAAGATGAAAGATGCTTTTAACACCAATTTTAAATATTCTATTTTACATAATATAAATTATAGTACAAATATGTTTGTGTCTTAAAAACGGCGTATAGCTCTGCTATTTGATATAATATCAGATATCGGCCGTCAGGACTATATCGATAGATATTATGTCAAAGCCATTTTACTGGAATGTTCTTGAATATTTGATAGCTATAATTAAATACTATGTAAAATATCCCAGTATATCAATTACTTAAATTGAATATTCCATACTTGGGTCAAGTAACTTTTAAATAAGAGATTCTCAGCGATTGGCATTGGAACACTTTGTGCTATAATTTCCGTATTTGATTTCTACTTTTCTAGATCGAACCATATTTATTAATTATAGCCATTTGACCTGCATGATACGTTGTGTGTGAAATGATACGTCCGAAGGCTTCTGCTTTATTCTTTTTTCCAAACTCTTTGGTTTCAACTATGGATTCCCAATCTTCATCATTTTGCTTTTCAATAACTTTTTTTAAAGTTTCATATGAGTTGTGAACATAGTTTTTTAATTCTTCAAGATCAGTCCATTCACCTGTATCTTTCTGTGCAATAATTGTCTTGGCAGTGACTCTCACTTCTTTCTCTCCAAACACATTTTTTGAGAAGAGCAATTCTACCTCTCCAATATGCCGTATTAAGAAACCTAAGCTATTATTGCATGGTGGTAAACGCTTTTTTAGATCGCTTTCCAAAATATGTTCTATTTGACTTGAAAATCTAGTTCTTGCTTCTTGCCAAAGTTCTATAAATAATCCAGATTTTGTTTTCATTTCTTTTTTAACCTAAATTACTTGTTGTTCCCAAATTAAGAAATGACAATTATCAATTTATATGCATTAAGCATCCCTATTCGCTTCAAAAAACAGGCCTACATCAAAATTTTAAAGAAACTTTAGTGATGCTTATGGTTTTTAAATAGAACTCAAGTTATATAAAACAGAATTGTTCAAAATAGCTAGTAAAATCGGGTTAAAATAATCTCCATTAAGTCGTGATCATAATCCTATCTAACGAATTTTTAAATTCTTAAATTTGAAAACTATTATAACTGAAGAACGATTTATCAATGAATGATCAAATAGCATCCATAAATGTTTTAGATCTAGATGGCGCTGCTAAAGATCTCATGACCCTCTATAAAAATAAAGCTCAGTTACTTATCATTTATAATAATGATTGTATTGGTTGTACAGGCCGAGCAATTCCCTTGGCATTTGAGTTTCAACAAAATTTTCCAACACTTCAGGTAGCCGGTATCCATTCTAATTTTGTAAACAGAGAGGCAGATAAAGATGCTATTAAGAGTATTTTTACAAGTGGTGAAAATCCATTTCCTATTTATATTGATAAAGATCATAAAGTATTTGATCAATTTAACGCTGAAGGAACACCTCAATGGCTACTTATTTCTAAAGATGGTACTTTGTTTCGCTCTGTATTTGGATCTCAGGAAAATGCAAAGAACAGATTGTTCTATGCCATAGAAAATCTTTTAGAAACAGATAGTCACTTTTAGATAGATACAATTAATACTACCTTTTCAACATTCTAATTTTAGTATAATTTTTCAATCATGATCATACCAAAACTTCATTATAGTTCTCAAGGAAATTCTCCAAAAGAACATCTAGAAAACATTCAAAATGCATGTACTTCTGGTGCAGAATTAGTACAATTAAATTTACGATCTGTTTCTGAAAAGAAATATTTGAAATTTGCTGAAGCTGCGAGAGAAAATACTTCTCATTTCCAAACCCGATTAATTCTTACAGATCATTATAAGTTAGCTAAGACGGTTAAGGCAGATGGTGTTTATAGTATTCCATCTGGGTCCTCCCCTGCTACAATTAGAAAGATCTTGTATAGCTGGCAGAGTATTGGAGCAACAGCACATACGTTGCAGGATTGTGAAACACTAATTAATAGCGAAGTAGATTATATTGGTTTAGGTCCATACGCTGGTGATGATTACGTTGCTGCGGCACTTGGTATTAATGGATACAAAGCTATAACCGATGTTTTAAAGACCAATACGGTAATACTAGCTTATGGTAATATTATGACAGCAGACGTACCAAGTCTATTAAATAGCGGTGCCTCTGGAATAATGCTCTCTACTGAAATTAGCGATAATTTTAATCTTATCAGGAAATATAATCAACTATTGTCAGCTTCTGCTGTTGCAGAGCAAAAACATACTTTTAAGTAAAACAGTATCCAATTTTTAAAATTTTTATATGAAGGATCAATCTGCTGTTAGGTTTTAGCACGTTCAACTACCAACATACCTTACTGATCTCCTTCCAGTAGCAATATAAATTTTCTCCCTTTCTAATCAATTTAACTGGAGTTGAAATGAAACACGTTAAATTTGATTTAAAAAAAAGAATGAACGTTCATTTTTTATTATCTTTGTCTCAGATTTGAACAGATGCTTGATTTGTAAATCATCTAAAGTTCAGAAACTTAAAAACAACAATTTTAAATAATAGATAGCATGGAATTATTAAATAAACTAAACTGGAGATATGCTGCAAAAGCCATGAATGGTGAAAAAGTAGCTGAAGATAAAATTCAAAGAATATTAGAAGCAGCAAGATTGGCTCCTACTTCTAGCGGACTACAACCTTTCGAGATCATGGTAGTAAAAAATCAGGAGATCAAAGAAAAAATTAGACCTATAGCATGGAATCAATCTGTAATTACAGACTGTTCTCATTTATTAGTATTCGCAGCCTGGGATACTTATACCGCAGAAAGAATAAATCATATGTTCGATCTTACCAACGAAATTCGCGGATTTAAGAATGAAGGTTGGGAAAATTACCGCCAGATGCTCTTAGATTCCTATCCTCAAAAAGATGAGGAAGAGAATTTTAATCATGCCTCTAAACAGGCATATATAGCATTTTCTCAAGCAATTATTGCTGCCGCCTTTGAAGGTGTAGATGCAACTCCTGTAGAAGGTTTTGATCCAGCCGCAGTAGATGAGATTTTAAATCTAAGAGAAAAAGGACTTAGAAGTGCGGTGCTTTTACCATTGGGATATAGAAAAGAAGAGGTAGACTGGCTGGTAAATCTAGTTAAAGTTAGAAAATCTATGGATGAACTGGTAACCGTAATCGAATAACATTAAGATTAAGTCCTATATCAATTCAGAATAAAAAAAGAAAAAGAAAATGAACAATTTTGATTTTAAAAATCCAACCAAAATTATTTTTGGGAAAGATAGTATAAAAAAAATTACAGAAGAAATTCCCGATAACGCAAAAGTTCTTTTGCTTTATGGTGGTGGAAGTATTAAAAAGAATGGTATTTATAATAAAGTAACCGCAGCTCTTAATAAGTATGAATTTATAGAATATGGCGGTATTCCGGCTAATCCTGAATATGCGGTATTAATGGAGGCCTTAAAGGTGATTAAAGAAGAAAAAATTACCTATCTATTAGCTGTGGGTGGTGGTTCTGTTATAGATGGAACTAAATTCTTATCTTCTGCTGCTTTGTTTGAAGGTGATACTCCTTGGGATATCTTAACAAAAAACATAAGAACAGAAAAGGGGATGCCTTTTGGAACGGTTCTAACCTTGCCTGCAACAGGTTCTGAAATGAATTCTGGAGCGGTGATCACCAGAAAAGAAACTCAGGAAAAGTTAGCCATGGGCGGTCCTGGATTATTTCCTGAATTCTCCATTTTAGATCCTGAAGTAATATCTTCTATCCCTCAGCGTCAATTAGCAAATGGTTTAACAGATGCTTTTACACATGTTCTTGAGCAATATATGACGTATCCTGTTGGAGCTTTACTTCAAGATAGATTTGCTGAAGGAATTTTGCAAACTCTTGTTGAAATAGCTCCAAAAATACTTGAGGATCCTACAGACTATAAAGCTGCATCTAACTTTATGTGGAGTTGCACTATGGCTTTAAATGGATTGATTCAAAAAGGAGTTCCTACAGATTGGGCGGTACATGCTATGGGACATGAGCTTACTGCTTTGTATGGAATAGATCATGCTCGTACGTTAGCGATAATTGCACCTAGCCATTACAAATTCAATTTTGAAGCTAAGAAAGAAAAATTAGCTCAATATGGAGAGCGTGTTTGGAATATTACAGAAGGAAGTGTAGATGATAAAGCAACTGCTGCAATTGAAAGAACAACAGCTTTCTTTCATGAATTGGGAATAGATACCAAGCTTTCAGATTATACCAAAGATTATGAAGGAACCGCAGAAAAAATCGCTAAGAGATTTACAGATCGCGGTTGGGTAGCTTTAGGTGAACATCAATCTTTATCTCCAGATAAAGTGGAGAAGATAGTTAAGATGGCGTATTAATAGGCTTGTTCATAAACCAAAAATAATAATAAAGCCATCTATTTAGATGGCTTTATTTAATTAGTATCAATTCAATAAATCATTTACTTTTTAGAAGGATCTACTTCTGTAGATTTGATCTCATATTGATTGTTCTGATATTTTTTACTCATTTCCACAAAGTCTTCTGGTAAAATGGTTCTAAATTCATGAGAATCTAAAGGTATAACCTCCACCATCTTATCTATCATTTCCTGAGGATCAAATTGGTTCTCTGCCATATTCTTAGCCGCTTCTTCAATTTTCTCTTTTGGAGTAAAATGGAAATCTTCATCGAACCATTGCAAATAAGAATCATAAACTCTATCGTTAAATCCTGTTTTATAGGGACCCGGATTAATAGCAGCCACAGAAACTCCCATTGGTGTTAGCTCATCTCTAAGAGATTGTATTATCGCTTCCAATGCATATTTACTGGCATTATAAGCACCTAAATATGGAAAGGTAGAAAGTCCTGCTACAGAAGATACAAATACTAATTTACCCTCTCCCTTATCTACCATCTTATCTATAAATGGTTGTGCAAATTCTAAACTAGAGAATACATTGGTTTCCATCACTTCTCTAATTAATTCAACAGGCATTTCCGAGACCGGTCCTGAATGTCCAATTCCCGCATTGCTAACTAAAATATCTATATCTAGATCCCATGCTTTTTGACAATCCATAGCATCTAAAATATCCAATTTAATGATCTCGATAGTATCTTCCAATCCCTCTTTCTCTATTTCTTCTAAAAGCCTGGTTTTCTGCTCCCATTTATGAACTCCTGCAATCACATGATGTCCTTTTTTTGCTAATCCTAAAGCAGTTCCTTTTCCTAATCCGGATCCTGCACCTGTAATTAAAATTGTTTTCTTGGTCATGATTTTTAATTTTAAACCAATATAAAATGATAGCTATTGACACTATTATATTTTGGGACATTTTAGGATCGGTATTAACTAGATTTTATAGATTTTGTCAAAATTAATTTAGGTTTTCATTGTTTCATTTAAAATCAACTTATTTAATTTTTTATCTAGCACAGGCATTATAAATATTTAACTGAAATAATCCTGCCTTATATCATTATTAAAGCCAATTATCTTGAGATGTATCGTAACTTAAAAAAAATCCAATGATGATAGCTACCTGCTAAACTCCACAAACGTGGAAGTAATTCAGTATCATCTGGAAAGTAGTAAAACGAGTGTTTAAACATCATCTGGATATAATTATCTATAAATAAAATATTATGAGCGAGATAGCCACTTCAAAAAAACAGATCACATTTTATTATAACTCTAATTCTGGATTAGCAAAGCAAACTTTGGCCTATGCAAAAGCTGAAGGATTACCTATCCAAACCATAGATCTTATAAAAACCAAACTTACCGGAACTCAGATTGTAGAACTAGCAGATAAATTAAACATACGTGCTGCCGATCTGGTAAATCAAGAACATCCATTCTATAAAACCAATTTTGAAAATCATAATTTCTCTACAGATGATTGGATAAAAATGATCCAAAACAATCCTGAAATTATGAATCAACCCATTGCTATAAGAGGTGATATTACTATTTTAGTAAAAACTCCAACAGATATTATTAATATATAGATTAAAAGTTAATGACCAGTAAGCCAACTAACAAAGCCATATACATTACCACTACAGAACCCAACAGCGGTAAGTCTATTGTCTCTTTAGGTTTAATGCAAGCGCTCCTAGGAAAGGCTGCAAAAGTGGGATATTTCAGGCCAATTATAGACGATTCTAAAACCGGGAAGATTGATAATCATATCAATACGGTTTCCACCTATTTCAATTTAGATATAGATTTTAATGATGCTTATGCTTTTAGAAGAAGTGAGGTCATTAAGATGAAAAATGATAATAAGGATGAGGAGATCATTAGAATTATTATTGAAAAATACAAAGCGATAGAAAAGCGTTTCGATTTTGTACTGGTAGAAGGGACTAGTTTTGTTGGAGAAGGTTCTATAATAGAATTTGATATAAATGTATTGATCGCCAAAAATTTAAATGTTCCTGCCATTATTTTAGCTAGTGGTGTTGGCAAAACATTAGATGAATTGGTAGGCAACCTTCAAATGGCCTTCGATTCTTTTAAGGATAAAGGTGTAGAAGTACTTAGCATCATAGCTAATAAAATTGAAGAAAAGAATCAGGAACTAATTATTTTATCATTAAAGAATAATTTACCTAAAGGAGTACTTGTAAATGCCATTCCGCTAAATCCTATTTTAGGGTCTCCATCTATTAAAGAGATCGTAGATGTTTTGGATGGGAAAGTGCTCTTTGGAGATGCCTTTATTAATAATCAGGCTGGTAATTTTAGTGTGGGGGCCATGCAATTGCCTAATTACCTTAAGCATTTAAAAGAAAATGGATTGGTAATTACACCTGGAGATAGAGCAGATATCATACTTGGTGCACTTCAGGCAAATGTCTCTGAGAACTACCCTTCTATTTCCGGTATTTTATTAACCGGAGGATTAATTCCAGAGGACTCTATAATTAAGCTTATTGAAGGATTGTCCGACATAGTTCCTATTGTTTCAGTTAATGGTGGAACCTATGCTGTTACTAATACTATAGGAAATATAAAATCTCAGATCTATGCAGGAAATACGCAGAAGATCACCTCCTCCATTCAGGATTTTGAAAAGTATGTAAGTGTAGATGCTTTAGTAGAAAGGCTTATTACTTTTAAATCGAATGGAGTTACACCACGAATGTTTAGATACAATCTACTGAATCAAGCTAAAGCTAAGAAAAAACATATAGTGCTGCCGGAAGGACTGGATGAGCGAATTTTAAAGGCCACGAAGCAGCTTATAGATCTAGATGTAGTAAATATTACACTACTTGGCAATAAGAAACAAATTGAAGAAAAAATAGCTACGTTAGAAATTGCATTAGATGTAGATAAGATCATCATTATAGATCCTATTGAATATAAAAATTTTGATGATTATGCCAATACCTTATATGAATTAAGAAAACATAAGAATGTAAATCTTGCCATGGCTAAAGATCTTATGGAAGATGTTTCATATTTTGGAACCATGATGGTGTATAAAGGAGATGCAGATGGAATGGTATCTGGAGCTATTCATACTACGCAACATACTATAGTTCCTGCACTACAATTTATAAAGACGAAGCCAGAAGCTTCTATTGTCTCTTCAGTTTTCTTTATGCTCCTGGAAGATCGTGTTTCGGTTTATGGTGATTGTGCTATTAATCCTAATCCAACATCAGAACAACTGGCTGAAATAGCAATTTCATCTGCCGCTACCAGTAAAGCATTTGGAATAGAGCCTAAAATAGCCATGCTCTCTTATTCTTCCGGTACATCTGGAGTTGGAGAAGATGTGGAACGTGTTAGGAGAGCTACGGAAATTGTAAAATCTAAAAGACCAGACTTAAAAGTAGAAGGTCCTATACAATATGATGCTGCAGTAGATATTAAAGTAGGTAAGTTAAAGCTACCAAATTCTGAAGTTGCCGGCCAAGCCAACGTTTTTATATTTCCAGATCTAAATACCGGAAATAACACCTATAAAGCGGTTCAAAGAGAAACAAAGGCATTAGCTATAGGCCCTATTATTCAAGGTTTGAACAAACCGGTTAATGATCTTAGTAGAGGTTGTAACGTAGAAGATATTTTTAATACAGTAATAGTAACAGCTATACAAGCACAAGAAGTTCAAAATAATTAATAAGAATGAATATTTTAATAATAAACTCTGGAAGTTCATCTATAAAATTCCAATTAATACAGATGCCTTCAGAAACTTTAGTTTGTAGCGGTTTGGTAGAGCGAATTGGTAATAAGGATGCTGTTCTAAATTACAAGAACGAGACCATTAAATTAAAGCAAATACATTACATCAATAATCATAAACAAGGTTTACAGATTATAATAGATCTTTTGCTAGATGCTGAGAATGGCGTTATTGAAGATATCAAAGAAATAGCCGCTGTAGGTCACAGAGTGGTACATGGAGGAAATTCTTTTTCTAATACTGCACTGGTAACTCCAGAAGTAAAGCAAAAGATACAGCAATATGCTCCATTGGCACCATTACATAATCCTAGTAATCTAGAAGGTATTGAAATTGCTGAAGAGTACTTTCCACATGCAAAGCAAATAGCTGTATTTGATACCGCCTTTCATCAAACAATTCCTACAAAAGCGAGAAAATATGCAATTCCAAATGATCTTTATGAAGATAAGGACATTCAGGTATATGGTTTTCACGGTACAAGTCATAAATACGTTTCTGAAAAGGCCATCGAATATCTGAAATTAGAAAGATCTAAGATCATTAGTATTCATTTAGGCAATGGTTGCAGTATGACAGCTATTCAAGATGGAAAAAGTATAGATCATAGCATGGGATTTGCTCCTACTAACGGACTCATTATGGGGTCTAGAAGTGGAGATATAGATCATTCTGTCATATTTTATTTGGTGAACAGCTTAGGCTATAGCTTAGAGAACGTAAATAATCTTCTCACAAAGAAGAGTGGAATGCTAGGACTAACTGGTTATAATGATCTTAGAGATATTGAAAAGGAGGCCGAAAAAGGGAATATAGATTGCTTACTGGCTTTAGAGATGAATGCTTATAGAATTAAAAAATTTATTGGAACTTACGTTGCAGCCATGAATGGATTAGACGCCATTATCTTTACTGCTGGGATAGGAGAAAACTCTAGCCTAATGCGAGAATTGGTATGTAAGGATATGGATTTCTTCGGAATAGAATTGGATAAGGATAAGAATAATGGAAAAGCAAAATCTATAAGAGAAATTAGTACTTCTACTGATAAAGCTAGAATTCTAGTAATACCAACCAATGAAGAATTAGAGATCGCTAAACAGGCATATTGTTTACTTAACTAAAATATTACAACAATCATATTAAATAAACGTTGTCTTATCAATAGTTAGATAGTTAAAGAAATTAATTAGAGGTTTATTAGGCAACTTTTTATTTTCTATTTTTCTCTCTATCTGTTTCACTCATTTGTTTTTCTGGCATCATTCCAGAAACTTTTTCTGGGTTGAATTGTGTCTTTTTTCCTTTATTATCTTGAATAAGATCATGATCCTTTTTCTCAGGACTTTTTCTGACTAACATAAAAATTGCTATGGCAGCTATTATTCCTATAACGATATATATTCCTAGGTACATATTTGATTTTTAGATTTGAATAGGTAATTTACAAATTATATATTTCTACTAAATATAATAATTAAAAAACCCCGCATAATAGCGGGGATTTTACTTATCTAACTAAATTTAAATCTTAGTTATTATAAAGATATAGAGAAGATGCTGCTGGAAGATCGTTACTTACCGCGGGAGCAATATCTCCAGTGGCACTCAACACATTGCTAAATGCTAATACTTTTCCATTTCCAACTTCAGCAATATAGACGGTCTGAGTTTTGTGATCATAAGCGATATCTATAGGATTACCTAACATTGTAGAAGGTCCTGCAACTCTAGTTTGATTTGCTAACGTTATACTTCCACCGGTAGCTGTCATATTTAATTTAGAACTAAAATTTTGAATTACCTGAAATCCTCCATCATTGGTTGCATTTGCTGCATCCCCAATATCTGTCATTACTAAAACATCATCTGCTTCACTATAATCTATACCATGAGTTCTAACAATACCAGCAATGGTTATTCTTTTATCTGCAGCTAAATTGCCATCTATTGCATTATTTAAAAAGTCATTAAATATTGCTAAATCACTAGATCCATCTACAACGGCAAGAAGATCATCTCCTTTAAAAGTGATTCCCCAAACATTAAATCCTGGAGTAACTGTATTTTCCAGTTTAAAGGCAGAACCATCAAAAGAATAGATAAAGAATTTATGCATTGCATTATCAGACACCACCACTCGGTTACCTTTAACGGCTATTTCTCTTGGGCTAGTGAGATCTGCGTTAGAGGAAAAATCTGCAGTATTTACTGCACCGCTAGAAAGGTTAGAGAAATTATTATAATAAGCCAACATCAGATCTGATCTTGATGCCTGAATTAAAACATCATTAGCACCAGAATAAAAAATTCCTTCTGTAGCTGTAGAAGATGAGGTAATAGTTTTAGTTAACATTCCTGAGGCATTGTAAATATTAATGTTACCATTAGCATTATTAGTGGTGTAAAGTTCAGTTCTTAAACTTCCCATAGGAGTAGCACTGCCAAAATTACCATCGGTCTCATCACTAGAGAAATAAATGGAAGAAGCTCCGGCAAGATCTTTCATATAAGTTGGAGCAAGGTCTCCCCCATTACCAATAGATGTAAATCCTAGAACAGTTCCATTTCCAACTTCAGAAATATATACCGTGTTATCTTGAGAATCATAAGCCACATCAATAGGATTTCCTAGTCTTGTTGATGGTCCTGCAACACGTGTTTGCATGCCTAAGGTTATCATTTCTCCATCAGATAAAGCATCAAACTTATCTGAGAAATTGTCTATAATATGAAAACCACCATCATCTGCTGTATTTGCTGCATCTCCAATATCTGTCATTACAAGAACATCATCAGTACCATCATAAGTAATTCCGTGGGTACGTACTATCCCTTCAATAGAAACTCTTTTTGAAGGAGACATCATTCCATCTTCTGAAGAATTGACAAAATCATAAAAAACAGCAAGATCATTTGTTGTATCTACAACAGCATAAAGATCATTTCCTTTAAAAGTTATTCCCCAAACCGGAAAATTAAGTTCTACCGTATTTACTAGCGAGAAACTATCTCCATTTTTTGAATAGACAAAAAACTTATTAGAGCCATTATCTGAAACAACATAGGTGGAACCATTTACAGCAAGCTCTCTAGGACTCTCTAGATCTGCACCGCCAGTGTAAGCTGGTGCCAACGAGGCATCTGCCATAAAAGTTGAAATATCTGAATAAGCTTCCAATTGTAAATTAGATCGAGATGCTTGCACCAAAAGATCTGATGCTGCATCGTAATAGATTCCTTCTGCTGCTGAAGATGGAGTTGAAAAGGTTATTAGAGAATCACCAGACACACTATATTTTGTAATGTTTCCTGTAGCGTTGCTTGTTACATAAAGTTCAGATCTTCTACCTAATGGAGTTCCATTATTACATGGAGCACACATAGTACCTCCACAATCTATCCCTGTCTCATCTCCATTCACGATACCGTCTGAGCAGGTGTCTATAGCTGTCATGGCATCATCATCATCTGAGCAGGATACTGCAAATACAAATGCCAGCGGAAGTATCCCTAGCTTTAAAAATAATCGGTTTGATAATCTCATATTATTTATTTTATTGATTAGTAGTAATTTATATACGAAGAGATTATAATTCCGGTTTGTTATGTGATATTAAATATTTGTTAAAGAAACATAATGAAAATTAACAATTCTAAAGCTAAAATGGAAAAAAATAATGGATTTATCTAGTTTTTGGTTAGAGTAAGAACAACTTAGACTGAATGATCTACTAAGTGAAAAAAGATCCAAAATACCTTTGAGGAAGTAGCTTTAAGATATTAAATAACTATTGTTATGGTAATGATTAGATTTGTAATCTTTACTTTAAGTATATTGAATTAACATCATCACAAATATGACTCTGACAACAATTTTGGTTCTAATTTCAACTATATCTTTCTTATTCTTTGGAATTAGTTGCTTTGTAACTGCAGAAATGAAGACAGAATTTATTAGATACGGTCTAAGTGACAAATTAAAATTGGTGGGTACTCTACAAATAATAGGAGCGTTAGCCTTAGGTTTAGGATATCTTTATTTACCAACATTAGCAATTATAGGAGCCATAGGACTTTCCATTCTGATGCTCTTTGGTTTTGGAGTAAGGCTAAAAATTAAAGATAATTTTATTCAATCTGCACCATCAATAATATTTGCATTTCTTAACGCTTATATTGCCATTGTTATGATTATGAATAATTAACCGATTTATAGCACAAATATCAATAACAGGCATAACACTAAAAATAAGAATGCTGGAAGAGATTTTTTAAGAGGATCGTTGATCTTTAAATGCATTAATATAGAACCTGTTAGCAACACTGCTAATCCAATAGCAGCAGGTTTAATAAGTTCTGAAAACCATATTCCGCAGATAAGAGCGATTGCCAAAGTAACCTTTAAGAACCCTATAACATAGAGACTCCAAACAGGTAAACCATAAGCAGCAAATTCTTCCTTTATGGTTGTTGCATCACCACCTCTCCATTGCGTATTCTTATTATATTGTATAAGCCAAACATTTAGGATACTTAAACCCACAATGAGTTGAACCGCGATAGTAATATAGTCCATATTAGAAGATTTTAATTAAAAACAGATTTAATCACAATCTACTAAGATTATTTTACTTAATGCGTAATTTTAATTGATCTGTATAGAATTTATAAATGTTTTAAGATAAATTATTGCAACAGGTATCCTGTCGGGAATATGAAGATGTATTAGCAGAATAACATACCAAATCTATTTTTGCAAAGCTGTATATAAATTTTAGTGTGCAATTTTTTCTATTTGGTAGCATCTAGTTTAGTTGTTCTACCTCTAAATCTTGAAAATAGCACCAATCTCTTCTTTGTATTTATAAAATATACACCGGTTAATAATACCATCGCTGCAAGTATAGACTGTGATGTAATTTGTTCATATAAAAAATACCAGCCTAAGCTCATGGCTATTATTGGATTTACATAAGTAGAAGTAGCTACCTTTTCTGGGGATACCACCTTTAATAGATAATTGAAAGATGTAAATGCTACAATGCTTCCAAATATTACTAATAAGATCATAGAAAGTTGAACTTCCCCACTCCATGTGTTTGGTAGAGACCACTGTTCTCCAAATAATAAGCTCATTATCATTAACATAATTCCACCGGTAATCATCTGGTAGCCGGTATTCACAAAATAATTTAAAGGTAATTCTGCTTTGCTAACAAAGATGCTTCCATAAGCCCAGCTTACCAGACAAACAAAGATCATAGCCATTCCCAAAAGTGAATCTTCCCCAGATAATACCTGCTTTTGATTTACTAATAGATACATTCCCAATATTCCTAGTCCTACTCCAATCATAGACATAACTTTAATTTTCTTATTATCTATGATCCTTAATAATATTAGAACAATTAAAGGTTGAGCAGATATCTCTAAAGCAGCAAAACCGCTGTCTACATATCTAAGTGCCCATACCACTACTCCATTTCCAAAAGATAAAAATAAGAAACCGGCTATGATCGTATTTAAAAACTGCTTTTTAGAGATCTTTAAGTTGATCTTCATTATTTTACAAAGAAGAAAAATTAATAAGCCAGCTGTAATAAATCTAAATGAAGCCAACATAAATGGAGGCAACTCTGTAACCGCTATTTTATTTAAAAGGTAGGTAGATCCCCAAATAACATAGATGGAAAAGAAAGCTAGAATTATTAATAAGGTTTGAGAAGATCTAGGCATTAAGTAACTATTTTTTAGCCCGCAATATTACACAATAAGTAGCATTATAGATCTAGATTATCCGTAAACTGTGATAATAAAATTTGAAGCTTTGGAGCTATATAAGTTCTACAAAAAGGCTTATTAGGATCTTTATTGTAGTAATCCTGTATCTCTTCTCTAGATTCTTTAAATTGATGGAGAGGCAAAGCTCTTGTAATTATATTTTTATTGAATTTTTTTTGATGATAGAGTAGAATTTTATCTACTTCTACTTTTTGACTTTGAGTATAATAATAAACTGCAGATCTATACTTTACTCTGAAGCTATGATTGGAAGTACTTTTATGAGTATATAAATGAATTTCTATAAGCTTTGAGAGCGAAATGATTTCAGCATCATAATGAACGATTATCGCCTCAGAAAAATTAGAATTTTCACCCGTAGACCTAACGTAACCTTGGCACACTTGCCCTACTCCTCTTAGTTGCTGAAATACTGCTTCTGTACACCAATGGCAACCTCCACCAAGCGCCACCTTTTGTATTGACATTGTAATAGTATTTATTTAGTTCCTAGATTTCAATTGAGTAAATTAATAGAAACTTGCTAATTCCTTTAACGGATCAGGTTAAATAAATCATAAACACCAATCTAAAAATGAACGTTCATTCTTTAAACCTTATCTTTGTGTCAGATTAAAAAAATATGTCCACAGTAAACAAAAGTCAGTTAAAAAGAGAAGCATTAGTTAAAGCTACTATTAATTTGGTGAACAATAATGGTTTTCATGCCACGCCAATGTCCAAGATAGCAAAAATGGCCAATGTATCTCCCGCTACTATTTACTTATATTTCGAAAATAAACAAGACCTTATTAATAAGGTATATATTCAGGTGAAAACTGCATTTACAGAATATGCTTTTAAAGACTATGCTCCTACCATGGATGTTGAAGTAGGTTTTAAAGTTATCTGGAATAACATAGCCAATTTTAAATTGAGTGATGTAGATGAAGCTTTTTTTCTATCTCAATGTGACAATACTCCAATGGTGGACGAAGATAGTAGGCAAGAGGGATTGAAACATCTACAACCCCTATTAGATCTTTGGCAACGTGGAATTGATGAAAAGAAAATAAAACCCCTATCTGCATATCTTCTTTACGCATATACCGTATATCCTGTAGCATTTTTAATGAATATGCAACAACGAGATATTCTGAAAATGGATAGCAAAAGTTTAGAAGATGCTTATACTGCAGCTTGGGACAGTATCAAATTATAATAGAAAATTTAATAGTTATGAGTAATACAATATTATTAGACAAAAGACCCGAAGGAACACCAAAACTTTCAGATTTTAAATTTACAGAGGAAAATGTAGCCGAGATTAAGGACGGCGAGATGTTGTTAGCAACAAAATATGTTTCTGTAGATCCTTATTTAAGAGGAAGAATGAGCGATGCCAAATCTTATGTTCCACCATTCGAATTACATAAACCTATTTCCTCAGGAGTAATTGCAGAAGTACTAGAATCAAAAAATGAAAAGTTTAGTAAAGGAGATTTTGTTTCAGGAAGATTAGACTGGAAGAAGAATCAGGTAAATGATGGAAAAGAACTTATAAAAGTAGATTCAGAAAAAGCACCGCTGTCTGCATATTTAGGAATCTTAGGGATGACTGGATTAACAGCATATTTAGGTTTAACACAAATTGGAAAACCTAAAGAAGGTGAAACTTTAGTAGTATCTGGAGCAGCTGGTGCTGTAGGTAGTGTAGTTGGTCAGATAGGAAAGATCATGGGATTGAGAGTAGTAGGAATTGCAGGAACCGATGAGAAAGTAGAAATGCTTAAATCTGAATTTGGTTTTGATGCAGGTATTAACTACAATACCACAGAAAATATGAAAGACGCCATTAAGGAAGCCTGTCCAAATGGAGTAGATATTTATTTTGATAATGTAGGAGGAGAAATTTCAGATGCTATTCTTTTCAATATCAATAGATTCGCCAGAATGATTATTTGTGGTGCAATCTCTGTCTATAATGAAACTTCAGTTCCAAAAGGTGTGAGTGTACAACCATTTTTAATTAAGAACAGTGCCTTAATGCAAGGTTTTATTGTCTCTAATTATGAAGATAAATTTCAGGAGGCTATGCAACATCTAGGCACATGGCTAAGTGAAGATAAATTAAATTATTCTGAAACTATTGTAGAAAGTTTTGATAATATACCACAAGCCTTTTTAGACCTTTTCTCTGGTAAGAATAAAGGAAAAATGGTTGTCAAAGTATAATTTAACTATTGAGATTAAATGAAGAAAATACATATTTTATTATTTGCGATAAGCTTTGGAAGTATCGCAGCACAAGAGAAGAAAGAGAATATTAATCACAAAAAAGAAAAAGATATGAAAGTATTATTTGTATTGACCTCTCATGATAAATTGGGAGACACAGGGAAAAAAACAGGATTTTGGATTGAAGAATTTGCAAATCCATATTATACATTATTAGATAAAGGTGTAGAAATTACTGTTGCAACGCCAAAAGGAGGTAAAGCTCCTATAGATCCTAGTAGTGATAGTGAAGATGCTCAAACTGAGGATACAAAGCGTTTTCACAATGATAAAGATGCGCAACAGGTAATTAATACTACAAAAGTTCTTGCAGACATAGATGCAAGCGATTTTGATGCTGTTTTCTATCCTGGTGGACACGGTCCGCTTTGGGATCTATCTAAGGATAAAACTTCAATTAAATTAATTGAAACCTTTAACGCTAAGAAAAAACCTATAGGATTTGTATGTCATGCTCCGGCTGCATTGAAAAATGTAAAAGGTGAAAATGGAGAACCCTTAGTTAAAGGAAAAAAAGTAACCGGATTCACGAATACTGAAGAAGAAGCCGTACAACTTACTAATGTTGTTCCTTTCCTAGTAGAAGACATGTTGAAAGACAATGGAGGAATATATTCTAAATTAGGAGATTGGGAAGAATATGCTATAGTAGATGGAAATTTAATTACTGGTCAAAACCCTGCATCTTCAGGATTAGTTGCTGAGAAATTATTTGAGATGCTAAAGAATTAAGATTTGCATCACATCATTTTAAAAAGCCTGTAACTTAATTGTTACAGGCTTTTTATTTTTAAGACAAAGATCTGAGTACCAGCAGCCAAAGAATTCTAAATTTTTTTCTTAATACTTAATTAACAATACTTTACGGTATCCTTAATTCCTCCGTATGCGTGTTCTTACTACATTAGAACTGCGATAAACAACTAACCAATTCACTAAAAATTAAAAGTATGGCAGAGATTAAAATTAGAAAAAAGAGCCCAATATGGCCATGGATATTACTAGTGCTTATAATTCTTGCAGCCCTTTGGTATTTCTTCATTTATCTAGATACGGCAGACATAGATGATGCAGACGAGGTTGATGATTTGAATACAGAGCAAATTGATGACGAATCTTATAATTCCGAAGACAATACAAATTCAGATGCTTATTCTGAAACAGATTCTACTTACAACACTTCTGGATCTAACCAATTATCTTCACAACCAGTTACCACCACCATCGCAGATGCTAATAAATCTATGATTGATCTTATTGATGCGGTAAGAACAAAATCTTTACAGACCAAAGTAACTGTCAATAATGATTTAAAGGCTCAAAGAGAAAAGTTGGTTAAAACCACTTCTTCTACTTCAGAAAGTTCTTGGATGAATACGATGAAGTCTAGCGGAGATCAAATAATTGCGGCGATGCAAACTTTGCAAAAAGAAAAATATCCTCAATTAACTAATGAAGTTACAAGTGCACAAAATTCATTACAAATGGTTGATGCTTCTAAAACTTTTGAAGATCAAAAAGCGAGAATAGATACGTTTATTAGAGACGTTGTAACCACACTAAATAAAATGCAATAATTTATAATTTGAGAATTATGGAAAAAGAAAATAAACATTTGTATTATCTGGAAGAGTTATCAGATTATAAAGTAGATAGTCATTATTCTGATGTTACCGGATGGCCGGTGAAAGACCTTAACAACAGAGTAATTGGTAAAGTAGACAATCTTTTGGTGAATAAAGAGCTAGAAAAAGTAGTTTACTTAGATGTAGAAGTTGATAGATCTATTATTGAAGCAAATCACGATCCATACGGAAGACCTGCAAATATCGAGATTCGTGAATTTGTGAATAAAGATGGAGAAAACCATATCATCATTCCAATTGGGATGGTAAGTATAGATGATGATCAAAAATTTGTTTATACAGAGAGTATCGATCATCAAACTTTTTCAGAAACCAAACGTGTGAATAGAGGAACTTTGATTGATAGAGATTATGAAAAGGTAGTTCTAGGATCTTATAATAGAGAACATTCTGATAGAAGAACAAATCCGCAGTTTGTAGATGATACTAAGATCATTCAGGAAAGAGAATCACCTTATAGATCTGATCGAGATATTAGTGTTAATGATCATAAAAGTGAAACCCATGATCGAAAGATTGATAAGAATCAGGATGATTGGTCTGCAGAAAGAAGAGCTTTGGAAGATGAAAGAAAGAAATTGAGAGAAGAGCGTTTGAAACTTAAAGAAGAAAGAGAACGTTTAGAGGCTGAAAGAGTTCGATACGATAATTATAGAGAGCGTAGCAGCGCTAATGAAGATATTGATCTTGATGATACCAACGATGATCTTTTATATGATAAAAATCTATACGAGAACGATAGAGCATTTTATGATAGAAAAGAATTTGGTAATAGTAATTATAAGAATGATTAGAACATTCTTTAGAACAAAAAAGATCCCTGAGACCAAAAGTTTCAGGGATCTTTTTTGTTATTCTGTTACGCTTTCCACTTCTTTTAAAGTTGCTTTTTTATTCATCCTAGATATCAAATAACTGCTTGTAATAATTAAACTACCTCCAAAGAGAATATTCCAAGTTAATGGCTCGCCCAGCACTAAATAGCCCAGTAAGATAGCACTTACCACTTCAAGATACATTAGTGTTGTAGCTGTAGAGGCAGTTAAATGACTTAGACCGTAGAAGAAAAGTTTGAAAACTACAATCCCAATAAGAAATCCATAAAATACACCCATACCAATATGAGATAAATCAGCTTCCGGTAAACTCATCAAAAAAGGTACAAAAACAATGGCACCAATTATATTCTGAAAGAACACCATTTGGTTCTTACTATACCTATGATTTTCAGCTTTAAATAGCACAACAGTTGTAGCATAACCAATGGAAGCTCCTATGGCTGCTAGCATTCCAATAAAATCTCTAGAGTAAAAACTGAATGGTTTTCCTATATACGTTATTACAATACCTACAAATGCTAAGAATAATAATAAAACTTGTTGTCTCTTAATCTTTTGCTTAAAGAAAATTATTTCTATCGCTGTCACAAAGATTGGGTAGGTATAGAAAAGCACTACCGTATTTCCAATAGAGGTGTACATATAGGCCAACAAATAAAGATACATTCTAATAGCATTTATAAATGAAGCTAATAACATCTTCTTATTGTTGCCTTTAAAATGCAATTCTCCATCTTTATATAAAAACGGAATTAATATAAGAATAGGAATAGCTGTTCTAAACCATGCGATAGAGCCGGTAGTCATGCTGCTCATATATTTTATAAGCAATCCATTGGCACCCGCTAAGATTGCACATATAATTATAGCGTAGATGGCTTTTTTATTCATCTAAATATTCAATTTTACTATTTTTAATTATGCAGTTCTTTCCTGCTAGAAAACTTCCAATTTTAATTTTGAACGATTTAATGTAGGCAGTCGTTAATATTTTAAAACCTTCCACTACCCTACTACTATTTAGAATTCTAAAATGAGTTAATTGGTAAAGGACAATCCTAAAAACAGAAAATTCCAAAAATCTATAAGACTTTTGGAATTTGTAGTATTAAAACGCAGGGTTTTAAGCAGTTTGCATTTCAAGATCTTTCTTAGATTTTCTATAAAGAAAAGAGTTGAAAATATTTCTTTTGGCAAATCTAAATTGACGATCAGAATTGATCAATTTTACAAATAAAGCTTTATTAACACCAAAATACTCGTAAGTAGTTCCGTCCATAAAACTAATTTCTAAAACATTCCCTTTATGCTGAAAATCTGAAATTCCAGATTCGCTAATAGTTTTATTATATTCATCTAAGTTAGCTGCAATAGTTTCTGGAGCAATACTTACTAAAAAGTGGTATCCATCTATAATCTGCTTACTTTTAATCTCGGCTTCGGCGTGCTTTTCATCACTTTCCTGAAATTTATCCGGATGCCATTCTTTAACTAAATTTCTATAAGAAGTCTTTAATTGCTTAAGATCTATATCTTTCTCAACATTAAATAATTTCTTGTATTCGTTTACACGCTTCATAAATGCCTCATTTTTAATGAGGCGCGAAACTACGCCTTTTTTCTGTATAAACAAGCTATCAAATTACTAGCGAGTAAAATTTATCTGTTTCATAACACTGCATAAAGAATTTGCAACCCATAAACATTATTATAAGCATTATAAACTAAAAAGTCTGCCCTACACTTTTACGTGTAAGCAGACTTTTTAGCTATTACTTCTAATAAAATATTATTGCTTTATAAATTGTGCGTCAACAATCATTCTTACCTTATCTGAAACTACAATATTTCCGGCTTCTGTAACTCCGTTCCAAGTAAGGTTAAAATCTTTTCTATTGATCTCTCCTTTAAACTCAAATCCGGCTTTCGTTTGTCCGTATGGATCTACAGCCGTTCCATTATATTCTACTTCTAAACTAACGGGTTTGGTTACGTCTCTAATAGTTAAATCTCCTTTTAAAGTATCTCCATCAAAAGAAGTTGATTTAAATTTTAACTTCGGAAATTTTTCAGCATTAAAGAAATCGTCCGATTTTAAATGCGTATCTCTATCTTTATTCTTAGTGGTAATTGATGCTACCTCTAAAGAAAATTCGAATTGAGCATCTTCAAAATTCTCTTTGGCAGCTTCTAGACTTCCTTCAAATTTTTCAAATTCTCCTGAAACCGTAGAGATCATCATATGTTTTACTTTGAAAGTTACATTAGAGTGTGACTCATCAATTTTCCAAGTATTCTTTGTGTTTTCCATGTTTGTTATTTTTAATTATTAGACTTATTATATTAATTCAGTTGCATTGGAACTTCCATTAGTAACACCTTGGCATTACTATTGGCAGTAACATTAAATTCGTTTATTTCCCAAATCCCAAAGCCATCTCTTTTATTTAGCTTTTGATCATTGATACGCACATCACCTTTCAGCACAAAAACATAAACTCCATTTCCTTCCTTATGTATCTTATAATCTTGAGATATGCCTTCATCGAGATCTCCCATGTAGAACCAAGCATCTTGATTTACCCATACTCCAGCATCATCAGCATTTGGAGAAAGCACTTGATATAATTCATTTTTCTTCTGAAGATCTCTTACAGAAACCTGATCGTATCTTGGAGCCAGATTTTTCTTATTTGGAAAAATCCAGATCTGTAAAAATTTAACTTGCTCGTCTTTATTCTTGTTATGCTCAGAATGCATGATACCGGTTCCGGCACTTAAAATTTGAACATCTCCTTGTTTTATAACCGTTTGGTTTCCCATATTATCTTGATGTTCTAAGTCTCCTTCTAACGGAATCGAGATAATTTCCATGTTATCATGAGGATGTGTTCCAAAACCTTTTCCACCGCTCACTGTATCATCATTTAAAACTCTTAATACTCCAAAATTCATTCGTTCTGGATTATGATAATTTGCGAAACTAAAACTGTGATAACTATTTAACCAACCATGGTTTGCATGGCCTCTTGTCTCTGCTTTGTGCAATATTGATTTCATATCTATTCTGAATTATTTGATTACTAAAACCGAGTATAGAACGTCGCTTTTATTGATAGATCAAATTTAGATAGATATGAGCTAGGGAGAAATATTAAAATACCAGCAAGGCTTATGAAAATCCGAGATATGCTTTAAATTTCAAATTTTGAAGGACTTATTCCGGTGTGCTTTTTAAAGAAAATACTAAAGTTGGCAGGCTCAGAAAATCCTAGCTGGTAAGAGATCTCTTTGGTATTAAGATCTGAAAACTTAAGAAGTCTTTTTGCCGCGATCAAGATCCTGTTCTGAATATGTTCTTTGGCACCGGTACCTGTAAGCGATTTTAAAGATGCATTTAAATAGTCTGGAGTGATATGCAATTCTTCGGCATATTGCGAAACCATATGCCAACTTTCAAAATTTGTTTCCAGTAATTCTTTGAAATTTCTTAGGAGCGAAACTGAAGCTTGCGTATTTTGGGTGTTACTGTCTTCAGAAAGAGAACAGACATTATTACTTTGAATCAGCAATAGCTTAAGCAATGCACCAATGGCCTGATATTTAAATTTTCTATTGGTAGCTTCAAACTCATAGACCTCCTGGGCAATTAAACTGAACTTTTCAAATTCTATATCTGTAAGCTGTAATGAAGGATTCATTCCATAATCATTAAAAATATAGAGATCATCTATAAAACATTTTTCTATTCCGTTTTCAATTAGAAATTGCGATGAAAAGGTAAGTATATGTCCATACGACTTTTCATTTTCTATGATTTGATGTACCTGCCCCGGACTTAGAAAATACATCTGATTCTTTGAAAGTTCAAATTCATTGAAATCTATAATATGTTTTCCGGAAGCCTGCTTTACAAGTAAAATAATATAATAATCGTGCCGATGCGCTTCATCTGGTCTTCCTTGAGTAATTTCATAAACATCTTCCATTCTTTTAATATTGAATGAAAGTGCCTCGTTTTCAGGATGTGTATGTGAATATTTTTTTATCAGCTCCATGGAGTAATAAAGATACAGAAGTCAATTTCAATATTCAATTTGGAAAGAGCTTAAATTTATTACTTAAAATAATTTCTGAATGAGTTTAAAAATCTAAAAAGCCAGAAGTAATGTTATTCTGGCCTGTTTAATTATATAGATTTTAAATACAACTGCTCTACTTTTTCTCGAGCCCATGGAGTTTTTCTAAGAAATTTAAGGCTAGATTTTACAGACGGATCGTGCGTAAAACATCTAATATTAATGCGACTTCCCAACTCTTCCCAACCATATACTTCTTGCAGAAATTCTAAAATATCGGCCAATTTCTTCCCATGAAGCGGATTATTTGCCTGCTCATTATTCATAACTCTTAAATAATATTTAATCTAACTTTCTTCTTTTTTAGTTTGCTGTTATTCAATTTGGCAATTAATTGACCAGCCAGATCTGAAGGAACAGAAACAAATGCACAATCTTGCTTTAGCTCTATAGCACCAAGTTGCTCTTTCTCAAGATTTCCTTGTTTTAGAAAGAGTCCGGCAATATCTCCTTTAGAGATCTTATCCTTTCTTCCTCCTGAAATAAATATGGTTTTCCAACTATTGCTTTCAGAAGAATGATTTTTTGTCAATTCTTCGGTCTTTGTATTTGGGTGAATAAATTCTGGTAAATCCTCTTTTACCCATTTAAGAACATACGCAGTTCCATTATTATCTACTCTTGCTGTTCTACCGTTTCTATGGGTGAATTCCTGACTTTTTAGCGGAAGCTGATAATGAATGATGAACTTCATCTCTGGAATATCAATTCCACGAGCTGCAAGATCTGTAGCGATAATAAGCTTATGAGTTCCGTTTCTAAATTTTATAAGCGCACGTTCGCGGTCTTTTTGATCTAATCCACCATAAAAACACCCGTGTGTAATATTCTTAACATTCAAATGATCACTTACTCGCTGTATGGTGTCTTTAAAATTACAGAAGATGATCCCGGGTTGATCTCCTATATGGTTCAATAGATCTACTAACGTATTCAGTTTATCTTTTTCTGGAGAGATCACCGTTTTGATCTCTAATTTTGAAACTCCTTGATCTAAATAATCTATATAAACTTCATTTTTAAGACCCGCAAATTTTGGAATCTTTATCTCTTGTGTTGCAGAAGTCAGCACTCGTTTTTTAATATTGGGAAGTGCTTCTAAGATCTCCGTCATTTCATCTTCAAATCCTACTTCCAGCGATTTATCAAATTCATCCAGAATTAGAGTTTCAAGAAAATCTATAGAAAAAGTTCCTTTTCTTAAGTGATCTGCAATTCTACCAGGTGTACCAATTAAGATAGCCGGGGGATGACTTAATTCAATCTTGTCTTTAGACATGGGTCTGCCACCATAAATAGCATTGGCTTTAAAACCTGCTCCCATTTCGCGAACAACCTGTTCTATTTGAATAGCAAGTTCTCTAGATGGAACCAATATTAACGCCTGAACTTCATGTAGATCGAGATCAAGTTGGTTAAGAGTAGGAAGTAAAAAAGCGAGCGTTTTTCCTGTTCCGGTTGGAGAAAGTAATACTACATTATTGTTTTCGGCAATAATTTGATGCGCTTCTTCCTGCATAGGATTGAGTTTTTCAATACCTAACTTATCCAGGATCTCCTGATTGTTTTTAATAGAATTTGACATTTGGCAAAAATACGTTTAAAAAAAACTGAAATCTTCGCTTAAAGCTAAATTCTTAAAAATCTACCAATCTATTGGCATATAATCTTTTAAGAATTTTCCACTCCAATGTTTACCAGAATTAATTCCGTCTATAAGTGGATCCATAACACGAGCTGCACCATCTACAATATCTAAAGGAGGTTGAAAATCATGAACTTCCACTTTCTTTTTAGATAATTCAGCAGGATCTTCATCTGTAACCCAACCAGTATCTACGGCATTCATAAAAATTCCATCTTTAGCCAAAGTTCCGGCAGAAGTATGCGTAAGCATATTCAAAGCAGCCTTCGCCATATTGGTATGTGGATGACGATCTTCTTTTTTAAAGCGTTGGAATTTTCCTTCCATGGCAGAAACATTTATAATATGCTTCATACCCGTATTTTCTTTCTTCATCAATTCTGAAAGACGGTTACACAGAACAAATGGCGCAACAGAATTCACTAACTGCACTTCTACCATTTCGGTGGTTTCTATCTGCCCTAACTTCAATCTCCAGCTATTGGTCTTTCTAAGATCAACCTGTTGTAGATCTGCATCTAACTCACCTTCCGGGAACACTTCTTTTGCAGATAATGAATTATCAAAAGTATAAGGAATTTGAGATAATTTAGCTGAAGCTCTTATACCAATTCCAGGTTCCGGACCATGCCACGTAACTGGAAGTACATTATTTTGAGTATCTGAAGCTCCATCTGTAAGCGATCTTAATTCGCCTAAACAAGCTTTATGATCTTGAAGTAAGTTTTGAGCAAACTGAGGTAAAGAATCTATAGGTGTTTCTTCCTTCGCCATTAAATGCTGATAAAATCCGGCTGGTCTTCTTACTGTTTGTGCAGCATTGTTAATGAGAATGTCCAGCCTGTCATACTTCTGCTCTATATAATTACAGAAGATCTCTACACTTGGTATATGTCTTAGATCTAGTCCATGAATTTTTAAACGGTCTCCCCAATCTTGAAAGTCATCCTCTTTAGAAAAACGCAGTGCAGAATCTGCAGGGAATCTTGTAGTTGCCACTACCGTTGCTCCAGCTCTTAAAAGCATTAAAGTAATATGGTAACCAATCTTAAGCCTAGAACCTGTAATTACTGCAACCTGCCCTGTAAGATCTGCGGTTTGAAATCTCTTTGCATAATTAAAATCACCACATTCCTGACACATCGTATCATAGAAATGATGAAGTTTTGTGTATGTTTTTTTACACACATAACAGTTTCTTGGAGACTCAAGTTCTAATTCTTTTTCTTCTGGAAGTTCTAATAATTTAGGCGCTATGAAAATAGTTGCTTCTCTGGCACTTCTAATTCCGGTTTCTTTACGTGCATGCTTATCACGCTCTATCATCTTGCGCTTAGCAGCTTTTTTGGCGTCTTTTCTACGTCTTGTAAATTCGTCTTTTTGAGGTCTGGTAAGTTGTCCCGCAGCTTTCATTAAAGCAATACGCTTTTCTTCCGGTAGCTCAAAAACCTGATTGGTATTATCTACCAACTGCTCTAACATGGAAATACAAGAATCTATTTCTTCCTGACTTAGTTTCGCTTTCCCTTCCATTTCTTTATGCACTTTTTTTGATGAATTTCAGGCTGCGAATATAAGTATAAAATCTAATGCTGAAATTGGAAGTTTTAATAGGATGCTATATCGAAATATGAGCGAATATGAGCGACTTTGAAATGAATTAAAAGCATAAAAAAAGCTTCAATTTAATTGAAGCTTTTATAAAAATTATTTTTTGAGCAGAATTAATTAGATCTTTTTCACTCTAACTGCATTCATTCCTTTCATTCCTCTTTCAAGTTCATAAGTTACTTTGTCATTTTCTTCGATTTCATCGATTAAACCACTTACGTGTACAAAGTACTTCTCTTGATTAATAGAATCCAGAATAAAACCGAATCCTTTAGAATGATCAAAGAAAGAAACTTTACCTTCTTTAGGTGCGTTTTTATCTTCTTCATCACCCTCTTCTTTTTTAGGAACTCCCAAAACTATATCTTCTGCCTCAACCTGTATTTTATTAGATGGATCTGGAGGAGTATCTGTTAAATTACCATACTCGTCTACATAAGCTATCTCAAAAGAACTACCTTTTCCTTCGGCTTTACGTTCTTCTTTTTTCTTATTCTTCTCCTCACGTTTCTTCAAACGTTTTTTCTCTTTTTCTATTTTATTAAAGGTTTGTTGCGATTTTGCCATTCGTTTATTTTAGTTATACTGATATTATACAATTTAAGTAACGTGATATTTTTAGGAAAGATTGAAAATTTTTTAGTGGTAAATTAAAAAATTTTCGAAAGATTTCTCCGGTATCTTAGCTGCCGGATATCATGATGCTTAAACTACTGCAAATATAAGTCTTAGAATTTAATTTTTTGAATAAGAAAGTCATAAAATGTTTTAAGAATATATAAAATTTTAAAAAGTTTAGTTAAAATAACTTGTAATCCTTCCAAAAGGTTTTATTGTTTACACCATAACTAAACTATTAGCGTGATTATTCATCGTATCTTTGAGGTCCATTCCTAATATTTACAATTTGCATCCAAAGAACATACACATAAAAGGTTACGACCTTAGAGAGCTTGCTAAATCTCATTCTGCTTTAAATAAGTATATAAAGATCAATGAACATGAGAAGGAAACCATTGATTTTGCTAATCCAGACGCGGTCTTTCATTTAAATAAAGCCATTCTAAAAGCAGATTATCAAATTTCAGATTGGAAAGTTCCTGCAAATTATCTTTGTCCTCCAATTCCTGGTAGAGCAGATTATATTCATTTTTTAAATGACCTAATTGAGGATGAAACATCAGGTAAATCTAAAATTAAAGGTTTGGATATTGGTGTTGGTGCTAATTGTATCTACCCTATTCTAGGAGCCCAGATCTATAATTGGAAAATGTTTGGGTCTGATATTAATCTTGCATCAGTTGAAGCAGCTAAGGCAAATGTTCGCCTAAATCCTGCGCTTTCCGATAAAATAGAAATTAGACATCAGGGAGACGCCTCAAACATCTTTAAAGATATCATCAAACCAAATGAGTATTTTGACTTTACAATGTGTAATCCACCTTTTCATGCTTCAAGAGAAGAAGCAGAAAGCAGCAATTTGAAGAAGTTGAAAAATCTGGAATTATCTGAAGATATACGATTGAATTTTGGTGGTAAGTCTAACGAACTTTGGTGTAATGGTGGTGAGGCACTTTTCATTAAAAGAATGATCAAAGAAAGTATCAGTTTTAAAGAACAAGTAGGTTGGTTTACTTGTTTAGTTTCAAAAAAGGAAAATTTGGTGAAACTTAAGAAGCAACTCACTAAGTTAAAAGCAGAATTTAAGGTAATTCCCATGAATCAAGGTCAGAAGAAAAGCCGAATTCTAGCCTGGAAATATTCAAATTAATTATACTAAAATAAGGCTTAACTTTATTGCTAAGCCTTAATTAGATGTTCCAATTGATTTCTACTCAATTACTCATTTATAAATTTGAATATTGAAGAAAAATCTAAGTCCCCCTGCCCTTTTTGTTTTGCTTGTGCATAAACTTCTTTTGCTGCATTAGTAAGAGGTACAGCCTGATTTAATTCAAATGCAGTTTCTGTAAAGAGGTGAAGATCTTTTTGAAGATGCTTCAACGGGAAGTTAGGCTCGTAATTCTCTTCATCTAATCTATATCTAAAAACATTTAATATAGGAGCAGTTACGGGAGTATTCAGAAGTACGTCCATTGCCATTTTCTTATCCAGTCCCAAAGCCATACCTAACGAAACACTTTCCGAAAATGCAAGCATACTTTGCCCTAGTAATTGATTTATCATGATCTTCATCGCAGAACCTTTACCATGATCTCCCATATGAACTGCCTTTTGCCCCATAAGATCAAAAAGGGGGTTAATTTCTTCCATATCTGCAGCCTTCCCTCCCACTAGAAAGAGTAATTCTCCTTTTTCTGCAGGAACTTTAGAACCGGAAACGGGAGCATCTAAAAATCTAATATTATTTTTAAGAGCTATTCCCGCCATTTTCTTGGTGAAACTTGGGTTTACGGTACTAGAATCAATCCAGATGCTTCCTACTTTCATTTCATTCACAAACCCATCTGTTCCTATTGCAAGATTTTCAACCGCATTTGGATCTTCTAGCATTGTAAATAAAACATCAATATCTTTAGCCAATTCTGCCGGAGAATCTTTCCAGATAGCTCCTTTCTCTATTAGTGTATCTGCTTTATCTTTAGTACGATTGTAAACATACAATTGATGATCAGACTTTAATAGATTAGACGCCATAGCGCTTCCCATTATTCCTAAACCTATAAACCCTATTTTCATAGTCTAAATTTTAAATTAATTATTATCCTCGTGTTCTTTTATATCTTTTCTAAGATCTAATTTTCTAAAAGATGGTAATGCTATTCCGGTGGTTACCACTGTTAATAATGTCATAGTTCCACCAAATACAACAGCAGTAACTGTACCCATCCATTTAGCGGTTAATCCACTTTCAAAAGCGCCAAGTTCATTGGAAGATCCTACAAACATTGAATTTACAGAGGCTACTCTACCTCTCATGTGATCTGGTGTTTTAAGTTGTAGGATGGTTTGTCTTATGATCATAGAAATACCATCTGTTACTCCACTTAAGAAAAGTGCTATTACAGACAACCAAAACCAGGTAGATAAACCAAATACTATAATGCAGAGCCCAAATCCAAATATTGCTGCCAGTAATTTCATTCCTGCATTTTTATTTAAAGGAAAATAGGCAGATGTAAACATAGTTATTAAGGCTCCTACCGCTGGAGCAGCTCTTAAGATACCAAACCCTTCTGGTCCAACCTTTAGTATATCCTGCGCATAGATTGGTAATAAAGCAACCGCACCGCCAAACAGAACCGCTATCATATCCAAAGAGATTGCTCCTAAAATGATCTTGGTATTAAATACGAACTTTATCCCTTCTTTTAAACTTTGTAACACCGGCTCACCTATTTTAGGATTGAGTATAGGTTTTCTAGGAATTTGAGATAAAAAGATAAGAGCCATTAAAGAAAAACCAAAGATCAAGCACATAGACCAATGTACTCCCATCCAGTTTATAGTGAATCCGGCTAGTGCAGGTCCTAACACTGCTCCCATTTGCCAGACAGAACTACTCCATGTTGCAGCATTTGGGTATATCTTTTTTGGAATAATTAGCGAGAATAAAGAAAATATAGTTGGACCAAGGAAAGCTCTTACAATTCCTCCAAGAAACACTAAAAAATATATACTATATAGAATGACCTTTGTAGAAATATCTTGTACCATTTGGGGCCAAGTAAGCAAAAATAAGCCAAAGCTTACCACCGAAAAGCCCAAGATACATTTAACCAATAATCCTTTTTTCTCTTTTTGATCTACTATATGCCCTGCAAAAAGCGCGAGTGAAACTGCAGGAATTACCTCCATCAATCCTATAATACCAAGAGATAAAGGGTTTTTGGTAATACTATAAACTTCCCATTCTATAACTACAAATTGCATAGACCAAGCAAAAACCATAGCGAATCTTACTGCTAAAAATATATTAAACTCCTTATATTTTAATGCAGCATACGGATCATTACTTCTCATTTTTTAACTTCAATCTTTAAATTGTAACAACCAACCTATAATTTCAACATAGATTAGCTGTTCATTATTCTATTTTTACTAGCATTTAAATCAACGGTAAAACCATCATTTAAAATAATCTCCCCGAAATCCTGCTATTTCTACAGGTCTAACATTTTAGAGGAGTTTGCGTAAAAGTAATTATCTAAATCAAAATTAATATATATAAGTTCAAAGTTGTTGATTAAGTCTTATAATTTATATAACTTATTGAATCACATTACAGGTGTATATTGGAAGAAGCCTTTAAATTATTTACATTAATTAACAAAAAGTATTAAAAGCTTCTCAATTTGGATACAATTATGAACCAATCTTCCATCCATAGACTATCTTTAACTTATCAATTAAAAAATATATAACCACAAAATTATTTTATGGAAACTACAAGAGAAAAATCGAGAGAAGAAAGTCACAAAAATTTAGTGAACAACCTTCAAGAATTATTAGAGAAGAATTATGATGCAGAAAGAGGATTTAAGAAAGCCCTAGAGGATGCGGATAGCCATGGATTAAAAGAATTCTTAAAGATGCAAGCGGTTCAAAGAAATAGATTTGCTACAGAATTAGATAAACAAATTCGTGATCTTAATGAAGAACCTAAAGAAAATGGAAGTGCAACTGGAAGTTTACACCGTGCATGGATAGATATTAAAACTGCTTTTACAGGACAAGATGATGAAGCTGTTTTGGAAGAGTGTATTAGAGGTGAAAAAGCAAGTGTTGAAGAATACGAAGACAAATTAAAAAATAACAATTTTCCTGTACAAACTACAGAATTATTAGATAGACACTTGGTTGAAATTAGATCTACGCTATCTGAAGTTAGATCTTTAGAAGATCTTGCAGATCGTTTTAACTAAGAGATTAATTGTTAGTTAGTTTGAAATCCTGTAGTTCCCTCGGACTGCAGGATTTCTTTATTATAGACGTAACTATTAAAATTATCAATGCTTAATCTTTTATTATAGGTATCATAAGAACTGGTATTACTGTTCTTTCCAAAACCTTTGATGCCACTGTGCCCATTAGCAATTTTTCTAAAACAGAATGACTATGAGTACCCATTACAATTAGATCTGCTTCCCATTCTTCGGCATAATTTAAGATTCCACTAGAAGTTTCACCTTCCGCCAAATGAGTGGTGATAGTTGAGTCATTTAAATGTTCTGCAGCTTTCTGTAGAAAATCTTCTGCAATTTTCTTTAGGTCTGAGATCAAATTTAGATCTGCATTCATCGAATTATATCCTTCATAACCCAAGAAACTTGGATATTGAATTCCATAATAACTTATTTCTGCAAGTGTGTGAAGCAAACAAACTTCTGCATTCATAGTCTTTGCTAATTTATAACCTGCCTTTGCTACTTGTTCTGCAACAGGATTATAATCTAAGGCAATCAAGATCTTTTTCATTTCTATTTATTTATAACTTAAAACTACAAAAAGTAATTATTCGAAAGGTGGAGAATCAAGGAAAAACTATAAATAACATAAAGCTTCATATTTATCAGTAATTGATAATTCTTGTAGCAATACTTTTATTGGAATGATTAAAAGGTGCTGTTATGAAAACTACTATGGAAGACGCTAAAGTGAAGATTCACATTAAACTTATAAGTAACTTTCAAGAATTTTTAGCTAAACAATATTCCATTGAAAAAATAATAAAGAGACAATTTCAGATAGTAAGAATGAAAAATTAAAAAGTTTATTTAAAAATCTCGCTATATGACATAATCACTTTGCTACAGAATTAGTTAAAGAGATAAGATTACTAAAAGAACATTCAGTTGAAAGAGATACTTTACCAAAAACATTTCAACAAATTTGGAAAGATCTTTTTTCTAATTTTCGTGATCGAAATGACAAATCTATTTTAAAAGACAGCTTATCAGCAATAAAACGAATGGCAAAAACCTATGAATTAAGTTTGGCAAATGATATATTCCTAGCGACTATAGAAGATGTTCTTAGAGCTCAATTAAATGAAGTTAAAATCAATATTTCTAGAGAAGATTCCTTTGTTAATCTAAATAGTCGTTAAGAGGTATTTTTATGCCAATGATATTAGAATCTACGTTTTCCTTATTTATCTCTCCGCCAAAGCTAAATTATTTATAAATGAACCTATTTCTACACTTGGGTGAATACTTTTATAAGATTTATTTTCATGATTTATATTCTTAAAGATAAGCGCTCTATTTAATTTTTCTAAAGTATCACAACCTGCACCTGCAAGGAGATCTCTAAAATCTTCTAATGTCTGCTCATGGTAATTTTTAACTCTTTTCCATTTATCCTCAACCACTAAACCGCGCATTAAAGTTGGATCATTCGTAGCTACGCCGGTCGGACACTTATTACTATCACATCTAAGTGCTTGTATACAACCTAGCGCCAACATCATTCCTCGTGCAGAATTACATATATCTGCACCTAAACTTAGCGCCTTAAAAATATCGAAAGCTGTAAAGATCTTTGTTGCGGTAATAACTTTAATATCTTTTTTCAAATTAAACCCTCTCAGCGTATCCACTGTAAAAATTAAGCCTTTTTCCCACGGCATACCTACATAATTCGAGAAATCTATAGGAGCTGCTCCTGTACCTCCTTCTGCTCCATCTACCGTTATAAAATCTGGTTTGATACCGGTTTCCACCATTTTCTCACAGATCTTAGTAAATTCTGATTTACTTCCAATACAAAGTTTAAATCCTATTGGCTTACCATTAGATAATTCACGCATTTGCTGAACAAATCTTAAAAGGCCTTCAGCATCATTAAATGCACTGTGCCCCGGAGGAGATAGCACTGCAGTATGGGGCTTTACACCTCTTATTTGTGCAATTTCCTCATTATTTTTGGAAGCAGGCAGAACCCCTCCATGTCCCGGCTTAGCTCCCTGAGATATTTTAATCTCAATCATTTTCACCTCCTTTGTTGCAGCTATCTTTTCAAATTTTTCTGGAGAAAAACTACCGTCATCTGCTCTACATCCAAAATATCCAGTACCTACTTCATATACCAGATCTCCCCCATTTAAATGATATGGAGAAATACCACCTTCTCCTGTATTATGAGAAAAGTTTCCCTCTTTTGCACCCAAATTAAGGGCCTTAATTGCGTTTTTACTAAGTGCGCCATAACTCATGGCGGAGATATTAAATATACTTGAAGAATATTTTTGTTTACAATCTGGCCCACCAACTTCTACTCTTGGAGTTTCATTTAAAATTGAAGACGGATAAATGCTATGTTGCATCCATTTGTAATTTTCTTCTTCTACATTTAATTGAGTCCCAAAAGGATGAGTTTCTCGCTGTAATTTAGCTCTTTGGTAAATGTATGTTCTATGATTTCTATCTATAGGTTTACCATCTGTATTAGACTCTATAAAATACTGATGAATCTCCGGACTTATCATTTCTAAGAAATATCTCATATGCCCAATAACCGGGAAATTTCTTAAGATAGTATGCTTTTTTTGAACAATATCGTATATACCAACCGAGAATATAATGATGCCAAAACACACAAAACCGTACACTGGCCAAAGGATAGTTCCTACAATTAATAAGACAATAAGTAAACAGATAAAGGTAAAGCGGATAGCTTCTCTCATGAGGAAAATTTTAGATACTATTAAAGCGAAAGAATTGCTTTTGTATTTATTAGCGTCTAAAGTTACAAAAAAGTATAGCTTGGATGCTGTTAAGAATATCTCAATAGATTTGAAATACCGTGAGAATTAAAAGATTAGTAGTAGAATAAAAAAGAATTTAAAAAGTTATAATCTTAATAATTAGACGGTAAGACTTTAATAAAAAGCGTTAAAACAGATATGTTGAGCTAAATAAGTATTCTTAATAACTAGTAATTATTGCTTTACTATAATCATACTAGCTTTAGCTCCGGTTAATAAATTCCATTCACTTGTTGAGATAAGTTCTCCTAATTCACCTAGAACTTTTAATGCAGCAGTATTAGGCCCAGATGCACCTTGATTTAGAGCTTCGAATTCTATGGTATTGAATCCCGGTTCTAATGTTACAAGCACTGGAGTAAAATTACTCCCTAATTCGAGGTTGTTCATTATCAATTTCCCATTAACTGTAATTCTAACTCTATCTCCATCAACATATTGATAATCTCTGCAATAAACTTCTACAAACTTGCCTGAAGTTATATGATCCCCTAAATATTGATTTTCCCTATGACCTTCTTTTGCAGCTGCATCTTCCGTCCATTTTTTTTCTACAAAATCTCCCGCCGTCATTAAGCCATTATCTGTTCTCATACTGAATTCTTCTTTCTTGGGAGTAGGATAATTTTCAGCTTTCTGTGTTCTGCTAATGAATGGATTTTTAGAAGTAGCATTTGGAATATTATTAGATGTAGGGATAGAAGAGCCACTACTACGCTGAATTGGAAGACTTTTAGTAGAACTTTCTACCTGAGCATTAATTGAGCTTGTAATAAATGTTATTAATAGTATAGAGAATAAATATTTCATCGAATTAAAAATAAGGAACGCTGATTTATTTTATAAGTATCAAATATAAAACCAATTTTCTCCATTCTTGTAGGAATTATAAATATGACTTGGAGAGAACTAAGAATTCTACTTAACTTTATCAAAAAACAAAGCAATGCAGATCATCAATCTTCAAGATAACAACTCTATATTAAATAAATTCATTTCACAGTTACGCGATGTATCACAACAAAACGATAGAATGCGCTTTAGAAGGAATATAGAACGTATTGGAGAAATTATTGCTTATGAAATAAGTAAAGATTTACAATATGAAATGAAAGCAGTTGAAACCCCATTGGGAACTTCACATATTAACTGCCCAAAAGAAGATATTGTTATTTGTTCTATACTTCGTGCCGGATTACCATTACATACTGGAATTTTAAATTATTTTGATTCTGCAGAGAATACTTTTATCTCAGCCTATCGTCATCATATTAATGAAAAGGATTTTGAAATTAAAGTGGAATATCTAGCTTCTCCATCTTTAGAAGGGAAAACTTTGATCTTAGCAGATCCTATGCTTGCAACTGGAAGTTCTTTTATCAACGTTTTTAATGCCTTAAAAACAATGGGAACTCCAAAGAATATTTATTTAGCCTCAGTAATTGGGGCACAGCCGGGAGTGGATAACCTACAAAATGAACTTCCACAAGATGTTAAATTATTCATAGCTACCGTAGATAGAGAATTAAATGATCATGGGTACATTGTACCAGGATTGGGTGATGCCGGGGATCTTTGTTATGGTTCTAAGTTACAGCATTAGAAGTAAGTATAAATTTATCTCCTTCTTTAGATTCAACCTTTTATTGAACAGTGTTATTGTATTGACATTATATTAAAAAATTGTTAAACAGCATTTTGTTATACTATATAGAAAATCAGGTCGTTTTCTGTGAAAGACTCTTCAACCCAAATTAAATAGGAGTCATAACTAAAATAACCTAGAAATGAAAAAAACCTTATTAGTAACAGTTTTATCGGTAGCAATGTTTACCTCTTGTGTCTCGAAGAAAAAATATGTAGCCTTAGAAGGTCAATTATCAGACACGCAAAGTAATCTACAGCGTACCACCGTAGAAAAAGAAGAAGCTCAAAGAAAATTAGACGCTATTGAAGCGAGAGTTTCAGATTACAATGCAAAGATCAATTCTTTAAAAGAATCTAATGACGCTAAGATGGAAATGAACGATCTTACCGTGATGTCTAATAACACGAAAGAGAAGATGCGAGCTACCATTGCAAAAATGGATTCCTCAGAATTAGAAGGAGCAACTACTTTAGAAGATTCCATTAATTTGGCAGTTTCTTATAATCTTAAGCAATCTATTTCATCAGAAGGAGAAAGTGATGATGTTAATATTACTGTAGATAAGACGGTGGTAATGATCAACGTTTCAGACAAACTTTTATTTAATAGTGGAAGCTATAGAGTAAATAGTAAGGCGAATGGCTTATTAAAGAAATTGGCAGAAGTTATAAATTCTGAGCCTAGTATGGAAGTGATGGTGGAAGGTCATACAGATGATAGAAAGATGGTAAAAGAATCTTACCTTCAAGACAACTGGGATCTAAGCGTAAGACGTGCAACTTCAATTGTAAGATTATTACAAGATAAGTATAATGTAGACCCGTCAAAATTAATTGCTGCAGGTAGAAGTAGTTATTCTCCTTTAGTTGAGAACACTTCAAAAGATAATATGGCTAAAAACAGAAGAACAAGAATTGTGATCATTCCAAATCTTGATAAATTCTTTGCTATGTTAGATTCTGAAAAGTAATACATGTAAATAAAATGAAAAAAGGCCCTAATTAGATTAGGGCCTTTTTTTTATACAGCAGATAGAATTTCTATTTTTTTGATATCTGGTTCTTCCTCCAATAATTCTGAAGATTTTTCTTTTAAAGCATTTGCTATCGCTCCGTTTAAGTGAGCCTCTCTTCCCGCTTCTGTTTCAAAAGTATCAAAGATGCCAAAAGTACTTTCATCTATTTTAAATGAGTACCAAGTTATGGTCTTCTCTTCTTTCCTCGCTAAATTAACAGCTTCTTTAATAAAATTTGAAACTTCCATTTCCTTCCCTGGCTTCGCTTTAAGGGTTGCTAGTAAACCTAATTTTTTCATAATAACATTTTTAATTAAATAGAAGAAATTCTTCAATTCCCTATTCCTCTAATTTATTACTATAATAAGCGTTGAAACCAATATTGGCAAAATTTTAATTGTAGGAAGAAAAATGTAAGACATATCTTTAATTAACTGTTTTTAAGATATTTATCTATTATCTAGATGAGATGCTCTTAACTATATCTTAAAGTTTTATGTATTTCATCGATTATTTATGTATTTAATCGGATAACGGGAATATATTTTTATCTTTAATCAAGCTAATAATAAATAGCATTTATGCAAATTCGCTCTCTTTACATATTCTTCTCTTTAATAATCCTATCTGGAGTAGGTTATGCTCAAGCGACTGCAAATTTCACAGCCTCTGCAACTATAATAGAACCTATAACAATTACTACCACTTCTCAAATGAACTTTGCTAGTATTGACGCTAAGAATGGTGGTGATGTAGTTCTTACTCCAGATAATAACAGATATACTATAGGAGAAGTTGAATTAGATGATGCAAGCACTGTTGCGGCAGCAAGTTTTACGGTAACAGGACAAAAAGGATATACGTATGATATCTCTTTACCAAAATCTGAACATGTGCTTACCAACGGTTCTGAAGAAATGATCATAAAGAATTTTACCACAGATCTAAATAGTGGTTCATTAGCAGGTGGCAGCCAAACTTTTCGTGTGGGTGCCACGCTACAAGTAAATCCTAATCAACAACCTGGTATGTATGCTACTCCTGGAAGTTTAAATGTTACAGTAAATTATAATTAATAATCTTTTAGCTAAATTATTAAACCTCCTCTTTTAATTTTAGAAATAAGTAAAGATTACGCTATTCCTTCTTTCAGTAATGCTATTTTCTCTTACTATATCCTATTTCCTCCTAAATTTCATGTTAACCAACTACAGTTAAATGCATTTCAACGAGTATAAATTGCCGCTTAACGAATATATTTTGACGGTGATGACATTTAGTGTCATATTTGCCTTGTTAAAAAAAATAACAAACCCCAAAACCTACTTAACATGAAAAAAATTACTTTTATCCTACTAGCACTTATTTCAGGTACAACTTTCGCACAAAACTCATCTAAAGAAGCTGCTGATGTTTTAGCTGTTATTGCTCAGCCATTAGCTCTTACAACTTCTGGGAATTTAGATTTTGGAACTATCGCTTCTCCAGAAGCAGCAAGTGATGTAGTATTGTCGCCTGCAAATGAAAGAACTATGTCGGATGCTATGAAAATTCCAGGTAATTTAACTACATCGGTTCCTACTTTTACCGTTACTAAAGAAACTGGTTTAACTTATAAGATCGTTACTTCTAAAACAGATCTTGAATTGGATGGTGCAAATGATATCGTTATTAAGAATATAGTTACAAGTTTAGAATCTGATAGTGGGGTAACCGCTTCTTCTTTTACCGTAGGTGCTACAATAGCATTAGGAGCTAGTCAAGCACCTGGTAATTATAAAGGTGAAGTTGCTGTAACTGTGAGTTACGAATAACATATATAGATTGATTATATAATTAAACGCCGCCCATTGTGGCGGCGTTTTTCAGTTTTAAAGAATCTTTGTCTAACCGTTATTGCGAGTCAAAATGAAAAATTATATTTTCATCATACTTATAATCTTATGCGTTTTTAACGTTACCGCACAAAATTCAGCTTCTGCAGCTATAAATAGTAGAGCAACTATTATTGATCCAATTAAAATAGACAAAACTGTTGATCTTGATTTTGGAAATGTGATTAGTGCTTACAATCCCGGTCAGGTAATTCTATCTCCCGATGGTTCTAGAGTTGCATTTGGTGTAGAGATCTCGAGTTCGATGCCTGGAAATGTTAATCCTGCAGAGGCTTTGGTTACCCATGGTAATAATAATTATGCAATCACCCTTCCTGAAGAATTCACTTTGTATAATCAGGAAAATCCAAACCAGATCTTAACAATCAATCGTTTTACCGTAAAACCGCAAGAAGGGAATATTATGGACCTTATTAAAATTGGAGGCACCTTAAACCTTGAAGCTAATCAGGTTTCTGGTACCTATACCAACTCTTCTGGGTTCAACATTACAGTATCCTATAATTAAATTAGTATTTTCTTAACAGGTTATAACTAATTTATTACCTTTGAAACCAACCTACTAACATTAATCCAACCCCAAGGATATGCTAAAAACTATACCCTATACCCTATTATTAATCCTTATATTTTCTTCATTAACTACATTTGCTCAGGGTGATCTTATGATCATGCCTAAACGTCTGGTTTTTGATGGATCTGAAAGATCTCAAGAGATTAACCTCGCTAATACAGGTAGTGATACTGCTGTATATGCCGTTTCTTTCGTGAATTATATAATGACCGAAAAAGGGAATTTTGAACAGGTGGAAGAACCAATAGAAGGGCAGCGATTCGCTACAGATTTTTTAAGATACTTCCCTAGAAGAGTTAGTTTGGCACCAAATCAGGCTCAGACAATTAGGGTTCAACTTACTAAAACAGGAAATCTTAAACCGGGAGAATATAGGTCTCATATGTATTTTAGAGCCGTAGAGGAGCAAACTGCTTTAGGATCTGAGACTAATGAAAGTAGTGAAGGTATTTCTATAAATATCAAAACTGTATTTGGTATTAGTATCCCTATAATAATTAGAGAAGGTGAATCTAATACTATTATTAAACTGTCAGATTTAGAATTAAGTAAGCAAGGCGAATTTCCAAGATTATCTTTAACCATTAACAGAACTGGAAATATGTCTGTCTACGGAAGTTTGATCGCCAATCATATAGCTAATGATGGTAAGAAAACAGAGATTGGCATTGTTAAAGGTGTTTCTATATATACTCCAAATACAAAAAGGGCCTTTAGTTTTGAACTTAGAGAAGCTTCAAAGGTGGATCTAAACTCTGGTACTTTAACTGTTAGTTATATGGAAGACAAAGATGAAGTTTTAGCAACTAGCGAATTAAGCCTATAGGTTTACGCTTATGAAGCAAAACTATTCTAAAATTTTCTTATTTTTAAAACCAGGCCTACTCCTGGCTGTCTTTTTGTTTTTTGGAATTAGTGCTCAGAGTCAAACAATTATAAATGTAGATCCTGGTGAAATTAGCTATTGCCAAGGTAAAACTTTAGATTTCCAATTTACCGTAAGAAATGGTGGAGGTGGAAGTGTTGGATTTGATACTGAGTCAGTTTATACCTTACAAATTGGTTATACAACTCGAAGTGGTAATAATCTTATTTTCACAACTTTAGACGAATTTAATTTTACCAATAAACAAGGTCCTGCAAAAGTGGCCTTTGAACAACAATTAATTCAACATTCAATAAATATTAGAGCTGATCTTCCTGTTAGATCCGATTATCAGTTACTTATATCTTCTACCAATCCTAATGTACCTATTTCAATAGAGAGTTTATCAGCTGATAAATTTCAAATTTTAGCAAATAGTAATATACAATATCAAGAATCTGATATAGGGCAAAATAGTTGGATTGGTCATGTGTACGACGGAACAAATCAAAATAGAACTTTCACTCAGAATTTCACTAATTACATAGGAGGTTACACAGAGTCTTTGAGTTTCGATCAAAATTTTGGAGGCAATACTACCCTCTTTAATATAGGTAATGGTGCTTGCGCAGATCAAGTTCAAACTGAAACCTTTTCGGTTCGATATAGAATGTTATCTTCACTTAAAGGGCTGTATTATACTAATATTGGTTCTGATGATGGTACTCGTTTGAACATCGATGGAAACTTGATATATGATGATTGGAATAATCATGCCTATAGGAATCAGGATATACTTTTAAATTTATCTGGGAATAGCAACTTAACTTTAGACTATTTTGAGAATACTGGTGGTAACAGCGTTAGTTTTGGAACACCTATCAAAATAATTGAGAATAAGCTCTCTACTAACATTAGTCAAACCATTAATTCTAGTAACAATCCTCGAGTTATATCTGGAGATAGTTTTAATAATTTGCCTTCAGGAATTAGTACAAGTGGAACAGGATACCAATGGGTGTATAGTAATTCTTTAAATGGTGTCACTACTACAATACAGGGAGCTACTCAGGCAACCTACACACCAAATATTAATGTAGCTCCATTTAATACGGCTGGCACATATTATATATATAGAATTGCAAGCTTAATTGGCAATAATAGAGGCCAAAATAATTATAGCACATCTTTAAAATCTAATCCAGCAACTATTGTAGTAGAAGAGCAAATTCTTATAACAGGGCAACCTCAAAACACCATTTCCTGTTCTAAAGATCAAATTACATTAAATGTAACAGCCCAGGGCCAAGGATTAAGCTATCAATGGCAACGGAACGATGGAGGAAATTCAAATAATTTCTTTTCTATTTCTAATGGAACAGATTTTTCAAGTACTACTACTCCAATGCTAAAAATAAATGCTGCAACTTGGATGAACAATTTTAGATTTAGAGTTGTTATAACTAATTCTAATGGGGTATCTAAAACATCGAGTGCCGCTTTATTAACTGTTAACCAAAGTCCCCAGGGAATAAATGCTCAGCCTACCAATAAGGTAGTATGCGTTGGGAACAATATTTTCTTCCAAACTTATACTTCTAATGATTCTACACAATGGCAGGTAAGTAATGATAATGGTAGTAGCTGGACTAGCTTAACAAATAACCAAAATTACAGCGGAGTTAATACAGAACGTTTAAATATTACTAGTGCTCTGGCAAGTTTTAATAATAATTTTTATAGAATAGCTGTTTCCAATCAAAGTTGTACTGTATATTCAAATGCTGCCAAATTACAGGTAGATTTAGATCCTATAACTGTTCAACCAAAAGATGTAACCGCTAATTTTGGAGATAATGCAATTATAGAAGCTGGAGTAACTGGAAATAATCTTTCCTTTCAATGGCAAACTTTTAGCTCTAATTGGTATGATATTGAAATTGATGAAAATTACGGAGGAACAAATACAAAGAGATTAGAACTAAAAACTGTTGGTTACTTCCCTATTGATGGTTCAAGATATAGATTGCTTGTTACTAATAGCAATGGTTGCGTATCTATCTCTAATACAGCGGTTCTAAACGTAACTCAAAATACTTGTAATATTAGTCCCACTATTTCATTAAACGCTCCTAGCGTTATTTGCGCTGGGAATGTAAATATTAATGGTGTTCTAACGGGAGTAGCACCTTGGGCAGTTAGTGGTACGATTAACGGAGCGGCTTTTGAATTAAATTTCAATGATCAAAATTTCAATTTCCCCATTAATCTAAGAGAAACTACCAAAATAAATATTACTAATATCTCAGATGCTAATGGATGTAGAAACACTGCTCCAAATACTTCTATTACTGTTAATGTTATAAATAGCATAGAGAATAACGTTATAATAGGAGATCAACAGAGTTGTGGTGCTTTGCAACCTAAAACTATAACAGGAGAAAACTTAGGTGCTGGTTATATTTATGAATGGGAAGCTAGCACTACTGGTCCAGATTCCGGATTTATTGCAGCTTCTGGGAAAAATAATGAAGCTAATTATACTCCTGGAGTTACAACAGTAACAACATGGTATCGTAGAAAGGTAAATGTTCAAAACTGCAATTCAAATATTTCAAATTCGGTTAAAATTACCATTGATCAGGAAATCTTAGATAATAATATCTCATATTTTAATGGAACCTCCGGACAAGTAAAAGGTACTGTTGCAGAAAATGGAATTTTAAATCTAAAAGCACCTGGTAGTGCTGTATTTACTTATGTGAATTTTGCAAGCTACGGAACTCCTCAAATTGAGAACGGAAATTTTAAAATTGATAATTCCTGCCACGCTGTAAACAGTAGAGCAATATCAGAATCTCTAATTTTTGGGGAAAATGGGGTTGAAATAGCCGCAAGTAATAATTCTTTCACAGACCCATGTGTTGGAACAGTCAAAAGCCTATCTATTTTAGCTACCTATTCAGAAGCATTTTGCCAAGGTACTGAAGATGGTTTAATAACAGGTTCTGAAGTTAAAGGCGCTAGTGTCTCCTACAAATGGCAAATTAGCACACAAGGGCCATCAGGGACTTTTGCTGATGCTTCAGGAGTAAATAATCTAAAGAATTATAATCTAGAAACTTTGGTTCAAGATATTTGGGTAAAACGTATCGTTAATTCTGGATCTTGTAGTAGTAACTCTCCAGTATTATATATACCAGTTATTGAAGAAAACACTTGGACAGGAACGGCAAATTCAGATTGGAATAACACTGCAAATTGGAGTTGCAATTTACTACCAACACTTAAAACTGATGTTAGAATCCCTGAAGATCTGGTCTCTAATAATTATCCTGTGGTTTCATCAGGAGCAAATGCACTTGCCAAGAGCTTATTTATTGAAAGTAATGCAAGTATAGAAGTAACTAATAACTGGTTAAGGATTGCCGGAACTTTAAAAAATTCTGGGAGCTTAATTGCTGAATCAGGTAGTATTTCTTTTGAAGGGAATTCAGCTCAGATCATTCCGATTGCCGCTTTTAAGAATAATAGAATTGAAAATCTAAGAATTAGTAATACATCTGGAGTTACTTCAGAAGCAATTATTGAAATAACAGGTATCTTAAAAGTAGAAGTAGGAAATTTTAATGCTGGGAATCTAGTTTCCTTAATTTCTAATAAAGACAAAACTGCACTTATAGACGGAAGTGGTTCTGGTGAGGTAGTAGGATCTATTAAAATGCAACGATATATCGATAAAGCTTTTGGTTATAAATATTTTAGTACGCCTTTCAATAATTCTGTAGCTGGAGATTTTTCTCCTTATATGGATTTCAAAGACCCAAGCAGTAATTTCCCTAACTTCTATCGTTATAATGAAAATAGAAATATCAATATTAATAATGTTGTTAGAGATGCTACAGGATGGGAAGATTATTCTACCATATCAAATAGTTTAAATGTAGCTGAAGGTTATGCTTTAAATTTTGGAACTAATACTTCGGCACAAACAATAGAGTTAAGTGGTGTAGTTAACAATGGCGTAATTCCTACTCTTACTTTAGAAAACAATCACAGAGATTATACTAAAGGATTTCATTTAGTTGGAAATCCATACCCTTCTCCTATAGATTGGCTAGCATCTAATGGATGGACAAAGACTAATATAGATAATGGAATCTACTTCTTCACTGCAAGTGATACAAGTCAATATACCGGTACCTATACCGCATACGTTAATGATATTTCTACAGGAGATCCTGTTGTAAGTAACGTTTCTCCTAACATTATACCTTCTATGCAGGGCTTCTTTATCAAGGTTAGCGATTCTGATAGTAAGGATTTGGTAGTTGGTAATTTTGGTATGAATAACAATGTTCGTGTAAATGATTTTGATCAGCAATTCTACAAGTCGGCAATAAATAATACCAAACCTATTATTCGCTTAGAAGCAGGTTTTAGAAAGTCCGCAACTAAAGATCCATTAGTATTATATTTTTCACCATATGCATCTCGTAATTTTGAGAAAGAATTAGACGCATATAAATTGATGAATACAGATCCTTACGTTCCGAGTTTTTATACTACTACGGAAGATAAAAAAGATCTAGCCATAAATGCGATCCAACCGCCAATTGGAAACGATTACTCAAAAATTCCTTTAGGGATAAAAGCTGAAATTGCTGGTGAGATGTCTATTCAATTATCTTCAATAGAAAATCTAGCTTCAGATTTCAATATCTATCTAATAGATCATGACAAGAAAAAGGTTCAAAATTTAAGAGAAAATGATACCTACACATTTATGATGTCTGCGGGTATTGTAAATACTAGATTTGAACTTATGTTCTCTGAAGAAATAATGACCAGCCGTGCCATTGCTTTTGATGAACCTTTTGACATCAAGATTGAAGATGGTGAAGTTAATGTGCAATTAAATTTGAAAGATCAGGAAAAAGGAATCTTGAGAGCTAGTACAATTGCAGGGCAAATGCTTCAGATTAAAGAAGGATACGGTAAAGAAAAAGTTGTATTTGAAGGTATTACCAGTAATGGTGTATACATTCTAAATCTTCAAGTGGGTGATGCTTTTTATGCTAAGAAGATCATTATTAATAGATAATTCTAAATTATGCAAAATAGTAGCTTTTATAAGAAGATATTCTGTTCGATATTGTGCATAATTTCCTTTATAGAAATTAATGCCCAAGAGCAACCTCCTATTCCAGTGCAAGTTGAAGTTAGAACGTCTAGAAATTTGAACTTTGGAACATTCACCGTTGGAAATTCTGGTGGGAATGTTAGTGTAAGCTATGATGATCAAAGAACAGTAGATGGAGACATATTCGAACTTAATTTTGGTCAGCCAGTATCTGCAGCATTATTTGACATTTATGCGAATCCCGGAACCATTATTCAAATAGAAGATATGGGAGTATACAAATTAAAAAATGAAGATACGGGAATATTGATAGATCTAGAAATTAATAGTTTTAGTACTGGCCAAAGAACTTTTATTACTCAAGCCCCGAATGCACAAATACCTAATGAAGTTTTTGTAGGAGGAACGCTAAGAATTCCTGCAGATAACTCCTCCAATCTTCCAGGCAGATATAACGGAACCTTTACCCTTAATTTTATTCATCAATAGAAAGTACGCCCTAATTTAATGCTTAAATCATACTGTTATTTTTTAACTGGATTTCGCTTAAATCTATTTTTAGTAGTAATACTTAGCATTCTATTAAATTCTACTTCCTACGCTCAGGAGGATATTCCTGATTATGATGAATTGGGCGTAGAAATGAATATTCCAGATTTAGGAGTGTATGAGATTTTAATTGCCATCAAAGGTCAGGATGCATATATTCCAATTTCAGATCTATTTGATCTATTAAAAATAAAGAATGAAGAAACTACCAAGGGTGTAGAAGGTTTTATAATACATCCAGATTCTACTTACATTATAAACCCTAAAGCAAACTTAATTGAGTATAAAAATAAAACTTTTGAATTAAAGCCTGTAGATTTTATTCAGTCCCAATCTACACTTTATCTAAGATCTAATCTGTATGGTGAGATCTTTGGCTTAAATACCAATTTCTCCTTTAGGAGTCTTTCCATTAAACTTGATACAGAAAAGGATCTTCCTGTTATAAAGGCAATGCGATTATTAAAGTTACGAGATAATCTAGACAGGGTACAAGGAATTACGGTACCAGATACCATCATTAGTAGAAATTATCCGTTTTTTAAAGCCGGTTCTCTAGATTGGGGTTTAGTGAATACCCAGCAAAGTGCTTACAGGAGTGATACCAGGCTTTCTCTTGGTCTGGGTACTATGTTACTAGGAGGAGAAACCAATCTTTTACTTAACTACTCCACTCAGGTTCCTTTTAATACTCGAAACCAATTCTACCAATGGCGATTTGTAAATAATGACAGTAAATTTTTTAAACAAATTACCGCTGGCCGAATCTTCACTCAGGCTACATCCTCTCTATTTGCGCCAGTTAGTGGTGTGCAGATAACTAATAGTCCTTTTCAAAATAGAAGATCTTTTGGTACTTATATTTTAAGCGACTATACAGATGCAAGGTGGACCGTAGAACTTTATGTGAATAATGTTCTTGTAAGTTTCACAAAAGCAGACGATTCTGGCTTTTATACATTTGATGTGCCTCTTATGTATGGAAATACTGCAGTTCGCTTAAAATTCTACGGTCCGTATGGTGAAGAGCGAATTGAAGAAAGATTGATCAATATTCCATATAATTTTGTTCCTAAGAATGAATTAGAATATACCTTAAGTGCCGGAATCGTTGAGAACGAAACTTTAAATAGATTTTCTCGTTTAAACTTTAATTACGGATTAGGTAACTCCATGACCATTGGAGGAGGTGCAGAATACTATAGTGGAATTATAAGTGCAGAGGTAATGCCATTTATTAATACTTCTATTAGACTTGCTTCCAACCTACTATTTACTGGAGAATATATGTATGGTGTTAAAGGAGAAGCCTTTTTAAGTTACCGCACTCCCAAAAATCTTCAGATCGATTTTAATTACATTAAGTATGATGAAAACCAAACCGCTATCAATTTTAATTATTTAGAAGAAAGAAAGATCAGTTTTTCAGCACCTATTCGATCTAAGAATATCTCTTTATTCAGTAGATTTAGTATAAATCAGATCATCATGCCCACTACAGAATTTACAACCGCACAGCTATTACTATCTGGAGTTATTATGGGTGTAAGTACTAATTTAACCACATATGGTATCTATAACGATAGAACTAAAGAACCAACTATTTATTCTGCACTTTCTCAAAGTTACAGACTGCCTTATAATTTTTTATTCTCTCCTCGAATTCAATATGACTTTAGTAGAAGTCAGTTTAATAACATAAATCTAGAAATTGAACGAAGTGTTTTTAACAAAGGTTTTATCAATTTAGCCTATGAAAACAATCTTCTTAGAAATGCCCATATATTTGAAGTTGGTATAAGATATGCCTTCGATTTTGCACAAACTTCTGCTACGGCAAGACTAAGTAATCTTAATACCTCCTTTGTTCAATCTGCACGTGGTAGTTTAATGTTAGATGATAATGCTGGATATGTACTTGCTAATAATCGCTCTGCAATGTCTAAAGCAGCACTTACTCTTATTCCATTTTTAGATTACAACGGAAATGGTTTAAAGGATGCAATGGAACCAGGTGTTAGAGGAGTTCAATTAAAAAATAATACAGGTAGAACTACTTTTAATAAGGATGAAACCGTGATAAGAATTACCGAGCTTCAACCCTATATTAATATAATTTTAGAGGTAGACCCTAACAGTCTTGATAATATTGCCTGGAAAGTAAAGCATGAAAAGATCGCAATTCAAACTTTGCCTAATCAATTTCAACAAATTGAAGTACCAATAGATGTTCTTGGGGAAGTAGCGGGAATGGTATATTTTAAAGAAAACAAAAGTATTAAAGGTCTGGGAAGAATCTTAGTGAACATACTTAATAGTAAGGGTGAAATTGTAGCTGAAGTTTTATCAGAAGGTGATGGTTATTTTACTTATTTAGGGCTTAAACCAGGAACATATACCGCTCAAATAAATAAAGATCAGTTAAACACGTTGAACTATTCTGTTAAAGCTGAAAATGCAAACTTTGAAATTGAAGTTTCTGAATATGGAGATATTAAAGATGATCTTGAATTTACGCTACAAAGTCGAAATCAGGAATAGGAAATATCTAAGATTTCAATTTGTTGATTTTTGCCACCTATAAAAACTATGGTACTATCTCCTACTTTTTTCCCTGTAAGGCCTCTACTTATTGGAGCTACGAATGCTATTTTGTTTTGTTTTATATCCGCTTCATCCACACCAACAAGTTGAAATTTTTGTGCGGGTTTACCTTCTAATTTAAAAGTTACTGTGGCTCCAAAACGCACTTCATCTTGCGCCTGCTCTTCTAATTGTAAAATCCTAGATGAAACAATTCTCTCGTTCAATAAATTTAAAGACCCAGTTAGAATAGCTCTTTGGTGGCGCTTTTCTTTTTCATCTTCAATATCAAGGTGAGATAATTTATTTTCAATAGAATCTCGCTCGTTTAATAATTTTTGATAACCATTTGGGGTTACATAATTAATTTCTCCCGCAGGTAATGCGGCTCTTGGAGGAATAAATGGTGCTTCTTCCTGATCATCTTCTTTTACAAATCCTCTACTCATAAATTTCTAATTCTTAAATTAGGATAAATTTTAAATTACCCAAAAATTATATGGCAAACGTTGCTATTAAGAATACTTTATAAAATTATTTATAGTTGAATTATCTAATTCTGGAATTTTAGCCATTTCTAATACGCTAGAGCATAATAAAAGGTTAAAAAAAATAATTCGACAAAGGATTAATTGAAATCTTGTAAATTAGGAACAAGAAAAACATGGTTAAGATAGTGATATAAAATCCACATTTTTCGCGAATTAATTTATTAGCTTCAAACTAAATACCCCATGGCATTAAATTTTCTTAAAGGTTTTAATAAGACAAATATTGTCTCTCAAACCTATGACCATTGTATTGAAATTTTAGAAAATAGCCGTTGTAAACATTTGCCATTTCATAGTGTTCAACACACAAAGGAGGTTTACAAATATGTAAAGACAATAGGTAACTATGAGGAAGTATTTGGTTCAGAATTAGAGCCAATTCTTATAGCTGCGTTATTTCATGATACCGGAATGGCAGAAACCTATTTAGATCATGAGGATAAAAGCGTGGAATATGCTTTGGATTATCTTCAAAAACATGACTATCCAGAGGCTAAATTGAAGATAGTAATCAATTGTATTCTTGCTACCAAGATTCCTCAAAATCCTAAAACACAAGCGGAAAAGATTATTTGTGATGCAGATCTATATCATTTAGGAATAGAAAGTTATATTTTTAGAAATGAGCGTTTAAGAGCAGAATGGGAACAATTCTTTGATAGGTCTTATACAGATGAAGAATGGTTTGCTTTAAATTTAGACTTTTTAGAGAAGCAGAAATATCACACTTGGTTTGGAAAAACAGTTTTGATGAATAGAAAAAATCTTAACTGTGAAATGCTTAAAGAACGTCACAAGAAATACAAATTTGAATCTCAATAGTAAAGCCTTCTATTTTTTATCTTTTCATTTATTTGACATGTATAACTAGATTCCTCAAATTTCAGGTATTTTTGAAAAAATTAAATACATGAAAACTCTTTTGGTGATTGGTTATGTTTGGCCAGAACCTAACTCCTCTGCGGCAGGAAGCAGAATGATGCAATTATTGCAATTCTTTCTTTCCCAAAATTATAAGATCACTTTTGCTACTACTGCTGCAGAAACGGTACATATGGCAGATCTTGGGGAACTAGGCATCGAAAGTGTTACAATAGCTCTTAATAACGCTAGCTTTGATAGCTTTATTAAAAAATTGAATCCCAATATAGTTCTCTTTGATAGATTTATGATGGAAGAACAATTTGGATGGCGAGTTAGTAATGAGTGTCCAAATGCTTTAAAGATATTAGATACCGAAGATCTTCACTTCTTACGAAATCTAAGGGAACTTGAATTTAAAAATCAACTTTCTATAACCACTTTTCTTTCAGACCTTGCTAAAAGAGAATTAGCTAGTATTTATAGGTGTGACCTATCATTAATAATTTCAGAAAAAGAGTTGCAACTCCTTGTTGAAGATTACAATATTCCCGCATCCCTCCTATTTTATTTACCTTTTTTGCTAGAACCATCTAATGCGGTTGATCTACCAGAATATGAAGAAAGAAAACACTTTGTAAGTATTGGTAATTTTAGACATCAACCAAATTTTAATGCTGTTCTATATTTAAAGGAAGAGATATGGCCATTGATCATGAAAAAACTTCCAAAAGCTGAAATGCATATCTATGGTTCTTATCCTTCCCAGAAGGTTACACAACTTCAAAATATAAAAGATAGGTTCTATATTAAAGGATGGGCCCAAGATTCACGTAAGGTGGTTTCTAATGCTAAAGTTAGTCTAGCAGCATTAAGATTTGGAGCCGGATTAAAAGGTAAACTAGTAGAAACAATGCAATGTGGAACACCATCTATAACCACAAGTGTGGGGGCCGAGGGAATTAACGATACCTTGCCTTGGAATGGTTTTATAAAGAATTCTCCAAAAGCTTTTGCAGATACTGCCATAACCTTATATACAGAAAAAGATATTTGGTATGATGCGCAACAAAAAGGTTTTGAAATCCTGAACATTAGATTTTCTAAAACTGAACATACGTTACGATTTGCAGATAGATTGAAATATGGTATTGAACATCTAGAAGCTGAAAGACATAATAATATATTCGGGCAGATCTTAGATCATCATTTACTAAAGAGTACCTATTACTTATCTAAATATATAGAAACAAAAAATAAGTTAGAGTCTACACAAAATAAATGATCACCCAAATGAGGGTGATCATTACAAACAACAAATAAACAAACATCTTAAGCAAATCGATCTTAAAATAGTACTGGTTCGTTTCTATTTTCAAATAATTTTATATGTAGTTCCTGTAGTGTTCTAATCTTATTTTGAGTAGATACTAGCAATGAGACATTATTAATACTTCCTCCGTAAGAGATCATTCGCACCGGTATATCTTTCAGAATTTCAAAAAGATTGGCGGTGTTTTTCTCATCTATTAAACCTTCTCCTACAATACAAATAATACTATGATCTGTTTCTACGGTTATCTCACCATAACTTTCAAGATCATTTAGAATTGCATCTAGATTTATGGTATCATCTATAGTTAAACTAATTGCTATTTCAGAAGTAGTAATCATATCTATAGCGGTTTCGTGAAGATCAAAAACTTCAAAGATCTTTCTTAAAAATCCATGTGCCATCAACATTCTATTAGATTTAATTTTAATGGCGGTAATGCCATCCTTGGCAGAAATTGCTTTTAATCCGTGAGAAGTGACTTCTGATGAGATTCTTGTTCCATCTTCCTCCGGAGTAAAAGTATTTTTTAAATATATTGGAATATTTTTTTCAATAACAGGAGAAACTGTTTGTGGGTGTAAGATCTTAGCACCAAAGTATGCAAGTTCTGCAGCTTCTTCAAAACTGAGCTCTTTTATAGCATGAGTGTTCTCCACATATCTGGGATCGTTATTATGGAAACCATTAATATCTGTCCATATTTGAATTTCGGTAGCATTTATGGCTGCCCCTAAAATTGTAGCAGAAAAGTCGCTTCCTCCTCTTTTTAAAGTACTTATCTTATTGAATTTATCTATTCTAACAAAACCTTGAGTAATATACAAGGCATCTGAAGATGTATTTTTAAGTAATGGTTTTAAAAGCCTACCAACCTTTTCTGTATCAGGGAATTCTAAGTTTGCAACAACCATGAATTTTTTGGCATCTAATAAAGTATTTTGGAAATCAATAAATTCTAAATACTTAGAAAATATCATTGTTAAAATGGTTTCTCCAAAAGTGAGAATTTTAGCTTCTGCAATTTCAGAATAATCCCTTTTCAAAATTTCTTCTAAAATAGTAAAATGGGTATTTAAATCTGTTTTAGTGTTTTCATTCTTTTCTGAAGAACTAATAAGTTCATCCAGCAAATTCTCATGCTTTACTTTTAACTCGTTAATTATAATATGGATCTGATCTGAATTCCCATCTTTGAAAAATAAACATAATTCTACAAGTTTGTTAGTAACTCCGCTCATAGCAGAGAGCACTACAATCTTCTCTCCTTCAATAGAACTAATAATACTACTAACATTCTTGATACTGGTAGCAGATCCAACAGAAGTTCCTCCAAATTTTAATATTTTCATCTTCATTTAATTATAATGCATAGGTACTCAAATCTTAAATTTCAGTAAAAAATCAAATAGAATTTATATACATTTGCACAAAATGTATATTATTTAACAATGAATACCATTACCTCTTGCGTTCATAATATGTTAAGGCATCAGCCATTCTTAGATGACGCTATTTCCAAAGACCTTATAAACTATAGTTCTCTAGCAGCTTATTTGCAACCAGAAATAGAAAAAGAACTCAGAAAAACTGTTAAGCAAGGTTCTATAATTATGGCGTTGAGACGTTATGCGCCTCAGCGAAATTTAAGTAAGCAAAACAATCTTCGTGAAATGGGAGATATTGTAGTTAGGTCTGGTATAACAGAATATACCTACCTCAACTCTAATACAATTCTGGCTAGCCAAGCAGAGTTATTAAATATTGTAAAGGATCAAATAGGTATTTACTTTAACTATTCCAGCAATTATAGGGAAAGCAATATATTGGTTTCAGGAGAATTGAATGAAACCGTTCAGAATTGTTTTAAAAATGAAAATCTAGTCACTGTAAAAAGTGAATTATCAAGTATTACTATAGAATTACCAAAAAATAGTGCGAAGTCTGTAGGTTTATATTTCTATATTTTTAAATTACTAGCATACGAAGGTATCCCTGTTTTTGAAATGATCTCTACATCTAATTATTTTGCTTTGTTCTTAGAAAAGGAATATGTGAACAATGCCTTTTTACTTCTAAATGAAATTAAGATCTCATAAAAAAATTACCATAGATCTACCGAGATCCCTAGTAAATAGGTTAGACTAAATGCGATGATTAGTAACATGACAATAATGGTCTGTTTCAATCCTGATGGTTTCTCTAAGTGCGTTTCCATAAAATATCAGCTTTAGGTTAAATCAATTTATATGAATTAGAATTGGAAAATTCCAACCTATTAAATTTAATGATTTTCTAATGTCAAAATTAAAAGCATCAATAAATTAACACAGATTTGAGAATTAATATTTTCCTAAAATTGAGTTAGGAAATCTTGAAAGAAACTACTTTTATTTCACTAACCAAAAGATGAATATCAAATGAAAACTTTATTGAGAGCATTACTTGCAGGCTGGGGTGCTAAAAAATTTGGCGGAGGCTGTGGATGTGTAGGAATAATTGTTGTTTTTATCCTATTGTGGATAGTTTTAGGTTATCTGGGTTTGAAATAATTGATTTTAGAATTTAATTATATTCACTAACCAACTTATTCCACTTAACAGTTTTAAGGGTACTTATCAATAAGGGATCTATAATCTTTACCAACTTAGATCCCTTAGGGAAAGTATAACTGTAATAATCTTTCTTTAAGTTTTTTTCAAGTATTTCTAACTTATCACCTAGGTTTCTTTTGGAAATTTCATAAGTCAAAATTGGCTTATCATATACAAACACATTTGCTTTTTTGTATATCAATGCATCTATACCTTCTTTTTGATTAAAAACAACGTCATTCTGGATACCATAAAGCTCTAATAATTCCTGAGCACTAGAACTACCAACGGTAATTACATTAAATCTATCCAGATCATTTACTTCTGTGATCTCATTATTCATATTTTTCACGGTAAGTGAAGAAGCAATTCCTGCAGTTAAGCTCGAGATCATTATTATAGCTAGAAACATCCATATAAGTCCGATAATTCTTCCCCCTAAAGTTCTTGGCGATTTATCTCCATAACCAACAGTTGTCATAGTTACAGCACTCCACCAAAACCCCTCCATAATACCTTTAGTGCCATTACCAAATTCTTCTGCGTTATGTTTTCTTTCAAATAACCAGACTAAAAATCCGAAGAAAAAAATCACTCCCAGTAAGATTAAAATTGCTGAAATAAAATTCCAGCTTATTAAATTTTTCAGATAGTTCCAGACCTCAGATTCTTTATGCTTTACAATTCCTGTATGAGAGATAAAATAGGGTTGTGAAAATTCTAACTTTTTCATCCTATTATCTGTAACTGTGATAGGATTTATGCTTAGATCTACCTCATTGCTTTCTACAGCTAAGAGCAAATCGCTTAAAGAGGAGTAATATTTATATCTGAAGTTAGCGTCTAGTTCTTTATTCACTAATTCCCAAGATGAAATGCTCAATCCGGAAAATTGATCTCCCGTTTTAATAATAAAAGGTGGAGCTTCGGTTAACCCTATAGTTAAAACCTTTGCTTCATTGCTACTATCAGTTTGCGCGAAAATGGTAGCTAAATTAAATAGTAATATTAATATAATAAGAGAAGATCTAAAACTTCTTGGCATAATAGAATTATTGATTATCATATGAATTGCTTCAAATTCAAAGATTATTTGACTTGCTCTTTTCGTCTAAAAAGATCTACGATATTAAAAACAGTGATACAGAAAACTACCCATATAAAACCGGCTATATAACCACCTGCAATATCTGAAGGGTAATGAACTCCTAAATATATTCTACTAATACCTATTGCCACAATAAGAAAACCAAAGAGAAATATTAGGCTATACTTAAGCCAGTTACTTTTGATAAGTACAAAGCTTAGATAGATCATAAATCCATAAAAAGCAATAGCGCTCATGGCATGCCCACTAGGATAGCTAAGGGTTTGTACAGAAACGAGATGTAATGCATCTGGGCGAGCTCTATTAATTACTTGTTTAAGTGCGGAATTTGAAAGAGCGGCCATACCCAATACAATAAGCATTTGTATAACGTAGCGCCAATTCTTAAATTTTAAATAGAAGAAAAGTGTAAATACAGCAGCTAAGATTAGGTAGCCATAGATATCTCCCACATTAGTGATAAACTGCATAAATTTATTTAGGCTTGGAGTTCTATATGAAATAACATAATTAGTAATAGCGCTGTCATAACCAATTATTACTTTACTGGTAAGCTCATCTGTTAATTCTATAAAAATGTTTATTCCTACTACAACTACAATCAGCAAAAAGAAGATTAGCAGAAAGTAAGGCCATTTACTATTCTTCTGATTAAATTTCTTATAAATGAACTCTTGAGAGTTCATGATAAACTCATAAATATATTGTCTCATAAAACGAAATCTCTATTTCTTAATATTAAAAACCGCAAGCTTACTCATTAATTGAATCTTTAACTACTAAATAATGAATTAGCACTCTCTTCCTTCCCCAAATTCTGGCGGAATCTACGTTCTCACCCATATAAATATCTATCTTATTTCTCCATCTATGGTGCATTTTATCCTTAACAAAGTAGATCCCTTGCAAACCATCAATTCTTACCGGTGTATTATATGTCAATCCCTTTTTTATTAGATCTCTAGATACTGCAATAGATCTTTTACCTGGTTTTAAAGTATCTCCAAAAGCTGTAATCAAAGGGTTTCCTACATTAGTAGTTTGATTTGGTAAGGAGTTATATGCACTAGCAGAAACAGAGACTTCCTTCCAATTCATGGCATCATGAATTACAGGATCCTTTTTCTTGCAACTTAGGCATAAGACACAAACTACTCCAAGTAAAATAGCTTTATCAACCTGAAAAAATAACCGATATAGAGCTTTCATAGTAGTATTGACGATTTTACCTGACATATTTTCCGACTCTTATTTATATCTATTTCAAGATCAAATTATAAATGCAAAGTACGAAATTCCTTTGTCTAAAGGGGCTAACCGCTTTTTTATCTACTTAACTGCTTATATTGCAAAGATAAGAAGCGACAATTATTCAAAATTAAACTTTGGCTTGGTTTTAGCACCTTCTATAATAACTAAGTAAAAATTAAGATGTGACTTGCAAAATAATTTGCAGGAGCTATTTTTAAAATTGAAAATATATTATGAGTCAAGTAAAAGCGAACGACACGGTAAAAGTACATTACACAGGAAAACTTGCAGATGGGCAGGTATTTGATAGTTCTGAAGGAAAAGAGCCTATTGAATTTACCCTTGGACAAGGACAATTGATTCCTGGTTTCGAAAAAGGCCTTATCGATATGAAAGTGAACGAGAAGAAAACTGTTACTATTCCGAAAGAAGAAGCTTATGGTGAGCCTCGTGAAGAATTGATCCAAGAAGTTCAAAAAGATCAATTACCAGAAGAGATTAAGCCAGAAGTTGGAATGGGATTAGTTTCTAAAACTCCAGACGGTAGAGAAATGAACTTACTTGTTGCTGAGGTAAAAGATGATACTATTGTCGTAGATGGTAATCACCCATTAGCAGGTAAAGATCTTGTTTTTGATCTTGAAGTTGTAGAGATCAAATAATTTAAGAATATTAGATTATAGAATAACCCTGAGCTTTCGCTCGGGGTTATTTATTTTAAGACATTTTGAATAGCGTTGAATATACTCTTAGCTATATAAGGATCTATCTTATTTTTACTACTGTATTTCTGATTTACTTCGATTTCAATTCCGATATAATTATCAGGAAACTTTGTTCTTAAATGTGTAGTAAAACCATCTGCTGTTCCTAAATATGGATAATTGAATTTTACCCTCAAATTAGGACTTGTAGCAATTAATTCGGTTTTAAGATGCTCGCAAATTTTCTTTTCAATATAAATTGATGGATCATATAATAAACCCAGATCAGCATTTCTAACTTCACCATTAAAGATAGGGGTGAAAGTATGAATTGACAGATGTAGCAAAGATTCTCCCCTACCTATTAATTCTGCTATATGATTTTCTACTACATTCCTATACGGTAAATAGAAATTCTTAATAATATCTTCTTTTTCTAAATTACTTAGACTTTGGGTGAATTCTGAAAATAGGTCAGGCTTTTCTATAGATCTATTAAGTTCTATTAACAATCTGCTAGTTGTACTAGCTATTGAAAAATCTGAAAGTTTTTGAAAGTATTCAAAAAGATCTAAGGCTCCAAGGTCATAACCTCTATGACTATTTAAGACTTCTTCTGCTTTGCCAAATAAATCCACAAATTGCTCCGGAATCTCATTACCTCCGTGCTCGCAGGTTAAGATAAGTTTCAAGGGATGAAAAGTTCATTATTTTGTAAGCAATCTCCAAGTTCAGAATAAATTTCTTTTAAGTGATCTTCGGAAAAATCTTCATTCACAGCTTTTAAAATTCTACTAGATAAACTTCCATTTTTAAGTATAATTTCTATGGTAGCTTGATGTTTCGCTGAAATTTGATCTTTAACTCTTTCATAGATCTTCTTCCAAATATAGCCAGCATTGGAGGTTTCTTTAATATCGAAAATATCTAAATATTTAATATTATCAATTACCCCCTCTTCTGCATTTTTTACTGAAATATTAAAGATAGTTAACAGGTCTTCTTCATGCCATGATTTTTGATCTTTTAAAGTGATCCATTCTTCAGATACTAAAAGTTTTAAAGCTTCCACAATTAAAACAGCTATCGCAATGTCTGCCTTAGGGCATTCTTGAAGGTCTATAACTCTAATTTCTATCGCATTCCTATCAAATCTTGCTATTGCTCCTCTAGAATTTAAGAAGTGATGATCTAGAATGTTTTCAGTATCAAAAGGTTTAATTGCCTTATTAATAGGCTCAAAAATCGTCTTAAAATAATCCTCTCTATTAAAAACTGCTTCCGGAATTAATCTTCCTGTCATCTCTGGGATCTCTTTTTGATTTGTTTTATAAACTTCCATTCGCATATCTCGAATACCTGAATATTGGCCCTCAAAAATTGGCGAACTAGCACTTAAAGCAGGAATTATTGGCATCAAGATCCTAATGGCAGCATGTAATTTTTCAAATTCACTATTATCATAGAAAGGTAAATTTATATGCATGCTCTGTACATTGCTCCAGCCATGACCAGTACAATTAAATATTCTATTATATAGAGAATAGATATCACTGTAGTTATGCTGCCAAAGTTTCATCTCCTCTTTTGGCTGCATTAAGGGGTGAGAAGCTGTAGGCCAAAGCACTGCATTCATGGGTTTTAAAAGCGTATTTATCTCTCCAATATTTTCAGCAAAATAAGTGTCTAAATTCTCAAGATCACTAGTAGGACCATTCGTCTTCAACTCAATAACGTGAGCTACCAATTCATTGCTCCATTCTATAGCACCGTTATCAATATCAGAAGTTAGACTTCCATTTTTGGCGGTGAGTAATTCATCTACTATAGGAGTAATTTTTAAGCTATCGCTATTAACGAGCATATATTCCAATTCAATCCCAAAAACTTCAAATAAGTGATAGCTCATATTATTTCTTTTCTATTCTGTTCTTTAATGCGGTAATAATATCAACATACACCTTATCCCCATAAAACCTATCTTCCACACCAAAATCTATGTTTGGATTATCATTGATCTCTATCACCAGCGGCTTTCCGTCTACTTCTTTTACATCTATACCATAAAGCCCCTTCCCCATTAATTTAGCCGACTTAAGCGCTGCCGATAAAATTTTCTTCGGAACTTCTTCTATTGGTAAACAATCTGCATTACCATCTTGATCATCTTTCTTTTCTGCATCCCAGTTATAGATCTGCCAATGTCCTTTAGCCATATAATATCTACAAGCAAAAATTGGCTGGTCATCGAGAATTCCAACCCTCCAGTCATATTCAGAAAATGTAAATTCCTGAGCAATAATGAGATCAGATTTTTTTAACATTGCTCCTACTAGTTCTTCAAACTCTTCAATAGTTTCAGCTTTTTTTACACCAAAGGAAAAAGTAGAGTCTGGAGATTTTAAAACGCAGGGTAGACCTATGTAAGGAATAACCTGGTCTATATTATTCTTGTGAACAATAAGAGTCTTAGGAGTTGGAATATTGGCATTGGTTAAAGCCTCTGCCATATAAACCTTATTACAGCATTTTAAAATAGCATCTGGATAATCTACAATAGCAATTCCTTCTTGCTGAGCTTTTCGCGCAAAAGCATAGGCTTCATTGTTAACCTCTGTACTTTGGCGTATTAATAATGCATCAAATGAGGAAAGTCTGGAAAGATCTTTAGGTAAAATTACTTCGACATAAAAATTCATCTTTTCAGCAATTTCTACAAATTTCTTAATAGCTTTTTGATTGCTAGGTGGGGCAGGATCATTTGGCTGAACCAGAATAGCTAGGTCATAATCTGTGCTATGTGTTTTAGGAGTATCATATCGCTTCTTCGCAAAATATTCTTTTGCAAAAAACTTCATGCTTTCTTTATGATCTTCCGGTATTTCTGATTCTGAAATTGCCTTTACGCTTTTTATATTCCATTTGGTGGTATAATTGAATTTTACCAGTAAGAAGGGAATCTGAAAATGCCTATGAAACATGGCACTAAGCTCTTTGTATTTTTGTGCTACATTTTGACCAAAATAGATACTTAGCGTAAATTCTTTAGACTTTAAGTTCTTCAAACTTGTTTGAATAAGATCATCAAAATCGTCTGAAACTATCTTTACTAATTTTGGCTCTCTTAAATCTACAATGTTCTTTACTGTAGGTATCGCCATATGCCCTCTAGCTTCCGCTAAAAGAGAAACATAATAACCTTTAGATTGATACGAATAATCTTTGGACAGATTGAAAACCCTGGCATTCTTTAATCTTGAAAATTCGGGATTTGTTAAGTAATCTTGGGCGGAGATGATCTTTATATTCTCTACAGAAATATCCCAATTTTCAGGTTGATTAACAACTATATATTTATTCATTAGCCTTGCTAAATTTTATCAAATGTAAATGATAATTATGTACCATTTTAAAGATTTTAATTCTCTTAACTTAGATTTATAATATAAAAAAAGGCCTGCACACAGCAGACCTTTCTTCTATCTATTTTGAGAGCTATTTAATGAAAAGAGTATTGTAATCCTAAGGTAATGGTTTCCTCTTTTTCTAGCTGAATTCCATTCACATCCTGATATACAGGAAATGCGTATTCCAATCCAAATCTCAAATTCTTAAAGCTACCCGTTGGAATATAAGTATTGATTCCAACTCCGGTAGTTATAGTTTTAGCGCCTGAATTCTTGGTATTTGCTGCCGGAATCATCATTGGATTTAAACTACTATTATTTCCAGAAATTTCATCGGTTATACTTCCTTCAACTCTTGCACTCATGCTCAGCCATGATGCAGCTTTGTAAGCCATCCAAGAATTCAATGTATAATTATTACCAAATCTATAATCTCTATCATTTTCTCCAAATCTTAGAGTACTTTTAAGTTGTGTTCCAAAAGATAGATAATCAGATTGAGCTAAGTAATTAATAGCGATCAATCCATCTAAGGTACCGCTTCCTAATTGCATTGGATAAGGTAAAATTACCTGCATTTTATTAGACATAGCAGTAACATCTTTTTCTTCTATGCTACCTGTTGGAATAGAAACTCCAAGTTGCGCATGAACTTGCTGGCGATTCTTATTTAAGAGTTGGTACAATCCGGAAATTTTAAGATCACTAAAGCCAGAAGAATTTTTGGTAAAATTCATCCCCATTTTAGTGTAAGCATCCATTTCCTTATCAAGAACGCTAGTCATCACCATAAGTGTCAATTTATCGGTTGGAGCATACATCACTCCCAGCATATGCATTTGCATAGTCATCTTTTTAGGAGCCACCATATAGCTATTAAAAACTTCAGAGCTTTTGATATTATCTTGCCCATGTTGAAGTCCTTCCATATTCATATTCATAAATTTATAACCAAACATCCACTCTCCTTTATGGTGTGTATGATCTCCCATTACAGAAATTGGAGCATGCCCGTCTGGTCTTGCAGATGTCCATTTTTGAGAATTGGTAGATGGATCTTCTTGCGCTATAGCAATATTTGTAGCTATTACTAGAATAGCTAATACTTTTAATATATTCTTCATTTTAAGGTATACGTGTTGTGAGCTCGATGCTATTTCGAACTCTATTAATTTTAATTTAAGATGATTAGAAATTAAAATGAAGCGTTGGGCGGATGCTCAAAAGCATTAATCACAGTATACTTGTGGAGATTTAGATCACCCCAATTATCAAGTTTAAAAAAGAGCGCTGTTGCTTCTAAATTAGGATAAGAAACATTTTCAAAAAATGCAGGAATAAAGGTTTTACTTAGAGCTATTCCTTTATTATCTTTTGAAGTAGGATTGTCTAATTTATTTAATTGAGAATTCAGAAAACACTTCCCATCACAATGCATTTCTGGTTTGGCTTTATTCACACAATACTTCTCTATTACATAATCTATATTAAGCTCGTAATAGGCAACATTTGTTACTTCATAAACAGGCCTAAAAAGGAAAGATGATAATAATAGTATAGCGTAAAAAAGTTTCAACAATCAAATATTAGGGATTACCAAGATATTCTATAAATAGGATATGAATGTAACACTAGTAACATTTAGCGCTAATTTTAGCTCATAAAACTTATAAGTGAAATCGCATTTAAATGCTTAAATTAACACTTTATAAACCAATTCAATTACATATGAAATTAACGTTAACAGGACTAGTAACTATTTTAATTGTTCAGGTATCATTTTCACAAAAATTAACCGAATCTGAAATAAATGAAAAGGCTTCCATAATTCATAAAAAAGTAATTACCATAGATACGCACAACGATATCAATATTAAAAATTTTACCGAAGAAAAGAATTATACGCAAGATTTGGATACTCAAGTGAATCTTCCAAAAATGATAAATGGAGGATTAGATGTTTCATGGTTAATTGTTTACACCGGTCAAGGTGATCTTACTACTGAAGGTTATAAGGAAGCATACGAAAATGCAATTTCAAAATTTGAAGCCATCCATAAACTTACTGAAAAACTAGCTCCAAATGAAATGGGGTTGGCTACTAATTCCGAAGAAGTACGAAGTCTATTAAAACAAGGTAAAAAAGTAGCAATGATAGGGGTAGAAAATGCCTACCCAATTGGAGAAGATCTAGCCAATATTGAGAAATTCTATAATCTAGGCGCAAGATATATGTCATTATCCCATAATGGCCATAGTCAATTGTCTGATTCTAATACGGGAGAAGAAGATAATGTTTGGTTACACAACGGGCTAAGTGAAGAAGGTAAAAAAGCGGTGCTTGAAATGAATAGATTAGGAATGATGTTAGATGTTTCTCATCCTTCAAAAGAGGCTATCAAACAAATGTTCGAGCTTTCTAAAGCACCTTTAATCGCTTCTCACTCTTCTGCCCGAGCTTTATGTGACCATAGCAGAAATTTAGATGATGAGCTGTTAATGTTGTTTAAAAAGCATGGAGGAGTTGTACAAACCGTAGCTTTTAGTTCTTACGTAAATACCGAAAAACATAATGCCTATAACGATGCTAAAATGGAACTATTAAAAAAGCACGCAAAGCAAAATAGTTTTACTGTTTTAGAGAGAGATAGCGTCCGTAAATTAGACCACAAAACACAAGAACAATATTATGAAGCTTATCAAAAATCGGAAAACAAAGTTAAGCCAGAATTAGAACAACTTAAAAAAACGGTACCTCCAGTAAATGTCGCAGATTATGTAGACCATATAGATTATTTGGTAAGTAAAATAGGATTTGACCATGTAGGTATTAGTTCAGATTTTGATGGTGGTGGTGGAATTGAGGGTTGGAATGATGCTTCAGAATCTTTAAATGTTACTAAAGAATTAGTTCGTAGAGGTTATACTGAAGATCAGATAGCAAAACTTTGGGGAGAGAATCTTTTAAGAGTTTTAGATGAAGTTGAAGCTGTTGCTCAAAAACTTCAAAAAGTTTAGTAGACGTTATTTTATTTTGAATCAATAAAAAAAGCCTGAAGTAATTCAGGCTTCTTTTTTAAAATCGACTAACTTTTTATTTTAAAGTTAATTTTATAATATTTCCAGGACCACCATGACCTTCGTTAGAAATGAAGATCTCTCCTTTAGAATTAAAGGTAACACCTTCAGGCTGCGCAAATTGCTTCTCTTTTAAAACATATAATTTTTCTGGAGTACCATTGGTTGAAGTAATTAAAAGTTTTGGGTTAGAACCTTCTGTAACATAAACCTTTCCATCTTTCGGATTAATTGCCAAATCTGAAGGTCTCATTAGTTTATTAGATCTTTTCTCTTTTAACTTGTCGAATACGTTACTATTAAAAGGAATTGTAAAGACAGGATCTTTTTTAAGCGTATTCGTGTTTAAATCGAAAGCGTAAACAGGTTTAAAATCATCTGATGCCTTGTCTTTAATAGCTAATAAAAGCTGATCATTTTTTTTATCATAGCACAATCCTTCAAAATTATATTCTGATTTTAGAGACGTTTCAATTTTAACTGTTTCTTTGGGATCGCTATCAAGATCTTCGATTTTAAATAAAACTCCATCGCTTCTCAAAACATAACAGGTAGTTCCAACCATAGTAATACCTTCATAATCTCCGGAATCTCCAAAATCTATTTTTTTCTCAACTTTTGACGTCTTCAAATTATAGATAAACACTACTCCTTTTTCATCTTGAACACATGCCACTCTATTATCATCTATAAATGAGATTCCGCTAATTTCTTCTAATTCATCTGGCATATCCCATTGTTCAATAATGGTCATAACTTGGGAACCAGGCATGTTTCGCTCTGGAGCGTTACCCCTAAAAGCAACGTATATACCTCCCACTACCATAAAAACTCCTGCTATAATTAAAAGAACTGTTCTTTGCATTTTCATACTGATTTTGATTAGAGCTTTCAAAATGCTGTTCTATTTCTGAAAACTACTTTCTACACTGCAATTTAAAAACAATGAGTATATGAATAGAATTTTGTGTGTCAATATTATGATAAGACTTTAATAAAATTAGTTAAGGATATAATCTTCTAAAACAAATAAAACTGATGTCAATTGTTAATTAAATGTTAATATAGTACTATTTTATACATAGTACTGTAACATTATAAGTTTCTGATAGTCTATTAGATATAACCATTAAACTTTTAAATCATGATAACTTTATCTAACATCATCGAAAACTACAATTCACAAAAAGTAGGAGTTCTAAGTCATCGTAAAGGATATTTAAACTCAAGCTCATCTGTTCGGGATAATTGGAATAACAGAAGACGATTTGACTACTAATATTTCAACAAAAGAATTCAAATTTGAAGGCATTATTCAACAATATTGAAAACTTTAGCATGATTGACCTAGAAATAGCTTCAAGAAAGATGCTTTTCAACACTGCATCATCAACCAGAAGTTGTTGGAATGGCAGAAGACGTTTTAACCATTAGATAATAATATAATAAATTTTCAATTATGAAAATATTAGAGGGCACCCTAAACGGAGAAAAGAAGAGTATTAGAAAGATCTTTCTAAACTTAAGAGACACTAAACGTGTAAATACTTTTAATAGTAGATGCTACGGTTTTTAAAAATAACTAAAATTAAAATATCATGACAGCATTAGAAAACATCGCAAGCAATCAAAATGTTATTAAAGAGGGTGATCTAACACACCACAAACATTTTTTAAACAGTACGGGATCTACCAGAGATAGTTGGTATAGCAGAAGAAGATTCGGATATTAATCCTTAAACTTCATCAATATGATCAAAAAATTAAAAATCTAGTCGGTTCTCAAGTTTGAAAACCGACTATTATTTTTTATTCTTTCTTATGATATCTTACTAAAAATCTTAAAATTACGTAAAAACCACATTTAGATTTTTTAAGTATTCGTTTATTTGTTCTGCTTAACAATAACTATGCTAGAAAGAATTAAAAATTCTCCCAAATTAAAATGGGTGATCCGAATCATATTGGCGCTTGCAGCCATTTTTGTATTATTTTTTGCTGCTATTTATTTTGGATTATTTGGTGAAATTCCTTCCACCAAAGATCTGAGTGAGCTTAAACAAAATGAAGCTACTCAAGTTCTTTCTGCAGATGGTAACCTAATTGGTAAATACTACATCTTCGATAGGCAGCCCATATCTTATGAGCAAATACCTCAAAATCTTACCAATGCCTTATTAGCAACAGAAGATATTAGATTTTTTGAACATGACGGTATTGATAATCGCAGTTTAATGCGTGTTTTTGTCAAGTCTATATTACTGCAAGATAGATCTTCGGGAGGTGGAAGTACCCTTACATTACAATTAGCAAAGAATCTATATGGTAGAAAAGATTATGGCTATTTAGGAATAGTAATTAATAAACTTCAAGAATCTATAATTGCTTCTCGCTTAGAGGATGTATATGATAAAAAGGAAATCCTAACGCTTTATTTAAATACCGTTCCTTTTAGTGATAACACATTTGGTATAGAAAGCGCTTCCATGAAATTCTTTAACAAACATACCAAAGATCTTAAATTGGAAGAATCTTCTGTTCTGGTAGGAATGCTAAAAGCTTCTCATTATTACAACCCTAGGCTTTTCCCTGAAAGGAGTAAGCTTAGACGTGATGTTGTTCTTGTTCAAATGAAGAAATATAAATTTATTTCTGAAGAGCAAATGGAGAAGGCTAAGACTTCTCCCCTAGAACTCGACTATCAATATTATGGGCATGATCAAGGTATAGCTCCATATTTTAGAGAGCAACTTAGAAAAGATCTTACAAAGATCCTAGATACTTTAAAGAATAATAGAGAAGAGCCTTATAATATTTATAGAGATGGCTTAATTGTTCGAACCACGCTAGACTCCAAAATGCAACAATTGGCAGAGCAGGCTGTAAATAAGCATATGGCAGAACTTCAAACTGCTCATGAAAAATCTTATGGAACTAAAGGTCCATGGATTACTAATAATGCTATTTTATTAGATGCTTTAAAGCGTACAGCGCAATACAAAAAATTGCAAGAGAAAGGACATTCAGATAAAGAGATCTTATCTATTTTAGATAAGAATCCTCATGAAATTGAAGTCTTTAATTACGGTAAAAATAAAGTCATAAAAGGAACTGTTTTAGACAGTATTAGATATTATCAAAAGTTCTTAAACGCAGGTTTTATGGCTGTAACTCCAAAAACCGGTGCTGTTATGGCATGGGTAGGTGGAGTAGATTTTGAACATTTTAAATATGATCATGTTGCACAAAGTAAACGCCAGGTAGGTTCTACCTTTAAACCTATAGTATATACTGCTGCCTTAGAGAGTGGAATTGAACCCTGCTCCTATTTTTCTATAAATGAAGTTACATACCCAGGTGGATGGACTCCAAAAAACTCCGGATCTTATGGTGATGATCCTTTTATGAATTACAATATGAAAACTGCATTGAGTAATTCTATTAATACCATAGCTGTTAAAGTTCTTATGGAAACTGGAATTAGCAATGTCATCAACCAAGCTCATAAAATGGGTATAGAATCTGATCTTCCTAAAGTTCCATCAATAGCACTAGGTACAGCAGAAATCAGCTTAAAAGAAATGACAAAAGTCTATACAAGTTTTGTAAATGATGCGAAGCCAAGTACCCCTTATTATATCACAAGTATTGAAGATGGACAAGGAAACGTTTTGGTAGAATTTAAACCAGAAGTACAAAAGTCTCCAGCATATTCTGAGCAAAATCGAGAGATCATGATAGAAATGATGAAGGCTACAGTAAATGAAGGAACTGCAACACGATTAAGATCTACATACGGACTTAAAAATGACATTTCTGGTAAAACAGGGACCACGCAGTCTAACAAAGATGGTTGGTTTGTAGGTATAACTCCAAAAATGGTTGCCATTACCTGGGTAGGAACAGATGACCCTAGAATAGGATTTAGAAATACCAGAATTGGTCAAGGAGCAAATTCTGCGTTACCTGTATTTGCGCTCTTTATGCAAGCTTTAAATAAAGATTCAGATTTTGATGGTATTACAAAAGCTAGATTTGGAAGCCCATCGTCTCAGGTAACAGCCATGATGGATTGCGAATCTTCCAGCAGAGACAATTTTTTCAGTAGGATTTTCAATAACCCAGATAAGTCTAAAGTTAAAAAGGATAATAAAAAAGAAAAGAAAGGCTTCTTCAAAAAACTATTCGGTAAAAAGAAGAAAGATTAACATGTAGTTTAATTAAAGCTTTCTGCCCAATTTTTAGCTTCTTCTATACAACTAAAAAAAGCAAAAGCATGGTCATACTTATCTTGTTCCAATAATGCTCTTTCTTTTACCTTAGGATTAGTGGAAACTACTGCAAAAGATTTTACCTTTTTCAATATTTTAGAAGAGTAAGCATCTAGGTCTAATATATATTCATTTACTCTATTAGAGATAATTGTAAAATTTTTTCCATCGTAATGATCCATTATAGATTTTAGCGTAATTTGAGCTATCTCTCTATCTACGATAGCACCGGTAATTCCTTCAACAATAACATACTTATCGAAGAATTCTAATTTAAAATGCTGCGTAGTTTTAATATTGGTCATAATTTATCTGAATAGTTGATCAAATTTATACGAATAATTCTAAACAATTGTTTGATTGTTTAAAACGTTAAAAATATAATCTAAATTGTTAAACTTTAAGTTCTACTTATTGTTAATTCTTTGAGTAATTCTTATTTAGCTTTGCTATCTACTGTTTTCAAAGGTGATTCAACAAGTTCCATGCAAGACATTTACCATGCCAAGTCTAAAAACAAATATTAACGATAGCCTAAACATATTATGCAGAACTCCTTATACTATCAATTTATAGGTTTCCTTCAAACTCCTTCTCTTTGGAAAAATGAAGAGATATTTAATTTGGAACAGTTTAACACTCCGCAAATTAAGCTATCACCATCTCATGATTTTAAGAGCGTTTTTCCGGAATTAGACACCCAATATGTAATGGGAAAAAGAATGGAAATCTTTTTTAAAGAATTTATCTCTCTTTCTCCTACTTATAAAACATTAGCGAGCAACCTTCAAATATTTAGGAAAAAAGTAACACTTGGGGAAATAGATTTTATACTTCAAGATCTGCCCTCGCTTCAAATTATCCATTTAGAACTGGTTTATAAATTTTACATCTACGACCCATCAATACTTAATGAAATAGACAGGTGGATAGGTCCAAATAGAAAAGATACCTTACAACAGAAAATAAATAAATTAAAATCAAAACAGTTTCCATTAGTAGAAGCCGATGAAACGCGCTCAGCATTAGAGAGTTATCAAATTGATACTTCCAAATTAGATCAGAAAGTTTGTTTTAAAGCCAAGCTATTTGTTCCAAAAGAGATGTTAGAGAATGGATTTCCATTTATAAATAATGAATGTATTGAAGGCTATTACTTAAAATCAAAAGAATTTGAAACAAAAGAGTATAGTGCAAACCTCTACTTTATTCCGTCAAAACGTAATTGGCCCGTTCATCCAAAACACAATGATCAATGGTATTCCTATTCAGAAATTCAGGAAGAACTATCAAGTTCACTCGAAAAGAATAAGTCTCCACTAATTTGGAGAAAAATAAGTGAGGATACATGGGAAAGTTTTTTCTTAGTCTGGTGGTAAGAAAAATCTATAATTGGCTTTGCTATTTTATTTAAAATAGTTGTGATAAACTGTATCTGTTTTGTTGTTACCAATTAACTTTGCGTCTCAAAATTATCGTCTGCAAATGAACTCCAATACCCAAGAAGCTATTAAAACATCTTATTTAAGTATTGCCGGTAATTTGGCCCTAGCAATAATTAAAGGTGTTGCCGGAATATTTGGAAATTCATATGCTTTAATTGCAGACGCTATAGAATCTACCACAGATGTATTCTCTTCACTATTAGTCTTACTAGGTTTAAAATACTCAAGTAGACCCCCAGATGAAAATCATCCTTACGGACATGGAAAAGCAGAACCTCTTATAACTTTTATGGTGGTAATGTTCTTGATAATTTCTGCAGCCATCATCATTTATGAGAGCATACAACATATTAAAACTCCGCATAAGGTTCCAGAGCCTTTTACTTTGCTGGTCTTGGCAGGAATTATAATAACAAAAGAGATTTTCTACAGATTTGTATCAAAGAAGAGCGAGCTCACCAATAGTACCTCGCTTAAAGCGGATGCTTGGCACCATAGAAGTGATGCAATTACCTCGTTAATGGCATTTATTGGTATTACCATAGCGTTAGTAATGGGAAAAGGATATGAGACCGCAGATGATTGGGCCGCCATATTTGCTGCCGGTTTTATTCTTTATAACGCTTACCTAATACTTAGACCTGCTCTGGGAGAGGTGATGGATGAACATATGTATGATGAAATGATCGTGGATATTAGAAAAGTTGCAGAAGAGGTACCGGGTGTTGTAGAAACCGAAAAATGCTTTGTGAGAAAAACAGGAATGATCTATCACGTAGACCTTCATATTGCAGTAGCAGCCGAAATTACTGTTAAAGAAGGGCATGATATTGCTCATGAAGTTAAAAACGATCTTTTACAGGAATTACCAGAAATTGCAGATGTACTTATACATGTGGAGCCAGATGATGAATTAGAAGAGAGATAATTTGATTTTAAACTTTTTAGATAGACTAGGAAATTTAACTTCTGATAGTAATTCTAAGTAAAATTTTTCGCAAATTTATTGCTTACTGAATTTACAAATGCAATAGTCTTAATCGGCTAAAGATTAATTATATACTTAAATTAAAATGGAATCAAAACTAGCAGTTCTAATAGACGGTGACAACATACCCTCTGCTTATATAAAAGAAATGATGGAAGAGATCGCTAAATATGGAAATCCAACTATTAAACGTATTTATGGCGACTGGACTAAGCCTCATTTAGGGAAATGGAAAAATGTGCTTTTAGAAAATGCTATCAATCCAATACAGCAGTATGGGTATACACAAGGTAAAAATGCAACAGATTCTGCAATGATCATCGATGCAATGGATATTTTATATTCAGATAAAGTAGATGGTTTTTGTTTAGTTTCTAGTGATAGTGATTTTACTAGACTTGCAACAAGATTAAGAGAGGCAGGAATGAATGTTATTGGGATAGGAGAGAAAAAAACTCCCGAACCCTTTATAGTAGCTTGCGATAAATTTATTTATATTGAGATCTTGAAATCTCAATCTAATAAAGATTCAGAATCTACAGATACTAAAGATAAAGCAGAGAAAAAGAACGAGGTAGATAAGATCACTCCTAATGTTATAAGATTGATTTCCAGTACTATTTCTGACCTTGCTGATGATGATGGATGGGCATTTTTAGGAGATGTGGGTGGATTATTACAAAAGAAACAACCCAACTTTGACTCAAGAAACTATGGCTTCCAAAAGTTAACTCCAATGATTAACTCTATCAATAAATTCGAGATCGAATCTAGAGAGAATCAAAAAGGGAGATTTAAGCTTATATACGTTAGAAACAAAATGTAAATTTTGAATTATGAGATCTATCAAAAAAATTCATTCTGCAGATTGCCGTTCCATAGCAGATTTAATTACCTACTCCCCTATGCCAACGAGAGATCTGGAAATGATAGATCCCTTTTTATTTATAAATCATCATGGGCCGCAAACCTTTGGCGCTTTAAATAATGGATTACCCTTTGGTCCTCATCCTCATAGAGGTATGGAGACCGTTACTTTTATAATTGCAGGAGATATTGCCCATAAAGACTCTGATGGCAATGAGAGCGTAATTTTTAGCGGAGGAATACAATGGATGACTGCCGGCAGCGGACTTATATATACAGAATTATCTTCTGATGATTTTAAGAAGTTTGGAGGAGATTTGGAGATATTGCAATTATGGATTAATCTACCTGCCGCATTAAAAATGACACCACCACAATATAAAGGCTTGCAAGAAGATAAGATACCTGTGCTCTCTCTAGATGAAGGCAAAGTTAAAGCTAAACTTGTTTCTGGTAAATTTGAAGATCACGATGCCGCCTTCAAAACTTTAACTAATATCAATTTAAGAACATTTAGCATTAAAAGATCTGGAATTTTAAAACTGAATATTTCAGTAGAAAATAATATCCTATTCTATTTGATGCGTGGAGAACTAAGAGTTAATGGAAGTTTGGTTACAGACCGTCAGTTGGTAGATTTTGAAAATGATGAAACTCAATTATTAATTGAAGCAACAGAAGATTGTTTGCTACTCTTTGGTGACGCTAAACCATTTAACGAACCCGTGGTTGCCCGCGGGCCGTTTGTAATGAACTCTCTGGAAGAAATAGACCAAGCATACACAGATTTTCAAAATGGAAAACTAGGTAGCTGGCATTGATCATAAACTTAATGTCTTCCTTTAAGTGTTTTCTCTATATCCTTAAGGGTGAATCCTTTGGCTTGCAATAAAATTAGATAATGAAATAAAAGATCTGAACTTTCATTTAAGAAAAAATCATCGTTATTATCCTTTGCCTCTATAACAGTTTCTACTGCTTCTTCTCCAACTTTTTGAGCGATCTTGTTCATTCCCAAATCGAATAGTGAGACAACGTAACTCGATTTTTCTTCTTTTCTAAGTTCCGGAGATACCTCACTGGTTTTCTTGCGTTCTTTGATTATTTCTTCAAGTTCAGAAATGAACCCAAAATTAGCTTCATTTTTTTCTCCCCAACAAGTATCTGTACCTTTATGACAGGTTGGACCTTGAGGCTTCACCATGATCAAAAGACTATCATTATCACAGTCATTTTTAATAGATACCAATTCCAGAAAATTTCCACTTTCCTCGCCTTTGGTCCACAATCTATTCTTACTTCTGCTAAAAAATGTAACTTTTTTTAATTCATTGGTCTTTAAAAAAGCTTCCTCATTCATATAACCCAACATCAAAACATTTCTAGTTTCCTGATCCTGTATTATCGCCGGTACTAAACCGTCGCCATTTTTATTAAAATCGATATTCATAATTATAATTTTATCTTATCTTGATATTAGTATATGGTTATTAACACTTGAGTCTAACAGCAATTCCGTTTTTTCTAAGTTCTTCTTTTAGATCCACTATTTCAATTTCTTTAAAATGAAATACGCTAGCTGCTAAAGCTGCGTCTGCTTTTCCAATGGTAAAAGCATCAGAAAAGTGCTGTATATTTCCAGCACCGCCTGAAGCTATAATTGGAATATTCAGTTCTTCAGATAATTTTGCTAAAGCTTCATTAGCAAACCCATTTTTAGTACCATCGTTATTCATAGAGGTGAACAAGATTTCTCCTGCTCCTCGCTTTTCAACTTCCCTAGCCCATTCAAACAGATCTAGCTCTGTAGGTACCTTACCTCCCACCAAATGCACTATCCATTTATCATCAATCATTTTAGCATCTATTGCTACGGTAATACATTGACTTCCAAATTTTTGAGCTAGCTCATTTATAAGATCTGGATTCTTCACGGCGGAGGAGTTTATAGAAACCTTATCTGCTCCGTTTTGTAATAGAATATCTACATCTTCAATAGAAGAAATTCCGCCGCCAACGGTAAACGGAATATTTACTTCTTTTGCCACGTTAAAAACAAGGTCTGCCAAGGTTTTACGTCTCTCTTCTGTAGCAGATATATCTAAAAATACTAGCTCATCTGCCCCAGCTTTTGCATAAATCTTAGCTAACTCTACAGGATCTCCTGCATCTCTAAGATCTACAAAATTCACCCCCTTAACGGTTCTACCATTCTTTATATCCAAACAAGGAATTATTCGTTTTGTAAGCATAGTTTAGTATGAGTTCATGATATATTTTTCCAACTGTTTCATCTCAATTCTACCTTCATAGATAGCTTTTCCAATTATAACACCCTCACATCCAATTTCCTCTAATTGAGGAATTTCATCAAATGTAGAAATTCCACCAGATGCGATAAGATTTAGCTTGTTTGATCCTTCTAGTTCTGGAGAAGATATTCCCATTTCAATCCCATTAGTTTGGGCTAAAATTTTTTTATAAAGTTCGAATGAAGGTCCCTGCAACATTCCATCTTTTGAGATATCTGTACAGATCACATTTTTAACTCCTAATTTTTGAAACCTTCTAATAAATGGGATCAATTCTTCCGTAGATTCTTCTGTCCATCCGCTTATAACCACTTTTTCATCATTTGCATCTGCACCTAAGATAATCTTATCAGATCCATATAAGTTTAACCAAGAAATAAAAGTATCAGGATCTTTTACCGCAATACTACCTCCTGTTACTTGCTTCGCTCCACATTCAAATGCTATTTGCAGGTCTTTATCAGATTTCAAACCACCGCCAAAATCAATACTTAGCTTAGTTTTACTGGCGATCTTCTCCAATATCTTATAATTGACGATGTGCTTGGATTTGGCACCATCAAGATCCACTAAATGTAGATGCTTAATTCCGTAAGACTCAAACTGCTTAGCAACCTCTAAAGGATTTTCGTTATAAATTTTCTTGGTATTGTAATCACCCTTAGAAAGTCTTACACATTTTCCATCTATTATATCAATGGCAGGTATTATTCTCATATTTATCTTTTTATAGGTCTAAGAAATTCTTTAAAATTTGTTCTCCTGCATCGCTACTCTTTTCTGGGTGAAATTGAACCCCATAAAAATTATTTTTCTTAATTGCTGTGGTATATTCAATACCATAGGTAGTACTAGCAATAGTTTGAGCGCATTCTGCCACGTAATAACTATGTACTAGATACACAAATTCATTTACCTTAACATTTTTAAAAAGCTCCGATTCAAGATTAAATATTGTGTTCCAGCCTATTTGAGGAACTTTTAGCTGATTTGAGAACTTGATAACTTCTGCATCAAAGATGCCTAAACCTTTTGTATTTCCTTCTTCTGAAGTATTACACATTAATTGCATTCCTAAACAAATTCCAAGTACAGGTTGCTTTAAATTGGGAATTTCTAGATCTAAACCGGTAGATCTTAACATTTTCATTGCACTGCTCGCCTCGCCTACTCCCGGAAAAATCACTTTGTCTGCAGCATTAATTTCAGCTATATCACTAGATAGATTAGCTTCCAGACCTAATCTCTGAATTGCAAATTTTATACTCTGAATATTTCCAGCACCATAATCTATAATAACGATCTTTTGATCTTGATTCATCTGTGGTAATTTTAACTCCTGTTATAACATTCCCTTGGTAGAAGGAAGAATCATTTTATTTGCATCTCTTTTAACAGCTACCTTAATGGCTTTAGCAAAAGCTTTAAAAATTGCTTCGATCTTGTGATGTTCATTAGATCCTTCAGCTTTGATATTTAAATTTGCCTTTGCACCATCTGTAAAAGATTTAAAGAAATGATAGAACATTTCTGTTGGCATCTTACCTATCATCTCTCTCTTAAATTCGGTTTCCCAAACCAACCAGTTTCTACCACCAAAATCTATTGCTACCTGAGCCAGGCAATCATCCATTGGTAAGCAAAATCCGTATCGCTCTATACCCAGCTTGTTTCCTAAAGCCTGCGCAAATACTTCTCCTAATGCAATAGCGGTATCTTCAATAGTATGATGTTCATCTACTTCTAAATCTCCTTTTACAGCTACCTCAAGATCCATATTACCATGACGCGCTATTTGATCTAACATATGATCAAAAAAAGCAATACCCGTCGAAATCTTACTTTTCCCAGTTCCATCAAGATTAAGTTTGATATGGATATCTGTTTCATTGGTCTTTCTAGTGATCTCTGCAGATCTATCTTTCAATTTCAAGAATTCATAGATCTCTTTCCAGCTAGTACTTCTTAAAGCGATAGTGTCTTCTATTTTTGAAGTATCATTTTCCAATTCGTTGGTAGCCAGATCTGCATGAGAATCTATAAAAATTCCCTTCCCTTTAAAATTATAAGAGAACTCCATATCCGTCATCCTATCACCAATCATAAATGAATTTTCAAGATCATAATCTTTATTGCCAAGATATTTAACTTCTAACAATCCTGTTCGAGGTTTTCGAGTTGGAGAATTATCTTTTGCAAAAGTTCTATCCATTAAAATCTCTTTGAAACTGACACCTTCATTCTCAAAGGTTTTTATTACAAAATTTTGAATAGGCCAAAAACTAGTTTCTGGATATACTTCTGTACCAAGGCCGTCCTGATTGGTTACCATAACCAGCTCATAATCTAGCTCTTTTGCAATTTTGGAAAGATAATATAGAGCTTGTGGATAAAACTCTAATTTTTCGATGGAGTCAACTTGATAATCGTCTGGCTCCAAGATCAAGGTTCCATCACGATCTATAAATAACACTTTTTTCATATTCTTAACTCATAAATCTTCAATTTAAATTGAAGAGGGATTTGTTTAAACAATTATTTCACTAATCTAACTCTTTAAGAGCATCGATTAGCTTCTTATTTTCTTCGCGCTTACCAATAGTGAACCTTAGAGTATTATTACAAAGTGGCTGTGTAGTTCTATTTCTAATAACTATGCCTTTATTGATTAACTCATTATATCGTTGCGTAGCATTGTCTACCTTTACCAAAACAAAATTAGCGTCTGTAGGATAGATCTCATTGATAAATTTCACCTGAAGTAATTCTTTAATTAATACTGCTCTCTGGTCTATTAATGAGGATATTTCTAATTTTACTTCTTCTTTGCTCAAAACTCTCTCTAACGCTCTTTTCTGAGTGAGTTCATTTACATTATAAGGTGGTTTTATTCTATTTAAAATTGTAATAATTTCTGAAGATGCGTAACATATTCCCAATCTTATTCCTGCTAAACCATAGGCTTTAGACAAGGTTTGGGTAATGATCAAATTTGGATAATTCTCCAATGCTAATAACCAACTTTCTTGGTCTGCGAAATCTATATAAGCTTCATCTATTACAACAAGTCCAGAAAAATCAGTTAAAATTCTTTCTACTTTATCCTTAGAAAAAGAATTTCCCGTTGGGTTATTTGGAGAGCATAAAAAAATGATCTTCGTATTTTTATCTACAGAATTTAATATCTCATCTACATTTGGCTGAAAACTATCATTAAGTAGAACTTCTCTATTTTCAATATTATTAATATTGGCAAGCACCGAATACATACCATATGTTGGAGGAAGACTAATTACATTATCCATTTTAGGCTCACAGAAAGCTCTATACAACAGATCTAAAACTTCGTCACTTCCATTTCCTAGTAATATTTTTGAAGTATTTATACCTTTTAAATTACCTATTGCCGCTTTAAGATCTCTTTGTTGTGGATCTGGATATCTATTAACATCGGTTTGAAATGGATTTTCATTAGCATCCAAAAAGACCATTTCAGATCCTGTATCCTTAAATTCATCTCTAGCAGAAGAATAAGGATTTAATTTTGCCACGTTCTCACGAACCAAATTATTTAAATTGAATTGCTGCATACCTTATTTTAAATCGTTTAACCTTAAAGTAACGGCATTTTTGTGCGCTTGCAAACCTTCTGCTTCTGCCATAATCTCTATTGCCTTACCAATATTTTTAATACCCGTTTCATCAATTTTCTGAAAGGTCATACTTTTCATAAAACTATCCAAGTTAACTCCGCTATACTGCTTTGCATATCCGTTGGTAGGTAAGGTATGATTGGTTCCACTAGCATAATCTCCTGCGCTTTCTGGAGTATATTTTCCAATAAAAATAGAACCGGCATTTTCCACACCATCTATAAAAAAATCCTCTTCTTGGGTATTGATTATAAAGTGTTCCGGACCGTATTCATTAATTAGCTCCAAAGCCTCTTCATTACTAGTTACATATATCAATTTAGAGTTTGCAATAGCTTTGCTCGCAATATCCTTTCGTGGCAATTGTTCTAACTGCTGTTCTATTTCAATCTCCACCTTATCTATTAGCTCTCGAGAAGTAGACACTAAAATTACCTGACTATCTGCTCCGTGCTCTGCCTGACTCAGAAGATCTGAAGCTACATATGCCGGATTAGATAACTTATCTGCTACTACTAAAAGTTCAGATGGCCCTGCTGGCATATCTATAGCTACATTGTATTTCGTAGCTATTTGTTTAGCAACGGTTACAAACTGATTTCCTGGTCCAAAAATTTTATAAACTCCAGGAACCGAATCTGTTCCAAAAGTTAATGCAGCAATGGCTTGAATTCCTCCTATCTTAAAGATTTCGGTTACACCACATAGTTTTGCCGCATAAAGTATGGCCGGATTTATATTTCCCTGTTTATCTGGTGGTGTGCACAGCACTATTTCTTTACAGCCGGCAAGTTTTGCTGGAATAGACAACATAAGAATAGTTGAGAATAACGGAGCGCTACCTCCAGGAATATATAAACCTACCTTTTGAATAGGTCTTTTTTCCTGCCAACATTTTACTCCATTAGAAGTCTCGACCTCTATCTTTCCTGTTGTTTGTGCTTTGTGAAACTTTTCAATATTACTTTTTGCAAGTAAGATTGCTTGTTTCAGCTCATCAGTAATTTCCTTTTCTGCGTTGTTTATTTCACTTAAAGTTACTTTTAGATCTTCTATCTGAATTCCATCAAAGAGATTCGTGTATTTCTTTATTGCCTCATCTCCCTTACTTCTAACTTCTGCAAAAATATCAGTAACCGTAGCTTCAATATCTGCAACGGTTTGGGTAGGTCTTTTTAAAATATCTGCCCAATCTGATTTCGTTGAGTTATAAATCTTTTCCATCGCTTTTATATTACCATTTTTTCGATTGGAGCAACCAAAATTCCTTCAGCACCATTCTCTTTTAACTCATCTATCACCTCCCAAAAACGTTCTTCTTTAATTACGGTGTGTATTGAACTCCATCCTTCTTCAACCAATGGTAAAATTGTAGGACTTCTCATTCCGGGAAGTAATTTTAAAATGTTATCAATCTTATTATTAGGAGCATTTAATAAAATATACTTAGACGTTCTTGCATTCAAAACAGATCTTAATCTGAATTCTAATTTGCTAAGAATCGCTTTGCGCTCTGCAGAAATTTTAGGAGATATTGCTAGTACCGCTTCACTCTTTAACATCACTTCCACTTCTTTCAGATTATTCTTAAAAAGTGTGCTTCCGCTAGACACAATATCGCAAATAGCATCTGCCAAACCTATATTTGGTGCTATTTCTACAGAACCGTTAATAATATGCAATTCTGCACTTATACCTTTTTCTGCTAAGAAATTCTTAACGGTATTTGGGTAAGAAGTAGCTATCTTTTTTCCATTTAGATCTTGGATATCCTGATATTTCATTGATTTTGGTACCGCCAAAGAAACACGACATTTTGAAAATCCTAGTTTATCTCCTCTTAGAATGTCATCACCCTTTTCTATTAGTACATTTTCTCCTAGAATAGCTATATCTACTACTCCATCTCTAAGATATTGTGGAATATCTCCGTTTCTTAAATACATAACTTCTAAAGGGAAATTTTGAGCAGATGCTTTAAGTTGCTCTTTACCATTATCTATAGATATTCCTGCCTCTTTTAAGATCTTTAAAGAATCTTCATTAAGTCGACCTGATTTTTGAATTGCTATTCTTAATTTTTCTTTACTCATTTTTAGTTTTTTTTTGAATTGGTAGTTTTAATTTAATTAAAATGAGCAGTTACAAAAAGGAAATAAAAAACCCGTTTGAACTACTCAAACGGGTTTTTGAAAATATGTAATACTACAACATATCAAATTCACCTCGCCTGAGCGCAGTAATGAAAATGATGATGATGTAATTGTATTGTTCTCATTTGTGTTACAAATCTAAATATTTATTTTAAATTTCAAACTAGCTTTGCTAAATTTTATGATTTGTTCCTATTAATTATTACCAAGAATTATTGGTAATCCGCTATCACCAGATCCAATAACTATCACTTTAGCATTTGGAGATTTAGATAATTCCACCGTGGCCTGTATCCCTTTTTCTCTAAGAATCTGGTCATTTAAAGACTCACTCAAAATTCGGTTGGCTTTGGCTTTACCCTCAGCATCAATACGTTGTCTTTCTGCTTCTTGTTGAGCTTTGGTTAATCTATATTCATACTCTAAGGATTCCTGTTCTTGTCTTAATTTACGTTCAATCGCCTCTTTAATATTTTGAGGAAGAGAAACATCTCTAACTAGAACTTCATTTACCTGAACGTATTGATCTTTCAACAAAATTTGAGTTTCATCGAAGATCTCTTTTTGAATCGCTTCTCTCTTACTTGCGTAAAGTTGCTCTGGTATATACCTTCCTACTACTGCTCTAGTTGCAGATCTTACCGCAGGTTGTAATACTCTTTTTACATAGTCTTCTCCTTTTTCTTGATGCAAAGCACCTAATTTATTATAAGTTGGCTGAAACCATATAGATGCATCAAGTCTAATCTCTAAACCGTTTGAAGAAAGCACTTGCATTTCTTCATCTAAAGATTGTTGTCTTACTTCATATATAAAAACTCTATTCCAGGGTGCAATAATATTAAAACCTTCACTTAATGGAGGTTCATCTGTAACAACACCATCATCAAAAGTTCTATAAAGAACCCCAGCCTGACCGGAATCTATTGTTACAGTAGATTTAGCAACTATTATGATTAGAATTACTAAAATGATAAGCGCAGGTATTCCAATTTTTGGAAAATTATTCATAAGTAAATTTTATTATTGATTATTAAATTAATCCGATATATTTTCTGGTAAACCACTCAATTCCAAGACTTAAAATAAGTATAGTTAAGAGAATTTTCCAATTGATTAAAGATACAATATTTATACGGCTTTTCTGCACGCTTACGAAGCGTTTCTCCTTTAAAAGCTGATGTTTCCAAGTTTCATAGTGATCAGTTGTATAAGCAACACCAAGATTATCGTGAGCCAATTTTTTAAGTCTATTAATATCTGCACTAGTAAATTGTTCTTCTACATTATATTCAATGATAGTGAAGGATTTCTCTAAACTTAACCCAGATTGCAGTTCATTTAAGTAGAGCGAATATGCTCCAGGAGGTAATTGTGAAGCATTAAAAACGTATTCATTCCCGCGCAAGACCATAGCAGATTCTAAGATCTCACCAGAGTTATTTATTAATTTTAAATTAAGTTCTCCCCCTGCATCAAATTGAAAATTCTTATCAAAATAAAGAGCAGAAAATTGAATATCTTCATTCTGCTTATAAGATGACGCTACCTCAATATCTAGTCTTTTCTTATTGGAGGTAGAAGATAGATATTGAACAAATTTTCCGAAAAAAGTATCAAAAGCTTTAAAATCTCCAGATTTTACCAAAGATTGAGTTCTCCATTTCCATATATTCTCTCCTAATAAAATTCCATGTTTCTGATTATCACTGAGAAATGTAAATAATAAAGGTTCTTGAATTTCTATTCCATCTATTGCCTTAAACAATAAAGTTTGATAGTTCCTATTTTTGAAATTAAGTCTTCCAAATTTATCTTCTAATGGCGGAAAAGAATTAAAATCAATATCATCAAATTGAAATTGTGAATAGCTATTATTATAAATTGATTGGTAATCCTGATTTTGATTAGAGAAAGCTTTGCTGATAAAAATATCCAGAGAATTTAAGAAACCCCAGTCAGTCTGAATTCCGGTAATTAACAGATTATTAATTTTCTTTTCCTCAATTTCCTCAAAGAACTGCTTAAATAAATTGTTTGGCTGGTATAATATAACTAGTTCATATTCAGATAATTGAGATTTATCTAAATCTTCAATAGAACTAATTTTGACTTTTCTCTGTGGATTACTTTCAATAGATCTTTTTAACATTCCAAGATCTGGGTGTAGTACCGAGCTTACTATAAGTATAGAAGTACGTTCATCTATTACCTCCACTGCAAAATTTTGAATGTTATTGTTGAAGTTCTTATCTTCTGATATAGGTTCTAAACTAACTTTATAAATATGAGTACCAATACTCTTAGCGTTCATATTTAAAGATATCACCTTAGAAGATTCTCCTTTATTAAATTGTATTATTTTGCTTTTTAAAACCTTCTCTTCAGAAGTTACAGTAAGAGTTGTAGTCATTGAATTCTCCCCGGAATAATTTATAATTAGTTCAACCGGAAACTCATTGTTCAAAAACGTGTACTTATTTACATTTAAATTCGAAATAAATAGATCTGGGCTGGAGGTAGTATCTCCAACAATAATAGGATAAACGGAAGTGTTAGCTTCTGCTTTAAAATAACTGTAATCTTCTCCTACTGTTTGATTGCCATCTGTAATTAATACTATGGCAGAATTACTCTGGTTAGTAGTTTTATTTACCTCTAATAATGCTTTATTAATATTCGTCTGATGTTCTTGGAAGCGCAAAGAATCCTTGATAATTAAATTTAAAGATTCTCCAAAGCTAAAAGATCTCAATTCAAATTTTTCACTGATTTCTTTATCTCTTATGATCTTATTATAAAATGAGGAAACTATTTCTACTTGTTTAAGATGCGCTATAGATATAGAATTATCTACCAATACATCTAATCTAGGCTTTACGATTTCAAATTGCTCGTCCACAACCTTTGGATTTATTAATAGCAAGAGCAAGGTAAATATGCTTATAAAAGATAAAGTTGATAAGAAATATAAACTAGCTGATCTTTTATTATTGCTATAGAAGTACTTAAAAAAAACAAACCCTAGTGCGAAGATCGCGGCTAGGGCTATAAATAAAATAGTAGTTAATGACATCTACCTAAGTTAACATTCCTCCGTTAACCTGTAAAACCTGCCCTGTTATATAATTGCTGAGATCGCTTCCAAGAAAGACACATGCATTTGCAATATCTTCCGGGCTTCCTCCTCTTTTTAATGGAATAGAATCTCTCCAGCCTTGCACCGTCTTTTCATCCAACTTATCTGTCATCTCTGTTTCAATAAAACCAGGTGCAATTACATTAGTTCTTATATTTCTAGAACCTAATTCTAACGCCATAGATTTTGAAAATCCTATAATTCCTGCTTTTGAGGCCGCATAATTAGACTGTCCAGCATTTCCTTTAACTCCAACTACAGAACTCATGTTAATAATACTTCCACTACGTTGCTTAAGCATGGTACGTTGAACTGCTTTAGTCATATTAAAAACTGACTTCAGGTTCACATCTATAACCTGATCAAAATCTTCCTCAGACATTCTCATCAGAAGATTGTCTTTTGTAATTCCAGCATTATTTATCAAAATATCTATCTGCCCAAAATCTGCAGCTACATTTTTTATTAACTCTTGCGCTTCTTCAAAATTGGCTGCATTAGATTGATAACCTTTAGCTTTTACTCCAAGAGCGGTTAATTCTTTTTCCAATTCATTAGCCGCACTTACAGAAGATGCATACGTAAAAGCTACGTTAGCTCCATGTTTAGCGAATACTTCAGCAATTCCTTTTCCAATTCCTCGGCTTCCTCCGGTAATTATGGCGTTTTTCCCTTCTAATAATTTCATTCTTATTAATTCTTTGGTTAGTTCTATCTCCAAATGATCTCTTGGAGCTATAATTTCTAAATATCAATTTTACATCTAGATCTCCACTCAGAGTTCTCTCAGAACTGCAAAATTTTCAATCTTAATTCAAATATAACAAAAGCCAAATGCTTTAAAATAAAAAATCCTCTTGAATTGCCTATTTTCAGCATTTCAAGAGGATCAATCTATATAAATATACTGTGTCTTAAGCTCCTTTAAGAACTTCAGCAACTTTTTTACCAATTTCTGCAGGAGAATCTACTACATGAATTCCGTTCTCTCTAAGAATTGCCTTCTTAGCTTGAGCAGTATCTTCGCTTCCTCCAACAATAGCACCAGCATGTCCCATAGTACGTCCTGCAGGAGCAGTTTCTCCAGCAATAAATCCTACAACAGGTTTCTTATTTCCGTTAGCTTTAACCCATTGTGCAGCGTCAGCCTCTAATTGTCCACCAATTTCACCAATCATAACGATGATCTTAGTTTCATCGTCATTCATTAAAAGCTCTACGGCTTCTTTAGTGGCAGTTCCAATAATTGGATCTCCCCCAATACCAATAGCTGTAGTTATACCTAAACCTTGTTTTACAACTTGATCTGCAGCTTCATAAGTTAAAGTTCCAGATTTTGAAACGATACCTACACTACCTTTTTTGAATACGAAACCTGGCATAATGCCAACTTTAGCTTCTCCAGGAGTAATAACACCAGGACAGTTAGGACCAATTAATCTACAATCCTTGTTTTGAATATAATTTGCTACTTTAATCATATCTGCTACAGGAATTCCTTCTGTAATAGTTATAATTACTTTTATTCCGGCATCTGCAGCTTCCATAATTGCATCTGCAGCAAAAGCTGGCGGTACAAAAATGATAGAAACATCTGCGCCAGTTTCATTAACAGCATCAGATACAGTATTAAATACAGGTCTGTCTAGGTGAGTTTGACCACCTTTTGAAGGAGTTACTCCCCCAACCACATTTGTACCATATTCTATCATTTGTTCAGCATGAAAAGTACCTTCACTTCCAGTAAATCCTTGAACAATTATTTTTGAATCTTTATTGACTAAAACACTCATAGTTGTAATTAATTTTTGCGCTACAAAAGTAGTTTTTTAAATATAAACCCTAAAGGCTTTTTATTAGTTTGTTTCTAGAAAAGAGCTCAAATTATCTGGAGTTTCATCTCCTGGCTGACTTATTTGATAACCCTTATATAATTTATTATCCTTGATCTTCCAAATAGCTATGAAATGAGCCATAGGTATTTCTTCATCCGGATTCTCAATGGTTTTAATGTAATAGGTAAACCTTATGGTTACTTGATCCTTATCCTGAAGCAAATGGCTAATTTCTGCTCTTAATGAATCAAAAGATTTAGACATCTCTGTACTAAGATTCATCACATCATTAAAAGTCATTTTATTGAAGCCTGCTCCACTATTCCAATAAAGCTCAGCGTCTTGATGCAAATAGTCTTTTACTTCGTCTGGATTTTTATAAAAATTTGACAAGTAAAATTCTTCTACTAATTTCTTTTCGCTAAAACTCATAGTTTTCCTATTTTAATTTATCTATTATACTCGGTAATTTTTTTACCGCAGCAAATTCTTTCAGCTTTGTTCGAGATTCTCCGTGAGGTGTTCCCCAATATGTTGTATTCTCATCTGTAGATTTAGAAACTCCGGTTTGAGCTAATAGCACTGTACCTTTTCTAATTCTTACATCACTTCTAATTCCAACCTGACCCCAAATAGTAACTTCATCTTCAATAATAACACACCCTGCAATTCCGGTTTGTGAGGCTATTAAACATTTTTTACCTACAATAGTATCGTGACCTATCTGAACCTGATTATCAATTTTAGTACCGGCACCAATAAAGGTATCACCTGTAACTCCTTTGTCTATAGTACAAAGAGCTCCAATCTCTACATCATGATTAATTACAACTCGTCCGCCAGATTTTAATTTATCAAATCCGTTAGGCCTGGTTTTATAATAAAAGGCATCTGCTCCAAGCACGGTACCGGCATGAATAATAACATTATTACCTATAATAGTATCATCATAAATACTTACGTTGGCATGAATTAAACAATTATCGCCAATTTTTACATTGTTACCGATAAAAGTACCAGGTTGAATAATAGTATTATCTCCAATTAAAGCAGATTCAGAAATCTCTTCTGAAGACTTTTCGAAGGGTTTAAAATATTCTGTAAGCTTATTAAAATCTGTGAAAGGATCATTAGAAATAAGTAACGCTTTCCCAATCGGGCAAGGTACTTCTTTGTTGATCAAAATAATTGTTGCAGCAGAATTAAGTGCTTTGTCATAATATTTTGGATGATCAACAAAAACAATATCCCCTTCTGTTACAACGTGGATCTCATTCATTCCGTAAACCGGAAAATTTGCATCGCCCACATATTCCGAAGAAATTATGGTAGCAATTTGCTTAAGCGTATGCTGCTGGGGAAACTTCATGATCTCTGAGGTATTAAATAACGGTTGTTATTCTTTAATTCTTTCTTTATAAGTACCTTTATCTGTCTCAATTCTTACTTTATCACCTTCATTGATAAAAAGTGGAACGTTAACTTCTGCTCCGGTTTCTAAAGTTGCAGGTTTAGTGGCGTTGGTAGCCGTATTTCCCTTAACACCTGGTTCTGTATGAGTTACTTCCAAAACAACACTTGCAGGCATTTCAACAGAAAGTGGCATACTATCTTCTGTATTAATAAGAATAGTTACAACTTCACCTTCTTTCATAAGCTGAGGCATATCTAAAGCGCTTTCTACTAATCTAATTTGCGTATAATCTTCAACATTCATAAAGTGATAGAATTCTCCGTCATTATATAAGAATTGAAATTTATGAGTTTCTACACGTACATCTTCAATTTTATGTCCAGCAGAAAAAGTATTATCTAGAACTTTACCGGTAGTTACACTTTTCATTTTAGTTCTTACAAATGCTGGTCCTTTTCCAGGTTTTACATGTAAGAATTCTATAATCTTATAAATATCATGGTTATATCTAATACATAAACCATTTCTAATATCACTTGTACTTGCCATTATGTGTATTTATTAATTTGAACTAAAATATCCTTTCATGATACCTCTTTGAGAATTCTTTATAAATTCTAAGATCTCATCTCTCTCTGCGGTGGCTTGCATTTCAGCTTCAATAATAGCTACTGCCTGAGAATTATTATAATTTTTTTGATACAAAATTCTGTAAATATCCTGTATCTCTCTTATTTTTTCTGTGGTAAAACCTCTTCTTCTTAAACCGATGGAATTAATACCTACATACGAAAGTGGCTCTCTACCGGCTTTCACAAATGGAGGCACATCTTTTCTTACCAAAGAACCACCAGTTACAAAAGCATGATTACCAATACTGCAAAATTGCTGAATTGCAGTCATTCCTGCTAATATAACATGATCTCCTACATTAATATGCCCTGCTAAGGTACTATTATTAGAGAATATGCAATTATCACCAATTATACAGTCATGCGCAATATGACAATACGCCATAATCCAACAATTCTTACCAATAACTGTTTTCATTCTATCTGAAGTACCTCTGTTTATGGTAACACACTCTCTAATAGTAGTATTATCACCAATTTCTGTAGTGGTCTCCTCTTCATTAAACTTCTTATCTTGTGGTATAGCAGAAATTACTGCCCCAGGAAAAATATTACAATTCTTACCAATTCTTGCACCTTCCATTATGGTAACGTTAGATCCAATCCATGTTCCCTCGCCAATTACCACATTATTGTGTATAGTGGTAAATGGCTCAATAACCACATTCTTTGCTATTTTGGCTCCCGGATGCACATATGCTAAGGGTTGATTCATTTTAATTTATTTAGATTTTACTATTTGGGCCATTAAAATAGCCTCTGTTGCCAATTTCCCATTAACATAGGCATAACCTTGCATTTGGCAAATTCCGCGTCTAATTGGAGCTAACAATTCTAGCTTAAAAATTAACGTATCTCCAGGAACTACCTGTTGTTTGAATTTTACGTTATCAATTTTCATGAAGTAGGTAAGATAATTTTCAGGATCGGGTACAGATTTTAATGCTAAAATCCCTCCTGTTTGAGCCATTGCCTCTACTTGTAGTACTCCAGGCATAACTGGTTTTCCCGGAAAGTGGCCTACAAAAAATGGTTCATTCATAGTAACATTCTTCATTCCCACAACACAATTTTCTGTTAGGGTGTAGATCTTATCTACCAATAAAAATGGGGGCCTGTGAGGTAAGATGTTCATGATATCATTAACATCCATTAATGGTGGCTTATCATAATCTATCCTTGGAAAATTATTTCTACGCTCTGTCTTTATATGTTTTGCAAGTTTCTTTGCAAATTCAGTATTTACCTGATGTCCTGGCTTATTAGCTATAACTTTACCTCTAATTCTAGTTCCTATAAGCGCAAGATCTCCAAGAACATCTAATAATTTATGTCTTGCAGCCTCATTTGGATAATGCAGGGTAAGATTGTCTAAAATTCCATTTGGCTTTACTGAAATATTATCTTTATTGAATGCTGTTCTAAGCTTATCCATAGTTTCCGGACTAAGCTCTTTATCTACATAAACAATAGCATTATTAAGATCTCCACCTTTTATAAGACCGTGTTCCAGCAACGTTTCTATTTCATGAAGAAAACTAAATGTTCTTGCATTCGCAATTTCAGTTTTAAATTCTGAAAGATTTTGAATAGAAGCATTTTGAGTTCCAAGTACCTTTGTCCCAAAATCCACCATAGCGGTAACCTGATAATGGTCACTTGGCATGATCATGATCTCACTACCGGTCTCTTCATCTTTATATGATATCACCTCAGTAATGATAAACTCGTCTCTACAGGCATCTTGCTCTACAACTTCAGCCTCTTCTAATGCTTCTACAAAGAATTTTGAAGAACCATCCATAATTGGAGGCTCTGAAGCATCTAGCTCTATAATTATATTATCAATTTCCAAACCTACACAAGCTGCTAATACATGCTCTGAAGTTTGAATGCTCACTCCATTCTTTTCAAGATTTGTTCCTCGCTGAGTATTTACCACATAAGAAGCATCTGCCTCAATAATTGGTTGATCATCTAGATCTACTCTTTTAAATACATACCCAGTATTTACCGGAGCAGGTTTAAAGGTCATTTTTACCTCTTTACCTGTATGAAGTCCTACTCCTTTTAAAGTAACTTCATTTTTAATGGTGTGCTGTTTTGAATGAATATCAGCCATTCTATTGTTTTTTTTCTAGTTTGTTTAACCTATCTACTATTTTCGGTAAATTCTTAAAGTGTACATAAGATTTATTGTAATCTCCATATCCAATTGCGGGAGATCCTTGAATCATTTCATCATTGTCAATATTTCTACCTATACCACTTTGAGCTTGAATTTTCACTCTATCTCCTATAATTAAATGACCAGCAATACCAACCTGACCTCCAATTAAACAGTTCTTACCAATCTTGGTAGAACCAGCAATTCCTGTTTGTGCAGCTATAGCGGTGTTACTACCAATCTCTACATTATGCGCAATCTGGATCTGATTATCTAATTTGGCACCTTTTCTAATTATAGTAGAACCTAATGTTGCTCTATCTATTGTTGTACCTGCTCCAACATCTACATTATCTTCAATAATAACATTCCCAATTTGTGGAACTTTGTTATATTCACCCGTTTCTCCAGGATTAAAACCGAAACCATCTGCTCCTACCACGGCTCCACCATGAAGCGTACAAGAATTTCCAATTACAGTTTCAGAATAAATTTTTACACCGGCAAATAGTACTGTATTATCTCCAATTACTACATTATCTCCAACATAACAATTTGGATAGATCTTTACATCATTACCAATTTTCACATTCTTCCCTATATATGTAAAAGCTCCTAAATAAAGGTTATCACCGTAACTAGCAGAATCTGCAATAAAATTAGGTTCTTCAATACCACTCTTATTAAGCTTTACCTGATTGTAATATTCTAATAAGGTTGAAAAAGCCTTATAGGGATCTTTCACTCTTATTAATGTGGTCTCTATTTTATCCTCAATAAAAAAGTCATCTTTTACAATTGCTACAGAAGCATTTGTAGAATATATGTAGGATGTATATTTAGGATTGCTCAAAAAGGTTAGTGAACCCTCTGTGCCTTCTTCGATCTTTGCCAATTTATAAACTTCCGTTTCTGGATTCCCATCAACAGTTCCTTCTAAAATCTCGGCTATTTGTGCTGCAGTAAATTTCATTCTGGCAAAAGTAAAAAAAATGCGTTAATGTTTGGTCTTTGGATAACAGATATAATATTTAGTGACCGGAGCCGATAAGGCTTTCAGATTCAATTGATCTGATGCGATAGCCACATCGCTAGTTTTTCCATTTTTATGCAAGATCTGTATTTTATCATTTCCACTGGAATATGCTACATTAGTGATGTCTCCGCTAAAAACGAAATATCCAGCTTCGTTCTCACTTAATGAATATTTCTCTTGAAAAGCTAGTTTATGCTTTTCTAATTTCTTCTTATTAATTGGCTTTTTCTTCAGCTTAACTTTTAAAAGATCTCGAGTAAGAAGCATTTCGCTTAAATTTCTAAGCACAAAATCTTCATGATCTGTCCATATTTTCATTGCTGAAATAATGTCGTAATCATCAAGTTTAGAGAACGTATTCAGAACATCATTATTAAAATCTTGTAAGCTTATCTTATTTTGAAGAAAGAACTTAAGTGGCTTGCTACAATTTAGTTCTTCACCCTTTTCAATAAGTTCTTTAGCTCTCATTAAAACTCTAATTAATAATTGCTCTGCCGCAACCCCTGTTTTGTGCAAGTAAACCTGCCAATACATCAATCTTCTGGCAACTAAGAATTTCTCTACAGAATATATTCCTTTTTCCTCAATAACCAGCTCGTCTTTTACAACATTAAGCATGGTAATTATGCGTTCACTATTAATATTTCCCTCAGGAACACCCGTGTAAAAACTATCTCTCTTTAAATAATCTAATCTATCCATATCTAGCTGACTAGATACTAGCTGATTCATAAACTTTCTGGAATACGTGCCCTTAAAGATCTCTATGGCCAGCGTTAAACTTTGGTTAAATTCGGCATTTAAACGCTCCATAAAAAGCAATGAAATTCGTTCGTGAGACACTCCTTCTACTATACTATGTTCCATAGCATGAGAAAATGGGCCATGACCTATATCATGTAATAAGATAGCTATCTCTAAGGCCTCTTCTTCATCTTTAGAGATCTTAACACCTTTAATTCTAAGCATCTCTATAGCTCTTTGCATTAAATGCAAACCACCTAATGCGTGGTGAAATCTTGTGTGATGAGCTCCCGGGTATACTAAATAAGACATACCCATTTGAGAAATACGGCGCAATCTTTGAAAGTACGGATGTGCAATAATCTTAAAGATCTGCTCACTCGGAATAGTAATAAAACCGTAAATTGGATCGTTAAATATTTTGAGTTTAGTAGTTGCTGCCAAGCTTAAAATCGTTTATTATTTAAAGCAAATATACATATATGTAGTCCATAATGGACTTTTATAACAAAAAGCACTACGCTTCATATATAATATGACGTGAGACGCTATAAAATTTAACAAAATGAATCAGATAAAAATACTTTGGGCAGACGATGAAATTGATATGCTTAAGCCACATATAATTTTTCTTGAAGGAAAGAATTACAATGTTACCACATGTAGAAGTGGTATGGAAGCCATAGAACAAATTGAGAAGGAGAATTTTGACATTGTTTTTTTAGATGAAAATATGCCCGGTTTAACAGGATTGGAGACCTTATCTGAAATTAAAGAAAAACATGTTGACCTTCCTATTGTGATGATCACAAAAAGTGAAGAAGAATTCCTTATGGAAGATGCTATTGGATCTAAAATAGCAGATTATTTAATTAAGCCGGTAAATCCCAATCAGATTCTATTAAGTTTAAAAAAGAACTTGGATCATTCTAGATTGATCTCAGAAAAAACTACTTCTAATTACCAACAGGAATTTAGAAAAATAGCAATGGACATGTCTTCTATAAATTCTTTTGAAGGATGGGCAGAATTCTATCAGCGCCTAATATATTGGGAAATGCAGTTAGAAAATATTGAGGATAGTGGAATGTTCGAGATATTAGAATCACAAAAATTAGAAGCTAATAATCAATTCTGTAAGTTTATAGATCATGAATATCCTACTTGGTTCGAGAAAAAAGCAGATGCACCTATAATGTCTCATACGATCTTTAAAAATAAGATAGTTCCACAGATAAATAAAGAACAACCCACTCTATTAATAGTAGTAGATAATTTAAGATATGATCAATGGAAATCTTTTGAACCTATAATAAATAACTATTATAAGAAAGAAGAAGAATCTGCTTATTATAGTATTTTACCTACTGCCACTCAATACGCCAGAAACGCAATCTTCTCTGGATTAATGCCTAGTGAAATGGAAAAACTATTCCCAGATTACTGGTTAAATGATACAGAAGAGGGAGGCAAGAACATGCATGAAAAAGAGTTTCTGGAAGCTCAATTAAAAAGACTGGGATTAGATCTTAAATGTGAATATCATAAGATCTCGAGTTTAAAAGCAGGTAAGAAATTAGTTGAAAATTTTAAGACTCAGAAAGATAATGATCTCACTGTGGTTGTTTATAATTTTGTAGACATGCTTTCCCACTCCAAAACAGAAATGGAAGTGATCAAAGAATTGGCATCTAATGATAAATCTTATAGATCTTTAACTCAAAGCTGGTTTAAGAATTCCCCGCTATTGGAGATCATTCAACAGGCGCAGCAATCTAATTTTAAATTAATCATTACTACAGACCACGGAACCATTAATGTGAAAAATCCTTCTAAAGTTATAGGAGATAAGAATACCAGTCTTAATTTAAGATACAAAACGGGAAAAAGTCTAACTTATGAAGATAAGGATGTATTAGCAGCAAAAGATCCTAAAACCATACATCTACCAACTATAAATATGAGTAGCTCTTTTATATTTGCTAAGGGAGATATGTTCTTTGCCTATCCAAATAATTACAATCATTATGTACATTATTTTAGAAATACCTACCAACATGGAGGGGTTTCTATGGAGGAGATGATCATCCCATTTATTACGCTATCACCTAGATAATAATTAATTACATATCTTTACATCGCCAAAAATCTAATTCTTTATGACCATAACTTACGAGTTATCAGATATTGATAGTGTAGCAGAGCGCATTATAAACAATGCTAAAAGCAAAACGTTACTCTTCTACGGAGAAATGGGAGCTGGAAAAACTACGCTCATAAAATCTCTTATTAAAGCATTAGGATCTAAAGATTCTGTTTCAAGTCCAACATTTTCTTTGGTAAATGAATATGAATCTAAGGAAGGCAGTATTTATCACTTCGATTTTTATAGAATTGAAGATGAAAATGAAGCTTTAGATATGGGAATTGAAGATTATCTGAATAAAGATTCTTGGAAAATGATAGAATGGCCCCAAAATATTTCAAAATTACTTGATTTCCCTACCCAAAAATTAGAGTTAAGGATCGATGAACAAGGGTTAAGAATGTTAAAGTTGTGTTAATAAAATCTTAAAATTAATAAAAAAGCAATTTTTGTAGTTGTAAGAATATTATTACTTTTATTGTTAATTTGAAAGCTATTAATTATTTTTAATCGTTGGTTAACGAAATATATTGATTTTTAACTTAATTTTGTAAAGAATTTTTAACATAAAAATAGCAGTTTAGGGGCCCGAAAAAGGGCGCAAAGGTACAATTAACGTATTTAATATTAGTGTTTTATAATTTTATAGGTTTGCTTCAGAAATCATAACAAAACAAATCATATAACCTTAAAACAATACTATTATGAAACTTAAAGCTATCATTTTCGCCGCAGCAATTTTTGGAGCAACTTTTTGTGTAACTTCAACTTCTGATAACTCAAATCATAATGACCCAATCAAAAAACAAGCGGTTGATAGATCAACCATCAGGGTTCCTGTTAACGGGTAGTATTATTGCCTTTTTAATAGCTTTTTCACCTTATATATTTTATTTATACGAAATTTTCCCTGACGGACCTGTTTGGGAAACTTCGTTGTTTAGATATGAGAGTAAATATTATTTGAATGTTTTAACTGCGGCTTGGACTTATCTTGGTAAAATTATGCCGCTTTTTTTATTACTCATCTGGTTCTTTACTTGTAAACATTGGTGGTATCACTCAATTCTAATACCTATAACTATGTATGCATATCAGCTTTTTACTGCTGTATATCAAGATATGTATTTGAATATTGAGCCGATGGATGTAAACGGACTATTATATCTCGCCCCATTCTTTTTGATAATACTTATCATAGTTTATCTAGTTCGAATTCAAATATTCGACAGAATTTACGGAATTGATCTTAGTGAATTGAATGAAACAGATGTACATGTATTTTCTAAAAAGAATACCAAAGACGAGCGAGAATTAGAAGAGTTTAGAAATGAGAATATGGCTTATGCTTTAGAACCTACCGAGGAGTACTACCGTAAGCTGTAATTGGAATATTGGTTTATATTTGCTGAAAATTGTTGTAATTTGGTTTTTTAACAGCACATCGGCATGATTAAACATAATTCACCTTTCACAAGGGAACAATTACTTCCACAAGAGGAGACCTTAGAGATCTATAAGAATAAAGGAGAACTCTTTATAGGATTACCACGGGAGACTTCTTATCAAGAGAAGAGAGTTTGTCTAACTCCAGATGCTGTTGGTGCTATTACGGCACATGGTCATAGAGTGATTATAGAATCTATGGCGGGCAAATGGGCCGGCTTTAGTGATAAAGATTATTCAGATGCCGGAGCAGAAGTTACTAAAGACACTAAAAAGGTCTTCTCCTGCCCTACTATTCTAAAGATAGAGCCGCCTTCTAATGAGGAATTAGAGCTCATCAATCCTCAGACCATTATAATATCTGCGCTTCAACTTAAAACACAGTCAAAAGAATATTTTCAAAAACTTGCTACTAAACGTATCACTGCTTTAGCGTTTGAGTTTATTACAGACGATGATGGGTCTTATCCTGCCGTGCGTGCTTTGAGCGAAATAGCTGGTACTGCATCGGTTTTGATTGCTTCAGAAATTATGAGCAATAACAAACAGGGTAATGGACTAATGTTCGGAAATATTAGTGGTGTTCCACCTGTTGAAGTGGTAATTTTAGGTGCCGGAACTGTAGGTGAATTCGCAGCAAGATCTGCTACCGGACTTGGTGCTAATGTAAAAGTTTTTGATAGTAGTCTAACCAGATTACGTTCCATCCAAACCAATATAGGACACCCTTTATATACCTCTACAATTCAACCAAAAAATTTAAGTAAAGCCTTAAAACGTTGTGATGTAATTATAGGAGCTGTTCGCGGGAAAAATAGATCTCCTATTCTTGTAACAGATGCTATGGTGCAAACTATGAAGAAAGGTGCTGTAATAATAGATGTAAGCATAGATATGGGAGGTTGTTTTGAAACTAGTGATATCACCTCTCATGATCAACCTATTTTTACTAAACACGGGGTGATACATTATTGTGTACCTAATATTCCATCTCGATACGCCAGAACTTCTTCAGTGTCAATCAGTAACATATTTACGCCTTATCTTTTGCACATTGGTGAAGAAGGTGGATTGGAAAATACCCTAAGATTTAATAAGGGTCTAAGAAATGGGTTGTACTTTTACCACGGAATTCTAACTAATAAATCTATAGCAGATTGGTTTGATCTTACCTATAGAGACATCAATTTGCTCATTTTTTAAATATGAAATTAATTCACCGTTTCGGTTATTTCTCTGTAGGACTTTTTTTTGGTATCGTATTATTATTCTTCTTTCTAAGCGGTAAAAAGACATCTTGCGATTATTTCCCAAATGCTAGAGTATTAAAAGAATTAAGAACTAATACCAGAACATATTCTGATGAGGCCTTAATCTTCTCTACTCAAAATGGTTTAGACACCGCAGAAATTTCCACTATCCTTAACAATGGAGATGTAGATTTTCACAAAAGTGAGACGGAAAGAGATTCTTGTAGAACCTATTTTGTAAATGGAACGGGAGAAGCAGATCTAAAACCTTTAGAATTAAAGGTTCAGACCTGCGACACTATTTCAACTATTCTACAAATAAAATTCTTTAAAGAAGTAAAATAGTAATTATAAGATCTGCGCTGCGTGATCTTTAGTCTTTACTTTTCCTATTACTTCTTCAATAATTCCTTGCTCATCTATAACAAAGGTAGTTCGGTTAATTCCTTCATATTCTTTGCCCATAAACTTTTTAGGACCCCATACTCCATATGCATTAATAACTTCTTTGCTTTCATCTGCTAACAAAGGATAAGGTAATTCAAATTTGTTTTTGAAGTTTTGCTGGCGTTTTTTAGTGTCGGCACTTACACCTAGAATTACAAATCCTTTGCTTTTAAAGCGCTCCCAATTATCTTTTAAGTTACAAGCTTCTGCAGTACATCCAGGCGTGCTCGCTTTTGGATAAAAGAACAAAACCAATTTCTTTCCAGAATAATCCTTCAAACTTATAGAATTTCCATCCTGATCTTCGGCTGTAAAATCTGGTGCTTTATCTCCTGCTTCTAATGCTTTCATAATTCTTATTTTTGTATAAAATTAAACAATATGAATAAAGAGCAAAAGGTACAATTTGTTATAGATACTTTAGAAGAAATTTACCCTCAAGTTCCAGTTCCTCTTGATCATAAAGACCCTTACACCCTCTTAATTGCTGTTTTACTTTCTGCTCAAAGCACAGATGTAAAAGTGAACCAGATCACTCCGCTATTATTTGAAAAGGCAGATAATCCATACACCATGGTAAAACTTTCTGTTGACGAAATACGTGAAATTATTAAGCCTGTGGGACTATCACCAATGAAAGCGAAAGGTATTCATGGTTTATCTCAAATATTGATAGATTCATATAATGGAAAAGTTCCTCAAAGTTTCGAGGCCTTAGAATCTTTTCCTGCCGTTGGTCATAAAACAGCAAGTGTTGTAATGTCTCAGGCCTTTGGTGTACCTGCTTTTCCTGTAGATACTCATATTCACAGATTAATGTACAGATGGAATCTCACCAATGGAAAGAATGTGTTACAAACTGAAAAGGATGCAAAAAGATTATTCCCTCGGGAGACTTGGAATAAAATACATCTTCAAATAATTTTTTATGGAAGACAATACAGTCCGGCAAGAGGCTGGAATCTGGATAAGGACATTATTACTAGCACCATAGGCAGAAAAACAGTGATAGAGGAATATTATAAAAAGAGTTCCAGGAGAAAATAAATTAATTAAAAATAAAAAAGACCTGCATATTACTGGTCTTTTTATAGCCCTTAGTTAAGGATCGTATCAAATTTCATTTCATTATATTCAAATATCTGTAGGGCTTTTGAATAATCTAATAAAAATTGAATAGTCTCTTTGTTAGGGTTCAAGCTTGATAAATGTTCTTCTTTCGAAGATTTAGTGTAAAGGTTCTCCATCAGGTTCTCTTTAAAATTGTTTAAAAGGAGAACGCAAATTCAATGGAGATAGTATAAATTAATTTGTTAAAATTAAATTATGCTTCTCTATGATCTTTCTAAGATTTATAAGTGCATATCTCATTCTTCCTAGAGCAGTATTAATACTTACCCCAGTGCGTTCTGATATTTCTTTGAAACTCATATCCTTATAGATTCTCATGGTAAGAACTTCCAATTGATCTTCTGGCAATTCTTTGATTAATTCCTGTACATCCACTTCAATTTGATCTTTGATAAGCTGAGTTTCCACATTAAGATCTCCATCACTAAGAACAGAAAAAATATTAAAGTCGCCATTATTCTCAAATTTTGGCATACGCTTGTTCTTTCTAAAATGATCTATAACAAGATTGTGTGCGATACGCATTACCCATGGAAGAAATTTTCCCTCTTCATTATATTTACCCCTTTTTAAGGTATTAATAACTTTGATGAAGGTATCTTGAAATACATCATCTGCAACATCCTTATCGAAGACCTTCGAATAGATAAAACTATAAATACGCTGTTGGTGCCTAGAAATTAATTGGGAAAGTGCATTTTCATTACCTTGAAGGTAGGTACGCACTAAAAGAGCATCAGTTGCCTGGGTATTATCCATAATGTTACTTTATTAAAGATGCTTTAAGGACATCTTTTAGGTTAGGTTAAAAAACTTAAAAAGTAACTTTATGCAATAGGCAATAGATTTTTAGATTGTTCGTTTAATCGTCAAATATAGCAACATATTTTTAACCTAAACAAATCTCTCTTACTTTTTTTAACATTTCTTATAGAATTGCTTCACTTTTTACACTGATGCTTATTAAGTATCTTTGCAGATTATATAGAAGAAGAATCCATGACTATAGATATTGCAAGCGTAGATCCCAAACAAAATATCATCATTAAAGGTGCAAAATTGCACAACCTAAAAAATATAGATGTTGTTATTCCTAGAAATAAGCTAGTAGTAATAACCGGATTATCTGGATCTGGAAAATCTAGTTTAGCTTTTGATACACTTTATGCAGAAGGTCAAAGGAGGTATGTAGAGAGTTTATCTTCCTATGCAAGACAATTCTTAGGGAGATTAAATAAACCTAAAGTAGATTATATTAAAGGAATTGCTCCGGCAATTGCTATAGAACAAAAGGTTAACTCTACCAATCCACGTTCTACCGTAGGAACTTCAACCGAGATCTATGATTATTTAAAACTACTTTTTGCAAGAATAGGAAGAACGTATTCCCCAATCTCTGGAGATGAAGTTAAAAAAGATACTGTTACAGATGTTATTAACTACGTAAAGGCGTTTGCAGAAGGAGAAAAATTATTGCTTCTTGCTCCACTCCTACTTGAAGAAGGGAGAGAAATTGAAGATAAGCTAAAGGTACTTCTTCAACAGGGATACAGTAGAATAAAAATTAAAAATGAGGTTGTAAGAATTGATGAAGCTGTTACAGACAAGGTGAAGCTTGATGATATTTATCTGGTTGTAGATAGAATTGTAACCAAAGAAGAAGAAGATTTTTATAATAGACTCGCAGATGCATCTCAAACAGCATTCTTTGAAGGAAAGGGAGAGTTGTTCATCGAAAGTATTTCAGATAATAAAATAAGACATTTCAGTAATAAGTTTGAGCTTGATGGAATACATTTCTTAGAACCTAATGTACATTTATTCAGTTTTAATAACCCTTATGGTGCGTGTCCAAAATGTGAAGGTTATGGGGATGTTGTAGGGATAGATGAAGATCTAGTAATTCCTAATACCGGTCTCTCTGTGTATGAAAATGCAATCTTCCCTTGGCGCGGTGAGAGTATGAGTTGGTACAAGAATGAACTTATTAATAATTCTCATAAATTTGATTTTCCTATACATAAGCCTTATTTCGATCTTTCTCAAGACCAAAAGGATCTTATTTGGAATGGAAATGAATATTTTGAGGGATTAAATACATTTTTTGAATTTTTAGAATCGAAGGCTTATAAAATTCAGAATAGAGTAATGCTTTCAAGATATAGAGGAAAAACAAAATGTTCTCTATGTAAAGGAAAAAGACTGAGAAAAGAAGCCAACTATGTAAAGATTGGTGGAGCTACAATAACAGATCTTGTAGAAAAACCATTAGATAAAGTAAGAGCTTTCTTTAATGATTTAGAATTAAATGAGTATGATGCTCAAATAGCCAAACGTTTGCTAGCCGAGATTAAAAACAGATTGCAATTTCTTTCCAATGTTGGGCTAGATTATTTAACAATTAATAGAAAATCCAATACTCTTTCTGGTGGAGAATCACAAAGAATTAATCTTGCTACCTCCCTTGGAAGTAGTTTAGTTGGATCTATGTATATCTTAGATGAACCTTCTATAGGACTACATCCTCGGGATACAAAAAAGCTAATTGGAGTTTTAGAAGACCTAAGGGATCTAGGAAATACCGTGATTGTAGTGGAGCATGATGAAGACATTATGAAAGCTGCAGATGAAATTATAGATATCGGCCCGGAGGCTGGTACACATGGAGGAGAATTAGTAGCTTCTGGCACCTATGCTGACATACTAAAATCAGATTCTCTTACCGCTCAATATCTTAATGATTCTATGCGAATTGAAGTTCCAAAGAAAAGGAGGACTACTAAGCAATTCGCAAAGATTCTTGGGGCTAGAGAAAATAACTTAAAAAATATTGATGTTACCTTCCCTCTAGGTGTATTTACAGCAGTTACAGGAGTATCCGGAAGCGGTAAAAGTACATTAGTTAAAAAGATTCTATATCCATCTATGCTTAAAGAGATTGGTGGTATTGGAGAAAAGGCTGGTCAGTTTTCTGCTATTGAAGGTAATTTTAAGAGCATTACATCTATAGAATTTGTAGATCAAAATCCTATTGGAAGATCATCACGTTCTAATCCTGTAACCTATATAAAGGCTTACGATGATATTAGAAATCTATTCGCAAATCAAAAATTGTCTGATATCAGAAATTTCAAGCCTAAACATTTTTCATTTAATGTAGATGGTGGAAGATGTGATACGTGTAAAGGAGAAGGCGAAGTGACCATAGAGATGCAATTTATGGCAGATGTGCATTTAGAATGTGAAACCTGTAACGGAAAACGTTTTAAAAAGGAAGTTCTTGAGGTAACTTTTGCTGAGAAGAATATAGATGATATTTTAAAAATGACCATCGATGAAGCTTTGGGCTTCTTTTCTGAAAATAATGAAAATAAGATCACTAATAAATTAAGACCCCTACAAGAGGTAGGACTTGGATATGTTCAATTAGGGCAAAGCTCTTCTACTCTATCTGGCGGGGAAGCTCAGCGTATAAAGCTTGCATCATTCTTAGTAAAAGGAATAACTAAAGATAAAGCCTTATTTATATTTGACGAACCGACCACGGGCTTGCACTTTCACGATATACAAAAACTACTAACCTCGTTTAATGCATTAATAGATAAAGGACACTCTATTATTGTTATTGAACATAATATGGATTTGGTGAAATGTGCAGACCATGTAATAGATCTTGGTTTAGATGGTGGAGAAAATGGAGGTTACCTAATAGCGGCAGGCACACCTGAAGAGGTTGCGAAGAATAAGAAATCTTACACTGCACCCTATTTAAAGGAAAAACTTTAATGAAATATGATAAGGTTCTCTATTAGGAGAACCTTATCTAGCTTATAGGTATATTTTTCTTTTGGCACGCACTTTGTATTAATTGATCTGGATTCCAACTAATTAATAATTTAAAACCGCTCCCATGAAAAAAATTACTTTAATACTTGCCCTTTTCTTGGTTGGATTGAATGTTTCAGCTAAAGATTCAAATATTACGATTCCTTATAATTATGGTGAGGCGTTTATCTTTGTAGAACGCGGTGTTGAATTTGCCATTTTTCCAAATGGGGAATTTGATTTCTATTATAATCCTCAATTTTCAAGGACTGCAATTAGAAATATTCCAAATCCTGGATATAATATAAGTTATAATTCTGGTTATAATTATGATACGTTTGTACAGTACGATGATTTTGGCGCTGTAATCCAAATAGAAAGTGTTCCTGTTTATTATGATTATTACGGTAGAATAATTCGAGCAGGTAATGTAGACATCGCTTATAATAACAGAGGGAATATTGCTCGAGTTGGAGACATGTTCGTTTATTATAATGCTTTTGACAGACCTGTAAGATATGCAGGGTTTATAAATGCCTACAATACAAGATATATTTCTAGACCTTGGCATAAATATTACATGAGACCACATCCAAATTATCGCGTAGTCTACTATGAACCATACAGAACATATTATGAGCCTAATAGATTAGATTATGTGGTATACTCCAACAATTATAATAATTACTATTATAACAATGGAAGAAGATATGATTTCTATAGACCTGGACAGAATATTACAGTGTATAATTACGGAAGAAGAACTGCAGAAGTAAGAGATGTAAATTCACAATATTCTTATGATACTTCTAGAAGTGAGAATAATTCAAATACTTCCAATGTTAGAAGCAATCAAAATTCTGTAAGATCTTATCCCCGAGCAAGAACTTCTTCTTCATCACGAAGAGAAAGATCTCTTGTGAACAAACACGAGGAAGCTGTAAGAAATACCAGAGGAGCATCAACGACACAACCAAAGAGTACCAATGTTAATAGTTCAGTTTCTTCTAGCAGAGGAAGAATTTCTCAAACAGAAGTTGAAAATAGCAGAAATCCTGTTAGCAGAACTTCTAATACAGCTACTAGAGAAACGAACTCAAGAAGAAATACTGCTGTGAAAGCAGTCGAGACTACAACAAGAAATTCAAATAGTTCATCAGAAGCGAGAACAGAGCGAGGAAGTACGAGATCTAACCAGCCTCAATCTATCCCTGTCTCAGAAAAAACAGAAAATACTAGAAGTTCTCGAGGAAGAGGATAAAATCTAAATAATTTTTTGGTTGGTTAGTTAGTTAGAAAATCCTTAGTGTTTGTTTATATCACAACGCTGAGGATTTTTGTATTATATAACTCTAGCTTTCTTTAAATATTTCTGCATTAAGATGGTTATATCATCAGAAAAATTAAATTTTAGAGCTACGAACAAATATATTATGCTTACTACGATAGATTTCAGTGCTATATTGATAAAGGGATGGAAAGGAAACTCCCATATATAAAATGCCCCACAAAGTGCAGCAGAGAAAAGCAGAATATATAAAGTCTTATTGGTAAACGGATGCATTTTAAACTTTGAAATTACTATAAAAATTTTGGCAGTATTGAATATAAAAAATGCTAAAAAGGTAGCAATAGCTGCTCCCATTATTCCATAAGTAGGTATTAGAATAAGGTTAAAAACATACGCAAGTATGGCTAATGCAACTCCTATTACGAGTACCAAGCGGTAATAATCTGAATTAAAAAGTATACTATTATTACTTCCTAACATATTATCGTACAGTTTAACCAGTGAAATTAAGAGAACAATAAAGCTACTAATTTGGTATTGGGGAGGCATTAAGGAGTATAACTGATTTAGATTTACCATGATGAGAATAAATATCAAAGCACTCACAACTAATAGGCTTAGAGAACTTCGCTTATAAAGATCTCTCATCCCTACCCTATCTCTTTCATTTAGCATAGTTGCAGTAAGGGGATGAATAATTTGATGCATGGCTTTCTGCGGAACAGAGATAACCGTTGCTATATATACCGCTATTCCATAGATCGCAACATTTTCTATAGGTAGATAATGCTCTATCATTACTTTATCTAAATCTAATAAGATCATAGCTACCGATCCCGCAATTAAGATTAAAGCAGAATATTTTAAAACCGTAATAAAGTTCATAGGCATCTGTAAACTAAATGTTGGTCTATAAAGACGAAACGCATAAAACATCATAGCAAAAGCTCTAAAAATGAATACACCAGCCATCCAATAGATAAATTGAGAAACCGAGATCAACTTTAAGTAAACCGCAAATAATAAAAGGGTGATACAAATTCTATGAAAGACCTCTTTCATAAAGTTACCAAAAACACTCTGATAATGAACTTTAGACCACGCAAAGAAGATTTCAAAATAGGCGGTTGCTAAAGCAATTACAAAAATTAACCAAATATAGGGTTGTACTAATTTGTTACCAGACTCAAAATAATCGAGTAACATACTGTAACTAAACAAGCTTATTAAACCTATAATGATGGATACAATAAGCGGAAGAAATACTATCAGATTTAATAACTTATCTCTATCAAGTTTTGTTTTATAAGACGAATAAAACTTAACTAATGTATTATGCACACCAAAATCTAAAATTGGCCATATCAAATTAGCTGCTGAGAGTAGAAAACCTACCAATCCATAATATTCTTTTTCAAGAAAATAGGTAAAAAGAAATAGCGTGTTTATTGCACCAATTCCAAAACCAAAATATGTGGTTATTATGTTTTTAAAAGACTGATTTAGAATAACTCCCATGGTCTATCTAATCTATTTATTTAAGAGCTTTACTAATTTAGCAGTAAGTGATCTTCTACTATATTGTTCAATATTGTAGCTGTGCGAAGTAAGCTTATTCTGCTTATAAAGTTGATATAGTTTTAAAATATATTCCTTTAATTTTTTTCCCTCTTTGTAATTAAAAAATTGCCCTGCATTGGTATTTTCTAACAATCTTATAACATCCCACTGTTCAGGACCTATTGCAAGAATTGGCCTTTTGGCCATCATATATTCAAACAGTTTCCCGGGAATTATACCTCTTGTATCTATACTATCTATTTCTATAAGTAATAATACACTAGCACGCTTTTGTATATTGATTGCCTCCTTATGAGGTACGTAACCTAAAATCTCTAAATTATTATCAAGTTTAAAATTTTTGATACTATTTATCACTTCTTCGCTTACTGTACCAATAAGTTTTAATTTAAAATTCTTAGCAAAATCTTTATCTTCCATGATCAACTCCTCGAGCACTTTCCACAGATTAATTGGATTTCTTCCGGAAAGAAGTGATCCAATATGAGATATAGTAAAATGTTCATCTAAAGCTTTCAAAGTATCATTTAGTTTTCCATCATACCCATTAGTAATAATAGAAATAGGCTTCTTAGTAATTTTACTAAATTCATTCTTTGTGGTATAACTAGTTACTATAATTCTGTCTGCCGTATTTAAAACTACATTTTCAAACTTGAGATGTTTTTTTCTAGAGCGTTCAGAAAGCTTAAGCTTCTCATGGTATCCAATCTGAGTCCAAGGATCTCGAAAATCTGCGAACCATTTAATATCATATTTCTGTTTGAGTTTTAGGCCTATTAAATGCACGCTATGTGGCGGACCGGTAGTAATAACGGCATCAATATTATTTTCTGAAAGATACTTGGAGAGATAGCTAACTGATGGCTTCACCCAAAATTTTCTGGCATCCGGAATAAAAAAATTACCGCGAATATAAAGCATCAATTTTTGAAGGATACTTTGCTTCTCTTCATCTGCGATAATACCAGAACTTATCTTTGTTGCACCTTTCTTAGAAAATATCTTTGCCAGAAAATAAGGTTCAAAAATCCTCCCTTTTAAAATGGTAATATCCTTCGGAACTTCCTTTAGAAAGGATTCATCAAGCATAGGATAATCTGGGTCTTTCGGGATAAAAACAATGGGTTCAATTCCAAATTCTTTAAGATACTTAACAAATTTCAACCACCGCTGCACTCCCGGTCCGCCGGCAGGTGGCCAATAATAGGTAACAATTAGAACTTTCTTCATTAGTTAATTGTCTATTATGATTGTTTCTTGAAGAAATCTTTTTCCTTGAAACCATAGAAAAGCCCACCCAAAAGTAAGCCGAATAACAATATTGAACTTATTAAAGATATCGTACCACCTGTTTGAATAACCTCAGGTTCAAACTTAAAAGTAATAGTATGATCTCCAGCAGGCACTTTTAATCCTCTTAAAATATAGTCTACTCTAAAATTAGGGACTTCTTTGGTATCTATAAAAGATTTCCACCCATGTGCATAGTACATTTCAGAAAAGACAACAAGCTGTGAATCATTAGATTTAAAACTATATATTAATTCATTAGGTTCATTCTTTTTCAATTGAATAGAACCATCTGAAGTAGTTAATTCTTCTGTACCCACCAAGTCTTTAAATTTAGTATCTATTATTGCGGTATTTGTCAAATCTGTATCGCCAAGCGCTATTATTTCTTGATTAGCAGTTTCTACCCATGACACATCATTAACAAACCACGCATTCCCAAATGCACCTGGGTTTTCCTGTGCTACAGGTTGTGCCTCTGTAGGCACTATAAAATATTTCACATTTAGCATGTTTAATATTTTCATATTATTATTTGCTATATAAAAATCAAATAGATCTTGCATTCTTGCAGGCTTAGCCGCATGATATCCCCCTATTGAATTATGGAAATATGAAGTTCGTGCACTGTTAAAAGGACTCTCAGAAACATCAAAAACTCTGAACCTAGAATTATCATGAAGAATATCAGCGTCTGCCTGTCTCTTTTGAAATGGTTCATTAACCACTCTAGAGGCTACAAAGTTCTCGTTATTAACATATCTTCTGTCAACAATTACTAAATCTGCTAGTATTAAAACTGCAAACCCTAAAATAATTAGATTTTTAGATGCTTTTTCTTTCAAGTATGCCCAAATGAATCCGGCAGATAAAAGAACAAAAATTAGTGATCTGATAGTATCTGAAGTAAATATAGATTTCCTATCATCTTTTAGAGCACGAACAAATTCTGCTCCCATTTGCTGAATATATACATTATCACTACCTCCACTAAAATTGAATAACATAGATTTAAATAAAAGAAAAATAAGAGCAATTCCTCCAGTAATAATTGTTGCCCATTTTAAAGCGTGCTCTTTTTCCTCTTTCTTCTCAAAATCATTAAAGAGTCTATATAAGCCGAATATAGCTAAGACAGGAACACAAAGTTCCACCAGAATTTGTATAGAAGAAACCGCTCTAAATTTATTATATAAAGGCACTATTTCAATAAAGAACTGAGTTAAAAACTCAAAATTCTTACCCCATGAGAGCATTAATGCTAATACAGTTCCCCCTACAATCCACCACTTCAATCTACCCTTAATAAGAAAGAGTCCAAAGACGAATAAAAATATTATCGTTGCACCTATATAAGCCGGAGCACCCACAAAAGGCTGAGAACCCCAATATGTTGGAGCGCTTTCTGCAAAGTCTTTCGCTTGAAGAGGACTAGCTCCCATTTTTAATAATTGCTGATACATCTCCGATTTCTCATTCAATTTCTCTGAGCTAGAGCCTCCCATGAATCTTGGAATGAATAAATTGAAGGTTTCTGCTATTCCATAGCTATATTCTGTTATATAATCGAAATCTAAACCACTAGCTTTTTTCTGACTTCCATCAGGACCAATTGTTAAACCATTATCACCACGCGTGCTAAATTCTGTATATTCTTGAGTTGCCATTAAATTGGTAGCATTAGCTCCAATAGCTAAAACTACAGCTAAAACCATTACGCCTAATGCTTTAAAATACTGAGGTAACTGTTTCTTTTTAAAAGCATCCACTAAATAAGCAATTCCTAAAATCACCACTAATATTAATAAGTAATACGTCATTTGAAAGTGATTGGCACCAATTTCAAGCGCCATAGCAAATGCTAAGAGCAAAAATCCTGCAATATATCTGCTTCTAAAGCAAAGCAATATTCCTGCAAGAACCATAGGCATATAAGCAATAGCATGTGCCTTTGCATTATGTCCCACTCCTAAAATGATTATAAGATAAGTTGAAAAACCAAATGCTAAAGCACCAACAAAGGCGAGCTTATAGTCTAGCTTTAATACTAGTAGAAGTATATAAAACCCTAAAAAATACAGGAATAAGTAATCTGCAGGTCGCGGTAAAAATCTTAGAGCTAGATCCAGATCTTTAATAAAATTATTTGGATAATAAGCACCTAACTGATAAGTAGGCATTCCACCAAAAGCAGCATCTGTCCAATAGGTTTCTTCTCCAGTTTCAGTTTTAAAATCTTTTTGTTGCTTGCTCATCCCGATATATTGAGCAATATCACTTTGCAAGATCTCTTTACCTTGCAAAACCGGATTAAAATAAGCTAGAGAAATAATAATAAATCCTAAGAATACTAAAAGATGCGGGAGAATAGTTTTTACAGACCTAAACATTATGAAGTTTTTAATAGGCCCGAAAATTAATCAATTTCTTCGTAATCGATATACTCCCCTACCTTTTTATTGGCCTTTCGAGAATTATTTGGCTTCTTCTCAATTACCACATCACCTTCTTTCTTAGATCTTTTTGAAGGTTGTTGATTAAATTGTTGCTGAAATTTGCTACCTATTCTTTTAAGGAAGTATTTCAGTATCATTGGCCCAAACCATTTTATTAAAAGTTTGAAACCAAAATAGATCAGCATTATGATCAGAACCGTCTTTAATATGCTTTCAAATGAAGCTTCGTACATCTTTCTTCAGTTTGTGCAAAATTACTATTATAGCCAGACAAATTCCGTATTTAACTCCTAAAAAATTAATAAAATCGTCTATATTTGATTGTTTAAAAAGCACCACACATGCGTAAATTCAGCAATAAAAATCTACAGCTTCTCATATTCACATTTTTAGGAATTACTGCAAATGCGCAGTATACCGAAACCATTAATTCAAACAGACCTGGTAATTCTCAAGGGGCATTTTCTGTAGGTACAGGAGTTCTTCAATTGGAAGCTGGTGGATATTATGGCAATGACAACCATGAGATACTTGGTACAGATACTAATATTTTGGGTACAGATTATGAATTAAGATATGGTTTCCTATTTGAAGCTTTAGAAATAAATCTTAGCGGGTCTTTTCAAGCTGAGACCACAACCATTAAAGTTGGGGCCAACGATGCAGATTACAAAAGAAGCAATTTTAGAAATAACACTTTAGGAATAAAGTATCTAATTTTTGATCCGTTAAAAAGTATTACTCCAGATAAGGTAGATATTAGAAGCTGGAAAAATAATCAAAAATTTAAATGGAAAACTTTGATCCCTGCAGTTTCGGCTTATGCAGGAGCCAACTTTTATATGAAGGATAATCCCTTTTTATATGAAGGCGAGGGTCAGATCTCACCTAAATTCGCTTTAATTACTCAAAACAACTGGAGAGGCGGTTGGGTTTTGGTTATGAATTTTATTGCTGATAAAATGACAGAAGATTTTCCAACATTTCAAGGTATTATAACTCTTACACATGCTTTTACTCCACAATTTGCAGGATTTATTGAATATAATGGCCTTATAAGTGATATTTATGCAGATGATCTTGGTAGACTTGGCGCTGCCTATTTAATATCAGATGATTTTCAGGTAGATATTTCTGGATTGATGAATTTTAAAGATACCCCATCTCGCTGGCAAGTGGCCGCAGGAATTTCTTATCGATTAGATATGCATAAAAAAGATGAATTCTTAGATGATTCTTTTGAAGGTTCCCGACGAAGAAAAAGAACAGAAGAAATGCAAAATAAAGCGGCTAAAGATGCTCCCGCTTCTTCTACTGACAAAGAATAAACATACATTTCAAGAAAATAAAAAAGCCCATCAAATTGATGGGCTTTTTCTATTTATAAGCTTGTAAATCTATTGCTCTGTAGAAGCTGTAATAGCTGCAGACAATCTTTTATAAGTTCCGTTTTCCAGACGCTCTCTAATTGTAGAAAAGGCTTCTAAGGTCTCTTCTATGTCTTGTAGCGTATGAGTTGCTGTAGGTATCATTCTTAAAAGGATTAATCCTTTAGGAATTACAGGATATACTACTATAGAACAGAAAACCCCATGATTTTCTCTAAGGTCTTTTACAAGCGCCATAGCTTCAGGAATACTTCCTTTTAAATAAACCGGAGTTACACAACTTTGAGTAGTTCCTATATCAAATCCTTTAGCTTTTAATCCATTCTGTAAAGCATTTACATTCTCCCAAAGCTTATTCTTAAGTTCTGGCATGGTTTTAAGCATCTCAAGCCTTTTGCGAGCACCAACTACCAATTGCATCTGTAAAGACTTTGCGAACATTTGTGAGCGCAAGTTATATTTAAGATAATCCATGATCTCTTTGTCTCCAGCAATAAATGCTCCGGTACTGGCCATAGATTTTGCAAAAGTTGCAAAATAAACATCAATATCATCCTGTACCCCTTGCTCTTCTCCAGCACCTGCTCCTGTAGCACCTAAAGTTCCAAAACCATGAGCATCATCAACAAAAAGTCTGAAATTATATTTTTTCTTAAGTTCAACTATTTCTCGAAGTTTCCCTTGTTCTCCTCGCATTCCAAAAACTCCTTCAGAGATCAATAAGATTCCTCCACCGGTTTGTTCTGCAATTTTAGTAGCACGTTGCAAGTTCTTTTCGATACTTTCCATATCGTTATGCTTATATGTAAATCTTTGACCAAGGTGTAATCTTACACCATCAATGATACATGCATGTGCGTCTACGTCATAAACTATAACATCTGCTTTAGATACTAAAGCATCTATAGTAGATACCATTCCCTGATATCCAAAATTAAGAAGATATGATGCTTCTTTACTTACAAATTCCGCAAGCTCTTCCTGTAATTTTTCGTGAAGATCTGTATGCCCGCTCATCATTCTAGCTCCCATAGGATAGGCAGAACCATAATCTGCTGCTGCCTGAGCATCTACTTTACGAACTTCAGGATGATTAGCTAAACCTAGATAATCGTTAATACTCCAAGTTATAACCTCTTGCCCTCTAAACTTCATTCGGTTTGAAATTGGTCCTTCAAGCTTTGGAAATACAAAATATCCTTCTGCTTGTTCAGCCCATTTTCCTAAAGGCCCTTTGTCCTTATATATTTTATCAAATAAATCTCTCATAGATCTTTTATTTACGAATTGCAAAAGTAGTTAAATACAACTCAATTTTAAAAAATAATCTTAATTGCTCCAGAAGCAATAAAAGTAAAAGCACCCTGTAAGATAAGGATGCTTTTTGTTATTATGTATACAGAAATGAATTCATTTACTTTATAAACTCTATACGCTCTGTCTCTGCAGAGTTTTTAGTATCAAAAAAACCTTGCTCTGTCATCCAATCATCACTAAAAACCTTGCTCATATATCTAGAACCATGATCTGGAAATATTACTACTACATTAGAATTTTCGTCAAATTCTCCCTCCGCATTCAATTGCTTTAAGCCTTGCATTGCTGCACCACTGGTGTATCCAACGAATAAACCTTCTGTTTTAGCAAGTTCTCTAGCAGTATGAGCACTTTCCTCATCTGTTACCTTTACAAATTTGTCTATTATATCAAAATCTGTTGCACTTGGGATCAAGTTTTTCCCAAGTCCTTCTATTCTATAAGGATAGATCTCATTAGAATCAAATTCTTTAGTTTCGTGGTATTTTTTCAACACAGAGCCAAAAGCATCAATTCCTATAACCTTAATATTTGGATTTTGTTCCTTCAAAAATCTAGCAGTACCAGAAATAGTACCTCCTGTTCCACTACAAGCCACTAAATGTGTGATCTTTCCTTCAGATTGTTTCCAAATCTCAGGCCCTGTAGAGTTGTAATGAGCATCCATATTCAGCTCGTTAAAGTATTGATTAATGTACACAGAACCTTTACGTTCTTCGTGTAATCTTCGAGCTACCTGATAGTAAGATCTAGGATCATCAGCAGAAACATTAGCAGGACAAACATAAACTTTTGCCCCCATAGTTTTAAGCATATCTATCTTATCCTTAGAGGATTTAGAACTAACAGCAAGAATGCACTCATAACCCTTAATAATACTCACCATTGCAATACTAAAACCGGTATTCCCAGAAGTAGTTTCAATAATAGTATCACCAGGCTTTAATATTCCCTTTTTTTCTGCCTCTTCAATAATATAAAGTGCAATTCTATCTTTTGTAGAATGTCCTGGGTTAAAAGCTTCCACCTTTGCAGCGAATGAGCCTTTAAAATCTTTAGTTATAGAGTTTAAATGTATCAACGGGGTCTTCCCTATTAATTGCAATACATTGTCATAAACCTGTATCTCTTCTTTCATAAATGAAATTCTTTTGCAACTTTAGTTTGTTTCTCCATTATTCTAAAAAACTTAAAATAATCTTAATCACAAAAACCGCCCAAAGTTACGGGAAATTTTTTAATTATAAGGTAATTCCTTCAAGGTCCAATAAAAAGGCATACTCTTCAGCTACCTCTTTCAAGGCTTCAAATCTTCCAGAAGCGCCTCCGTGGCCTGCATCCATATTGGTATGGAACAGTAATAAGTTATCATCTGTTTTCTTTTCTCTTAGCTTAGCAACCCATTTTGCCGGTTCCCAATACTGTACTTGAGAGTCGTGCAATCCAGTTGTAACAAGCATATTTGGATAGTCCTGACTTTTAACATTATCATAAGGCGAGTATGTTAGCATATAATCATAATATTCTTTATCATTAGGATTCCCCCATTCATCATACTCACCTGTGGTTAATGGAATACTATCATCTAACATGGTAGTTACAACATCTACAAAAGGAACTGCAGCAATAATACCATTGTATAATTGTGGCGCCATATTTATAATAACCCCCATCAATAATCCACCTGCAGATCCACCCATGGCATACAGATGTTTATTAGATGTATAGTTTTGATCTATTAAATATTTGGAAACATCTATAAAATCTGTAAAAGTATTTCTCTTCTGAAGTAATTTTCCTTCTTCATACCATTTTCTTCCTAGGTACTCACCCCCTCTTATATGTGCAATTGCATAGATAAATCCTCTATCCAACAAACTTAACCTTGTAGTAGAAAAATAAGGATCTATAGTAGATCCATAAGAGCCATAGGCATACTGTAATAATGGATTAGATCCATCTTTCTTAATACCTTTTTTATAAATCAATGAAACCGGAATTTTAGTTCCGTCTTCTGCATCTGCCCAAATTCGTTCTGTTTGATAATTATCTTTATCGAAATTACCTCCTAAAACCTCTTGCTCTTTAAGAACGGTTTTCTCTTTGGTAGCCATATTAAAATCAACTACAGAGGTAGGCGTATTTAAGGAATTATAAGTATACCTTAAAATATCAGTCTCAAAATCTGGATTTATACTGGTATAAGCAGTGTAAGTTTCATTATCAAAAGGAACAAAAAAGCTTTCTCCAGTATCCCATCTTGTGATCTTTATTTTATTGAGTCCGTTATTACGCTCACTCACCACTAAATAATCTTCAAAAATATCTATATCCTCGAGTAGATAATCATCTCTATGTGGAATTACCTCTTCCCAATACTGAATTTCTGTATCGGTAACAGGTGTTTTCATCAATTTAAAATTAATCGCTCCACCCTCATTGGTAAGAACATAAAAATGATCTTTATAATGACTTATTCCATATTCCAAACCTCTTACTCTAGATTGAAAGACTTTGAATTCTCCCTCTGGATCATTAGCGTCCAAAATTCTATATTCACTAGTTAAGGTGCTGTGAGATCCTATAATTAAATATTCCTGAGATTTAGATTTGTAGATGTAGGTATTAAAAGTTTCATCATGCTCTTCATAAACCAAAACATCATGTTTAGGATCTGTTCCCAGAATGTGTTTAAAGATCTGGTTAGATCTTAAAGTTTGTTCATCTTTCTTGGTGTAATAAAGTGTTTTATTATCATTAGCCCAAGTTGAACCTCCGGTGGTGGTATGAATTTCTTCTTTTAACAGTTCCCCAGATTCAAGATCTTTTATTCTGATTGTGTACTTTCTTCTACTTACGGTATCTACACCAAAAGCTATCAATTTATTATCCGGGCTCACATTTAAACCACCCAGACTATAATAATCAAAACCTTCAGCCATTAAATTAACATCAAAGAGAATATCTTCTGAAGTTTCTAAGGTTTCCTTTTTTCTAGAATAGACAGGATAGTCCTTTCCTTTTTCAAATCTGGTTAAATACCAATATCCATGTAGCTTGTAAGGTACAGAAGAGTCGTCTTCTTTTATTCTACCCTTCATCTCTTTAAAAAGACTTTTCTGAAATGCTGCGGTGTGAGCCGTCATCATATCATTATATTCATTTTCATTTTCAAGATAATTAATTACTGCAGGGTTCTCCCTATCATTCATCCAGTAATACTCATCTATCCTCGTTTCATTATGAGCTTGAAGCTCTTTCACTTTTTTAAGAGCCTGAGGGGCTAGAATTTCTTTTTTCAATTGCTTGTAATTTATGCTGGTGCAAAGGTAAAGCTTCCTAACAAAATAACTAAGACAATGGGCACAATTAGCTGATTTATCCATTGAATTCACTAATTTTGAAGCTCAATATTTAAAAATAAAATTTATGTTTGGAGATATGATGGGGATGATGAATAAAATCAAAGAAACCCAACAAAAAGTAGAAGAAACAAAAGAGCGTTTAAAAACTGTTCTAATAGATGAACAATCTGCAGATGGTCTTCTTAAGATCACTATTACTGCTACCAGAGAGATTAGAAATGTTTCTATTGCAGATGAGCTGATGGAAGACAAAGAGCAACTAGAAGATTACCTAGTTCTTACTTTGAACAAAGCCATTAATAGAGCACATGAAATTAATGAAACAGAATTAGCGGCAGTAGCTAAAGATGGAATGCCGGATATTCCTGGGTTGGATATGTTCAAATAAAATAAAAGCCGGTTTAATAACCGGCTTTTTAATTTTATATTCTCTTTATAAACTGATGTTATCTAGAACTTTTAAGAATCTTTGGTGACTTTCTTCAGGATAATCATGATGTGTAACTATCCTTAATTTTCCATGTCCCATATTACTTATTCTAATATTTTCCTTTTGTAGTTGCTCCATAAAACTCTTTTCATAGGAAGCGTCTTTTAAATAAAAAATAATGATATTGGTTTCTACAGGCTCAACTTCATGAATATATTCTTGTCCTCTTAGAGATCTGGCGATATCATCTGCACGCTTATGATCTTGCTCAAGTCTTTCAACATGATTATCTAAAGCATAAATTCCAGCAGCTGCCATAAATCCCATTTGACGCATCCCACCTCCAAGAACTTTACGAACTCTAATCGCATTTTTCATAAGGTCTTTATTTCCTATTAATACAGAGCCCATAGGGGTACCCAAACCTTTAGATAAACAAACAGAAATGGTATCAAATAACTTCCCGAAATCTTTGGGGTCTTGCTTTTTAGCAACTATCGCATTAAATAATCTTGCACCATCCAAGTGCAATCCTAAGCCATGCGTATTACAAACTTTTCTAATCTCTTTGATGGTCTCTAGATCATAACACGCTCCTCCTCCTTTGTTAGTAGTATTTTCAAGACATACCAAACTAGTAAGTGGGCTATGATAAAAATCTGGTGGATTGATGCTTTCTTCTACGAGATCTGCGGTTATCAAACCTCTATTTCCATCTACTAACTTACAGGAAACACCACTATTAAAGGAAACTCCTCCCCCTTCGTAATTGTACACATGTGCCCATTTATCGCAAATTAATTGCTCTGCGGGCTGGGTATGTAATTTAATGGCTGCCTGATTGGCCATACTTCCGGTAGGAAAAAATAAAGCTTCATCCATACCAAACATCTTGGCTAATTTTTCTTCTAATGCATTAACCGTAGGATCTTCCTTATAAACATCATCCCCAACTTTAGCACTTAGAATTGCTTGTAACATTCCTTTTGTAGGTCTGGTTACCGTATCACTTCTTAGATCTATTTCTATTGACATCATTGTTAAAATTTCTTTTACTATTACATTCATTTTGAGCCAAATAAAATCTATATATAGATTCTTAACTCTTCAGTTTAAATTTGGCATAAAAATTAAGTAATTACACCGCATTATGCTGAGCTAATTTCTTTGCCTAAATCTATAAAATTATCGTTAAATACTTTCCTGAAGCCACCTTTAATTCTATTTTTACATCTAAAACACACTATTATGACTACAACAGATAATATAAAGGAACTCAAAGATCGCCTGGTTGCGTTAAGGAGGTATCTTTGACGTTGATGCCAAACAAATAGAAATCACCAATTTAGAAGAAAAGACTTTTGCTCCAGATTTTTGGGATGATCCTAAAAAGGCTGAGTTAATGATGCGCGAACTAAACACTGAAAAGAAGTGGGTAGATGACTATCATACAGCAGAAACTTTGGTTGAAGATCTTGAAGTGATCTTTGAATTTTATAAAGAGAAAGAAGCTACTGCAGAAGATGTAGCATCTAGACATACCAAAGCATTAGAGGTTATTGAAAATATGGAGTTTAAGAATATGCTTTCTGAGGAAGGTGATAGCTTAAGTGCCGTACTGCAAATAACTGCCGGAGCTGGAGGTACAGAAAGTTGTGATTGGGCAGAGATGCTTATGCGCATGTATCTTATGTGGGCAGAAAAGCATGGTTATAAAATAAAAGAGCTTAACTATCAGGCTGGAGAAGTTGCAGGTATAAAAACTGTAACTCTAGAGATTGATGGAGATTTTGGTTTTGGTTGGCTTAAGGGAGAAAATGGCGTTCACCGCTTGGTAAGAATTTCCCCTTTTGACAGCAACGCTAAAAGACATACTTCATTTGCCTCTGTATATGTATATCCTCTTGCAGATGATACTATAGAGATAGACATCAATCCTTCAGACATATCTTGGGAAACCATGAGATCTTCCGGAGCCGGAGGTCAAAATGTTAATAAGGTTGAAACTGCCGTTAGACTTAAGCACGCCCCTTCCGGTATTGTAATAGAAAATTCTGAGACTCGATCTCAGTTAGAAAACAAAACCAAGGCTATGCAGCTATTAAAAAGTCAGCTTTACGAGATCGAACTTCAAAAACAGCAAGCTCAACGAAGAGAGATAGAAGACTCTAAGATGAAGATAGAATGGGGATCTCAGATAAGAAATTATGTAATGCATCCTTATAAACTTGTAAAAGACGTTAGGACAGCTCAAGAATCTGGTAATGTAGAAGCTATTATGAATGGTGATATAGACCAATTCTTAAAAGCGTATTTAATGATGATGGGGCAACGGCATGAAGATTGATTTAAAACTGATCTATTACAAACTAAAGTGAAATTTATTACGTATTTTAAAGCCAAGAATTAATGGGAATACTTACAATTTATCACAATCCAAGATGTTCAAAATCTAGAGAAGGTCTTGAACTCATCAAAAATTCTGGAAAAGAATTTAAGATTAGAGAGTATTTAAAGGAACTATTAACAGAAGAAGAACTCAAAAAATTATTAGATAAATTACAGATCGAGCCCCAAATGTTGATAAGAGTTAACGAGAAAATTTGGAAAGATAACTTCAAAGATAAAAATTTTGAAAACCCTGAATTGATCAAGATTATGGTTGAGAATCCAAAGCTTATAGAAAGACCTATAGTTGAAGACGATCTTCTTGCTGTAATTGGAAGACCTCCTTCCAACATTCAATACTTACTAAAAGATACTTTATAATAAACTAAATCATCAAATCATGAAACTACAAAACAGACTCCTTTTATTAGGATTATCCACGCTGCTGGTTGGGGGATTTGTTTATACGCATATTTTCTTACACCGCAGAAATAGAAAAGATCTTGAAGATATTGCTAAAGAAATTGCACTTAATTGGAAAGATACATTAAGCTTAACAGAAGAACAATCTCTTCAATTAGAAGATATTATTGTGGAGTACACCATCAGAAAAAATGAGATCATTAATGGTGAACATAGTACCAATAAGATACAGCGTTTACAAAAGGTACAATCAAAAGAGCACAGAAGACTAAGAAAATTGATGAGTCCAGATCAATTTGATGCGTACGTAGGAATAAATAAAAAAATTCCGAACCGCATTATGGATTCATAATCAATACAGTAACATTCTTATTTAATATTTATTGGTGGTTATAACAAGATTTTAACGATGGTTCATTAAACCATTGTTCTCTTAAGAGGTCTAACAACAAAAATATGTTATGACCACCAAAAAATTACTTCTCCTTAGCACGCTGTTGCTATTTATTGTTTCACTCCACAACACTGCTTTTGCTCAAAAGAAAGAATTCAGCATCACGGGAAAAGTGATCGATGATGATCTTAAAGTTCCTTTAGAATACGCTACTGTAATTGTAACTAAAGTAAGTGATCCAAGTTATGTAAATGGTGGTGTTACAGATTTAAAAGGTAATTTTTCTATAGAAGTTCCAGCCGGAATCTATAATGTAAAGATTGAATTTATCTCATTCCAAAGCAAATCTTTCAATAGTAAAGATATAAATGCAGATCTGGATCTTGGAACTATTCAACTTGGCTTAAGCACTAACAGTCTAGATGAAGTAGTGGTAAGAGCAGAAACAACTCAGGTAGAAGTTAGGTTAGATAAAAAAATCTATAACATAGGGAAAGATCTTACTACCGCGGGTGGAACCGTAAGTGATGCATTAAATAATGTACCAGCAGTTACTGTAGATGTGGAAGGTGCAATTAGCCTTAGAGGAAATCAAAACGTAAAGATTTTAATTAATGGAAAGCCATCTGCCATGGCAGGTTTTGGTTCTACAGATGTATTAGGTCAACTTCCAGCAGATGCTATAGAACGAGTTGAGGTAATTACTTCTCCATCTGCCAGATATGATGCCGAAGGAACTGCAGGTATTCTGAACATTATATTAAGAAAAGAAAAGACCTTAGGATTTAATGGTTCTTTAACCACCAATATTGGAATTCCAGAAACTTATGGAGCAACGGCCAATGTAAATTTAAGAACAGACAAATACAACATCTTCAATACAACAGGTTATAACTATAGAAAGGGCCCTGGTAATGCTTTCTTTGATACTAGATATACAAACGGAGATTTTGACCGAGTAATTGAAAACAGAGATTATGATAGATTAAATAGAGGTTTCAACACTAACCTCGGGGTTGAATATTACTTAAACGATATGTCTTCTATAACCGCTACCGGATTCTGGAGATTTGGAAATGATAAGGATATTACCGAGAATTTTACCCAGAAGTTTAACGATGGAATCTTAGAACTCGAAACTTTAAGAGAAGAAGTTCAGGAAGAGAAAGATAATAGCTTCCAATTTGCGTTAAACTACATTACAAAGTTCAATGAAAAAGGTCATAAATTAACTGCAGATTTTCAATATGAAAAAAGCAGTGATGAAGAGCCATCCTTTATTACAGAAACTCCATTATTTGAAAATACTCCGGGGTTAGCAGGATTTTTACCTTCAGAAAAAGTACTTAATGAAGAAGATCAGACAGAATATCTAATACAAGCAGATTATGTGCTTCCGTTTGGCGAGAACTCTCAATTTGAAGCAGGTTATAGAGGGAATTTTAAAGAAGAGATCACAGATTATAGATTAGATGTTCAAGATCCAATAAGCGAGCAATTAGTTCTAAGCCCACTTACCAATATATTTTCATATACAGAAAATGTAAACGCTTTGTATACTCAGTATGGAACTAAATTTGGAGAATTCTCTTTCTTACTAGGATTAAGATTAGAAAACACGCAACTAAAAGGAGATATAGATAGTCCGCTTACAGATGCAGAGATAGAAGAAGAATTTGGCTTTCCTATAGATACAAATTTTGATAATAATTATTTAGGTTTATTCCCTACGGTAAACCTTATTTATGAACTAAGTGAAACTGAAAATGTTACCTTAGGATATAACAGAAGAATAAACAGACCTAGAGGTTGGTTCATTAATCCATTTCCATCAAGATCTAGTAGAACCAACGTTTTTCAGGGGAATCCTAATCTAGCGCCTTCCTATGCAAATGCTTATGACCTTGGTTACTTAAAAAGATGGGATAAATTAACTCTTACCTCTTCCGTATATTATCAATATGAAACAAATGCTTTCGAAAGAGTTCAACAAGGTACCGGGCAATTGTTTAATGGTACAGAGATCATTAGAACGATTCCTATAAATCTTTCTAGCGAACAAAGAATTGGAGCTGAAGCAGGAGTACTTTACAATCCGGCAAAATGGTTAAGATTGAATGGTAGTTTTAACTATTTTCAGTTTGAGAAGGATGGTGAATATAATGATATAGATTATAGTAATAAGAATAATAGTTGGTTTGCACGTTTTAGCTCTAAAGTAAGTTTACCAGCAAAAATAGATTGGCAAACTAATGCTTTCTATAGAGGGCAACAAGAGAATTCTCAAACCAAGTCTGACGGGATTTTATCTATAGACATGGCGTTGAGCAAAGATCTATTTAAAGATAAAGCAACACTTACTTTAAATGTATCTGACTTACTTAATTCTAGAAAACGTAACTCTACAACTATTACAGATAGATTTGTTCAAGACAGCGAATTTCAATGGAGAGAGCGTCAAATAACATTATCTCTAATGTACAGATTCAATCAGAAAAAAGAAACACAACGTAGAAGACCTGCTGGAAATGACGATGGTGGAGATTATGAAGGATAGATTTTAATAATACTAAATAAAAAAGGTGGTCTAAATTAGACCACCTTTTTTATTTTATAAAGATACGTTTGATTTAATAATGCCTTAGTTCAAATAAACTATGAAAGACAATAAAAAATCCAGGGAATTTTCTAAGATAAATTCTTTCTAGAATTTTCTTCTCTTTCCAGGCGTTTCTTTTCTTTCTTCATTTTATACTTTTCTAATAATGAACCTCCTATCCAGTAAGGTAGAATACTCATTAAAAAAATCATTAACCAAAATCCCATGGTTAAGATAATAAGAAAAGCTAAAAAGCCAAGGTATTGATCAAATTCAAACATAATTTCAGGAGATTTTCAAATAATAGCAAAGATAGTAACTCTATCTTGCCTATGCCAACAAAAATAAAAGTTTTTGCTTATTTTTTGTGATATCAATTAAAATTAAAATTTTTACTAAAATTGGACTTTAAATATTGAAATTTTGTAAATATTTTAAAGCTTTAAAAATCATGAAAATGTAAATTTGTAATCTAACATTATAAAACTATGGACTACAGAATAGAGAAAGATACTATGGGAGAGGTTAAGGTTGCTTCAGATAAACTCTGGGGAGCCCAAACTGAACGTTCTAAAAATAATTTTAAAATTGGAGCCCCGGGAAGTATGCCGTTAGAAATTGTATACGGTTTTGCTTATTTAAAAAAAGCTGCTGCATTTACGAATTGTGAATTAGGGGTACTTCCGGTAGATAAAAGAGATTATATTGCAAAGGTGTGTGATGAAATTCTAGCGGGTAAGCATGATGATCAATTCCCTCTTGTGATCTGGCAAACCGGTAGTGGTACTCAAAGTAACATGAATGTGAATGAAGTAATTGCCAACAGAGCTCATCAACTTGACGGAAAAGTTATTGGTGAAGGCGAGAAAACGCTTCAACCAAATGATGATGTAAATAAATCGCAATCTTCTAATGATACCTTTCCAACCGGAATGCACATTGCTGCATATAAGAAGGTAATAGAGGTTACCATTCCTGGCGTTAAGAAACTTAGAAATACTTTAAAGAAAAAATCTGAAGAGTTTAAAGATGTAGTTAAAATTGGTAGAACTCATTTTATGGATGCTACTCCCCTAACCCTAGGTCAGGAATTTAGCGGATATGTAGCTCAACTAGATCACGGTATTAAGGCTCTAGAAAACACCCTTCCACACCTTTCAGAATTGGCACTTGGAGGAACTGCGGTAGGAACAGGACTTAATACACCAAAAGGATATTCAAAGCGTGTGGCAGAATTTATAGCAAAATTCACTGACCTTCCGTTTACTTCTGCTCCTAACAAGTTTGAAGCACTTGCTGCTCACGATGCCTTGGTAGAATCTCACGGCGCATTAAAGCAACTTGCTGTTTCTTTAAATAAAATTGCTAATGACATAAGAATGCTTTCTTCAGGACCCCGCAGTGGAATTGGAGAAATTGAAATTCCCGCAAATGAGCCAGGATCTTCTATTATGCCAGGAAAAGTAAACCCAACACAATGTGAGGCATTAACAATGGTATGTGCACAAGTGATTGGGAATGATGTTGCAATTAGTGTTGGAGGAATGCAAGGGCAATTTGAACTAAATGTATTTAAACCTGTAATGGCAGCAAACTTTTTACAAAGTGCACAATTATTAGGAGATGCATGTGCTTCTTTTGATGAACATTGTGCCAGCGGAATAGTACCAAATAAGAAAAGAATTAAAGAGCTGCTAGATAATTCATTAATGCTGGTTACCGCTTTAAATACTAAAATAGGTTACTATAAAGCTGCTGAAATAGCTAATACTGCTCATAAGAACGGAACTACTCTTAAAAAAGAAGCCGTGAATTTGGGTTATGTTACTAAAGAAGAATTTGATGAATGGGTACAACCTAAAGATATGGTTGGAGGAATGAAATAATCCGTTCCAATTTAAATCAATCAAAAAAGCCACCTTTATTAAGGTGGCTTTTTTGATTGATTTGAAATTTTCTATTTAGTATAGTATTTTTTATACTTCCAGTAAGAGACAGCTCCAAGAACTGCAACTCCTGCCATAGTGTAATATATAAATGTTGGTGTAATAACTTTATCACCACTAGCGTAAGAATGCAGACCCGATAAATAGAAATTTACCCCAAAATAGGTCATCATGATACTTGAATATGCAATGATAGACATTAGGTTAAAGAACCATTTACCGCGCAGCCCTGGTACCAACCTCATATGTATTACAAACGCATATACCATAATACTTATTAGTGCCCATGTTTCTTTAGGATCCCATCCCCAGTATCTACCCCAGCTTTCATTGGCCCATTGCCCTCCTAAGAAATTCCCTATGGTTAACATTACCAAACCTACGGTTAAGGCCATTTCAGTAATTATGGTAATCTCTCTAATATTCAATTCCATTTTCACCTTATTATCTTCTGTAGTAAGAATCATAAGGATCAATGAAACTGCTCCTAATATCATTCCTAGGGTAAAGGGTCCATAACTACCTACAATTACAGACACATGTATCATTAACCAATAAGAATCTAATACCGGCTGTAAATTCGCAATAGCAGGATCCATCCAGTTCCAGTGAGCTATCATTAATATCATAGATGCAACAAATGCCGTAGAAGCTATGGTTAGAAAACTTTTTCTTCCAAAAGCCAATCCAAAGAACATAGTAGCCCATGCTACGTAGATCATAGACTCATAAGCATCACTCCACGGAGCATGGCCAGAAACATACCATCTCGCCGCCAATCCAAGCGTATGAAGTATAAATAAGCCTAGAACAGCAAAAGCACTTACTTTAACTAAAGTTCTTATAACTTTTGAATCTCTAAATATTTGAACGATCACTAAAATGAACATTATCGTCCCGGCATATAAATACCAACTGAACAAACCTTTAAAAATATCGTATTTGTTATATAAGATCTCTGCATTTACCTTGCTTTCAGAAGGCATTACTTCGCTTCCATACTTTTTCTGGTAACCCTGAATACTTTTCAGAAGATCCTCTGCTTGAGTATAATCTCCAGAATCTCTAGCTGCATTTAGCGTACTCATATAAATTGGAAGCACTTGTTTTGCGTAAACAGAGTCTATTCCCGTAAACCCAGCTTCCTCAACTTCAGGAAAAGAAACCCATTTGTTATTCTTATCTCCCGGAATAGGAAAGATTCTTAACATTTTGCCATTAAGAGCATTGAACAATAAATTCACTTTTTTATCTGTTTCAACAAAGTCTTTCTCGAAGTTATTTGGAACAGTTGCCTTATAAGCATCTTCAAGATATGGCGATAATTTATACGCTCCCGTAGCATCAAAGAAATCTGTCATAGATAGATATTCTTTATCCTTATCAACTTCTAAGATTTTTCTAATACTATCATTTCCCGTTTTTATATAAACCAAAGGAGCATTATACCACAAGCCTGGATTTTCTGTCATAGATAACAGTACCTGATCTGCATTTAAACCTTCATAGGTATCCTTTTTGCTTAATTTTCTTATTAATTCTGAAGAAAATGTATTTGCCGGCTTCATTCTACCACCTGCATCCTGAATGATCAATCTACCAAACATTGCTGCATGTTCTTTTGGAACAGCAATACTTTGAAGCAGCGAATCTAAAGTAGCCTGATTATTATCCATGTGAGCATGGGTATCTGCATCTTCAGAATTTGCTGTTTGTGAAAAACCACCAGTAGAGATCAACAGAAAAGCTACTATGGTTATGATCTTTGCTTTCTTCGCTTTTACTTTATCAAGCATCGTCTTTAATTTTCCAAATCTGCTTCCTTTATCAAATAATATCAGCATTAATCCTAAGTATAATAGATAATAACCGGCATAAGTAATATTGGTTCCCCAGTAATCGTGATTTACAGATAAGACTGTTCCTTTTTCATCAGGATCAAAAGATGCCTGAAAGAATCTATATCCATCCATATCTAGTATATGGTTCATAAAAATTTCATAGGGCATTTTTTCTCCTGAAGCTTTAATTACTTCAACTTTACTTTTAAATGCAGAATATCTAGGAACGGCATTATCTTCCGTTCCGGGGTATTTATCAGCAATAAAATCATTAAGTTTAATAGAAAACGGAAGTTCCATTTCTTTTGAACCATAGTTAAGATGAATATCCAATCCACCTAATGTTAGATCTTCCGGAGGATTAATGATCCCCTTTTTACCCATTATCGTTACGGTCTTAGATTCTCCGCCAGTAGAAACTTTAAGGCTCACTGCATCTGGCTGATTCTTATCTTTAACTTTGGTAGGAACAATTTCATAAGTTCCACGTGCCACTGGCTCTGGAACAACAAATTGCATTCCCCCTACATTATATAGAGATCTTAACATAAGAACCTGGGTGCTATCTGCAACTACAGTTCCCTTAAACTGATCTGCCATGCGCATAAAATCTCCTTCAAATGGAGAATTTATCTTATACGTTCCCTCGTCTCCATCTATACTAATATTTACAGCACCGTCTGTAGGTTTATTGTATGCAAAAAGAATATTGTGCAAACTGGTGATCTCACCTTCTTTTAGATAATGATCATGTCTTTGACCACTCCCAGCTTCTACGATCTTAAGATAGTTATCTCCATTTTCGCTAAGCACCAAACCATTTTCGGCTCCATGAATAAAACTAACTACCTCAACTTTTACCGGCTGACCGTTAAAATCTGTATCGATCTCAATATCATTTTCAGTTTCTGTGGCTAAGAGCACAGATTCTTCAATGGTTCTTCTTCTAGGCTCCCCTTCTATCTCTCCATCCATACTCACCCTTAAATAGGTTCTTTCAGAAAAGAATTTATTAGTGGTTACACCTTCTCTTATAGGCATAATACCCTCATAACTAATGTATCTAGTTATAAAAGCTCCTAAAAGAATAAATATAAATGAAAGGTGAATTACTAAAGAAGACCATTTTTCGCGTTTGTGCATGTTGAAACGCACAATGTTACCACAGAAGTTAATCACAAAAAACACCATGACTCCCTCAAACCACCAAGTGTTGTAAATCAAGACTCGAGCGGTGTCTATAGTATACCAATTTTCGATAAATGTTCCTAAAGCCATAGAGATGGCGAAGACAATGAACAAGACTGCCATAATTCGAGTAGAGAACAGGACAGACGCTATTTTATTTTGCATTTAAAACTTCTTTAAAACAGTGCAAATTTAACTAAATTTAAACACTTAACCTCCTTTAAGAAAAGACAATTCCTATATACTAAGCAAATATTAAGATTGCAAAGAATATAGCAATATCAGGGGTTAATAAGATTTTTATCATGTTTAATTCATATTAAAAAGAAAAGTATTTAGAGGATTCTTAAAATTGAAAATTAAATATGATATTTTAACATATAAATAAAGATACTTCGTCATAATTTACTTTCAACTTTTTATTTATGAAGGCTCAAGGAAGTGATAAAAAGTAAAGTGATACATATTAATTCTGTGCTTATAAATTTTGGTATTTTTGTCTTATGATTAGTATTGTTATTATTGGTGCCGGTAATGTTGCCACGCATCTTTTTAGAGCTTTAATTTCTTCTAAGAATTTTCAAGTGGTACAGGTGTACAACAGAACTAAAGAAAACCTCGGTTTTTTTAAAGACAAGGTTGATACTACCTCTAATATAGAGCAACTAAAAGTTGCAGATATTTATATTCTGGCTCTCAAAGATGATATAATCTCTACAGTAGCTAAGACTCTGCCAAATAAAGATGCGCTTATTGTTCACACTTCTGGGGCAACATCTATAAAAGCTCTTACTGGCATGGAGAGAGGTGGAGTTTTCTATCCGCTACAAACCTTCTCAAAAACAAAAGAGGTAGATTTTTCCCAAATTCCTATTTGTATAGAAGCAAGTTATAGGGATGATGAAGTTATTCTCGAGAAACTTTCTATGGATATCTCTAAGAATGTATATAAGATAGATTCAGATCAAAGAAAAAAATTACACGTAGCCGCTGTATTTGTTAGCAATTTTGCAAACTATATGTATACTATAGGTGAGGATATTTGCAAGAACAACAATATCCCATTTGAGATCTTACACCCATTAATAATAGAAACGGCAGAAAAAGCTACTAAAATAGGTCCGTTAAGTTCTCAAACGGGTCCAGCAAAGAGAAATGATGAAGCTGTTATAGAAAAACATCTATCTCTTATTAGTAATGAACAACGAAATATTTACAAAATAATAACTCACGCAATCCAAGGCCTTTATGGAAAAGAATTATAAAGAATACCTAAATCATATCGATACCTTTATTTTTGATGTAGATGGAGTATTAACCGATGGAACCATTCAAATTAGTACAGAAGGGGAACTCTTAAGAAGTATGAACATTAAAGACGGATATGCACTTAAAACTGCGGTTAAAGAAGGCTTTACAGTTTGTATAATCTCAGGGGGAAAAAATGAAGGAGTACGCAAAAGATTAAGAGATCTTGGAATTACAGATATCTATCTTGGAGTTCAGGATAAAGTAGAAGTATTAGATGAGTTTATAGATGTTTACAATCTTAATAAAGATAATGTACTTTATATGGGAGACGATATTCCAGATCTACATGTAATGAAGCTAATTGGAATGCCATGTTGCCCTCAGGATGCAGCTCCAGAAGTAAAAGAAATTAGCCGATATGTATCTCATAAGAAAGGCGGCAAAGGCTGCGTTAGAGATGTAATTGAACAGGTATTGAAAGTACAGGGGAAATGGATGAATAACACAGACGCATTATGAATTGGTTATTGTTAATTGTAGCCGGTCTCTTTGAAGTTGCATTTGCCTTTTGTTTAGGGAAAGCAAAATTTACTACTGGAGCAACTAGTAATTATTGGCTTTTAGGTTTTCTAATAGCTCTTACCTGCAGTATGACCTTACTTTATAAGGCAACGCAAACTTTACCAATTGGTACTGCCTATGCTGTATGGACAGGGATTGGAGCAATTGGAACTGTAATAATAGGTATTTTTTTCTTTAAAGAACCTGCAACCTTTTGGAGGATCTTTTTTCTAAGTACTTTAATTATGTCTCTTATCGGGCTAAAATTTGTTTCCAACTAATACCATGATTTACAGTTTTCTTAAACTTGTGAGATTCCCTAATCTTATCTTAATAATTCTTACTCAGGTTTTTATTAAATATTTTCTATTTGAAAGATTTGGTATTGCAACAACATTAACAGATTTTCAATTCTTATTATTATGTCTTTCCACTTTATGTATTGCAGCTGCAGGAAATATAATTAATGATATTTACGATCAGGAAGCAGATTTAATTAATAAACCGAATAAGATAATAATTGGAAAAAGCATCTCAGAAAAGTTAGGTTTCAATTTTTATATTGCCTTGACCATCTTAGGTGTGGGGATTGGATTCTACCTTTCTAATATTATTGAAAGACCAGGTTTCTCTGCGATGTTTATTATTATTTCTGCCCTATTATATCTTTACGCTACGTACCTAAAAAATATTATAATTTTAGGTAATATTTTAATTAGCTGCTTAGTAGCTATGGTTATTTTGATAATAGGTTTATATGACCTGATGCCGGCCATCACCCCTCAAAATCAACCCACTCAGGCGGTGATGTTCTCTATTATTTTAGATTACGCACTCTTTGCTTTTCTTATTAACTGGTTGAGAGAAATGGTAAAAGACCAACAAGATGTAAATGGAGATTTTAATACAGGCCGTAACTCTATTCCTATAGCTATTGGAAAAGATCGGGCTAATAAAGTAATTGCTGCAATTGCATTAATCCCCTTTATTCTTATAATCTATTATATGTATGAATATCTGTATGATAATATTTATGCCGTTCTATACACCTTACTTTTATTAGTAGGGCCATTACTCTACTTTATTACGAAAATCTTTTCAGCTAAAACCATCAAAGAATTCTCACATTTAAGTTTCACTCTAAAACTAATCATGCTATTTGGCCTTTTCTCTATAGCGATCTATCAATTCATATTATTATAAATTATGCTTAAAGATATTTTAAAACGACACCAAGTTATTTTAGCTTCCGGCTCACCAAGAAGACATCAGTTTTTAAAAGAGCTTGATATACCTTTTACCGTAAAATTAATATCTGTTGAAGAGATCTATCCTCCAGAACTAACATCATTTGAGATCACGAATTTCCTTTCAGAATTAAAAGCAGAAGCATTACGAGAAGGCCTTAAATTTAACGATATTCTAATAACTAGTGACACCATTGTTTGGAATGAGGAGAAAGCCCTAGGCAAACCTATAGATGCTTCAGATGCCTTTACAATGTTAGAATCGCTTTCTGGAAAAACGCATGAGGTTATTACTTCTGTAACCTTTACCACCAAAGAAACTCAACGTACTGTTCATGATATAACCAAGGTTACTTTTAAAGAATTAAGTGCAGAGGAGATCATCTACTATATAGAGAATTTCGAACCTTTTGATAAGGCCGGAGCTTACGGTATACAGGAATGGATAGGTCTTATAGGCATTACTAAAGTGGAAGGTAGTTATTTTAATGTGGTAGGAATGCCAACTCACCTTGTATATAAAAATCTTGCGGAGATCTCCCAATTCTGATTTTTGTAAATTTAGGTAAAACTGCCGATAATGAAATTTTTAAATTTTATACTATTTCTAATAATCTTTACATTTATTAATGCTTGTAATCAAAAGGCAAATGAGAACGAGAATAGAAATGAGACGAGCGTGGCACCAAATAGAGAGCTCTCTAATGACTTTAAGAAATACTGGTTTTCTGGCGAGGCGGAGATAACTACTTATAAGTTAGATCAATTTAGATATAACGAACAGCGCGAAGGCACCGTCTCTCTTATCTACGTAACTGAAGATTTCAATACTGAAGCGCAGGTAAAGACCGATAAGAAAAATAATAATTCAGAACCAATACTCAAGCTTAATGCCGTTAAAAAGTTCACTACCGGAATTTATCCGTATTCTATTATGGAAAGTACTTTTTATCCATTAAATAAAGAGGAGCACGCTTTAAAAGTTACTGCTTCCTCACAAGAATGGTGTGGGCAGATGTATTTACAGTTAAATAATAACAAAAATTTTAAACTTATAGCTCATAGCTATTTTGAAGATCTTGCAGATACAGCATTAAATTTAAAAAAGATCTGGTTGGAAAATGAAATATGGACTCAGCTAAGAATCGCTCCCAATAAATTACCAACAGGAGATATAGAGATATTGCCATCTTTTGAATACTTGTTATTAAATCATAAAACCATACATCCATACACTGCACTTGCAGAGTTTTATCAAAAAGAAGAGCTTTCTGTATATAAGATCTCATATCCAGAATTAGATAGAACCTTAAAGATCTATTATCATAATGAGTTTCCATATAACATAGAAAAGTGGGAAGAAACCGTTATAATAAATGGTAAAGAATACGTGACATCTGCTATAAAAATGAAAACTATAAAATCTGATTACTTGAACAAAAATTCTAATAAAGATTTATCTTTGCGCGACACGCTTAATTTAGATTGATGTACGAACTAGTAACGGTTTATAAAAATGAAATTGGCTATACTATTGCCATCTTCGTGCTATTGATAATTTTTCAATTTCTCTTAAAGCAAGCAGCTCATAGAGTTGGAAAGAGAAGTGAGATAAATATTACACGTACCAGATTAATGTTCAAATACATTAATATTTTGGTGATCTTAATTGCATTCTTCTTATTATCTATAGCATGGGGAATGGGTATGCAACAGATCTCTTTAATTTTCTCGTCTGTATTTGCTGTTATTGGTGTTGCCTTGTTCGCCATCTGGTCTATACTAAGCAACATTACGTCTGGAGTTATTCTATTCTTCTCTTTCCCTTATAAAATTGGTGATAAGATCAGAATTCATGATAAAGATATTCCAATAGAAGCAGTAATTGAAGATATTAAAGCATTTCATCTGCATTTAAGAACAGATGAAGGTGAGCTTACCACCTATCCAAATAATTTGATCTTACAAAAGGCAGTAACACTTATTCAGAAAGATGTTTACTTAGATGAGGGTAAAGATTCACTCTAGGAAACGCTAAATCTTATGGACTGGCAGTTATAAAGTTTATATATTTGAAGGACTTGAAAAACAACGCTTTCAAATGAAAAAAATTTTTGCGCTTTTAATCTGCCTCTCCTTCACTAGTTTACATGCTCAAACTCCCCAGAAATTAAACGCTGCAGAGATACATGAGTCTATTAAAAAACTAAATTTTCTCGGAAGCGTGCTTTATATAGCTGCCCATCCCGATGATGAAAATACAAGATTAATATCCTATCTCTCCAACAAAATACATGCAAGAACAGGGTATTTGTCATTAACTAGAGGAGACGGAGGGCAGAACCTTATAGGTCCCGAAATTAGAGAGCTTCTTGGGGTTATTCGAACACAGGAATTGTTGGCGGCAAGAAGAATAGACGGAGGAAATCAATTCTTTACACGAGCTATTGATTTTGGATATACCAAGACTCCAGATGAAACTTTGAATATTTGGAATAAGGATCAGGTGTTAAGCGATGTGGTTTGGACTATAAGAAACTTTAAGCCAGATGTAATTATAAATAGGTTTAATCATAGAACTTCCGGGGATACTCATGGGCAGCATACCGCTTCTGCCCTACTTAGTGTTGAGGCTTTTGATCTGGCAGGCGATAAAACAGCTTTTCAAGATCAATTAGCGCTAGCACAAACACATTATCCAAAAAGATTATTTTTTAATACCTCTCCGTGGTTCTATGGCAGTGACAAAGCGTTTGAAAAAGCAGATAAATCTAATTTCCTGAAGTTTGAAACCGGCGTTTATTTTCCCTCTCAGGGATTATCAAATCCTGAAATTGCAGCTCTAAGTAGAAGTTCCCATAGATCTCAAGGATTTGGTAGTGCGGGTTCAAGAGGAAGTCAGTTAGAATATATAGAACTAATAGCCGGAGAAATGCCAAAAGACACCTCAAATCTTTTTGATGGAATTGATACGTCCTGGAATAGAATTGAAGGAGGAAAAGAAATAGGTGAAATTCTTACGAACGTCCAGGCAAATTATAATTTTAAAGATCCATCTGCAAGCTTACCAGAACTGGCAAAAGCATACTCATTACTAGATCGATTAGATAATGGTTATTGGAAACAGGTAAAAATTAAAGAGATCAAGGAAATAATTGCAGCCTGTGCAGGATTATATTTAGATGCAAAAGTCTCGAGTGCTAACGCTTCTCCGGGTGAAGATATAGAAGTAAGTCTAGAGGCTATTAATAGAAGTAATTCTAGTTTAAGACTGGTATCTGTTAATCTAAGTACTGCTAAATCTAGTAGTAAGCCAGGAATTGATCTTACTAATAATATTGGCTGGTCTAGAAAGTTAAATCTAAGGATTCCTGAAAATGCAGAATATACAACTCCATATTGGTTAAGATCGCAATCTGGTATTGGAATGTATAATGTAAAAGACCAAAACCTAATAGGTTTACCGGAAACACCAAGAGACTTAAATGTTGAATTTAAAATCCTGGTAGAAGGGACAGAGATCCCTTTCACTAAAAATATTCTTTATGAATATACAGATGATGTTAAGGGTGAAATAATTCAGCCATTTGAAATCGTTCCTGCAGTATCTGTAAAATTTAATGAGAAAGTGATGATCTTTCCAGATGAAGCTTCCAAAAAAATAAGTGTAGTTCTTACTTCTCAAAAAGAAAAAGCTGCTGGTACGCTCAAACTCCAAGTACCAGATACATGGAAACTTACACCTGAGGTTGCAGACTTTGAAATTGAAGGTAAAGGGGCCTCCAAAACTTTTCAATTTAATATAACACCTCCTAATGGCGCAAGTGAGTCTGAAATTATTCCAATAGTAACTATAGGAAATAAAAAATATTCTGACGAGGTAGTTACTATAGATTATGATCATATCCCATTTCAATCTTTAATAGTACCTGCTAAAACCAAATTGGTAAAGCTGAACATTAAAAAGAAAGGGGACCAGATTGGATATATTGCCGGTGCCGGAGATGTAGTGCCAGAAAGTTTAGAACAAATTGGATATAAAGTTACCTTACTAGACGTTGATACTATTACCGCTAAAAATCTCGCAAAATATGATGCTTTAGTTATTGGAATTAGAGCCTACAATATTGTTGAAACTTTGAAATTCAAACAAGCAGAGCTTTTAAAATATGCATTCAACGGTGGAACATTAATAGTTCAATACAACAACAATCGCGGTATTTTAACCAACAAGCTTGCTCCATACAAACTAGAACTATCTAGAGATAGAGTTACAGAAGAAGATGCCGAGGTAAGTTTTTTAGAACCTGAAGCCTCCATTTTGAATACTCCAAATAAGATCACAGCTGCAGATTTTAATAATTGGGTGCAAGAACGGGGTTTATATTTTCCAGATTCTTGGGGCAAAGAATTTACACCTGTTCTTTCTATGCATGATACTAATGAGGAACCTATGAAAGGAAGCTTATTAATTTCTGAATATGGAAAAGGATATTTCATCTATACCGGATTAAGCTTTTTTAGACAATTTCCGGAAGGTGTGCCTGGAGCTTACCGCTTATTTGCTAATTTGGTTTCAATAGGAAAGTAAATGCAAAAACCTGAAAAATATATCTGGAAAAAAAGTTACACTTGGATGTTAGTTACCAACATGACGTACATTATTATGTTTTATGTAATAATGAAATCATTTTCTTAAAATGCAATTATTAGACTGGGTAGTACTTATTGGAACATTAACATTTATTGTAGCCTTTGGGGTTTATAAAACTCGAAATAGCAAAAATGTAAAAGACTATATAAAAGGAGGTGGAGATGCACAATGGTGGACCATTGGTCTTTCTGTTATGGCAACACAGGCTAGTGCTATTACCTTTCTCTCTACACCTGGGCAGGCATATCACGATGGAATGGGCTTTGTTCAATTCTACTTTGGATTACCAATTGCCATGGTGATTATTTGTATGGTATTTATTCCTATATATCATAAACTGCAGGTTTATACGGCTTACGAATATTTAGAGACCAGATTCGATCTTAAAACTAGAACCTTAACAGCACTACTATTTCTTACACAGCGTGGTCTTTCTGCGGGAATTACCATTTTTGCTCCTGCCATAATCCTATCTGCTGTATTAGGGTGGAATCTTACCACACTAACTATTTTAATAGGAGTTTTAGTAATTGTTTATACAGTTAGCGGCGGAACCAAGGCTGTAAATGTCACCCAAAAACAACAAATGGCTGTGATCTTTGGCGGAATGTTCGCTGCATTTTTTCTAATTATAAGCTACTTACCAGAAAACATAAATTTTAGCAATGCCTTACAAATTGCCGGTGCAAATGGAAAAATGAATGTGTTGGATTTCTCGTTCGATCTTAGCAATAGATACACCTTTTGGAGCGGAATTATTGGTGGAACATTTTTAGCTTTATCCTATTTTGGAACAGATCAAAGTCAGGTGCAAAGATATCTTACCGGTCGCTCTGTAAAAGAAATGCAACTTGGCTTATTATTTAATGGTTTATTAAAAGTGCCCATGCAATTCTTTATACTTCTAGTGGGAGTTATGGTATTTGTATTTTATCAATTTAATCAGGCGCCGCTTAATTTTAATCCAGCTGCAGAAAGAGCAGTACTAAATTCTGAATACGCTTCAGAATATCAAAGTTTAATGGATAGAAATGAGCAGCTTCAAAATGAAAAGCATAATGTTGCCATTCAATATGGAGAAAGTCTAAAGTCTCCTTCTTCAGAAGAAACCACAATTTATAAAGATAAAATGATGCAGCTTGATGTTGCTGAAAATGATACGCGAGAAAAAGCCAAAAAAATTATTGCTGCTACCAAACAAGATGTAGAAACCAACGATAAAGATTATGTCTTTATCCATTTCATTTTAAACAACTTACCTCGAGGATTGATCGGTTTGTTGCTTGCTGTAATCCTATCTGCCGCAATGTCTTCTACGGCATCAGAATTAAATGCACTTGCCTCTACCACAACTATAGACATTTACAAGAGAAATCTTAAGTCTGAAATTTCAGAAGAGAAATTAGTAAAAGCCTCAAAATACTTCACTTTGGGATGGGGGATCATCGCGATTATATTTGCAAGTTTTGCCAATTTATTTGATAATCTAATTCAGCTTGTAAATATTATAGGATCCATTTTCTACGGAAATGTATTAGGAATATTTCTTTTAGCTTTTTTTATAAAATATGTGAACAGCAATGCCGTTTTTATTGCGGCAATTATCACTCAGATCATAGTGATCTTTGCCTATGTTTTTGATACTATGGAGTATTTATGGCTTAATTTATTGGGCTGCGGATTGGTTATTTTAATAGCTATTATACTTCAAACAATTATATATTCACCAAACAAGAAATTGATCGATGACAACTAAAAGTTATAAATGGGGAATTATTGGTCTTGGTAAGATCGCACATAAATTTGCAGAAGATCTTCAAAGAGTTGAAGGAGCAGAATTATATGCCGTAGCCAGTAGATCTAGTGAAAAAGCAGAAGAATTTGCAGAGAAATTTGAAGCAGCTAAATTTTATAATTCTTATGAAGCCTTGGCGCAAGATCCCGATGTAGATATAATTTATATAGCTACCCCACATGTTTTTCATCATGCTAATACTATGATGTGTATTCAAAATAAAAAAGCGGTTCTGTGTGAAAAACCAATGGGAATTAATGAACATCAGGTTCAGGAAATGATAGCTGCCGCCAGAACCGAAAATGTGTTTTTAATGGAAGCTTTATGGACACATTTTTTACCTCATTTTGAATATATTTTAGATCTTGTACAAACCAAAAAATTTGGAAAACTAAAAGAACTCACTGCAGATTTTGGATTTGAAGCTCCCTTTAATTCTGAAAAAAGAATATTCAATAAAGAACTTGGTGGAGGTAGTCTTTTAGATGTTGGGATTTACCCTGTTTTTGCTGCTATGACGTTATTAGGAGAGCCGGATGCAATAAGTGCTACCGGAACGATAGGAAAAACAGGAGTAGATGAAGACTGTACCATCAATTTCAGCTATAAAAATGCTAAGGCAGAGTTAAGCAGTGCTATTAATAAAACTACTAATACAGAAGCAAAATTAATTTTTGAAGATGCAGAAGTGCTTATTAGAAGTAGATTTCATGAGCCTACTTCCCTATTTATAAAATCTAATGGGAAAGAAGAAACCAGAGGTTTTGATGTAGAATCTATAGGCTATAATTTTGAAGCTGCGCATATTCAAAAGATGCTATCAGAAAATAGAGTTGAAAGTACCGTTATGACACACAAAAAAAGTCTGTTACTAATTTCTTTATTAGATAAAATCAGAAAACAGATAGCACTAGAATATTAAATAGAAAAGCCTCAATAATACATCTTAATTATTATTATTGAGGCTTTTCTATTTAAATGTGGGCTTATTATTTAGCTCCCCATTTTTTCAAAGAATCCTGATTCATTTTTACGTAGTCTTTATTATTAGCTTTTTGTGCTAGATCTAATGATTTATTAGCACTAGAAATAGCTTCTTTTTTCATTCCTAATTCTGCTTCTATTAAAGAACGTCTTCTCCACATCCAATAAGCATCATTATTCCCTTCTGTAGCTTTTAATACCCATTCATGTGCTTGCTTAAGATCTTTCCCAGATTCATGATAATAACTAGCCGCTGCAAAATAATCCTCTTTTGTAGGACCGCTCATAACTTTTTCTATACTGGCCATCGTATTCTGTTCTGTAGGTACATTAATAGTAAGAGATGCAGCAGTATTCTCCCACACAAAATCCAAAACCATAGAATTGGTTAGTATATCATTGGGAATGATCGTAAAAGTTTCCATTTTAAAAGGAAGCTCGCTAACTTTAGCTTCAGCCTTAAGAGCTACTTTAGATTCTTCCCATTTCTCTGGAGTACCCCAATTTTTAGAATCTTTATAAAAGATAACTTGCCAGGAATCTTTATTTGGTATTGTATAAATTGCATATGTTCCTTTTTCCAAGCTTTTTCCTTCTATAGTCACATCATCACTAAAACTAATGATGGTGTTAGAGTTTGCACCGGTACGCCATATTTCACCAAATGGAACAAGGTCACCAAAAATGGTTCTGCCTTTCATATTAGGTCTTGAGTATTCAATTTTCACATCGGTTAACCCAACAGTTTGCTCTATCTTCCCAAACGCACTTGGCTGCGGAGATTTAATTTGAGCGTAAGATGGTAACGCTAATAAAGCGGTAAATAATACGAGTATTGATTTTTTCATAATTTCAGATTTAATTCATTCAAATATAATCATTAAAACATCAAAATTTTTGAACTTAGGAAGTTCAAATAGATAAAAATGTAGATTCTCAATAAAAAATAAAACAAAATAACAAGAACAATTGATTTAGTTTTTGTTTAACTTTTATTATTTTTAGTTAAACATTATAAGACCTAAATTTACCATACAATATCATATTATGAAAATATACAACCTTCACTCCAAACAAAAACTGCCTATTACTGTACAGCAAGCTTGGGACTTTTTATCAGATCCAAAGAATTTAAAAACTATAACTCCAGATTATATGGGATTTCATATTCTTTCTGGTGCAGATAGACCAATGTTTCAAGGTCAGATTATTCAATACATAGTAACTCCGGTAGCTGGAATTAAAACTAAATGGGTAACAGAGATCACTCATGTTAGAGATAAAGAATATTTTGTTGATGAACAGCGCTTTGGCCCCTATGATCTTTGGCATCATAAACATTTTATAAAGGAAATTCCAGGAGGTGTAGAGATGGAAGATATTATAGACTATAAAATTCCACTAGGAATTCTGGGGCAGTTAGTTCATCCCGTTTTAGTGGCTCCAAAATTAAAAGAGATCTTTACTTATAGAAAAAAGAAGTTAATAGAATTGTTTGGAGAATATGATGAAAGAGCTGCTCCTCAACCCACTTTAAAACAAGATGTATTAAATTAATACATCATTTTATAAAACATTTTATCATGAAGAAAAATATATTATTAATTGGAGGATCTAAAGGAATTGGGCTGGAAACGGCAAAAATCTTAGCTCCAGATCACAACGTTATTATAGCTTCTAGAAGCTCGGATAATCTTTCAGATCTTAACGTATCTCATTTAAAATTTGATGTTACTAAAGACAACATAGAAGATCTTGAACTTCCCGAAACCATAGATGGATTGGTATATTGCCCTGGAAGCATCAATCTAAAACCTTTTAAAATGCTTAAACCGGAAGCTTTTGTAGAAGAGCTTCAATTAAATTTTATATCATTAGTTAAGGTAGTACAAGGACTTTTGCCTAAGCTAAAAAATTCTGACCAGGCTAGTTTGGTCTTCTTTAGTACCGTAGCAGTTAAGGTAGGAATGCCTTTTCATACCAGTGTTGCTGCTGCTAAGGGAGCTATTGAAGGTTTTGCCAAAGCGTTGGCTGCAGAGTATACACCTAGCTTTAGAGTGAACGTAATTGCACCTTCCCTTACAAATACAGAATTAGCAGCTAAGCTTCTTTCTAACGAAGATAAGATCAAGAAAATGAATGAACGCCATCCTTTAAAAAGAGTTGGAGAGGCTGTAGATATCGCGAATATGGTTACCTTTCTCCTATCCGAAAAAAGCAGTTGGATGACTGGACAAATAATAGGAATGGACGGTGGAATGTCTACATTAAACGTTAATTAATGCAAGAAAAAGTTTCCATATTTTGGTTTAGAAGAGATCTTAGATTAGATGACAATGTTGGCCTTTTAGAAAGTTTAAAAGGAGACCTTCGAGTTTTACCAATTTTTATCTTTGATAGTGAAATATTAGAAAAATTACCCGAAGATGATGCTAGGGTAACCTTCATTTTCAATACACTACAAGATATGAGGAAAGAACTGCAAGAGGTTGATAGCTCTCTTGCTATGTATCATGGTAAACCTATAGACATCTTTGAAGATCTTCTCGAAAAATATGATGTAGCAAAAGTAGTTACAAATAGAGATTATGAGCCTTACGCTAAAGAAAGGGATAAAGAAATCCAAGATCTATTGAAGAAGCATGAGATTGATTTTGAAACCTACAAAGACCAGGTATTTTTTGAAAAAGATGAAGTTGTAAAAAGTGATGGAGACCCCTACGTAGTATATACTCCATATATGAAATTATGGAAAGAGACCTTTAAAAAGACAGATCTCACTATTCATTATACAAGTCAGTATTTAAATAATTTTATCAAAAATTCTAGGTTACCAAATCTGAGTTTAAAAGATATAGGATTTAAGAAATCAAACATTGAAGTTCCTGAATATGATGTCACTCCTACTCTCATACAGAACTACGAAGCTACACGAAATTATCCTGCAAAAGACGCTACTTCTCGCTTAGGTCCGCATCTTAGATTTGGTACTGTAAGTGTTAGGAAAATGCTTAAAAAGGCGATAGCCGAAAAGAATGAAATTTTTTGGCAAGAGTTAATTTGGAGAGAGTTTTTTATGCAGATCTTATGGCACTTCCCAAATACTGTAACAGATGCTTTTAAAGCCAAATATGATAGAATTGAATGGAGAAATAATGAAGATGAGTTTGAACTATGGAAACATGGCAAAACTGGCTATCCTATGGTAGATGCAGGAATGAGACAATTAAATGAGTCTGGCTTTATGCATAACAGAGTGAGAATGCTAGTTGGAAGTTTTTTATGCAAACATTTGTTAATAGACTGGCGCTGGGGTGAAGCCTATTTTGCCGAAAAGCTATTAGATTATGAAATGTCTTCTAACGTGGGAAACTGGCAATGGGTTGCCGGTAGCGGTGTAGATGCTGCTCCATATTTTAGGATCTTCAATCCTACAACTCAAATAGATGATTATGATAAAGACCATAAATATTTAAAGCAATGGATACCGGAATATGGTACAGACGAGTATCCGGAAAAAATGGTAGATCACAAAGAAGCTCGAGAAAGAGCATTATCCACATATAAAGCGGCAGTTTCTAATTAGAAGCTGCTTTTTTTTACATTATTAGTTTTCTAGCTTTTTCAAGATCTTCAGGTGTATCTATTCCTATTCCTTTAAAATCTGTTTCTACCATTTTAATATTCTTACCGTATTCCAAATACCTAATACATTCAATCTTTTCTGTAGCCTCCAAGGGTAACATAGGTAATCTATAAAAATCCATAAGTGCTCTTTTTCTAAAAGCATAAACCCCAATATGTTTGAAATAAGTTATTCCGGTAGTAGTGTCTCTAGGATATGGAACTGGAAATCTAGAAAAATACAAAGCTAGATTATCTTTATTAGTAATCACTTTTACATTATTTGGATTAGTGATCTCCTCACTATCCAACATTGATGTTTTTAATGACGCTAGATCAATTATTTCTTCCCTGTCTGATTGGAAGACCTCTAAAAGTTTATGAAGGCTTGGCTCGTCTATCAATGGTTCATCTCCCTGCACATTTACCACAATATCTACCTCCATATGCTCCACAGCTTCCGCAATTCTATCACTTCCGCATTCATGTTCTTTTTTACTTAAGATAACTTTTCCTCCAAAGCTTTCCACTTCTTTAAGAATAACTTGGCTATCTGTAACTACAAAAACATCATCAAAAAGCTTCGTGTTAACAGCTGCTTCATAAGTTCTTCTAATTACAGTTTTCCCATTTAGATCTTGCATAAGTTTCCCAGGAAACCTACTTGCTTCAAATCGGGCGGGGATCATTGCAATCGTTTTAAGTAAAATATGTGATTTCATCATTAAGATCTAATTTCTGGATTCTTCAATTTTCGGTAAAAAAATCATCTTTAAAACCAATAAGATATAATTTTTTTTGAGCACGGGTAACTGCCGTATATAGCCAACGAAGATAATCTTTATCTACACCATTAGGCAAATATGGCTGTTCAATAAAAACCGTATCCCATTGTCCACCTTGAGATTTATGACAAGTCATTGCATAAGAGAACTTTATTTGCAATGCATTAAAGAATTTATTGCCTTTAACCTTTAGAAACTTCTTGTATTTAGTGGTTTCATCCTGATAATCTAACATCACTTCTTGATAGAGCTTATTAGATTCATCATAAGTTAGGGAGGGTGTATTGCTTTCTAATGTATTGAGCATCACCACTGTTTCAAAAGGCTTCATTTTAGGATAATCTACCATTTGCACTTTTACTTCTGCAAACCTAAATCCGTATAATTCCTTAATTGCAAAGATTTCAAGCACTTTTATAATATCTCCATTCGCAATAAACCCCGCTTCAGAAGATGGTTTTATCCAGAAATAATTATTTTTTACCACCATTAAATAATCTCCAGTGGCAATTTCATCTTCTTGAAATAATATTCGAGATCTTATTTGCTGGTTATATTGATTGGCTCTTTTATTCGATCTTACAATAATACTGGTGTCTTCATGCCCTAAATTATCATAAGAATCCTGAATGGCGTCTAAGATATCCTGCCCATCGGTAAGTCTCACGAGGTCTGCCTGTTGCGTTAATTTAAATTTGAAAGAATCATAGAACTCTTCTGACAATGCCTCTCTAATGCGAGTAGCATTAAGTAAGATATCACTTTCTTCACTTTGTCTCACAACTTCATCTAGCTCTATATGAATTACTTCTTTATCATAATTGGCTCCAAGCGTATGTTCTTCCAACGCCGGGCTTAGATCCAATTTTACAGGAGGTAGCTGCGCAGTATCTCCTATAAAAATCAACTGGCATTTATGGCCGGAGTATACATATTGAATTAGGTCTGCCAAAAGACCGTTGTTTTCAAACAATTTAGAATCCTGACTTTCATCTGGTATCATAGAAGCTTCATCTACAATAAAAATGGCATTTTTATGTTTATTAGGCTGCAGAACGAACTGTACGCCAGATCCTCCCGTCTTTTTCGGAAAATAGATCTTTTTATGAATTGTTTGAGCTTCTTGATTGGAATAAAGGGAGATCACTTTTGCCGCTCTTCCTGTTGGTGCTAGTAAAATTCCAGAGCGTCTTAACTTCCATAAATTCTTTACCAACGCACTAATAATGGTAGTTTTACCAGTACCTGCAAATCCTTTTAAGAGAAAAATTGCATTTGGTGAAGGATCTACCACAAACTTAGATAATTGCTGTAATGCAATATCTTGTTTTAACTTGGCCTGAAAACCTAATTCGTTGAGTAAGAGTTTATAAAATTTATCGGCAGTAAGGGTTTCCATAGGCTTTTTTGCAAAACTCAAAGATAACAATGGATTTTTAGGGTAGAAACTTTTACGAATAAAAAAAAATTGTAGATTTGCGATGAACTCTAATTAATTTAAAAAATTCTAAAGCATGAAACTTTTATTTCAATTACTCCTTTGGATTGTAATAATCTTTTTGGGATATCTCGTTTTCAACGCAGTGTATGACCCAATCCAATTTAATAAAGTTAAAGAAAAGCGTTACTCCAAAGTAATTGACAGACTAAAAGATATTCGTGCTGCGCAATTAGCGCATCAAGAGATCACCGGTTCTTTTGAAAAAGATTTTGATGGTTTGATCAAGTTTATTGACACTGCAGAGTTTGTATTAACTCAACGTAGAGATACTACTTATCTTGATGAAGAATACAGAAAAGCATATGGTGTAGATAAATTGAAAGATGATTACGTTATAGATACCTTAGGATATGCTTCTGTAAAAGATTCATTATTCAAAAATTCTGACAGATATAAGAAAATGATGATCATTCCAGTAGAAGGAGTTGATGCTAAATTTGAAATGAGTGCAGGAACCCTTGTGAAGAATGATTCTAAAATCCCTGTTTTTGAAGTAAAAGTTCCTAAAAAAATTCTTTTGTTTGACCAAGATAAAGATCTTATCATGCAAGAAGAGCAAGTAGTCTCTGTGGAAGGAGTTAACGGTCCATTCATCACCCTTGGTTCTATGGAAGAGATCAAGACAGAAGGAAACTGGCCAAGAGCATACGATGATAAAGAATAAGGAAGAAATAAATAATAGAATAAAGTTGTCCATTCAAGTTTGCTTGAATGGACTTTCTTTTTGTATCCTAAATTTCAATACTAATGAAGTGATATGGTTCAAAAAGACAGAATTTCCAAAAGAATATAACCCTGTTAAGATCTTGGAAAAAATTGAAGAGATCTACAATTCTGAAGATATTCTAGATAGAAAATTTACGGAGGTTAAAGTTCTCTTTTCTCATGACCTTTATAGCATGGTACCTAAAGAGTTCTTTTTAGAAGATGAAGCCTCTAATTATCTTAAATACAATACTAAGATCTTAAAGACAGACGTGGTGGCACATGATGATCTAAAAGAGCAAGATCTTATTACTGTATATATTCCGTTTACAAATATCACCAACTATTTATTTGATAAGCATGGTGAATTTGAATATGTACACTCTGTTTCTGTTTTGATAGAAAGTATTTTTAGCCAAAGGCCTATTAGCGGAACTACGGTGTATTTAAATAATTACAAGACTTATTTTGATCTGGTTGTAGTTAAGGATAATGAATTGCTACTTAGCAATAGTTTTAATTATGACACCAAGGAAGATTTTATATACTATTTACTATTTACCGCAGAACAACTAGAACTAGTTCCTTCAGATTTTGAATTAAAGCTAATGGGTGAAATAGATATTGATTCTCCTTTTTATAAAATAGCATATCAATATATTAAAAATATAAGCTTCATAAAGCTAAACCTACATTTAAAACCACAGGAGTACAATGCTGAAAAATTTCAACAAGAAGCATTCTTACTCATAAAATCCATGCAATGAGAATAATTTCGGGCACTTTTAAAGGCAGAAGATTAACTGCACCAAAAAAACTTCCTGTTCGCCCTACTACAGATATGGCCAAAGAAGCTTTATTTAATATTCTTAATAACAAAGTTCACTTTAGTGGACTAAGTGTACTTGATCTATTTTCCGGAACTGGAAATATATCTTATGAATTTGCATCTAGAGGCTCGGCTCCAATAGTTTCTGTAGATGTCCATGTTGAGTGCGTGAAATTTATAAAAAAGACTAGTGATGAGCTAGAAATGAATATTCTGGCAATTAAGAGTGATGTTTATAAATATCTTGAGAAATCTGGTGCTAAAGCAGACATTATCTTTGCAGACCCACCGTATGACTTTACAGATGAGCAATTTAATAATATTGCAGAATTAGTTTTTGAACATGATGTCTTAAATGAAAATGGAATGTTAATAATAGAACACTCCAAACATACCGATATTTCTAGTGGAAGAAATTTTAATGAAGCTCGTAGATACGGAAATTCTGTATTTAGTTTTTTCTACGTATCTTAACGTGATGAGTGCACCCATTAAAACTTTAGAGTTAGAATTTACCACCTTAGAATTTTATAGCAATTATGTAATTTCTAGAGTGCATGAAGAAATTGTTTTCAGCAAACAACACATTCAAGAGCTAGTTGAAATTTGTTCTGAAGCTTTTAAAGATACCAAGTTTGCATATATCTCTAAACGTGATCATGTCTATAATGTAGACCCAAATGTTTATAGAGAACTTGAAATAGTCCGAAAAAACTTGATGGCTGTAGCAATTGTTAGTGATCGCGTTTCTACCTTGAATATTGCTCATTTTGAAAAAACATTCGCAAAAGTGAATTTTGAAATATTTATTTCTCTTGAAGATGCCATAGATTGGGCAACAGGAATATTAAAATAAAAAAGCAGATCTATAAGCCGGATTCTGTATCTCAGTAAAACTAAGATCCTTATCATTTATCTGAAATTTTTGTTGCCAAAAATCTTTAGCTGCCTACCCTCCAACAACGAGCGAGCCGCCCTTAAAAGCTGGTATACATGGCATTGCACCGCATAGAGTTTACCTGGTTTCACTACAGCATTACCTGTACATACTTTCTGCTGCACTTGTCCTGATCTTTCGACCGGTGGGCGTTACCCACTATGCTGCCCTATGGTGTCCGGACTTTCCTCTACTTCACCTAAGCGAAGCAGCGATAAGGCGATCTGCTTTCGGGCAAAGATACTTTACCATATCTAATTTCCTAACATCAACTTTAAAATTCCTTTTAAAAATTAGAAGATAAGATTTACCTATTAGCAATGGTATTTCTATATTTGTTCTTCAATAATTATCTATGGAGCATTTTGTTGTATCGGCACGAAAATACCGTCCTCAAACATTTAAAGATGTTGTAGGGCAGCAGGCAATTACCAATACGCTGCTTAATGCTATAGAACATAATCATCTTGCCCAAGCATTGTTGTTTACCGGTCCAAGAGGTGTTGGTAAGACTACCTGTGCGCGTATTCTGGCTAAAATGATCAACCATGATGGAACTCAAAAACCGGATGAAGATTTTGCCTTTAATATCTTTGAGCTAGATGCTGCTTCCAATAACTCTGTAGATGATATTCGAAATTTGATAGATCAGGTTAGAATACCGCCACAAGTTGGAAAATATAAAGTTTACATTATTGATGAGGTGCACATGCTTTCTGCATCTGCCTTTAATGCTTTTTTAAAGACTCTAGAAGAACCACCTAAGCATGCTATTTTTATTTTAGCAACTACAGAAAAGCACAAGATCATTCCAACTATCCTTTCAAGATGCCAGATCTTCGATTTTAAAAGAATTACCGTTACAGACGCCAAGAATTATCTAGGCTATATTGCTGAACAGGAAGGAGTGAATGCAGAAGAAGATGCTTTACATATTATCGCTCAAAAAGCAGATGGAGCTATGCGTGATGCTCTTTCTATTTATGACAGAGTGGTAAGTTTTAGCGGAGCCAATCTTACCAGACAATCTGTTACAGAGAATTTGAATGTTTTAGATTATGAGACCTATCTAAACATGACGCAACTTATTCTTGAAAATAATATCCCGCAACTACTTACAGATTTTAATGAGATATTATCTCATGGTTTTGATGGGCATCACTTTATATCTGGTCTGGCTTCTCACTTTAGAGATCTCATGGTATGTAAAGATCCTAAAACAATCAATCTATTAGAGGTTGGAGAAACTAGTAAAGCAAAATATTTTGATCAATCTCAGCAAACCACAATGCAATATCTGCTTAAAGGAATTGAAATGGCAAATGATTGTGATCTAAAGTATAAAAGCAGTCGCAATCAACGACTACTTGTTGAACTTTGCCTAATGCAGCTTGCCTCTATCACTTTTGATGGAGAAAAAAAAAACTCTGAGCCCTTCATAATTCCTGCAGCAAATTTTGCTGAAGCTTCTTCTCCTACTGCATTATCTCCAGAGAAAAAATCTCTTGTTCGAGATAACGAACATTCTTCTGTGTCTGCGATAGAAACAGTACCAACTATAACCAGTGAAGTGCAACCCACTTTTGAAAAAAGGGAGCAAGAGAAAATTTCTGAAAATCCATATAAAGAGAAAGAAGAAATTTCTGAAGCTAAAGCAGAAACTGTAGCGCATGAATCTATACCTCTTCCAAGTCCTCCTTCAGAAGTTAGATCTGAAAAGGTTTCCGGACTTTCCTTAAAAAGTATAAGAGCCAAAAAAGAGATCCTTGCTAGAAAGAGTGAGGTAAATGCCAATACTATTGAAGAGAAGAATGAAGAGTTTACAGAAAATCAACTTCAGGCCGGCTGGGATGAGTATATACATAGGCTTAAGCATAAAGGCTCGAAGATATTGGCATCTATCATGGAAACAGATATGCCAAAATTAAAGGGTAAGGTAATAGAGGTTACCTTGCCAAATGAAACTATGAAAAATGATCTTGAAAAAGGTCAACATCAGCTCATAAGTTTTTTGAAAAAGAAACTCCAAAATACTTTTATAAGTCTTGAGATCACTGTTAATGAGCAAGCCGTTAAAAAGTATGCTTACTCTAATATTGAGAAATTCAATAAGCTGAAGGAGAAAAATCCGCTGATAGAAAAATTAAGAACAACTTTTGATTTAGACGTATAACTATGCTTGGTTTAAAATTACCTACAGACCCCAGATGGGCTCATATTGCAGAAAAGAATATAGAAGAGATCTTAATAGATCATGCTTATTGTGAGCAAAAGGCCGCATCTACGGCTATTTCTCTTATCGTTTCTTTTCCGGAGTATTCTGAACTTGTTACAGAAATGACCTCTTTAGCTAGAGAAGAGATGGGACATTTTAAAATGGTTCATGACAAACTTTTAGCCCGTGGTTATGTAATGGGGTGGGATCGAAAGGATGAATATGTAATTAAGCTGAGAGCGTTTTTTCCTAAAGGTGGTAGCAGAGTAACACAATTAGTACATAGATTATTGATTGCTGCTTTAATAGAAGCAAGAAGTTGCGAACGCTTTAGATTGTTATCTGAAGAACTACAAGAAGCAGAATTAAGAGATTTTTATAAGCATCTAATGATAAGCGAAGCAAACCATTATACGCTATTCTTAAATTTCGCTAGAAAATATGGAGATAGAAAAGAAGTAGATCAAAAATGGCAGGAACTATTAGTCTTTGAAGCAGAGATCATAAAAGATCTCGGCACTAAGGAGAGCATCCACGGATAAATTTAACTATCTAATTTCTCTTGATATAAAGATTTTATGATACCATCTGCCAATCCAATTTTTGGAACATAAATTCTTCTTGCCTTGGTCCATTTCATAGCAGAAAGATAAATTTTTGTAGCGGGTATAATAACATCTGCTCTATCTGCATTTAAATTCAATTCTGTGATACGCTCTTCATAAGTAAAAGAGTTTAGGAGCTGATAGTAAGAACTTAGGTACAAAAAGCTTAGAGGTTTTCCAACAGCCTTTCCGGAACTTTTAAAGATGTTATTGATATTTCCTCCAGATCCTATTAGATCTATTTTGTGATAAGGATGAGTTACTTTCTTGATCCAAGATTCTACTTCTTCCCACAAATCTGGTTCTACTATATTTTTTAGCAATCTTACCGTTCCTAATTTAAAAGATCTAGATGCTATTGTATGCCCTTCAGAATATAGCGTAAACTCTGTACTTCCTCCTCCCACATCTACATAGAGATAGGTCTTATCACTGTGTATTAATGCATGTAGATCTGTTGCAGCAATTATGGAAGCTTCATGATTACCGTCTATAATATCAATCTTAACACCTGTTTCTCGCAAAATAAGATCTGCAACCTCTTGCCCATTGTTTGCCTCCCGCATGGCAGAAGTAGCACAAGCCTGATATTTATCAATTTTGTGAGATTTCATCAATAATTGAAAAGCCTGCATAGTATCTACCATTCTACTTGTATTCTCTTCAGAAATTATTTTATTCATAAAAACATCAGACCCAAGTCTAATTGGAACTCTTACCAAAGAAGTCTTCTTAAAAATAGGTTCTTTATCTGGTTGCTCTGTTATAGTAGATATTAATAACCTTACGGCATTAGAACCTATATCTATAGCGGCGTATTTTCTTTGTTGGATCACTGTTGGTAGTTTTCTAATTTCTTCTGATAATATTCATACAAAGCAAATTGAGATCTTATCTTAGGTTGATCATTTCTTCTATACGCGTTATCCTGATCTAAGCAATAAATTCTTGCCTTTACATTGTCTTCCCAGCTTATATTAAAGGTATCTAAGATTTCATTCTTTATATCTTCATCGTAGATGGGACATGATACTTCTACTCTAAGATCCATATTTCTTGTCATCCAATCTGCAGAAGATATATATATCTTATTATTTCCAGCATTTTCAAAAATATAAACTCGCGGATGCTCCAGAAACTTATCTATGATACTTATAGCTTCAATATTTTCGCTCATTCCGGGAACACCGGGAATTAACGAACAGATTCCACGTACAATCAATTTTATCTTGACTCCCGCTCTACTGGCATCATAAAGCTTATCTATCAATGTAAAGTCAGACAAACTATTCAGCTTTAATTTAATTCCGCTAGGTTTACCTGCTTGCGCATTTTCGATCTCTGTAGTAATAAGCTTAATAATTGCAGTTCTGGTATAATGTGGAGATACTAATAAATGTTTGTACCTACTCACTTTATAGTTAATCTCAAAAAAGTCGAATACCTTGTTGATTTCTTTTAAAAGCTCTTGATTTCCTGTAAAAAGAGTATAATCTGTATAGATCTTAGAAGTAGATTCATTAAAATTCCCGGTGCTTAAAAAGCCGTATTTAATAAGTTTTCCATTCTCTTCTCTTTCTATAACACAGGTTTTACAATGAACTTTTAGTCCGGTTACACCAAAAATAAGTTCTACTCCCTCTTGCTGCATCTGTTCTGCATACCTAATATTGGCAACTTCATCAAACCTCGCCCTTAATTCTATTTGGACAGTTACTTTTTTTCCGTTTTTCACCGCATTTATAAGGGAGCTTGCAATGTGAGAGATCTTTGCCAATCTATATATGGTGATCTTAATGGTTCTTACCTTAGGATCTAGCGCTGCTTCTCTAAGAAACTTTACTACATATTGAAATGTTTGATATGGCGTATAAAGTAAATAATCCTTTTTAGCAATAAAACCTAACAAGCTCCCCTGAAGCACTAATCCTGGAATTGGAAGTGGGTCTATAGGCTTGTACAATAATTTATCATTTCCGAGACTAGGAAAATCCATATAATCTCTTCTGTTATGATACCTACCCCCAGGAATAATACTATCTGTAGAATCTATTCCCATTTTGCTCATTAGGTAACCAAGTGTATCTTCGTCTATATTCATATCATAGACAAATCTTACAGGATCTCCTTTTATCCTGTCTTTAACACTCATAGAAATCTTTTCGATAAAACTCTTACTAAGATCACTATCAATATCTAATTCTGCATCTCGTGTGATCTTTATCATATGTGCAGAGACACTCTCATATTCAAAAATGTTGAAAATGGTCTTAAGATTAAATCTTATAAGATCATCTAAAAGAATAATATATTGCTTGCCATCTTCTTCCGGAAGCACCACGAAGCGATTAATACTTCTTGGAATTTCTATAAGTACATACTTCTTATCTCGAATATGTCTATTTAATAATTTTGAGATACCTTGTTGAGGAACTTCTTCCTTCATCACCATCTTTACTGCTAAATAGGCTGCACTATCTTTTAAACTAGGTACTCTAACTAGATCATTAAGAATTATAGTTACCAATGCGGGACTCACTTTGGTTAGAAAATAATTCTTTATAAAGATCTCTTGAGATTCTGAAACTTGTTTTTCATTGATAATAAAAATATCATGATCGCGAAGATTGTCCTGAATTTTATCTAAAACTCTTAAACTCTCAGATTGCTGTTCTATCACTATTTGTGTGATCTCCTCTAATAATTTACCAGCTTTTATACCTCCAAGAACGCTTTTTGCACTTTTCCCTGCCAGATCAATTCTTTTAATAGTAGCATAACGCACCTTAAAAAATTCATCTAAATTATTTGAAAATATTCCTAAAAATCTAAGCCTTTCAATAAGAGGAACAGACTCATCTTCTGCTTCCTGAAGTACTCTTGCATTAAACTGAAGCCAACTTAATTCTCTATTAATATATTGATTATGATTCATGTAACTTATCGTACGTTTTTGGGGAACAAGTGTAAAATTATTTTTCCTTTTTTAAGGACTTTCCAGGTATTTACTTCAAGATCTAATATAACAAGTCCTGTGGTTGGTATATTCTCAAAATATATATCTCCAAGACTATTTACTAATTCTGTAATTGCTGGATTATGGCCAAATACCATGAGCACATTCACAGAATCATCACAAGATTCTATTTGAAACTTAAGATCTGGTTTGCTAAAAGTATATAATCTACTTTTCACAAAAAAATCTGAATCTTTAATTTGCAATTTATTCTTAAAGATCTTTGCAGTTTCTAATGCTCTTACAGCATCACTAGACCAAATTACATCCGGCTTATTTTGCGACATGTTATAAGTTCTAAAGACAACTTCTGCATCTTTATAAGCTCTTTCTTTAAGGGGTCTTTCATGATCTGGCAAACGCTGTTCCCAGGATGATTTACCATGTCTAACCAAGATCAGTCTTTTCATAATTAGGGTGCTAAACGTTTATAGGACCAAGAATTTTCGTCTTTTTCGAATAGAATTCTATCGTGAAGCCTGCTTTCTCTTCCTTGCCAAAATTCAATACTTACAGGTCTAACTAAATAGCCACCCCAGAATTGTGGTTTGGGAATTTCTTTCCCATTAAATTTTGCTTTTAACTCCTCTAGTTTTCTTTCCAAAACTTCTCTAGATTCTATTTTAGAACTTTGATTAGAAGCCCATGCTCCAAGCTGGCTCCCTTTTGGACGAGATCTAAAATATTCTTCTGCTTTCTCTTCAGAAGATCTTTCCGCTAAGCCTTTAATTATTACTTGTCGCTCTAATGTAGGCCAGAAAAAAGATATACAAACCTGGGGATTTTTAGCAATAGCCAATCCCTTTTCTGAAGTGTAATTGGTATAGAAAATAAAGCCATCTTCACTATATTCCTTTAAAAGCACCACCCTACTTTTAGGAAATCCATCATCACCAATTGTAGAAACAGTCATAGCATTTACTTCATGCTGATCTTTTTGAGCTTCCATTTCTTCGAACCAGTTGGTAAACAATTGATAAGGATTACTTGAAATTTCAAACTCTAAGAGCTTACCTTTAGTATAATTTCTTCTGTAATCTGCTAAGTTCTTACCCATAAAAAAAGTTTAATGCAATTTACAAGTTTAGAAAATAAGAGCAGTAAAAAAATACAAAGTTTAGAGGTCCTAATATTTTCTTAAAATCAAATTACACTGTTAACCGTAATATTTTAAAAATCAACACTTTAAGATTTTAACTTCATGAATACGTAGTTCTAAAGAAGTATTTTAACTATTATTTCAACCTTTTATCTAAAAGTTAAAATAATCTGCAATTAAAAGACTCTTTTAGTTTACTTTCGTAAAAATCAAATGATTCCCCCCGGATTCTGATTACGAAATTCTTAACCTACTATTAAAATTTAGCTAACTAATTTTAAAGTAGATTTCTAATGACATTTTTAAAACTTGAAGATTCCTCAAATCGCTCAATTTTATCCTATTTATGTCTAGCATTGATTTTAATCTCATTTTCTAGTTGTTCTGTACCTTCCATGTTGGATACAGATAATTACGGTAGAGATCATACTGTTTATGCTGTTGATTTTGATCCTAGAAATTTGAGCAGTATCACTATCTCCAAAATGGATGAAGGGAATTGGGAAGATCTGGGTAAAGTTAGAAATAACGAAGAGGCGCGCTTTAATATCTCTATAGAAGGAGATTTTATGATTGTAAGTGCTAATAGCAAACAGATGGATGAGCCAACTTACCAGACTTGGCTAAATCATGCACGCCAAGATTTAGGAATGTCTGTTGATGAAGAATATCATTTATTTTCCACAGTAGAAGATGGTTGGATTTATGAAATAGACTTAATAAAGAATCCTCTCTTAGAAGAAAGTGCTCACAGAATTTTAATGTATGAACAACGATAATCCCTACTTTGTTGTTTATTCATGGCTGCCTAATTTGGCGGCCATTTTTGTACAAAAATAATAACTCCTACATATTAAATTTACTTATTTTCCCCTATTTGAAGTAGTAATTAAAATATTGTAACTACCTGACTAATAAATTAAAATAGGGGAAATCCCTCCCTTATTTCTCAAAAAAACATGTATTTCATAGATGAAATTTAACATTACATCTAATAAATTTCATATTCCTTTTTTAACTAAATTTTTAGAATAAATTTACTTTAGAATTAAGGCGAAAACGCAATTGACCCCAAATCGATTTGTTAAGATCTCCCCTAAAAATATCTTCAGCTTCAATTCTATTTCGAGAATACTAATTTATTGAACTAACATCTTTAATGAATATAATTTTAGTCATTAAGGAGATAAATAATTAAATAGCTAGTTGATATTATTTCAACAAATCATTCCTAAAGAAAATATTATGATCTGGAAAACTACTCTCTCCCTACTCTTTTTACTTCCAAGTTTTTTTGCTCTTTCTGCTCAAAATATAAAGGCTTACGAAATAACGGAGTACCTGGCACAAAATTCTAATAAAAAGACTAGTGTTAGTACAATGAAAACAAAGAGCAGTGCACAAGCAGCAGTGCCGCTTCAGGTATTAGCTTACGATTTGGTTCCAACAGTATTTATTGAAAGTAATGAGATCAACGCTTATGATGAAAAGTCTCCAATTAAAGCTGAGGTTGATTTTAAATCCTTTTCAAAACTTTTAAAAGCGAACTCCCTTTTTGAAAAAGTGGAGCTTTTAGTTATAAAATTTGATGATGCTGCTTCGTTACCATCAACTATAGATTTTTCTAAAATATCAGGATTTAGCTCTTTAAAATATATCTATATCATTTGTCCATTCAATTGTTCAAATACCGAGATAGAAAAAATTGCTATGGAACTTCCTTCTGGAGTTGTATTGCTTTACTCCACCTCTATTCCTCAATAAATAGCATTAAACGTTTACTCTAATACGGCGTATTATGAAACAAAATTACTATCTAAAAGCTGAAAGATCGATGTTGAAAGTATATGTAGCCTTGCTACTCTTTATTATCGGAGGTATTTTCAATATCAGTGCACAGGTTAGAACAGATTTTACACAAAGAACTTCTGTAGCATCTCCAGAGAAAAAAGTTTATAATGTAAATGGAGATTTCGCCATTATTGGAAATACCAACATGACGTTATCTGCTTACAGCGACAGTAAGAATAACAGTAACAATTCTATGCAAAAAGTGGATAAGGATGGTATTTCAAGTACCAATAACTCTTCTTCTGCAGAATTGCTATTTTCCAATGAAAATAATGCTTCTAAAGAATGTTCTGAAGTAATTTATGCCGGACTATACTGGACCGCGCGTACTAACGATATTAGTACTACTAGCAATAAGAGAAAAATAAAGTTAAAAGGTCCTAATGATACATCTTACAAAGTATTTAATGCAGCAGCATCAGACATAAAGTTTCCTGGAGATGATAATATGTATGTTGGGTACGCAGAGGTTACAGATCTTGTAAAAAGTAATGGATCTGGAGAGTATTGGGTAGCAGACATGGAACTTTCTGAAGGAAATGGTGGCTCTACCGGATATTATGGTGGATGGGGAATGGTTGTGATCTATGAGAATGCACAAATGAATCTTAGAGACATTACTGTTTTTGACGGTTACGCATATGTAAGAGGTCAGGTAACTCAAAATTATGAGATTCCTGTTTCCGGTTTCAATACAGCTCAGTCTGGTCCTATCAACATGAAATTGGGACTTATGGCTGGGGAAGGTGATAGAGGTATATCTGGGGATTATTTTGAAATTAAAAAACTCGATGGTTCTTGGTTGCGCTTAAATCATAGCAACACCACCTCTAATAACTTCTTTAACTCATCAATTTCAACTTCTGGAAATCGCAATCCAAACTTAGTGAACAACACAGGTTTGGATATCAACATTTTAAATATTCCTAACTCAGATAAGTCGGTAATAACCAATAATCAAACTTCAACTAAGTTTAGATATGGTACTACTCAAGATACCTATGTGATTTACAATATGGTCTTGTCTGTTGATGCATATCAGCCAAATATTGAAGGTATTAGTGCTTTATCGAGTATAAACTCTAACAATTCTCCTTCTGCAAATACAGAAGCTTTTCCTGGAGATGTTATTACTTATAAAGTACAAGTAAAGAATAAAGGTAATGAGCCAATTAAAAATTCTAAACTGGTTATTCCTGTACCTTACAACGTTTCTTATGTAAATAACAGTGCGGTTGGAACTTTTAACTTCACTCCTACTACTCCAAATTCTATTACTTACGATCCTAGCTTAGGAGCTACCGGATCTATAATATGGAATATAGGAACTTTACCGGTTGCCTCTAATACCAACTCGGTTCTAGGAGAATTAACAGTGAAGTTTAAGATAACAGAAGATTGTACCATCTTAAAGAATTCTATTTGCGGTGATGGAAATAACATCACGTTTAAAGGTTCTTTAAGCGGAATTGGAGAGATCACAGATATTCCTGTGAATGATAAAGATCTTATTCAAGGTTATACAGATAATACTACGTGTGAAGGTCAACCAATTACAGCACCTTTAAAAACTAAGATTAATGCTACTTATTTCATAGCGAACAACTGTCAGAACACTCCAGATAAAAGAGTCTTTAATTACTGTAATAGAGAAAATCCAATTTCTATTACAGAAGTTAATTCTGCTTTTCCAACTGGAACAAGATTCTATAATAGCTATCCGGTAGAAGACAATACAACAGAATATACTATTAACAATCCATTCCCGAATACTTCCGGTACGAATAACTATTATGCCATAGTTCCTGGTTCTCAAGATTGCTACATAGCATTCGATATTGTTATTGAAAATATCTCATCAATCCCTACAACTACGAATGTAGAATATTGTGTGAATGTTGAGGCGCAGCCATTAAGTGCTGATCCAAGTAAAGCAGGTTACCAACTTTTTTATTATACTAGTAATGACGAAGCGGCTTCGCCTCAAACAAGTATAGTTCCAAATACAGATATTGCCGGCGATTTTACGTATTACGTTGCAGAAGGACCTTCTGCTAGCTGTATTAGCAAAAATAAGGTTGCAATTAAAGTAAAAATCAACGCAAAGCCAATTGTTGATAAACCTTCAAATGTTGAGACTTGTGATTCATATACTTTACCGGAATTAACAAATGGTAAATATTATGCACAACCAAACGGTGTAAATTTAATTGAGGCAGGTACCAAAATCATCGAAACTAAAACAGTTTATATATATGCTCCTGCAAATGGATCTTGTGAAGCTGCTCAATATAATTTTAATGTTAGCATTAAGAAAAGTACTATTACTTCAGAAGATGTAACTTCTTGTGATAGCTATTCTTGGAACGGTAAAACTTATACTGAATCTGGATCGTATACTTTCGAGAGCAAAAATGACGCAGGGTGTACCAATGTTGCAACGCTGAATCTTACAATTACTAAAAGCACTACTACTACAGAAGATGTAACTTCTTGTGATAGCTACACCTGGAACGGAAAAACTTATACTGAATCTGGAGCGTATACTTACGAGAGTAAAAATGATGCAGGATGTACCAATGTTGCAACGCTGAATCTTACTATCACTAAAAGCACGACTACTTCAGAAGATGTAACTTCTTGTGATAGCTATTCTTGGAATGGAAGAACTTATACTGAATCTGGATCTTATACTTTTGAGAGTAAGAATGATGCAGGGTGTACGAATGTTGCAACGCTGAATCTTACCATTACTAAAACTACTACCACTACAGAAGATGTCACTTCTTGTGATAGCTACGCTTGGAATGGTAATACTTATACTGAATCTGGATCGTATACGTTCGAGAGTAAAAATGACGCAGGGTGTACCAATGTTGCAACACTGAATCTTAAAATTACTAAAAGTACTACTACTTCAGAAGATGTAACTTCTTGTGATAGCTACGCTTGGAATGGTAAAACTTATACTGAATCTGGATCTTATACTTACGAAAGTACGAATGACGCAGGGTGTACCAATGTTGCAACGCTGAATCTTACTATCACTAAAAGTACTATTACTTCAGAAGATGTAACTTCTTGTGATAGCTACACCTGGAACGGAAAAACTTATACTGAATCTGGATCGTATACTTACGAGAGTAAAAATGATGCAGGGTGTACCAATGTTGCAACGCTGAATCTTACCATTACTAAAAGCACTACCACTACAGAAGATATAACTTCTTGCGATAGCTACGCTTGGAACGGTAAAACTTATACTGAATCTGGATCTTATACTTACGAAAGTAAGAATGATGCAGGGTGTACCAATGTTGCAACGCTGAATCTTACCATTACTAAAAGCACTACCACTACAGAAGATATAACTTCTTGCGATAGCTACGCTTGGAACGGTAAAACTTATACTGAATCTGGATCGTATACTTACGAAAGTAAGAATGATGCAGGATGTACAAATGTTGCAACGCTGAATCTAACTATTACTAAAAGCACTACTACTACAGAAGATGTAACTTCTTGTGATAACTACACCTGGAACGGAAAAACTTATACTGAATCTGGATCGTATACTTACGAAAGCAAGAATGATGCTGGTTGTACAAATGTTGCAACGCTGAATCTTACCATTACTAAAAGCACTACTACTTCATTAGATGTAACTTCTTGTGATAGCTACGCTTGGAATGGTCAAACTTATACTGAATCTGGATCGTATACGTTCGAGAGTAAAAATGACGCGGGTTGTACAAATGTTGCAACGCTGAATCTAACCATTACTAAAAGTACTACTACTTCATTAGATGTAACTTCTTGTGATAGCTATTCTTGGAACGGAAAAACTTATACTGAATCTGGAGCGTATACTTACGAAAGCAAGAATGATGCTGGTTGTACAAATGTTGCAACACTGAATCTTACCATTACTAAAAGCACTACCACTACAGAAGATGTAACTTCTTGTGATAGCTACGCTTGGAATGGTCAAACTTATACTGAATCTGGATCGTATACGTTCGAGAGTAAAAATGATGCAGGTTGCACCAATGTTGCAACGCTGAATCTTACCATTACTAAAAGCACTACTACTACAGAAGATGTAACTTCTTGTGATAGCTACACCTGGAACGGAAAAACTTATACTGAATCTGGAGCATATACTTACGAGAGTAAAAATGATGCAGGGTGTACCAATGTTGCAACACTGAATCTTACCATTACTAAAACTACTACCACTACAGAAGATGTAACTTCTTGTGATAGCTATTCTTGGAACGGTAAAACTTATACTGAATCTGGATCGTATACTTTCGAGAGCAAAAATGACGCAGGGTGTACCAATGTTGCAACGCTGAATCTTACAATTACTAAAAGCACTACTACTACAGAAGATGTAACTTCTTGTGATAGCTACGCTTGGAACGGAAAAACTTATACTGAATCTGGAGCGTATACTTACGAGAGTAAAAATGATGCAGGATGTACCAATGTTGCAACGCTGAATCTTACTATCACTAAAAGCACGACTACTTCAGAAGATGTAACTTCTTGTGATAGCTATTCTTGGAATGGAAGAACTTATACTGAATCTGGATCTTATACTTTTGAGAGTAAGAATGATGCAGGGTGTACGAATGTTGCAACACTGAATCTTACCATTACTAAAAGTACTACCACTACAGAAGATGTCACTTCTTGTGATAGCTACGCTTGGAATGGTAAAACTTATACTGAATCTGGATCGTATACTTACGAAAGTAAAAATGACGCAGGTTGTACCAATGTTGCAACGCTGAATCTTACCATTACTAAAAGCACTACTACTTCAGAAGATGTGACTTCTTGTGATAGCTACGCTTGGAACGGTAAAACTTATACTGAATCTGGATCGTATACTTTTGAGAGTAAAAATGATGCTGGTTGTACCAATGTTGCAACGCTGAATCTTACTATCACTAAAAGCACGACTACTTCAGAAGATGTCACTTCTTGTGATAGCTATTCTTGGAACGGAAAAACTTATACTGAATCTGGATCTTATACTTACGAAAATAAGAATGACGCAGGGTGTACCAATGTTGCAACGCTGAATCTTACTATCACTAAAAGCACGACTACTTCAGAAGATGTCACTTCTTGTGATAGCTATTCTTGGAACGGAAAAACTTATACTGAATCTGGAGCGTATACGTTCGAGAGTAAAAATGACGCAGGTTGTACCAATGTTGCAACGCTGAATCTTACCATTACTAAAAGCACTACTACTTCAGAAGATGTGACTTCTTGTGATAGCTACGCTTGGAACGGTAAAACTTATACTGAATCTGGATCGTATACTTTTGAGAGTAAAAATGATGCTGGTTGTACGAATGTTGCAACGCTGAATCTTACCATTACTAAAACTACTACCACTACAGAAGATGTAACTTCTTGTGATAGCTATTCTTGGAACGGTAAAACTTATACTGAATCTGGAACATATACTTACGAAAGCAAAAATGATGCAGGGTGTACCAATGTTGCAACACTGAATCTTACCATTACTAAAACTACTACCACTACAGAAGATGTCACTTCTTGTGATAGCTACGCTTGGAATGGTAAAACTTATACTGAATCTGGATCGTATACTTTCGAAAGTAAAAATGACGCAGGGTGTACCAATGTTGCAACACTGAATCTTACCATTAATATTACACCAAAAGATCCGGATCTAATTTCCGTATCAAACACAACCTGTAATCTAAATAACGGTTCAATTTTAATTAATGAGATAGCTGGAGTTGAATTTAGCATTAATGGTGTAGATTATCAATCAAGTGGATTATTTAGCAACCTTAAGACAGGAATTTATAACATAACTGCTAGATTGGTAGGTGGAGATTGTATCTCATCTCCTTCCGAAGTAGAAATAGAAGCAATTCCAGATACTGAAGATCCAACTTTTGGACCTGTGGCTACTATTGAAGTTGACACTGATCCTAGAAAATGTGGTGCGGTAGTTTCTTTTGAAGCTCCAATAGCAACAGACAACTGTGAGGGTACGATAGTAACCTTAAATGAAGGAAGCCTTGCTTCTGGAAGTGAATTCCCTGTTGGAACTAGCATAGTAACTTATACTGCAACAGATGCTGCAGGTAATACTTCAACTGTTTCTTTTGATGTGATCGTAACAGACAATCAAGATCCTACAATTGCTTGTCCTTCCAACATATCGCAAACTACTGCTTCTGGTGAGAACTTTTCAATCGTAGAATTTGAAGATGCTACAGCTACAGACAACTGTGAGGTAACCGTAGAACAAACTGCCGGACTTCCTTCTGGAAGCCAGTTCCCTATCGGAATCTCTACTGTAACCTTTACTGCTACAGATGCTTCTGGAAATACTGCAGAATGTAGCTTCACTGTAACCGTGAAGGGTGCTCCAATTGCTGTTGATGATGCAGTTTCTACAGATGAAGATACTGCGGTAACTATTTCAGTTCTTGATAATGATTCAGATCCTGATGGAGATGTTCTTACGGTAATTAGCAACACCAATCCAAGCAACGGAATTGTAGTTCTTAATGAAGACGGAACTTTCACTTATACTCCTAACCCAGACTTTAACGGTGTAGATTCTTTTGAATACACAATTTCAGATGGAAACGGAGGAACAGATACTGCTACAGTTACTATTACTGTGGTTGGTGTAAATGATGCTCCGGTAGCGGTGGATGATGCAGTTTCAACAGATGAAGATACTGCGGTAACGATTTCAGTTCTTAATAACGATTCAGATCCTGATGGAGATGTTCTTACAGTAATTAGCAACACCAATCCAAGTAACGGAACTGTAGTTCTTAATGAAGACGGAACTTTTACTTATACTCCTAACCCAAACTTTAAAGGTGTAGATTCTTTTGAATACACAATTTCAGATGGAAACGGAGGAACAGATACTGCTACAGTTACTATTACTGTGGTTGGTGTAAATGATGCTCCGGTAGCGGTGGATGATGCAGTTTCAACAAACGAAGATACTGCGGTAACGATTTCAGTTCTTAATAACGATTCAGATCCTGATGGAGACGTTCTTACGGTAATTAGTAACACAAATCCTTCAAACGGAACTGTAGTTCTTAATGAAGACGGAACTTTCACTTATACTCCTAACCCAGACTTTAACGGTGTAGATTCTTTTGAATACACAATTTCAGATGGAAACGGCGGGACAGATACTGCTACAGTTACTATTACTGTGGTTGGTGTAAATGATGCTCCGGTAGCGGTGGATGATGTAGTTTCAACAAACGAAGATACTGCGGTAACGATTTCAGTTCTTAATAACGATTCAGATCCTGATGGAGATGTTCTTACGGTAATTAGTAACACAAATCCTTCAAACGGAACTGTAGTTCTTAATGAAGACGGAACTTTCACTTATACTCCTAACCCAGACTTTAACGGTGTAGATTCTTTTGAATACACAATTTCAGATGGAAACGGAGGAACAGATACTGCTACAGTTACTATTACTGTGGTTGGTGTAAATGATGCTCCGGTAGCAGTTGATGATGCAGTTTCAACAGATGAAGATACTGCGGTAACAATTTCAGTTCTTAATAACGATTCAGATCCTGATGGAGATGTTCTTACGGTAATTAGCAACACAAATCCTTCAAACGGAACTGTAGTTCTTAATGAAGACGGAACTTTCACTTATACTCCTAATAACAATTTCAACGGAGTAGATTCTTTTGAATACACAATTTCAGATGGAAACGGCGGAACAGATTCTGCTACAGTTACTATTACTGTAATTGGTGTAAACGATGCTCCGGTAGCGGTGGATGATGCAGTTTCAACAGATGAAGATACTGCAGTAACAATTTCAGTTCTTAATAATGATTCAGATCCTGATGGAGACATTCTTACGGTAATTAGCAACACCAATCCTTCAAACGGAACTGTAGTTCTTAATGAAGACGGAACTTTCACTTATACTCCTAACCCAGACTTTAACGGAGTAGATTCTTTTGAATACACAATTTCAGATGGAAACGGCGGAACAGATTCTGCTACTGTAACTATAACTGTGGTTGGTGTAAATGATGCTCCGGTAGCGGTGGATGATGCAGTTTCTACAGATGAAGATACTGCGGTAACGATTTCAGTTCTAGATAATGATTCAGATCCTGATGGAGACGTTCTTACTGTAATTAGTAACACCAATCCAAGTAACGGAACTGTAGTTCTTAATGAAGATGGAACTTTCACTTATACTCCTAACCCAGACTTTAACGGAGTAGATTCTTTTGAATACACAATTTCAGATGGAAACGGCGGAACAGATTCTGCTACAGTTACTATAACTGTGGTTGGTGTAAATGATGCTCCGGTAGCGGTGGATGATGCAGCTTCAACAAACGAAGATACTGCGGTAACAATTTCAGTTCTTAATAACGATTCAGATCCTGATGGAGATGTTCTTACGGTAATTAGCAACACCAATCCAAGTAACGGAACTGTAGTTCTTAATGAAGACGGAACTTTCACTTATACTCCTAATAACAATTTCAACGGTGTAGATTATTTTGAATACACAATTTCAGATGGAAACGGAGGAACAGATACTGCTACTGTAACTATTACTGTGGTTGGTGTAAATGATGCTCCGGTAGCGGTGGATGATGCAGTTTCTACAAACGAAGATACTGCAGTAACGATTTCAGTTCTAGATAATGATTCAGATCCTGATGGAGACATTCTTACGGTAATTAGCAACACCAATCCTTCAAACGGAACTGTAGTTCTTAATGAAGACGGAACTTTCACTTATACTCCTAACCCAGACTTTAACGGTGTAGATTCTTTTGAATACACAATTTCAGATGGAAACGGCGGAACAGATACTGCTACAGTAACTATTACTGTGGTTGGTGTAAATGATGCTCCAATTGCTGTTGATGATTCAGCTTCAACAAACGAAGATACAGCAGTGACTATTTCAGTTGTAGATAATGATTCAGATCCTGATGGAGACGTTCTTACGGTAATTAGCAACACCAATCCAAGCAACGGAACTGTAGTTCTTAATGAAGACGGAACTTTCATTTATACTCCTAACCCAGACTTTAACGGTGTAGATTCTTTTGAATACACAATTTCAGATGGAAACGGTGGAACAGATACTGCTACAGTTACTATTACCGTGGTTGGTGTAAATGATGCTCCAATTGCTGTTGATGATGCAGTTTCTACAGATGAAGATACTGCGGTAACTATTTCAGTTCTTGATAATGATTCAGATCCTGATGGAGACGTTCTTACGGTAATTAGCAACACCAATCCTTCAAACGGAACTGTAGTTCTTAATGAAGACGGAACTTTCACTTATACTCCTAACCCAGACTTTAACGGAACAGATTCTTTTGAATACACAATTTCAGATGGAAACGGCGGAACAGATACTGCTACAGTTACTATTACTGTGAATGGTGCAGATCCTGTTTCACCAGAAGCACCAGTGGTAATATCTATAGAGCAGCCTACATGTGCTGTTCCAAGCGGAGCTATTACAGTTCAAACGGAAATTGGATTAACCTACAGCATCAACGGAGTAGATTATCAAGATAGCGGTGTATTTATTAATCTTGAACCTGGCACCTATAATGTAACTGCTAGAAACGCAACAGAAATGGTTTCTGAAGCAACTGTTGTAGTTCTTAACGGGGTAAGTGCTCAGGTCATAGACACACTCACTGTTGATCTGTGTATAGAGGATGTGGAGTTTGATCTTTTCGAATTATTAGTTGGAGATTATGACACCTCTGGAATTTGGTCTGATCCTGCAGCTACAGGCGCCCTTTCTGGTAATAGTATAGATCCATCGAAATTAACTGTAGGCACCTACACATTCAATTATAATATAAGTGGAGCTTGTAGCAGCACAACTGCGGTTACTGTCTTTATTAATGATGATTGTATAGTATTACCTTGTGGTCAATCTGATGTGAGAGATAGTATTTCAAAAGTGGTAACTCCAAACGGTGATCAGAAGAATGATACATTTAATATCGGACAAGATTTAGATTGTGGTTTCACTTATAGCGTTAAGATCTTTAATAGATGGGGTGCAGAAGTGTATAGCCAAAAAGACTATAGAAACAACTGGGATGGCTTCTCAAATAAATCTGTAACTAGCTCTAATCAGTTACCTTCCGGAACTTACTACTATATTGTAGAGGTTGTAGGTAGTGGTTTAGAACCAATTCAAGGATACATCTACTTAGGAACAAAATAAAGCTCTAAAAACATGAAAAATTTCTATATCCTAATATCGATAGTTTTTGCTGGTCTGTCTTCAACTCAGGCTCAGCAATTACCACAGTTCACCCAGTATATGTATAATACCATATCTGTAAACCCTGCGTATGCCGGGAGTAGAGACGGATTTTCACTTACTGCATTAAACAGAAACCAATGGGTTGGTATAGAAGGTGCTCCTCGTACCCAAACTCTCTCTCTTCATTCTCCTTTAAGAAATGAACGAATTGGGGTTGGACTGTCTGTTATAAATGACAAAACAGGTTATGAGAATTACACGTATATCTACGGAGATGTTTCTTATACAATTCCTGTAGGACAAGAAACAACATTATCTTTTGGTATAAAAGGTGGATTTAGCTATTACGATCTGGATGAGGATCTATTTACAGATCCTCAGGTTATGGATGATCCTTTTTTTAGAGATCAGTTTAACAAATGGACTCCAAATGTAGGTGCAGGATTGTATCTCTCTGCTCAAAACTGGTACGTGGGTCTTTCTGCTCCAAAACTGATAAATAATGATAATAACGACTTTAATCAATATGTAGCTTTGGAACAAGTTCATTATTATTTAACCGGGGGTTATGTTTTCGACCTTAATGACACTTGGAAATTAAGACCAACAGCTTTAGCAAAAGCTACTAGCGGTGCTCCTTTATCTGTAGACATTTCTGCAACTACCATTTATGATGAAAAGTTATATTTAGGTGCTACTTACAGAATAGATGATGCAATTGGTGCCTTTGTAGATTTTAGAGTATTTGAACCTCTACGTATTGGATACGCTTATGAATATAGCATTTCAGACCTTAGACCTTACACCTCTGGTTCTCACGAGATCATTTTGATCTACGAATTTAGATTTAGAAACACCAGATATAAATCTCCAAGATTTTTCTAACATTAATAAAACTATTATGAAGAATTTCAACTACTTAATACTTCTGCTCATTATTGGAAATAGTTTTATAGCTTCAGCTCAAAACTCCAAACAGAGAAAAGCAGACAGGTTATATAACGATCTTGCTTACCTGGAAGCTGTAGATATCTATAAAGAATTAATTGAAAAAGATTTTAATACAGCTTATAATAAACAACAACTTGCAGATAGTTATAGCAAATTAAGACGTCCAGAAGATGCAGTGTACTACTATACCGATGTTGTAAAACAAGCAGATGTTTCTCCAGAGTACTATTTTAAGTTCGCTCAGGCTTTGAGAGGTGTTAAGAGATATGATGAGTCTAGAACATGGTTAGCTAAATATCAGGAAACAGGAAAAAACACTTCAGATGTAAAAGAGCTTCTTTCTGATGATATGTCTAAGATAAAGAACCGGGATGATTACACTTTAGAAAAAGCTAAATTCAATTCAGATCTTAGTGATTTTGGAGCTTATGAAAAAAACGGTGTTACCTATTTAATATCTGCTAGAAATGAAGCGATGCCAAAAAATAAAAAAGTTTATTCCTGGAATGGGGAACCTTTTTTAGATATCTATATAGTAAAAGATGAGATGGTCTCTCCTATTTCCGGAGATGTAAATAGCGTATTGCATGATGGCCCACTTAGCATCACCAATGATGGAAAGTATCTATATTTCACCAGAAATAATTATATAAACAATAAAGAAGGGAAAAAGGATAAAAAATCTACCAACAATTTAAAGATCTATAGAGCAACAAATCTTAATGGCTCTTGGAAAGAGGTGGTAGAACTTCCTTTTAACGATAATGAATATTCTGTAGGCCACCCAAGTTTAAGTTCAGATAATAAATCGTTGTATTTTACCTCAGACATGCCTGGTGGACAAGGTGGAACAGATATATATAAAGTGGAGATCACGGGAGATAATACCTATGGTGTTCCTGTTAATTTAGGGAAAGAGATCAACACTAGCTTAGATGAAGCTTTTCCTTTCTTAACTACAGAAAATATTCTTTACTTCTCCTCCAACGGTCATTTAGGATTAGGATTAATGGATATTTTTAAAACAGATCTTAACACTACAAGTTTAGAAATAACCAATCTTGGCGCTCCTATTAACAGTAGTAAAGATGACTTTGCCTATTTTCAAAAATCTGAAGAGAATACTGGCTGGATAGCATCAAATAGGGATGGTATTAATGATGATGTCTACGAATTTAATCTCCTTAAACCACTAGTTCTAAAAGGTACGGTAACAGATGATGTGAACAATCTTCCTATTGCGAATGCTACTATTAGATTAATGGGATCTGATAATTCTCAATTTGCATTTCTTGAAACCGATAATGATGGAAAATATACTACCATTATCAGTAGAGATACAAAATATCCATTTGAAGCAAAACATATAGAATACACCGAAAAATCTGGAGAAATAAGTTCTTTTGATCTGGGTAACAAAGAAGAGTTGATCTATGATATACAGTTAAGTCCTATTCCGGATGTAGAATATTTAGCAGAGATCAATAACATCTATTTTGATTTCGACAAATCTAATATTCGTAAAGATGCAGCTACAGAACTAGATAAGTTGGTTGCATTAATGACAGAAAAATATCCTAATCTGGTAATAGAAATTGGTTCTCATACAGATTTTAGAGGAAGTGATGCATACAATGAGGCATTAGCAATTAGGAGAGCAGAGTCTACTTATAATTATTTAGTAAGTCATGGAATTGCTCCAGAAAGAATAGTAGCTTATAAAGGTTATGGAGAAAAGCAACCAGCTGTAAAATGCGATACTTGCAACTCAAAACAACATCAATTAAATAGAAGATCGATGTTTAAAGTAGTTAAAATGAAGTAAGATTATAAAATTCCTTCAACATAAATATATTAGTTATAGATCCCGCAAATAGCGGGATCTTTTATTTAGTAGCCTTAGATAACGAATTACCAACAGCATTGAACATTATTTCATACCATAAGATTGCTTCACAATTCATCTAAAATTGGTAAATTATAGAAAGAGTTATTAAATTAAAAAATTAAGAATATGAAATTAGGTGCGTTCTCGGTAAGTCTAAATGTTAAAGACATTGAAGTTTCTAAAAAATTCTATCTGAACTTAGGGTTTAAAGTAATAGGTGGTTCAATGGAGCAAAATTACCTTATCATGAAAAATCAGAATGCTGTAATCGGTTTGTTTCAGGGAATATTTGATAAGAATATTTTGACCTTTAATCCCGGATGGGATGCAAATGGAGAAACTGTTAAAGATTTTGATGATATCAGAAAGATTCAGAAAGAATTAAAAGCTAATGGAATTACTTTAGAAAAGGAAGTGAATGAGGACACTACGGGACCTGCAAATTTTATACTTACAGATCCAGATGGAAATTTCATACTTATAGATCAACACATTTAAAAACCGTTCTTAAGATATCATATAAATATTTTGAGAGTATTAGAAACACCATGATAATAATTAATCTAAGCTTACCTATTAGCTTTTGAAAGATAAGGAGTAGCTGTCTTATCTAAAGTCATTATTAAATCTTATAAGGACAAAGAAACTCTTAGAAGAAAATGTTTTATGAAAATAAAAAGATCCCGCTAATGCGAGATCTTTATTCTAATTAAACGTATGCTAAAGGCTAACTAATTATAATAAAAAAATTATTCTAAGTACTAACTATTATCTCTTTACGAAAATATTCGTAAAGTAATTCTTTCCATTATCGTCACTATCTACAGCGATACCAAAATGTGTAAAGTCTCCTTCTACATTTGCTTTATGTCCTTCGCTCGCTAACCAAGCCTGAACGACTGCAGCTGCTGTTCTATAACCATACCCTACATTTTCACTTACAGAAGAGGCACCCACATCTTTAACCAAAGCATTAAATCTTTTGTCAAAATCTGAATGATTAACTAATTTATTCTCTACCATATAATCTGTATGGTCTTCCGCCTGAAAAGTAATGTCATCTATTCTACCAAGCTTGTTCAATCCTAAACTTTGGCGGTGTGCATTAACTGCGGTAAGTATTTCAAGTTCAATATTGCTATAAGAAACATTATCAGAAAGAATTTCTGCTTTAAGGTTACTTTGTTCCTGCAGAACATCGGTATCTTTTGAACAAGATGTAAGCGTAAGAGTGCAAATTAATACGGCACAAAGGTGTTTGGTAATTTTCAACATATGCTAGTAGATTAGTTAGATTTGGGATTACTAAAATACTAATATAATCGACTAAATACACGATGAAATACACCTTTTATCGATATTATGCGAATTTTAACACTTTTTGTAAGACTCTACTGACAATATTTATGTCAATTAAGCGTTGAACGACATACTTGTAAGAAATGACTTACAAGTATTTTCTAATATTCGAATGATTTTCCATCATCTGCAAGTTGAACTCGAGGAAATACGGTTTCAGCCTCGCTTTTAAACGGTAAAATGCTGCCATATCTGGTAGAATAATGGCCTAGTATAAGATTCTTAACCTCAGCATCTTTTGCGATAGTTGCCGCTTCTATTGCTGTAGAATGTTTAGTAGGTTCTGCCAGTTCTTTATTCTCTTCTAAAAAGGTAGATTCATGATACAGGACAGTAGCATTTTTAATTTGTGGAATGATCTTCGGATAATACATAGTATCACTACAGTATGCATATGATTTTGGAGGATCCGGTTCTGTAGTAACTAGATGATTAGCAATGGTCTCTCCATCATTATTAACTACATCTTTTCCCATTTTCAAACTTTGGTAAAGGGCAACATCAATGTTACGTTCCACCGCTTCGTTGATCAGCAGTTTTCTAAGTCCGGGCTTTTCTTTAAAAAGAAATCCGTTGGTATAAATTCTGTGTTTTAATGGAATGGTCTCTACAGTTACTTTATCATCTTCATAGATAAGCTGAGATTCTTTACTTTCCAATTCATGAAAATAAAGCGGATAGTTGGTCCAGGAGTTGGAAAGTTTCAATTGTAGGGTAATGATCTCTTTTATTCCTTTAGGTCCGTAAACATGCAATTCTGTATCTCTGTTAAGCAGTCTGAAGGTGGAGATAAGCCCAACAAGCCCAAAACAATGGTCACCATGTAAATGTGAGATAAAGATGTGCTTGATCTTAGAGAATTTTATTTTATTACGCCTTAGCTCCACTTGAGAACCTTCACCACAATCTATCATGAAAAGATGATTATTGATATCTAAAACCTGTGCTGTTGGATTTGTGAAAGATCTGGGAGTGGCTGCGTAACAACCTAAAATTGTAAGTTTCATGCTTATGTTTTTTGGAACTCGTATTGAGTTGGAGTAAATGGAAGAAAAATTTAGAATCCGAGTTCTCTTTCTAATTCTTCCATTTTAATAATATCTGTAGCTTCTAATAACGTTGGAACCACAATTAGTTCTTCTGGAACTTGATCTATATTTATAGCATCGTTTACGATAACAAAAGATTTCTTCTCTGCTCTATGTATATTAGAAATCTCTAAGAACATTAGTAATTCTTCTAATTCAAGATCTCCTTTTTTAAGAACATCTACAATTACATTATCTTCTTTAAATATGGAATGATTTTGAGACATGTAATTTGCAAAGCCAGCAATATCATTCTTCTCATCTTTCAGGATCTTATAATTGTCTTTCTCAATAATCTTCATAGTTCTAAATTTTATTATAGCGCTTAGTGTTTGATTTTGGAGGCTAAAAGGTAAATAACAGCCATTCTCACTGCCACACCATTCTGTACCTGATCTAGAATTATAGCCTGTTTAGAATCTGCTACATCGCTAGTGATCTCCACTCCTCTATTTATTGGGCCAGGATGCATCACCACAATTTCTTTATTCAAAGAATCGAGTATCTTCTTATTCAGACCGAATTGTTGCGTGTATTCTCTGGTACTTGGAAAATAGCTGATTTCCATACGTTCATTTTGAACTCGCAACATGTTTGCCACGTCACACCATTCTAATGCTTTTATTAAATTGGTCTCTACTCCTACTCCTAAAGATTCTATATATTTTGGGATCAGTGTTTTTGGTCCGCAAACCTTTACCTCTGCACCTTGAAGTTTCAGAGCAAAAATATTTGAAAGGGCAACTCTACTGTGCAGAATATCACCCACTATCAATACTTTCTTTCCTTTAACTTCACCTAATTTTTCTCTGATAGAATAAGAATCTAGTAAAGCTTGGGTTGGATGCTCATGAGTTCCATCTCCTGCATTTATAATACTTGCATCTACATGTTTAGAAAGAAAAATTCCTGCTCCCGGATTCGGATGACGCATTACCACCATATCTACCTTCATGGCAAGAATATTATTTACGGTATCTATAAGCGTTTCCCCTTTTTTTACTGAAGAAGAAGCAGCAGAAAAATTAATTACATCTGCACTCAATCGTTTTTCAGCAAGTTCAAAAGAAAGTCGGGTTCTGGTACTATTCTCAAAGAATAAGTTGGCTATGGTAATATCGCGTAGAGAAGGAACTTTTTTAATGGGCCTATTGATCACTTCTTTAAAATGATCTGCCGTTTTAAAGATAAGTTCGATATCTTCCGGCTTCAGATATTTAATTCCCAATAAGTGGTTTACACTTAATTCGCTCATGGATTACTTGCTTTTAAATTATCCCATTTTCAGGATTCATTTTATTTTGAATACACATAAACAGCATCTTCCCCTTGAATTTCTTTCCAGTGCACTTTTACCTGCTCATCATTAATAGCATCTACTTGTCGCCCATTATAATCTGGCTGAATTGGTAAATGTCTACTAAACCTTCTATCTATAAGGGTAAGCAGTTCTATTTCTTTAGGTCTTCCAAAAGATTGAATGGCAGTTAGTGCGGCGCGAATGCTTCGGCCTGTATAAAGAACATCATCTATAAAGATCACATTCATATCTTCTACTATAAAATCGATCTTGGTTTTATTGGCTTCTAAAGGTTTATCACCTCTTCTAAAATCATCTCTATAGAAAGTGATATCTAATTGCCCGTGTGGAATATTCTTCAGTTTATATTCCTCCTCCAGAATAGTTACAATTCGGTTTGCCAGAAAGGTTCCTCTTGGCTGAATTCCAATAATAACCGTATTTTCAAGATTAGGATGATTCTCAATTAACTGACAGGCCAAACGATGAAGTATAATGTTGATTTCTTTTGCATTAAGAAATACTTTTTGGCTCATAATCTATAGTGCTGAAGTTGTAAAAACAAAAGTAAGATTTTTTTGATAGAAGAACATAATCACATTCTAACTTTTGCACAAACCAATTGATGTTTTCAATAAAAAATGATTTTTTACTTTTCTAAATTGCAGATGCTCATTGCCCATTTTAAGCTATCTTTGCAGCAACAAATACTACATGAGTTTTACACTTCTTTCTTCCCCATTGCAGGGTTTCACCGATTTCAGATTTAGAAATGCACAACACCACTATTTTGGTGGAATAGACACGTATTATGCCCCCTACATACGTTTGGATGGGAAGCTGATCGTAAAAAATTCTTATAAGCGAGATCTGTTACCGGAGCATAACAATACCTTAGAAGTAATTCCGCAAGTGATTACCAACGATGCTGAAGAATTTTTATTTGTTGCTAAATATGTTCGTGAATTAGGATACAAAGAACTCAACTGGAATTTGGGTTGTCCTTACCCGATGGTTACTAAACGCGGAATGGGTTCCGGATTGATCAATGATCCTGAAAGAATAGATAATATTTTGGACCGTGCTCATTCTGAAACCGACATTTTGGTTTCTATGAAAATGAGGATGGGGTATGAAGACAGTACCGAGATCTTAGACACTTTACCTATTTTAGATAAATATCCACTGAAGAATATCGCCATTCACGCCAGAATTGGAAAGCAATTATACAAAGGTGGTGTAGATCTGGAATCCTTTCAGCGATGTTTGGATAATACCAAACACAAGATGTATTATAATGGAGATATTACTACCGTTGCCGGATTTAAGGAGATGCAACAACGCTTTCCGCAGATAGACCATTGGATGATTGGCCGCGGTTTAATTGCCGATCCTTTTCTTCCTTCAATGATTAAAGCTGATACTACCGAATATCCCAAAGACAGATGGCAGCAATTCAGAGAATTTCATGATACCATTTATCATCAGTACGATGAGGCTTTAAGCGGTCCTACTCCTATCAAGATGAAAATGCAGGGATTTTGGAGTTATTTCTCACAGACGTTCTCCAATCCGCAGAAAACCTTTAAAAAGATCAAAAAGGCAAATAATCAAAAAGCATATTTACAAGCGGTTACAGAGATCTTAAAGAGCGAACAATAACTTACCTTTGTTGCTTCAATTTTAATTTGCAATGCAGAAAGATCTCCTACTTATTACCCCGCCTTTTACTCAATTAAATACGCCATATCCTGCAACGGCTTATTTAAAGGGCTTTCTGAACACCAAGAACATCAGTTCTTATCAGATGGATTTGGGGATCGAAGTTATTTTAGAGCTTTTTTCTAAGCATACTTTAAGCGAATTATTTGAGATCGCTGCAGAAAATGAAACCATTACTTCAGAAAATTGTGAGCGTATCTATGCTTTACGAGCTCATTACCTAAAACCTTTAGATGATGTTATAAGGTTTTTACAAGGAAAAGATCAAACTCTGGCAAGACAGATCTGCACCGGAAATTTTCTACCAAAAGCTTCCAGGTTTGAGCAGTTGGATGATATGGAATATGCTTTTGGTTCTATGGGAATGCAAGATAAAGCCAAGCATTTAGCTACTTTATTTCTCGAAGATCTTTCAGATTTTATTATTGAATGTATCGATGAGAATTTTGGTTTTAGTAGATATGCAGAAAGATTAGGTAGAAGCGCTAATTCTTTTGATGAATTGTATGAGCATCTTCAAGAAGAGATCAGTTTTATAGACGATATCAGTATAGATATTTTAAGCAGAAGAATAGAAGAAGTTCAGCCAAAACTCATCTGTTTTTCGGTGCCATTTCCGGGGAATCTTTTTAGCGCTTTTAGAGCAGCGCAATATATCAAAGAAAACTATCCTGAAATAAAGATCGCTATGGGTGGTGGTTTTCCTAACACCGAATTAAGATCGCTTACCGATGTTCGCGTTTTTGAATTCTTCGATTTTATTACGTTGGATGATGGAGAATTGCCTATAGAAATTCTTATTTCAAATGTTTTGGATCCAACTTCAGCAAATCCAGATCATCAAAAATTTAAACGCACCTTTTTACTTCAAAATGGAGAAGTAACTTATAACAACACTTCGCTCCGTTCAGATTATAAACAAAATCAATTAGGCACTCCAGATTATGGAGACTTGCCACTTTCAGAATATATTTCTGTAATAGAGATCGCCAACCCCATGCACAGTCTTTGGAGTGATGGCCGATGGAATAAGCTTACCATGGCACACGGATGTTATTGGGGAAAATGTACTTTTTGCGACATCTCTTTAGATTACATCAAACTATATGAGCCAATTGCTGCCAAAATATTGGTGGACAGAATGGAGCAACTTATTGCGCAAACGGGAGAAACCGGTTTTCACTTTGTAGATGAAGCCGCTCCCCCAGCCTTAATGCGATCTTTAGCCTTGGAAATTATCAAGAGAAAACTAACGGTTACTTGGTGGGCAAACATCAGGTTTGAAAAGAACTTTACTAAAGATCTTTGTTTGTTGCTGAAAGAATCTGGTTGTATTGCAATTTCCGGCGGGTTGGAAGTAGCTTCAGACAGACTTTTGAAGCTTATTGACAAAGGTGTAACAGTGGCACAGGTAGCTCAGGTTACACGCAATCTTACCGAAGCTAACATCATGGTGCATTCTTACCTTATGTACGGCTACCCTACGCAAACCGTTCAGGAAACGGTAGATAGTTTGGAAATGATAAGACAATTGTTTGAAATTGGTGTTTTGCAATCTGGCTTCTGGCATCAATTCGCTTTAACCGCTCACAGTCCTGTTGGGTTAGATCCAGATGCTTATGGAATTATTCCGCAGTATAATGAGATCAGTTTTGCAAATAACGATGTAGATTTTAGAGATAGTACAGGAATAGACCATTCCAAATTCAGCTTCGGATTAAAAAAATCTTTATTCAATTATATGCACGGGATTGGCTTTGAACTTCCGCTGCAGGAATGGTTCGATTTTAAGATCCCTCAAACCACTATTAAATTCGATTTTATCGAGCAATGCTTGGAAGATGAAACAAGCTTCAGCGTTAAACCAAATGCGAAAGTGGTTTGGTTGGGTGGAATTCCTCAAGTAGTAGAACAAGTAAAAACTAAAAAAGGATTTACCAACCATCAGTTAGTGATGAAGTTTCATGATATTTCTGAAAGTTTCAGCATTATTATAGAAAAAGAAACTGGCGAATGGCTGCTAAATGCTTTAGAACAATTATCTCCTTACGAAGAAAAATTACTTACTTATAAGCAGTTAAAAACAGATTTTGATAGTCAGTTTGAAGATTTTGAATTGTTCTGGTTCTCAAAACCAATCCGAATTTTAAAAGATCACGGTTTGTTGGTTCTTTAGACCACCAAAAAATTATTAGAGACCTGAAATTTTTCAGATAATTTAATAACTTAAGATTCTTATTTTTAGTACTTTAACTCATTATTCTTTAAAGATGGAGCAAGTACGACTATTTCCGCTAAATCATAAGAGGGCCCTGCAAATTGGGATCGCTTTTAAATTTGATAATGAGCTAAAAACTCATATTAAACAACTTACAGACCTTAATTGGAGCAAAACGCATTCTTGCTTTTATGTACCATTCACTCAAAAGAATAAAGCTGAATTGTATTGGCATCTTAAAAAAGTGAATTGTGAAATGGATTATTCCAGATTGCAAAGCTTTAAACTTGAGGTTACAGAAACTCAGGAAATTTTAAAATTTTCTCCCTCAGATCATGTTGATACGATGAGAGAGTTCGAAAGTTATCTAAATGGAAACAGGTATAGCCAGAGCACGGTGGATACTTATTGTCATTTTGTTTCTATGCTCTTAAAGTTTTTGAAGAAACCCGTTTCAGAATTTACCAATAGAGATATTGAGTTGTTTGTTGAAAAGGAGATTGCAGCACCGGGATATTCTATAAGTACACATAGGCAATGTATAAGTGCGTTAAAGCATTTTGCAGATCTGCATGAGCAATCTCAAATTGATTCTGATAAGTTAAAACGACCCGATAAAAGTAAATATCTGCCGGTGGTACTTTCTAAAGAACAGGTGATAGATCTATTACGTGCCACTAGAAATTTAAAACATCGAGCGGTGTTGGCGCTTATCTATTCTTCTGGACTAAGGGTTGGGGAATTGCTGAGTTTACAGATCAAGGAAATTGATGTAGATAGAAAGCAAATTTTGATTAAGAATGGAAAAGGTAGAAAAGACCGTTATGTGATGTTAGCTGAAAGTTTTATTCCGCTGCTTTTAAATTATCTGGGAACTTACAGACCAGAGAGATACTTTGTAGAAGGTCAGGAAGGTGAGGTTTACAGTTCGTCTTCGGTACGCATGTTCTTAAAGATAGCCTGTAGAAGAGCTAAGATCAACAAAAAAGTGACACCCCATACATTGCGACACTCTTACGCTACCCATATGTTGGAGAATGGTATAGATCTAAGATACATTCAAGAACTCTTAGGCCACAGCAGACCGGAAACTACGATGATCTACACACACGTAACTCAACGCGACCTGATGAAGATTAGAAGTCCATTGGATGTCACTTTAGGCGCACTCGCCAAAACTGCTAATACCGATGGAAACCTGCGCTTATCCCGGAACATTCTCGAATAAATAAGTATATTGCTGTGGATATAACATGTTGCAAAGCAGTTTTTAGAAAGAAATAACTCAAAATATTAGAGTGAAAACCTGAACTGAAAAAACAATTTTTTAATACAGATAAGCCGACTCTTTGAAGATTTTAGAGAAAATAAAACGGAGCTCTGAATTTTAAATAAAGAAGATTAAAGGATAAAAATTTTGAAAATAAGAAGCTCTTAAAATCAGTCCGCAAACTAACTCAGTCGCGAAAAAGTAACAAAATATTTAGAGTTATTATTCTGACATTTACTCAAGAATGAAAATTAGTAAAAACTGAATGTTCACATAAATAATCTGAATTTTACTCGAGAATGATAAATGAATAAGAAAAATTTCTAAAATCAATTCGCTGACTCTCACTCTGAGCTAAAAAAGTAAGATTAATGATTTAGTTAATTATGCGGACTTTCACTCAGACGTGAAAAATTAAAAATGATTGATTAGAAAATTGACAAAAATGGAATTCTGCAAGACAACATAATAAAGTAAAAAACCGCTATGCAACAACGGTTATCACAAATAACGGGTTTTGTCGAAAAAGTGTATTTTAGTATCCTAAGCAAGAAAATATTTAAACCGACAAGTTCGCAACCCTACTCCCGCAACTTGTGTTAACCGAGACCGTTGGGCGTCATTTATGAGAAAAATTGCGTTTTATATATTAATCGGACTAGTTCTAATATTTCTAATTTTTCGAATTGGAAATTGGACTGGTTATTTACAAAACTTCAGAGTTTATTCAACTGAAAATGAACCTACTCTTCACGAACAAGATTGGATATTTGGGACAAACCTAATAGAGCCAAGAAGACTTAATTTTATATCTTATAAGGTCAAAGAAGAAAAAACAGATCCTTATCTAAAAACGCACAGATTAATCGGACTTCCGGATGATACTCTTGAAATAAGAAATGGTGTTGTTTTTATAAATGGAAAAAATATTGATAAGCAATTAAATTTAAAACAAACTTACATTGCTAGCTACGAGCAAATAAATATTTTGAAAAATAAGATTAAAAACTTAAAAGTGGATAGAAATAAAATAGTTGGCTTAGACTCCTTAATTGTGAATCTTTCAGATAAAGAAGTAAAAAAAACTTTTAAACCAGAAATGCCAATTTTTGACAAACCAGACAAAACAATTGAGGAAATATATCAGAAACCCTGGAGTCAGGATCAATTTGGTCCATTAATAATTCCCGAAAATAAATATTTCGCTATTGGAGATAACAGAGATGTGAGTTATGATTCCAGATACCTAGGTATGATTGATAAATCTGATATAACTGCCGTGTTATTCGTGGAATAAACGTCGCCCAACAACGCATATTCGCAATTGCGGCCATTGAGCTAAAAGAAAGTTTAATAGAAACCAGGAACTAAAAATCTAAATCGGACAAATCCGTATCTTCACTACCACAACTGGCGAATATACGAGACCGTTAGCCACAATTATCAAAAAAATTCAAATTTATAAAGTAAAAAATGACAGAAGGACAACCAGGAATTCACAAGAATATTGATCTAAATAGAGACTACAATGGAATAAGATTAGGAAGATCTGAAAAACATATAATCTGGCAACTAAAAAAAATATGGTTTATAACCTTTGTGAAAGTAGTAACCTTTAAAGGTTCTACTTACTCATATGCTCTTTTAAAGCCTACAAAAAGAATTGCGGAATCATTCCGAATAGAAAAAGAAGTATTAGTAATAATTCAGAGGTATGAAAATTTCGAAGGTAGAACATTAGATTTTGTTGATAAATTAATGTTCGAATATCAGAATCGTCTGGATAAACTTGCTTTCATGTTTATTTCACAAGATACAGAGGTTAAAGAAAAAATTAGATAATTAACTATTCGTGAACCGGAGTCTCGTATTATAATTCCCCATACATACGATGACTTTTTCGAAGACGATTGTCAAGAAACTCTTTGGAATACATTAAAATCGAATTTATATGGTAGAGATTTATTTTCCTTTGAATCTCCTTTACAAAACGACACTTATTTCTTTGGTAGAAAAGATGTTGTCCCATTTTTATATGATAAATATAAATCAGGTGAAAATTCTGGTCTATTTGGTCTAAGAAAAATAGGAAAAACTTCAGTTTTATATGCATTGCTAAGAAATTTAGAGTTTCGAGAAGAACTTGGAGTTTTTATAGACTGTCAAGATCCATCTTTACACAAAAGAAGATGGAACCAAGCTCTGGAATATATTATAAAAAAAATTGCGACAAATTTCAGAAATCAAAACGATATAATAATTGAATTAAATATCAATTACGACGAGATAAATGCTAGTGAAAAATTTGAAGAAGACCTTATAAAAATATTCGAGGCAAATAAGAAGTCAAGAATACTTATAATTTTTGATGAGATTGAAAATATAACTTTTGATATCTCGCCTTCAAAACACTGGAACGAGGGAGAAGACTTTATCTCCTTTTGGCAGACAATAAGATCTGTATATCAAAACAACCCGTCAGTATTTTCATTCTTGATTGCCGGAGTAAATCCAGTAATTATTGAATCCGGATTAATTAACAGGTTTGACAATCCTATTTATCGAATGATTTCACCTAATTATTTAAATTTTTTCAAAGCGAAAGATGTTAGAGAAATGGTATTTACGATTGGAAACTATATGGGGTTAGAATTTGAAGAAGAAATAATAACATATTTAACGGAAGATTATGGTGGTCATCCATTTCTAATACGTCAAATATGTAGTATGATTCACAATGATACCCCTGATGAAAGACCTATTAAAGTAACTAATTACTATTATCAAGAAAATAAAGAAAAATTTGACAGAGCCTTAATCGATTACATAGATCTAATTGTTCAAGTATTAAACAATTGGTATCCTGAAGAATACAAATTATTAGAGTTACTAGCCATAGATGATAAAAGTAAATTTAAAGAAATAGTAAACAATTCTGATAAAATAATAAATCACCTTATCGGGTATAATTTAATTGAAAAAACTGAAAACGACTATTTCATAAGAATAAAAGCTGTCCAAGATTATTTGAAAGCTAATTCAGAAATTCTAAAATCTGTCCATTCTAAAGAAGAAAAATGGAAAGTAATTACAGAGCTTCGAGGAAATGCAGAAATATCCTTAAAAAGAATTTTAGTTTTAAGTATTAAAATTCTTTATGGTAGAATAAAAGGAAAAGAAATTTTCTTAAAAATAATAGAATCTAACTCCTCAAGATATAAAAGATTAGAAGCCTTAAATCTTGAACAAATATTTTCAGACGAAGGAGAATTATACTTTGAAGATTATCGAAAATTTATAACAAAAAATTGGAGCGAGTATGATAAGATTTTTGGTGACAAACAATTGTTTGATACCTATATGACAATGATAAATTCAAATCGTATTGATGCACATGCAAAATCAATTGATGATTCAATTTTTCAAACTTTAGTTATTTCTCTTAAATGGATTAATAACAAGTTAAATGATGCTTTGAAGAATAACTGTGGCTAACAACGGTTATCACAAATAACGGGTTTTATCGAAAAAGTGTATTTTAGTATCCTAAGTAAGAAAATACTTAAACCGACAAATTTGCGTCCCTACTCCCGCAACTTGTGTTAACCGAGAACGTTGTACACAATTTTAGAATATGACCCGAAAATTTTACTTTTATTTTATATCTATTATTTTAATCTTTACTTCTTGTTCAAGAAAAATAAATCCTAATGAAGGATATGAACAGATAAAGAGCAAAAATTCAGTAGACTTATTTGAAGCAAATAATTCAATTGCAAAAGAAATTAAAGTAAATGCCGATTTTAAAGATAAGCTTTCTCTGGATGATTCCATTTTGTATTATAATGACTCAATTAAATCCAATTATAAAAATTTTACTTTTGATCTAAAAGCCGACAAAAAATATAAAATAAAAGTAAGTAGTTTATGTAATTGTGCAGGTCTTAAAAAATATATATTTATTCCTAAAATTGCTACAGGGAATGTAAATAGTAGAATTAATCTGGAATTAGATTCTACTTATTTTAACTATGAAAAAGGACCTTTGACTTTAAACAAAGTTTGGAGTTTAAAATCTAATGGATTAACTGAGAATACTACTATGGAATTTTTATTATTCTCCGACAATGAAAAACTCTCTGAAAATGTGTTTAAGTTTATTGTGACATCATTTGGAGCAATTCCCGTAAATATAAAATCAACCCTTGTAGGTAACTTTATAATAGAAATTGAGGAACACTAAAACTGTGTACAACAACGGTTATCACAAATAACGGGTTTTATCGAAAAAGTGTAATTTAGTATCCTAAGAAAGAAAAGAACAAAACCGACAAGTTCGCGTCCCTACTCCCGCAACTTGTGTTAACCGAGACCGTTACCTGCAATATTTTTAAAAAAAATTCGTCAATGAACAAAAATTCACTCGCTCTTATATTTTTCTTAATTCTGTTTTCAACAGGATTTTTACAAGGCCAAGAAATACTTGGAAATATATCTGATGAAAAAAATAATGAACCTCTACCTTATGTAAATATTGGAATTCCTAATAAAAATTTTGGAACAGTTTCGGATGAAAATGGGAACTTTAAATTGAAATTGAATTCAGAAATTGAAGAAAATGACACCATCGTCTTTTCATATATTGGATACAATTCTATCAAAAAATTAGTGTCAGAATTGAAAATTCAAACTAATACCTTAATGATGACACCGGACGACAATAATTTAGGTGAAGTAGTTTTCAAAACGAAAAAATTAAAAGAAAAGAGATTAGGCAGAACGAACAAAGGTCTCGGACTTATGCATTGGAATTTTTATTCATCTAAAGAAAAGGATGTTGATGATCGACTTAGTAAGGAAGTAGGAATGAATTTTAAACTGCGGAGAAACTGCAGATTAGAAAATTTTAATTTTGCAATAACATCAAATGAATTTAAAAGTTTAAAATTTAGAATCAATATTTACGACATAAAAAATGATAAACCTGATTCTTTAATAATAACGGAGAATATAATATTTGAGCTGAAAGATCAAATACTTGGATGGAATTCAATTGACTTGAACCCATATAATATTTATTTAAAACAAGATCTTGAAGAGTTTGTTGTAACTATACAATGGGTTGAAAGTAAAAAAGAAAATAAAAAGAGTAAATTTTTCGGAATTCCTGCCAGTACTTCACCATTTCATAAAATTTATTATAGAGAAAAGGCCATGGACGATTTTGAATCCCAGACATGAAGTTTAAGTATGTATTTAGATGCCAAATGTTCAAACTAAAAAAAAACTGCAGGTAACAACGGTTATCACAAATAACGGGTAGATTTTCAAAGAAAATAATTAAATTAACCAAGAATTAAAACCTAAGCCGACAAGTTCGCATCCCTACTCCCGTAACTTGTGTTAACCGAGACCGTTGCAAACAAGAAAAACATTGTGATTTTTACAAAAAAGAAAAAATGGACGTGAAAGTTTTTTCTATAATTGACAAAATAAAGTTGCCATAAATTCAAATTATACAACAAAGGAATCTATTTTAAAATATGAAAATTTTTAAAACAAAGCTGTTACTAGTTACTACACTATTTGTTTCCTCAACATTTTTATCCTGCACGGATGATGAAGAAAATTTAGTATCACCGCTGATTGGTGAATACGAATTGATAGAATATAAATCGCAAACCGAAATCGATTTAAATGGGGATGGGATCAAAAGTAAAGATTTACTATTGGAACTTGGAGAACTATATTTTAATGACACTTACGATAAAAATAATATTCTAGGATACGAATTGAGTATTTCAGATTATTATAATATACGTATGTACGCAATGCTCCCAGGAATGCAATCACTTGATGACGAACCATACTCAGGTACCTATGGATCCCGTTGGTTGAGTTATGAGCTGAAGATAAACGACGATTTAGTTACAATATCTGACTTTGAACGAATACCAGATGAAATTATATACTATTCTTCTGAACTTGAAGAAATAACCTTAATAGAGCCAAATATTGTTCAATTAGAAGTTTCTCAATCTTTCACTGATTATTCAGACAATGAGAGTAAAAGAATAAAAACTATTGCGACATTTAAAAAGATTCAAATTGACCAGTAAATGTCTAAAACGAACTTGTGGCAAGAATTTTAGATTTCAAAACATGACTTAGTACGTTTTTCCAGTTAGCAACAACGGTTAATCGCCAATAAGCGGTAGTTTAAGTAAGAAAATAATTAACTAGACCAAAAAACCAATACTAAGCCGACAAATCCGCGTCCCCTACTCCGCCAACTGGCGATAACCGGGACCGTTGCCCACAATGGGATTTCTGCAAAATAACATAATTTTAGTACTGAATTTAGCAATCAAAAAGTTGAGATTTTACATAAAATTATATGAAAATATGCATTTTGAGAATCTTATAAAAATGCATTTCTGAGCATACTAAAATTGACAAAAAATAATACGCAGAAATTAAAATGAAAACAGGAATTTCTGAAGAAAAAACTTAAATGATAATTTCGAAAAGAAAGAATCGAATGCCGAATAAAAAGTTCTAAGATAGATTTTGCAAAGAAAATAACTCAGCCGAACGGATAAAATAAAAATAGATATTATCTGAGAACTCAAAATAATTTTGAAATTTGACAAAGAAAATATGCAACGCTGACTAAAAAGTCCTGAAGATAAATTTTCAAAAGAAATGACCGATCAGAACGCAAAAAAGTGAATTTTAAAGAATGAATAAATGGTTAACCACGTAAAATCTAAAAATCACTCCGCTGAAAAAAAACACTGTGGGCAACAACGGTTATCACAAATAACGGGTTTTATCGAAAAAGTGTAATTTAGTATCCTAAGTAAGAAAATACTTAAACCGACAAGTCCGAGTCCCTACTCCCGCAACTTGCGTTAACCGAGACCGTTGTACATAATATTTATATGAAAAATTTCAACTTCTTATTTCTTCTAATAATTCTATCTTCTCTGAATTCATTTGGGCAAAAACTAACTTGTGCTGATTTTAAAACAGGCGAATTTTATATTCCCACAGATAATGAAGGCGCAGCTAAATTTTTAGTATATAAAAATGATGAGCTTATTGAAGAAATATCTGAACCGATAGATTCAATTAAAAAATATATTGTTATCCGTAATCTAAAAAGTCAAATAGAATGGAAAAATGCTATTGATTTTGGAGATCCTACTTATGAAAATATAGAATGGATTGATGACTGTACATATAGACTGACCTATGACAATGCGAAGAATAAAAAATCAGAGGAAGATAATTGGATAAATGAAAATAATGGTCTTTTAATTAAAAAAATAAGAATTGTAGATAGTTGTATGGAATACAGTGCAACTCTAACTCTACCAGACGGAATTAAGATTGTTCAAAAAAGTAAAATTTGCAAGAAATAAATACTATGCACAACAACGGTTATCACAAATAACGGGTTTTATCAAAAAAGTGTAATTTAGTATCCTAAGTAAGAAAATACTTAATCCGACAAGTCCGCGTCCCTACTCCCGCAACTTGTGTTAACCGAGACCGTTGGCAACAATATTTTCAAAAGAAATTTGTTTTTGATGTAATTTTGATGCAATTTTACATCAAATGATAAAGTTATGTCAAGACAAAGTATTTCGTTCACAAAGCCTAACGATGAATGGCTAAAATCACAAGTTGATAATCAAGAATATTCTAGTAAAAGCGAATTAGTAAACGACCTGATACGACAAGCTCGTAATCAACAAATTCAAATTGATTATATTAAGGATAAAATTGAAAGAGCCGAGAAAAGTGGATTTACAAAAGATAGTAAAGAACAAATATTAGCGCAATCGAAATCGATGCTTAATGAGTAATTACAAATTAAGTAACGTTGCTAAAGAAGATTTAATTAGAATCCATCAATTTGGAATAAAAAGATTTGGTGTAACTCAAGCCGACAAATATCTTGAAAGATTTTTTGAATACTTTGATTTGATTGCAGAGCAACCTTATACGTTTGAATCGGTTGATTTTATAAAACGTGGTTATAGAAGATGTGTTTACGGATCAGATTCAATCTATTATAAAATGGAAAATAATCTCGTTGAGATAATAACTATAATTGGCCGACAAGATCTTAGCAATATTCGATAAGAAAATACAGTTGCCAACAACGGTTATCACAAATAACGGGTTTTATCGAAAAAGTGTAATTTAGTATCCTAAGTAAGAGAATACTTAAACCGACAAGTCCGCATCCCTACTCCCGCAACTTGTGTTAACCGAGACCGTTACCTGCAAGCTGAAAAGAAAAAATATTGAGAACAAAAAAAATAATTAAGGCTAAACCAAAATTATCATCTATAATAGTTTTGATAATTGGTGGTCCAATTACTATAATACTTTCCACAATATTGATTATAAAGGGAAATGGAAATATTGGAGTATTGATATTGGGAATTCCTTTTTTATTCCTTGGCTTCTACTCTTTATATTGGATGTATCACTTTGATATTTTAGAAATACAAAACGGAAATCTAATTTTTAAATCAATAACTGGTTTTGAAAAGAAAACTATAGCATTATCTAAATTTGACTCTTACTCTGAGATTGAAAAAGAAAATGGAAAATTAAAACACGAGGTCAGTTATATGAAATGGAAAGATTTAACTTTAATTAGTAACGATTTTAATTATAAAATTTCATCGACAAGTTATTCGAATTATGAAGAATTAAGAGATGAATTAATAATTGGACTTAAACGTAATTCAAAGTTTGAAAACACTTGGCACACTAAAAATTCAACCCAATGGGGAATTGGATTTATTTTTTTCGGATTATTATTTGGATTTTGGTTTCTTAAAAACGCTGAAAATACTTTAACTGAGATTCTGATTGTAATTTTAGTTGCTTTAGCGATAATTTTTGCTGGAATACATTTAATTAAAAATCGAAAAAAAGCCAGCAGGTAACATCGGTTAAGCGCAAATAGCGGGCAGTTTGCTGAAAAGTGCTATTTTAGACACCAAGTAAAAATCAACAAAGCCGACAAGAACGTGTCCTTACTCCACGCTACATGCCTTAACCAAGACCGTTACCCACAATGGCTAAGCAAGAAATATGAGAATGAAATGGTGAAAAATATAGACTTTTTGAAAAGAGAACCTAAAGCTTTAAAGCTAATGTATGCTCTAGCACTCTTGATATTTATTTTTAATGCTTATTTGTTCTTCAAAGAAGAAGAAATTAATGCTTATCTAACTATATCTTTTAACCTCATTCTGATAATTTTTACAATCCGCCTTGCAATATTTTCAAGTCAGAAAAAAAACTATTGATTAAATCTTATTGATAGTAAATAAATCGTGATTACAATTATTGTTGATAAATACAAAATGATTTTATATCATAGCAAACTGAATATTTAAAATAAAGGTGCACTGAATGAAAACTAATAGCAACAACTTTATTAAGACCGAACCAATATTTTTGAAGTTACTCTACATCATAGGTTTTGTTTGCGTTATCGCTTCTGTCATATTAATGATGTTTAATAAAAACATAAGTTTTATTTCAATAGTTGGGTTTTCGATAGTGACGTTATTCTACACTCGATTTTTAACAACCGGTCAAAAAAGTAAAATTAAAAATTAGTTTAAGCCACAGTGGGTAACAACGGTTAATCGCCAATAAGCGGCACCGTTAGTAAGAAAATATTTATCTTGACCAACAACAAAATACTAAGCCGACAAATCCGCGTCCCCTACTCCGCCAACTGGCGATAACCGAGACCGTTGGCAGCAAGCAAGAAATGAAAGTAAAAGAACTAAAATTAGCCCTAATAACCTCTGGAGTATTGATAATAAGTGCTTTCATACCATTAATTCAAATAATTTTGGGAATGCTTAATGGATCACTTATATACATAATAGAGATTTTAACTACAGTTGAAAGGAGTAATTTAATTCTTCCAATAAATTTAATTCTATTATTATCCAGTTTAATACTTTACTGGAAATGGACAACATTATGGAAAAGAATCCTAGCGTTAATTATTTTAATATTTTCAATAAATGGAATATTCCTAATAACATTTGACCGTTTATTTATTAACGAAGAATATTATTGGTTTCCCTTTATTATTGAGTCGACTATAATGAGTCTTTTAATATTGATTATAGATTTGACTAAGAACATTGCTAAATTTAATTCTATTGAAAATTGAACTAAAAAATAATGAAAGTATTTTGCTTATGACCATTGGAATTCTGACCAATATAATTGTGGGAATTATTTTAATTAATCAATCATACAAAGGACATTCAATCTTAGGATTAATATTAGGTGGATTAATGCCAGTATTTTCGTTATTATTTTACTCAAATTATTTAAAGCTAAATAAAAACTTAAATATTAAGAATTATAAAAAATTGCTTTTTAAACCTAGTTTAATGATTGGAATTATGATTATCGGAATTTTTATCTTATCATTATTTATGACAATAGAAATTGATAATTTAGAAAATACTTTGATAGAATTTTCAAAGTTCTTTGGAGCGATTTTTTTTCTATTCTTAATTCCGAATTTACTATATCAATTAATTATTCTAAAATTGTTAAAGAAAAGAATTTGAACAAAATGCCAGCTGCCAACATCGGTTAAGCGCAAATAGCGGGCATTAGATTAAAAAGTAATATTTTAGAGACCAAGTAATAAAACAACAAAGCCGACAAGAATGTGTCCTTACACCACGCTACTTGCCTTAGGTACTGTGTTAGAAAACAAGTATTTTTGATAAAAATTTTAGGAAGTTGTCAATGCTAAATTGCTTCTATCCTGTGCAGCAAGGACTTCGGTTCTTGCTGTCTTTTTTTGCTCATGTTCTGGATCGTAATCTATTTTATTTTTCCATAAACTATACATTAATACCAATAGCTTTCGCTCTACTGCTACTAAGGCTATCATTGGTTTGACTTTAGTGGGTTGGACTCGTTCGTAAAATTTTCTCAAGGTTGGATTCCATTGTATGGCACTCATCGCTGGCATATATAGTGCACTGCGAATATGTTTATTCCCTTTCTTACTGATTCTCGTCTTTCCCTTATAAGCACCAGATTCTTTCAAGACCACATCAAATCCTGCATAGCTGGTCAATTGTTTAGCATTAGTAAAACCGGTGAAACCCAAAGTTTCACCTACTACGGTCGCTGCAGATTTAAAAGAGATCCCGGGGATACTTTCCAAATGCTTAATTCTTTGATGCATCTGTGGATCATTCTTAACTAGAATTTCCATCTCCTTTTCTATTTCTATCAACTGCTTTTCAATCAATTTTAATCGCTGTCCATAGCGCTTTAGCTCCCGCTTGCTTTTATAAACGGAGTGTTCTAAGGCATGAAGTCTATTTCGCTCAATCTGCTTTTCCTTTAGTAAAAAAGATCGTTCCCGACTCAGCCCTTTTAATTGACGTAATATTGGATCTGGTGGGCTCCATAATGCCAACTCTCTTTCACAGCCAAGCATGGCAAGCATCCGGCTATCTAAGGCATCGGTCTTGGAACGTTGATCCAAACTTTGAGCATAGCGCTTTACACGTCCTGATTGCATAACACTTACAGGAAATCCTTCCATATAGAGATGGTATACTAAAGCTTCATGATAAATACCTGTCGATTCCATAACGATAAATATATCTTCTGGAGAACTGGCATTTTTAAGTAACCACTTTACCAACTTTTTAAAACCTGGTAAATTATTACTAACCTCAAATGGATCTTCAAACTCCTTTGCAAGTCTAGCCGTTAGACGGCACAAACAAACAGCCAAAGTCTCTTTTGAGATATCTACTCCTAAAGAGAGTTTCAAAATTTCATTCTTCATAATAATGTTGATCTTTTAAACTCTATTCTCCATCACTTTTGCTCGCTTTTGATACGATCTCTGTTATAGGATCTAGGTACTGTTCAAGTTCTTAGAGAAGTTAATAGAAGGGTGCAATTTCTAACGCACGATATCATTGTATATAATGTATCTACCAAGACCTCGCTATCCCTTCTATTGAGTTTAATTATTAATTCCTATTTTTAACTAAATTACAATCTCTAATCTAACATACGAACCAAGACCGTTACCTGTAATGCTAAAAAAAATCGTGCTATCAGTGAAAATTGTGCTGAATAGCAAACAGCACATTTATTTTTTTCAACCGCATCAGCAAAAGCTAAAAAAATAAAAGAGCTGTTTTTTTCTACGCTCAAAAATAACATATCAACTTGATGTAAAATTCGCAAATAAATTATACATTTGCTAAAAATAGGTCAACCCTTTTGTAAACTATAATTTAATGGCAGGTTTTGGAAATTTCATTAAAGTAGAGAGAGAAAAACGAGATTGGACTCAAATTGAATTTGGGGAAAAAATTGGAATTAACTCAAGTGCGATTAGTCGAATAGAAAATGGTTCTCAAAAGTTTAGTAAGACTAAACTCGATTCTTTGTCCGAACTCTTCGATATTGAAATACAAAAAATCAAAGACTTATTCTTCGCTGATAAATTTGCAAGAGAGGCTTTTAAATATAAATGTTCCGATTCCATTTTTTCTGTTGCAGAAGAAACGGTAAACTATTTAAAAAGCACCAATATTAAACAAGGAAAACTCGATTTTGATAATGAATAAAAAAAGTACAGTTTTAGACCTTTTTTCAGGATGTGGCGGACTTTCATACGGATTTGAAAAAGCAGGTTTCGAGGTCAAATATGGCATTGATAATTGGGCAGACGCCCTAAAGACCTTTAAATACAATCATAAAAACTCATTAGCCATTCAAGCTGATTTAGGTGTTATAAATGCTAAAGAATTAATTGAGGAATATAAAATAAATGATATTGACTTCATAATTGGTGGCCCACCTTGTCAAGGTTTTTCAATAGCTGGACACAGAAATATAAATGACGAAAGAAATTTATTATACAAATCCTATTTGGATTTTATCGCTATTTTAAAACCGTCTGGTTTCCTTTTAGAAAATGTCCCAAACATTATGTCAATGGGTAAAGGTTCAGTTAAGGAAAATATCATTGAAGATTTTACTAAAATCGGTTACAAGATAAAATCAAAAATACTTTTAGCTTCAGAATATGGAGTTCCTCAAAATAGAAGAAGAGCTTTTTTTGTCGGATTCAAAAATAATGATGATTATGAATTTCCAGAGCAAATAATTAACGAAATAGTAAATACCAAAGATGCAATATCTGATTTGCCTGATTTAGATTTGGAAGATGGCTCGAAATATCCTTTAAAGATAAAATCTCAATATCAACAAAAAATGAGAAACGGTATTAAGTCATTGCATAATCACCAGCTGACCAATCATACGCCCAAAACTGTCAAAATAATTTCATTAGTTCCAGACGGTGGAAATTATAAAAATTTGCCCGAACATTTAAAAGATACAAGAAAAGTAAATATAGCTTGGACAAGATTAAATAGTTTAAAACCAAGTTTTACTATCGATACCGGTCACAGACATCATTTTCATTATGAATTTAACCGCGTGCCTACAGTTCGAGAAAGCGCACGAATACAATCATTTCCTGATGATTTTATCTTTTTGGGTAGTAAAACAAGTCAATATAAACAAGTTGGTAATGCAGTTCCGCCAATGTTAGCAGAGGAACTTGCAAAATCAATCAAAAAGTATTTATGAAGAAAGTAGATACATACCAAATTCCTGATGAATACTTTTTCAGACTTCATCACGTAAGACCACGTTTTAAAAATGATGTTGAGGAAGTATTACTCTATGTTGCTAACTCAATTTCAGAACTTGACTCTCTACCTAAAAAAGAGTTTCGGGCAGAATTAAATAAAGTGTTGACTGAATTCAAAAAGAATGCGACACTCAAAGAAAAAACTATTGATAATTGGAGGACTGAAATATCTGCATTATTTGCTTTTATGCGAGAAGATAATGGAAACACAAGACCAAGTTTGAGTGCTAAAAGACTTTCAAACAACCAATACTTAGATGAATTTTTTAATTATTTTTTATATTCATTTCAATATCCAGGAGGTCATATTAAACCTCGAATGATTGCTAAACAAATTGATGCTGGAATAAGGTTTAAACCAACTACTTTTATTTTAGAACTTTTAATCGCTGGAGAAAAACTAATTAGCAAACCTTTTAGCTTTACCGCAGAAGAATTAACTCAATGCGCTTATTTTGATTTACGTGTAACAAGAGATGGTAGAAGTCCAATGGATGTAGCCAAAATGATTATTGAACACAGAAGTAAAAAAGTAAAATATAATCACAAATACGAACAACTCAAAAATCAAAAGACAGGAAAATATCCTTCCAAAGGAGATTTTCACAGATATGCTGGCGATATTTTAGATTATATGGTTTTAGCCAATTTACTTAATGACAAAGGAACAGGCTATTATTACTACCTAAACGACGAAAATAAAGACGCTATTAATTATCAGTTAAATAATCGCGTTTGGTATAGTGGTTATGATAAATTTTATGGCAAAACGAATATCGCCAATTCAAAAATTGCAGAATTGGAAGATGATTGGTTTGGGTTTGTCAATAGTTTTGACAACATCACAGAATTTGCGCCTTCGCTTTCATCTTCTGAATCTGAAAGTCTTTCGATTCTAATTCAAGAATATTATTCTCGCTTAAAAGGAGATAAAGTTGTTCCTACTAAAATCATTGGAGATTATGGGGAAAGCTTAATTCTTGCTCACGAGTTTTTGAGGACGAAAGAAACTAAAAGACAACATTTAATTAATAAAATTCCAACACCGCTTGGAGTTGGGTATGATATTCAAAGCGTTGAAATTGAGAAAAGGAAAAGATATATTGAGGTTAAAACTACAAAATCTCGAAAGGTAATAAAAAACAATAGGTTCAAACTTACACCAAATGAGTTAGACACAGCTGATACAATTGGAGACAACTATTTCATTTACTATTTAGTTGCCAATGACGATGGCAAAAATGTTTTCGTTATTCAAAATCCAATTAGACAATTTGAACAAGGTAATCTGAAAATCGACAAACATTTAGTTGTTGAATTTTCTCAAAACGCAGGACAATGGCAGAAATTACTGGAAATACAAAATTAAAAGCAGTTTCACTTTTTAGTGGTTGTGGAGGAATGGATTTAGGTATTCAAGGAAATTTTGAATTTCTTAATGAAAACTACAAAGCACTTCCATTTGAAATTGTATATGCTGTAGATAATGACCCTTACGCTACAAGAATATATAATAGCAATTTCAAACATAAATGTGAAACGAAAGATGTTAGAGACTTGAAAGCGGATGAGCTTCCAGAACACGATATACTATTGGGTGGATTTCCCTGTCAATCTTTTTCAATAAGTGCACAAAATCCGCCGAGACTTGGATACAAAGATGTGAGAGGAAAGCTATTTTTTGAAATGGTAAATGTCTTAAAAGAAAAGCAACCGAGATTTTTTGTAGCCGAAAATGTCAAAGGCCTTCTTTCTGCAAATAAAAAGAAGGCATTTCCAATGATTATTAAAGAATTTGAAAATGCAGGTTATTATGTAAAGCATCAATTGTTCGATGCATCCGACTATGGAATTCCACAAAAAAGACAGCGTGTTTTTATAATTGGCTTTAAAAATTATCAAGATTTCGCTTACTTTAAATTTCCAAAGCCAACGACAAAAGATGATAAAGTAAAGCTTAAAACCGTTATTGACAAGAAAGCTAATAACGAGGATAAATGGTTTTTTAGTGAAAGGGCAGTCGAAGGAATGATGAGAGTTCGTGAAAAAATGAATAAAGGGCGTGACCAAGATGTAGAGCAACCTTGCAATACAATCAGTTCTCACTTATCTAAAGTTAGCCTGAATAGCACAGACCCAGTTCTAAAAATAAAAGGCAAGTATAGAAGATTTACACCAAGAGAGGCGTCTGATATTCAATCATTTCCAAGTAATTTTGTACTCAATACTGTATCTGACAATAGACAATATAGAGCAATTGGTAATGCAGTTCCACCAGTATTAATGTGGCATATTTCCAATTCATTATTTGATTTGATTTCTAAAGATTGTGCGGAAAAAGCCAATGCTGAGAGCAATACACATTTAAAGTCGCTCAGCCAGCGCACCGCCCAAACTTTAAAAGAGTATCGCTCTGCCAAACCTATCAAGATTGAGGAAAGCACTACAGGTAACATCGGTTATCGCAAATAGCGAGCAATCGGGTGAGAAGTGATATTTTAGTCGCCAAGTAAAAAATAACTAAGCCGACAAGAACGTGTCCCTACTCCACGCCACTTGCGTTAGGTACTGTGTTAGAAAACAAGTATTTTTGATAAAAATTTTAGGAAGTTGTCAATGCTAAATTGCTTCTATCCTGTGCAGCAAGGACTTCGGTTCTTGCTGTCTTTTTTTGCTCATGTTCTGGATCGTAATCTATTTTATTTTTCCATAAACTATACATTAATACCAATAGCTTTCGCTCTACTGCTACTAAGGCTATCATTGGTTTGACTTTAGTGGGTTGGACTCGTTCGTAAAATTTTCTCAAGGTTGGATTCCATTGTATGGCACTCATCGCTGGCATATATAGTGCACTGCGAATATGTTTATTCCCTTTCTTACTGATTCTCGTCTTTCCCTTATAAGCACCAGATTCTTTCAAGACCACATCAAATCCTGCATAGCTGGTCAATTGTTTAGCATTAGTAAAACCGGTGAAACCCAAAGTTTCACCTACTACGGTCGCTGCAGATTTAAAAGAGATCCCGGGGATACTTTCCAAATGCTTAATTCTTTGATGCATCTGTGGATCATTCTTAACTAGAATTTCCATCTCCTTTTCTATTTCTATCAACTGCTTTTCAATCAATTTTAATCGCTGTCCATAGCGCTTTAGCTCCCGCTTGCTTTTATAAACGGAGTGTTCTAAGGCATGAAGTCTATTTCGCTCAATCTGCTTTTCCTTTAGTAAAAAAGATCGTTCCCGACTCAGCCCTTTTAATTGACGTAATATTGGATCTGGTGGGCTCCATAATGCCAACTCTCTTTCACAGCCAAGCATGGCAAGCATCCGGCTATCTAAGGCATCGGTCTTGGAACGTTGATCCAAACTTTGAGCATAGCGCTTTACACGTCCTGATTGCATAACACTTACAGGAAATCCTTCCATATAGAGATGGTATACTAAAGCTTCATGATAAATACCTGTCGATTCCATAACGATAAATATATCTTCTGGAGAACTGGCATTTTTAAGTAACCACTTTACCAACTTTTTAAAACCTGGTAAATTATTACTAACCTCAAATGGATCTTCAAACTCCTTTGCAAGTCTAGCCGTTAGACGGCACAAACAAACAGCCAAAGTCTCTTTTGAGATATCTACTCCTAAAGAGAGTTTCAAAATTTCATTCTTCATAATAATGTTGATCTTTTAAACTCTATTCTCCATCACTTTTGCTCGCTTTTGATACGATCTCTGTTATAGGATCTAGGTACTGTTCAAGTTCTTAGAGAAGTTAATAGAAGGGTGCAATTTCTAACGCACGATATCATTGTATATAATGTATCTACCAAGACCTCGCTATCCCTTCTATTGAGTTTAATTATTAATTCCTATTTTTAACTAAATTACAATCTCTAATCTAACATACGAACCAAGACCGTTAGCTGCAATATTCCTGAAAATCCAATTTAAAACATAAAATTAAAATGCCTGATTTCACTAAAACCCACTTAGTTCGACTTCATAATCGAATTGTGACATTTGCAGATGAAAATCTCAAAAAGATTGAAAAATTAGAGATTGATTTAAATGATGAATATAATAGTTTCTTTCTAGGAATGATTATTAGACAGCATACAATTAATAATGATTTTTCAATATTATTTGAAACTGATAGAAGCAGAGAACTAACGTCAAAATATATATTGTATAGATGTCTAATAGATGATTTCATCCAAATCGTTTTTATATCAAATGAAGAGGATAAGTATGAAATGGTGACAAAACTAAACGCAGATGCATTAAATAAAAATTTCAAGAAATTAATGGACCTAGCTCAATTAAATGAGGAAAAATTAAATGGTGACTATCCGTTTTATCCAACCTACGATCAGATGGAGGAAGTCAAACAAAAAATGATTGATTCTCCTAAAAGACAACATCATTTTTCCGATAAGGATAACTTTAAATTTAAAACGTATAAAGCAACAGGAAATATTATCCGTGAGTTAAAGGACGAAGAAGAACATCTTCATCAATTGAGGAGAGCATATTTCATTTGGAGAAAGTATTCAGATTATGTTCATTATTCTAATTTGACCTTTGAAGAAGAGCAAACGGTAGATCCTGACAAAGATTCAACATATACTGAGTTTGCTGAAATTATATCGTACTCTTATTTTACAATTTTAAAGTGCTTAAACCATTTTGAAGAAAACTACGAATTCGAAATAACCGATTCAAATAATCTTGCAGAATACTATAAAAATTCTGTTCACAGGTGAATACAGCAGCTAACATCGGTTAATCGCAAATAAGCGGTAACATTAGTAAGAAAATAATTAAATTAACCAACAAACCAGGTCTAAGCCGACAATGCCGAGTTCCCTACTCCGCCAACTTGCGATAACCGAGACCGTTACATTGCATAGCTCAATAATGTGAAGTAAATCTTTAGATTTGTATTTTTTAACAAAAAAATTAAATTTGCAATACAATTAACAATTCTAATAATTTTGAGAACATTTCTAATCTTAAATATTATTGAATTTAATCAGATAATTATTAATTACAAGTATTTTATGAAAAAAAGTTTATTACCAATAATATTTATTGGACTATCACTCTTCAGTTGCAACGCACAGCAAAAACAATCTACATTTGAAAACGAATTAGATAAATGGAAAAAAGAACTTTATTTAAACGGTGAAGTTGGAAAACCATGTAGAGAAGACAATAATTGGCTGAAATGGCAAGAAGAGAATCCCGAATATTATTTTGGTTTAGGAAACATTGAAAGAATTGAAACAGATTTTAATAGTGATGGCATTAAAGATGCGCTTTTTTATTTTCCCGCAAAAAATTGTGTTGGGGGTAATGGTACAGCTTCAGACTTTGCGATGCTCATTTATTCAAACGAAGATAACTTACTTACAAACAAAAATATTACAAAAACCATCGAGAATGAAATTAAAGGATCTTTAGCAGAAAAAAGAATCTATGGTGTATATAAAATTATAATTAATTATAAAGGGCTTGGTAAAAGTCTAGTGGGTAAATACTCGGCATGGTCGGAGGATGATCCTAGTTGCTGCCCAGGTTCTATTGGAACATTTGAATATAATCCAATTGACTTCTCAATAGAAACTCAAAATCAAACAAAATAATTAAATAAATTTAAAATTTATTGCTATTTAAGTAAAGAACTTTAATACTTTCTATTTTGAACTTATATTAGAAATCGCTGTATTATAAGATTAAGTTTTCGCAACGCAATGTAACAACGGTTATCACAAATAACGGGTATTGTCGAAAAAGTGTAATTTAGTATCCTAAGTAAGAAAATACTTAAACCGACAAGTTCGCGTCCCTACTCCCGCAACTTGTGTTAACCGAGACCGTTGGCATTAATTGTTTACAACGAGATTCTAACATTAAATTTTAAAAAATGAAAAAAATAGTTGGATTAATATTTCTAATGTCCATTTTTACTTCTAACATTTATTCTCAGAAATTATATGTTTGGTGTCAAAAAGAACAAATCCCAACTCCGAGAAAAAATTTTTTACAAAATCAAGAAATTGACTTAGTTCTATTTGACTCCAGAACAATGACAGATAATAGTAAAATAGAATGTTCAAGTGAAGAGGTAGTAAGGAATTTAATCGATTTGATTAAAGACACATATCCTGATGCAAATTTCAATGTTTTAGAAAGCGATAAATTTTATCAAAACCCAGAGCCAAACAAAATAACTATTAAAATTGCCATTTCAGCTTTCCAAGCTGCTTTTGGTGCAGATGTAAAAATCGGAATTGGAAATATTGGAGGTTCATTCGCTTGGGGAGTATTTCCAGAAGGAAAATGGAATGCAATAACAGGTTATTCAGTAATGATTTACAATTATAAGAATGGGAATAAGAATAAAATAACAGAACAGTTTGGAAAAATTGCATCAAGACCAAACACCGGTGGATATAGAACTGCAAAAAATATGTTGAACAAATCTTATATTGAAGCAAATCAAGAAATGTTTTCTTTTATCGATAGAACGTTAATGGAGTAAACAACATAATGCCAACAACGGTTATCACAAATAACGGGTAGCATTTCAAAGAAAATAATTAAATTAACCAACAATTAAAACCTAAACCGACAAGTGCGCATCCCTACTCCCGCAACTTGTGTTAACCGAGACCGTTGGCAAACATTTTTATGAGAAAAATTCTACTTCTATTTTTTTGCTTTGTAGGTCTTAATTTAACTGCGCAAGAGGTTCAGGAAGTCTATAAATTCAAAAAAGAGAAGGTAAAAAGAAAGTTTTTAAGTGAAAAAACCTGGAACTATCTTGATCTAGATAGTTTAACCTTATTAAAAAATCAAGATTTCCATCGTGTTCAATTTTACAAATATCATGAAATCCGGTACACAGAATTAAAAGGAACCTGGGAAATTAAAAATGATACATTAAAATTATCAATTTCAAAATTTAATGAATCTAAGAATAAAAAGGCCTGGGTAAAACAAGAAGGAATCTTTAAATATAAATTGAAAGATAGAAAATTGATTCCTATAAATGGTTACGAATTTTCAGCATTTAAAAATTTAAAAAGGATCAAATAAATAGAATAATGAAATTAGAATCTATAATTTTCATTTATATTCCAATAATTATTTCAGCTTTAGAGATAATTTATTCTTGCTATTTAATCATCAAAAAGCATCAAATCTTTCAAATAATATTATCCGTGTTAATACTTGGATTAAACATATTAGCAATTTATATACTTCTGAAGTTTCTAGATGGAGCTTGGCCATCATTCACTCCACACATAAGTATAATGATTGCAAGTTTCATTTTAATGATCCAGTATAAGACAACAATAAAAACGTTAGCCAACAACGGTTATCACAAATAACGGGTATTATCGAAAAAGTGTAATTTAGTATCCTAAGTAAGAATATACTTAAACCGACAAGTTCGCGTCCCTACTCCCTCAACTTGTGTTAACCGAGACCGTTAGCGGCAAGTTTATAAGATGTACTTTCCTGAAATAGGTTGACTAAAAATTAAACCTTTTAGCACTATACCTAATGAAAGAACAAAATGAACACTGTCGAAAAACTTCCTACAAAAAAGTAGGGTATGATCTTAAGCTAGTTATTATTGATCAGATCCAAAATGCACAAATCTCTATCAATCATGCTTCCGATAAATATCAGGTTTCCAGAGCTTCCATCTATTACTGGTTGAAAAAATACAGTACTTTAGAACAAAAGAAACAAGGGATGAGCAAGAAAGATGAGATCAAGAAACTCAAAGAAAAAATAGAGGAATTAGAGTTTGTAAAAGACTTCCAACAAGACATTATTGCTGACATGGAACTCATTACCGGAGTCGATATGTCAAAAAAGTCATTGCCCAAAACATTAGCAGACGAGATCGAAAAAAAGAAGCAAAACCGTTTAAAAGAAAATGGTTGATCCAATGTTTTGGGGTTTCCAAACAAGCTTTTTATAAGCGCTTAAAATCTCATCAGAACAGGCAAACAGAGCAACAGCTAATTATTCGACTCATCAAAGAGTATCGGAGTCAGTATGGACTGCGTACCGGTGGAATTAAACTTTATCAGGAATTAAAGGCTGACATGAACCGACTCGGTATTAAAATAGGAAGAGATAAATTCTATCGAGTAATGAGAATGAATAACCTGCTCGTTCCTAAATTAAAGCGGTTCCATATCACAACTGATTCAAAACACAGATTCTTTAAATACAAAAACCTGATAAAAGACAAAGTGCCCACCAGGCCGGAACAACTTTGGGTAAGCGATATCACTTATATCAAAACACAGAACGGACACAGTTACCTGGCATTAGTCACAGACGCCTATTCTAAGCAAATTATGGGTTATAAATTAGCAAGCCATATGAAGACATCACTTTGCATCGATGCGCTTAGAATGGCCATTAAAAATAGAAAATACAAGAATCATAAACTCATTCATCATTCAGATCGTGGAATTCAGTATTGCAATCCCCAATACACCAGCTTTACTGAGGAACATGGAATACAAATGAGCATGACCGAGAAATACGATCCATACGAGAATGCCGTGGCTGAGAGAGTCAACAGAACCCTTAAATATGAATATGATTTAAAACGAACTATAAAAAATACTAACTTAGCGAAGAAGATGGTCAAACGAGCTGTTGAGATTTACAACAACAAAAGACCTCATTTTAGCCTCAAATTGAACACCCCTAACTTTGTTCATTTGAATCGAAATGTAGACTATCATTCCTACAAAAGGAACAAACAAAATTTAGAATTATTAACCATTTAAACTGTCGGAAATTGAATCAAAAATGGTCAACCTATTTCAGTATAATACACCGAAATTATGATAAAAAAACTACTAATTCTTTTAATACTGACAAATATTTCATGTTCAGAACAAAAAAAGGAGAGCTTTAAACTAATAGGTAAAACATATCAGATAGAAAATGGAAGCAAGTTGTTTATGCATGATTTGGTCAACAATAAAACATTGGATTCTGCTGTAATAGAAAATGGAGAATTTCAATTTACTCAAAAGCTACCGGAATATCCATATTGGGTAATCCTTCACACGAGAGATAGGTCCCAAAGTAAGGATATATGGATTGAAGATAAAACGATGACATTTACCGCTACTGATTCAAATTTTGCGAATGCGAAAATCACAGGTTCCGAATCAAACAATTTGATAACTGAACTTTATAAAAATGTAGATTTTAATAAAAGAAAGAAACTTAAGGAAATAGAGAAAAAATTTATTGAACAGCACCCAAAAAGTATCATAAGTACTTTTTTACTAACCAATAATTTAAATACTTGGGGTGCCAAAGAGACGAAAAGATTATTTAAAACTTTCCCTGACAATAATAAGAATTCTCAACTAGGCCAAAGAATTTCAGATTATTTGAAAACCGCGAAAACTCCAGAGATAGGTGAGCAATTCGTTGATATTTCCATGGAAAATCCCAATGGAGAAATCAAGAAATTATCAGACCTGAAAGGAAAGGTAATATTGTTAGAATTCTGGGCATCTTGGTGTTTGCCATGCAGAGAAAGTAATCCTGATTTAGTGGAAATTTACAATGAATACAAATCAAAAGGTTTTGAAATATATTCTGTGTCAATAGATCAAGATAAAGAAAGTTGGATCAATGCTATTAATATGGATAACTTGAAATGGACTAATGTAAGCGACCTTCAGAAACCAAATAAAGCTGCTAAATTATATGGTGTATCTTCAATTCCTGACAGTTTTCTAATTGACCAAAATGGAAATGTAATAGACAATAAATTGAGAGGAAAAGAATTGAGAAAGAAGTTAGAACAATATTTTGCCAGCCACTAACAACGGTTATCACAAATAACGGGTTTAGTCGAAAAAGTGTATTTTAGTATCCTAAGTAAGAAAGTACTTAAACCGACAAGTCCTCGTCCCTACTCCCGCAACTTGTGTTAACCGAGACCGTTATGCACCATATGAAAACAACGATTTTACTTCTAACATTATTCATTTCGAGTTTCGGATTTTCACAAAATGATAAATCAAACACGATTACTATAAAAGGAATTATTTTTTCTGAAGTTGATGGAAAACCATTAGAAAACGCATATATAAATTATACTTCGAAATACAAATATTCAATGACCAATGAAAATGGAAAATTTGAATATAAATACTTAAATAATAAAGAGGATTTAAAAGAAAAAATAGAAATAAGTGCGCTAGGATATGAAAATTATGATACAATCATAGACTTAAATAAAGATAACATAATCGACCTTTTCGTTGTACTCAAAACAAGATTCGGATTAAACAGACAAAAAGCTTTAGAAGATATAGAACAAGGTGAAATAAATATTTTACTCTCTGGAGGAATTGCACCTGTTATTTACAATGGTGATAAAAAATTCTGTAAAAAATACCAAGTTAATTTTATCGAATATGGATGTGAAGCTATATCTGAGAGAAGTTTAATTGAATACAATAAAACTGTATTTGAATATCTTGACGCGAAATTCGGTAAAAAATGGCGTGAGGAAATTAGGGATGATGTTTCCGGGTTATAGATCCAATCATACGGTGCATAACAACGGTTATCACAAATAACGGGTTTTATCGAAAATGTGTAATTTAGTATCCTAAGTAAGAAAATAATTAAACCGACAAGTCCGCATCCCTACTCCCGCAACTTGTGTTAACCGAGACCGTTGTAAACAATGTCTCCAGCGAACTCAACAACTTAAAAATTAATATTATATTCAATAAACTATAAATTTTACAAAATGAAATTAAAAAATCTACTATTTGGAATCTTCTCAATACTTACGTTGAGCATTTTCAGTCAAAACCTAGAAAAAAATGTTATTGCTACGACTAGTGCAGTAACTGAGTTTCAGTTGAAAACTTCCAATATCGAAGAATTAGCAACTTATGATTGGACAACAATTAATGATATATTCAAAGAAAATGATAAAAATCAAATTATAAAATTAGCTTTTGAATATGAAAACCCATCTAAAAAAAGAAATTCTAAACCCAATATGAAAAACTTAAAATTTGAGATATCTGGTACAACTGAAGAACTTCCAGAATTAATTGAAAAGTCAAAGAGAATGGTCTCAAAATTTATCGAAATCAATTCAAATTATAATGAGTAAAACTTTTCAAACAATTGAAACATTAATGTGTAAAAATCATCTATACAGAAATTTTACACAAGTAAAGATAAAAGAAGTACTTCAAAGCAATTAAAGTTGTCGCCACAGTTCACAACAACGGTTATCACAAATAACGGGTAGCATTCAAAGAAAATAATTAAATTAACAAACAATTAAAACCTAAACCGACAAGTTCGCATCCCTACTCCCGCAACTTGTGTTAACCGAGACCGTTACCTGCAAGCCGATGTGAAATTCAGCTAAGAACGTATCTGACAAAAATGAATACGAAAAAACCTCTAATTGAGCGATTGGAGCATTCTGATAACAAATCTTTATCAGAGGAATATTTGAAAATAGTGTTGAAAAGATTAAAAATTAATAAAAGTAACTTGAAACATATAATACCGAGCAAATGAAAATCAATATTACAAGTAGAGATATTAAATTCATTGTAATCGGTGTAATTACTGCCTTTATCTTCGTAACTATTTATGATTGGGAAGATAATGTCAAAGCATTCAAAGAAGCCACTGCGGACGGTAAAATTGACTATGAAAAATCAAAATATTAAATAACAATCAAAAATTAAATAATATGAACTTAAAGATTACTACTAGAGATTTTAAATTTTTTATGATTGGCGTATTTGCCATGTTATTATTCGTGATAATTTATGATTGGGATGACTTTGAAAAAGGATTTAAAAGTGGATATAATAATTCTTCCCAGATAGAGAAAACTGAATAAATAAACAAGATTTTAAATAGGCCTGCAGGTAACATCGGTTAAGCGCAAATAGCGGGCATTCTGGTGAAAAGTATTATTTTAGACACCAAGTAAAAAACAACTAAGCCGACAAGGACGCGTCCCTACTCCACGCTACTTGCCTTAACCAAGACCGTTGGCAACAATATTTATACAGACACAATTATGAACAAAACTCGAATTTTAGGTATATTATTACTAACTCTTGGTATAGTTATAATGAATTATTTTAACCATAAAAATTATCATTTACTAGCCGGAATTTTATGTGGTGCAGGATTAATATGGTCAATAACAGGAAAAATCCAATTTAAGAGAAATGCAAAATAGAATTGCAATAATTGAATCTTTCAAATCATTCCTTGGAGAAAGAAAGAAATCAATCGATAATCGATTAAGATATGTCTAAATACTTAAATATTTCACTGCTGCTTTCATTTTATTAGTAATTATCATCATTATAAAATCACTTTTACCATTTGATATTTTAGGCGATAAACTAGAATGGGATAACTCAGCAGTAGTTATAATCTTTGCTATAACTTATTTACTACATGGACCAAAATATTTCTATGAATCAAAACTTTTAAAACATTTAAAAACACTAAAAAAAGAAGAAAAAAAATCTTCTAATAATGAAAATTTAAATATTCAATTGAGAACTACAATTAATGAAATCAATGATCATAAAAAGAATTGGTTCATTGTTGCCTCACTTGTAATCATATTGATTGCAAGTTTAACACACGCAATTATAGATGATTTTGAATATTGGGGATATTTAAAAATCCCTTTTCTCCTATTTATTATATTAATTTCATTTGATTTTCTTAAAAATTATAACCGTATAAGTAAGAACATCAAAGAATATGAAGAACAATAAATACAGTTGCCAACAACGGCTCATCGCAAATAACGGGTATTGCAGAAAAAGTTTAATTTTAGTAATCAGGAAAGAAAACAATTAATCCGACAACTCCGCGTCCTAACTCCCGCAACTTGCGATAGCCGAGACCGTTGTGGCTAATAGTGACTCGTCCTGAATAAAGGCTACATAATTCTAAACAGTTATGTATAAAAATGACAGAGTAACCAGACGTTACAGTGAACCATTCAAATTAAAAATTTTATCAGAACTTAGTACTGGGAAATACACAAAGTATGAACTAGGCAAACTCTATGGGATTGCTCCTTCCACCATCAATGAATGGATCAGAAAGTATGAACGTAAAGACCTAATGAACACAAGGGTTATGATAGAAACAAAGGATGAAATAACACGGATCAAAGCACTCCAAAAAGAGATTGAACAGCTTAAAAAACTACTCCTTAAAAAGGATATGGATCAACTTGTCGATGATGCATACTTGGAAGTAGCTGCTCAAAAACTAGGCTACAAAAGTGTCTTGGAACTTAAAAAAAAACTAAATATCAAGCCTTAATCATAGCAAAGGAAAAAGCTAAGGGATTTGCTTCGTTAACCAAAATATGTGATTGTTTTGAACTAAAGCGAGATGCTTATTATAAGTATAAATGCAGAGCTGATAAGCGAAAAAAGGTTGAACAACATATAATTACCATCGTTAAAAGACGACGTAAATCCCTTCCTAGAGAAGGCGTGAGAAAGCTTATGAAATCCCTAGGACAGGATTTTGAAAAACAACACCTGAAAGTGGGTAGAGACACCCTGTTCAATGTTCTTAGAGAACATAAAATGTTGACATTAAGAAAAAAGTACAGTGCCAGAACAACCAATTCGTATCACAGGTTTTATAAGTACAATAACATTATAAAAGATCTAAAAGTAAACCGATCTAATCAAGTTTGGGTATCGGACATTACGTATATCAGAACTCTAAAAGGATTTTGTTACCTAGCACTCATTACAGATATGCATTCCAGAAAGATTGTGGGTTATGACCTTAGTGATAGCCTAGAACTTAAAGGATGCGTGAGAGCACTTAATAAAGCGATTTACCAAGCCAAAGACATCAAAGGGCTCATACACCATTCAGACAGAGGGATACAATATTGCAGCAATGTGTATACTCAAATCCTTAAAAGAAAAAAGATAGCTATCAGTATGACTGAAGAAAATCACTGTTACGAAAATGCAATGGCAGAACGCGTAAATGGGATCCTGAAAGATGAATTCTATCTCGATCAGGTCTTCACAAACAAGGAACACGCGAAAAGAGCAGCAAAAAGTGCCATTAAATTATATAATGCAATTAGATTACATTTATCTTTAGACTATCAAACTCCAAATATGGTATATAAATTAACAGCGTAAAATCAATTTTAACCTGTAGCCATATTTCAGGACAAGACATAGCCCAAAAAAACAAAATTCAGTAAAGAACATAATAGATAAAGAACTGATAAGAACCAGTTTTTCGCAACTGTTGCGCTAAATTTAAAAGATTGAAAAATGATTAAAATCGAGTTCGTTGATTTTTATTCAAACCTAAAAGATTTGAGTTCTTATTCTGACTTTTACTCCGGATTGTTAGCTACAAACAATTGAATGATTTTAAATTTAAATCGCTGAATTTACTCGGGAGTGAAAAAGTGAAATGAAAATGAGATTTAAAGAATAAAAATGATTTAAATACAAGTCGCTGACTTTTACTCGAACCGAAGATTTGAGTTCTTATTCCGACTTTTACTCAGGATTGTTAGCTGCAAACAATTGAATGATTTTAAATTTAAATCACTGACATCACTCAGACGTGAAAAGTGACAAAATCAATGAGGTTTAAAATGACAATATTGATAAAAAAATTCTTACTCGGATAAAAGCTACTAGCCACAACATCGGTTAAGCCCAAATAGCGGGTATTTCAACAAAAAGTAATATTTTAGTGACCAAGAAACAACCAACTAAGCCGACAAAAACGTGTCCCTTCTCCACGCCACTTGGCTTAACCAAGACCGTTGTACACAATGCAAAAAAAAATCGCCTACATAATAATTTTACTGTTTAGCACAGTAAGTTTTGGTCAGAAAATCAAAACAATAACTGAATTCAAAAAAGAAAATGATAGTTTAATTAAAATCAGCAAAACTGAATTTGACAAATCAGGCAATCTGATTAAGGACGTAAAATATGGCGGATATGATGCTATTTCAGAAACGTTTAGAAGCAAAAACCGAATTATAAATTACGATGACGGACAAAGAATTTACGAATATAACTGTGAGGATTTTGTAGCAAAAGATACTTGCGTAGTTCGCTCATTTTCTACTTACGAATTTAATCCTATAACAAAAATTGAGAAACAAACAAAATACGAAACTGACTCGTTAATCCGATTTATTCGAGAAGTGAAAATGGACAACAAAAAGCGGATTTCTAAAACGAGCTCTTGGGAATTTTTTCCAGTTAAAAAGCTAGATTATGAAAAAGCTTTAGTTTTAATTGATACTTCTTATTTTGATAAAAAGAACCGATTGATAAAACGCGTAAATTATAATAGTCAAGCAAAAGATCCTTATGTTGAGAAATATGTTTACTCAAAACATAAATACACTTATCAAACAATTGGAACTGCAAGAGATACAATTATGACTTTCGATTATATCAAATTACAGAAGAAAATCGATAAAGCAGAATTAGATTACAAGTTCAATTCTGATAATAATTACGAATACAAAATTAAATATCATTGAGAATGGCACTGTGTACAACATCGGTTAAGCGCAAATAGCAGGCATTCTGGTGAAAAGTGTTATTTTAGAGACCAAGTAAAAAACAACAACGCCGACAAGAACGTGTCCCTACTCCACGCTACTTGCCTTAACCAAGACCGTTGGGCACAATTTGCAACAAAATCCATTTTCAATCGTCATTAAATTGAAAAGTTGTAAATCTGAAAATTCATTATGACAATATGAAAAAAACAATTCTCTTTTTATGTTCAATTATAATCATTCCTATATTAGCCTATAAAATAGATTGGATCAATTATCTTCTTATTTTATTAGTATTATTAAGTATAGTTTTTCTAATAATAGTTGGATTAATATCAATTTTTAAAAGTCTAAAAAGGAAGATATTTATAGTTCCCTTATTAATCATTTGTATCTGTATTGTTGGAGTAATTACTTCATTCTTTAGACCATATGACAATCCAGTAATCAACACTGAAAATTTGAGTAAAAATCTGGAATACGCATATAAAACTGATCAAAATGATAGAATGCAATTAAGATCATTTATAGGTTATTTTAGCAAATTAAAACAGCGAGATAGTATTAGACTTAAACAAGTAAGAAGCAATTATTCTCAAGATAAAATATCTATACCAATTGACAAATTTCACGCAGGATTTGTATTTCATCATAGTGATAATAGCAAAGATTATAAAATTGCATCTGAACTAGCTTCTGAAGCTGCAAGTAGCGAAAAATTAAAGGATAATTATACTGTTCAATGGTTACAAAGAGCATCTTATGACAGATATATGCTTTCTATTGGAAAACCAGAAAAATATAATACACAGAATAAATTCAGCATAGACCTGAACTAGCAAACAATGCCCAACAACGGTTATCACAAATAACGGGTTTTGTCGAAAAAGTGTAATTTAGCATCCTAACAAGAAAACAACTAATCCGACAAGTCCGTGTCCCTACTCCCGCAACTTGTGTTAACCGAGACCGTTGGCAAACATTAAAAAAAATGAGAAAATCCATTATAACATTTCTGATTTTAATAATAATCGTTTCTTGTGGACCATATCGAAAAACAAAAAACGGATATAAAATAAAAGGGAAAACGGAAATTATTTTTAATGGAACTGACAAAAGCCTGAATGAAAAATGCCTCATTTCTGGATTCGTTTATTCAAGAGACACTAAAGATTTTCCAATATCGGCAAAAGTAAAAGTTGGCGAATATGAAACAGAAACTGATGGAAGTGGATATTTCAACCTAATAGTTGAACCTGGAAATTATAAAATATCGACAAACTATATCGGAAATAATGAAGAGAAAATAGAAAACGTGGAATTGAAAAAAAACACAAGACTAATAATTATGTTTGAACTCGGAACAGTTGCAATGTATTGAAATTATGGATTTAGAAACAGTAATTTATGGGTATATTCCAATCTTAATTGCACTTTTCGAAATCATTGTTTCTATATATCTGACTAAAACTAGAAAAAAAATGTTCGGATTTATAGTTTCATTTTTGATATTAGTTTTTAATTCATTGTCTATTTACATACTTGTAAAAATATTATTGGATTCTTGGCCGAGTTATACGCCACATATTCTGATTTTGTTATCAACTATATTGTTAATCATTCAATATCTGAAATTTAAAAAGAAAAAAACGTTTGCCAACATCGGTTAAGCGCAAATAGCGGGTATTCAGATGAAAAGTAATATTTTAGACACCAAGTAACAAACAACTAAGCCGACAAGAACGCGTCCCTACTCCACGCTACTTGCCTTAACCAAGACCGTTGGCACCAATTAATAAGAAAAATTCTAAATAAAAAATGAAAAAAATCATTGTTGTATTATTTCTGACAATTTTTGGAAATACAGTATTTGCACAGGAACTAGAAATACAAACTTTTGGAAACAAAAATGACAAAGCATTAATATTTTTACACGGTGGTCCAGGATACAATAGTGTACCATTTGAACAAACAACTGCTAACGAATTGGCAAATAATGGATTCTTTGTTATTTCCTACGATAGACGTGGAGAAGGTAGAAATGAAAATTTAAAAGCAGAATATACTTTTACACAAACATTTGAAGATTTGAACCAAATCTTTCAAAAATATAATCTAAAAAAAACAACTCTAATAGGTCATAGTTTTGGAGGTATTATAGCAACTATGTTTACTGATAAATATTCAGATAAAATTGATAATTTGATTTTAGTAAGTGTACCTATTTCAATGCCCCAAACATTTGAAAACATAATTGCATCATCAAAAGAGATATACACTAAGAAAGATGACAAAATAAATTTGAATTATATAAATATGTTGCAAAATATGGATAGTACAAGTTTAGAATATGCAACTTATAGTTTTATGCACGCTATGTCAAACGGATTCTATTCCACTAAAAATCCAAATCAAAAAGCTATTGAACTATATCAAAAATTCAAAACAGATACGTTACTTCAAAAATATGCTTCCAAAAATGATTACTTAGCTCCTCAAAAGTTTTGGGAAAATGAACATTATACTTCTCTTTCAATAAAAATCAATCTTGAAAATTTAAAAAATAAAAAGATTTCTATTTATGGAATATATGGTAAAGAAGATGGATTATACTCACCAAAACAAATAGATTCATTAGTAAATATTTTAGGTAATGAGAATGTAGAATATTTAGAAAATAGCTCGCACAATGTTTTTATAGATCGCCAAAACAAATTTATAGATCTAGTGAAAAAATGGACAAATTAACTGGTGCCAACAACGGTTATCACAAATAACGGGTAGCTTTTCAAAGAAAATAGTTAAATTAACCAACAATTAAAACCTAAGCCGACAAGTCCGCATCCCTACTCCCGCAACTTGTGTTAACCGAGACCGTTGTGCGTAAGCCTGACTCGTCCTGAATAAAGGCTACATAATTCTAAACAGTTATGTATAAAAATGACAGAGTAACCAGACGTTACAGTGAACCATTCAAATTAAAAATTTTATCAGAACTTAGTACTGGGAAATACACAAAGTATGAACTAGGCAAACTCTATGGGATTGCTCCTTCCACCATCAATGAATGGATCAGAAAGTATGAACGTAAAGACCTAATGAACACAAGGGTTATGATAGAAACAAAGGATGAAATAACACGGATCAAAGCACTCCAAAAAGAGATTGAACAGCTTAAAAAACTACTCCTTAAAAAGGATATGGATCAACTTGTCGATGATGCATACTTGGAAGTAGCTGCTCAAAAACTAGGCTACAAAAGTGTCTTGGAACTTAAAAAAAAACTAAATATCAAGCCTTAATCATAGCAAAGGAAAAAGCTAAGGGATTTGCTTCGTTAACCAAAATATGTGATTGTTTTGAACTAAAGCGAGATGCTTATTATAAGTATAAATGCAGAGCTGATAAGCGAAAAAAGGTTGAACAACATATAATTACCATCGTTAAAAGACGACGTAAATCCCTTCCTAGAGAAGGCGTGAGAAAGCTTATGAAATCCCTAGGACAGGATTTTGAAAAACAACACCTGAAAGTGGGTAGAGACACCCTGTTCAATGTTCTTAGAGAACATAAAATGTTGACATTAAGAAAAAAGTACAGTGCCAGAACAACCAATTCGTATCACAGGTTTTATAAGTACAATAACATTATAAAAGATCTAAAAGTAAACCGATCTAATCAAGTTTGGGTATCGGACATTACGTATATCAGAACTCTAAAAGGATTTTGTTACCTAGCACTCATTACAGATATGCATTCCAGAAAGATTGTGGGTTATGACCTTAGTGATAGCCTAGAACTTAAAGGATGCGTGAGAGCACTTAATAAAGCGATTTACCAAGCCAAAGACATCAAAGGGCTCATACACCATTCAGACAGAGGGATACAATATTGCAGCAATGTGTATACTCAAATCCTTAAAAGAAAAAAGATAGCTATCAGTATGACTGAAGAAAATCACTGTTACGAAAATGCAATGGCAGAACGCGTAAATGGGATCCTGAAAGATGAATTCTATCTCGATCAGGTCTTCACAAACAAGGAACACGCGAAAAGAGCAGCAAAAAGTGCCATTAAATTATATAATGCAATTAGATTACATTTATCTTTAGACTATCAAACTCCAAATATGGTATATAAATTAACAGCGTAAAATCAATTTTAACCTGTAGCCATATTTCAGGACAAGACAGCCGTTAGAAAATCACAAATCAATTAACAGAATTCAAAAAATGAAATTTGCCAAAGTATCTATTTACTTGATAATATTTATTCTAATAAATAGCTGTGCACTAAATAAAGCCGCTAAATATTTAAAGGAAGGTAAAACAGAACAAGAGAATTTTACAAATTCTATTTCTTTTGAATTAGAAAAAGGATGGATAATTGTTCCTGTAGAAATAGAAAATAAGATTTATAGATTTATCCTAGACACTGGAACACCAACTCTTGTATCAAAAGAACTTGCTCGAAGTCTAAAAATGAAAGCTATCGATTCAGTAGATGCTTATGATGTTTATAATAATGTTCAAAAAAATAAATACACAAGAATTGAAAATATCAAAATTGGAAAGACAGATTTTGTTGGAACAGCAGCATTAATTAATGATTTTAACGCTACTCCAATTTGGGCTTCTTTAAATGTTGACGGATTTATAGGTTCAAATTTAATGCAACACGCTATCTGGGATATTGATTTTAAACAAAAACAAGTCACCATTACTGATAATGAATCAAACTTAAACCTACCAGAAGATTTAATTGAGAATAAAATGTTTATTGGTGTTGCAGGTTTACCTTCCATTGCTTGTAAAATAAATGGAGAAAGAATTTGGAACTTCCCTGTAGATTTAGGATATAATGGTGGCATAGTAATGCCATTTTCTGAGTTCGAAAAGCAAATAGAAAACGGTCAGATTTCAGATTTTAAAAAATCAGATACTCAAGGCATCATCGGTGTTTATGGAAAACAAAATTCTTCAAGAGAATCTTATACTGGAATAATTGAAGAAATAGAATTTGGAAAGTCTACTTTAAAAAATGAAAAGGTATATTCAGAGCAATATTTAAGTAAGATATTTGGCTTAGATTTCTTTAAAAATTATCGTGTAATTCTAAATTGGAATAGTAAAAAAGTAAAGTTGATAGAAAATAAAGAAAATACAAATTCTTAGTAAACGGCCAATGCACAACAACGGTTAATCGCCAATAGCCGGCAGCGTTAAAAGAAATTAATTAACTTGACCAACAAACCAATACTAAGCCGACAAATCCGCGTCCCTTACTCCGCCAACTGGCGATAACCGGGACCGTTGTAGCCAATTTAACACAAAACAATTTATTAAATGACAGAATTTTTATCCAACGCTAAAAACTCATCTAGAAATCCTTTAGGTATAATCGCATTATTCATATCGCTTATTTATGGATTTGCTTGTTTAGTATTAGGTACTTCTGGAGAAAAGTTAAGTAGTTATGAAAAAATCCCAATAGTCTATTTTCTAATAGTATTTCCAATTTTGATTTTGATTTCATTTCTATTTTTGGTAACCAAGCATCACAACAAATTATACGCTCCGAAAGACTATAAAGATGAAAGAAATTTTTTCAAAGGTTTCGAAAATCAACAAACAAATATTCGAAATAATGAAGGTCAAGAAGAAATTATAAGTACTGATAGTCACATAAATTCACTAATGAAATGGGGCTCAATTAAAGGTATGTATGCACTTTATGCGGTCTATCTATCCAAGTTACATAATGTGAAATTTACCTTACAAGATTTAGAGGCTAATTCAAGCCTCTTAACTGAAGAATATACCCACGGTTTTCTAGTTGCAGCCTCTTCAATGGGAGCCTTTAAATTTACATCTCACGACCAACCATTTTTAATTGACGAGATTAATGAAAAGCTAGAAAACAATATTAAGGATTTAGTTTATAAACAAGCTGAAAAACAAAGGGAAGAAGAAAATTCAGATTACTTGTACAATCAATTAAATTTATTAGAAAAGGCATTTGAGAAAGCAAGTAAGAATAAATAAACTGGCTACAACAACGGTTATCACAAATAACGGGTTTTGTCGAAAAAGTGTAATTTAGTATCCTAAGTAAGAAAATACTTAAACCGACAAGTTCGCATCCCTACTTCCGCAACTTGTGTTAACCGAGACCGTTGTGTGCAATACTGACTCGTCCTGAATAAAGGCTACATAATTCTAAACAGTTATGTATAAAAATGACAGAGTAACCAGACGTTACAGTGAACCATTCAAATTAAAAATTTTATCAGAACTTAGTACTGGGAAATACACAAAGTATGAACTAGGCAAACTCTATGGGATTGCTCCTTCCACCATCAATGAATGGATCAGAAAGTATGAACGTAAAGACCTAATGAACACAAGGGTTATGATAGAAACAAAGGATGAAATAACACGGATCAAAGCACTCCAAAAAGAGATTGAACAGCTTAAAAAACTACTCCTTAAAAAGGATATGGATCAACTTGTCGATGATGCATACTTGGAAGTAGCTGCTCAAAAACTAGGCTACAAAAGTGTCTTGGAACTTAAAAAAAAACTAAATATCAAGCCTTAATCATAGCAAAGGAAAAAGCTAAGGGATTTGCTTCGTTAACCAAAATATGTGATTGTTTTGAACTAAAGCGAGATGCTTATTATAAGTATAAATGCAGAGCTGATAAGCGAAAAAAGGTTGAACAACATATAATTACCATCGTTAAAAGACGACGTAAATCCCTTCCTAGAGAAGGCGTGAGAAAGCTTATGAAATCCCTAGGACAGGATTTTGAAAAACAACACCTGAAAGTGGGTAGAGACACCCTGTTCAATGTTCTTAGAGAACATAAAATGTTGACATTAAGAAAAAAGTACAGTGCCAGAACAACCAATTCGTATCACAGGTTTTATAAGTACAATAACATTATAAAAGATCTAAAAGTAAACCGATCTAATCAAGTTTGGGTATCGGACATTACGTATATCAGAACTCTAAAAGGATTTTGTTACCTAGCACTCATTACAGATATGCATTCCAGAAAGATTGTGGGTTATGACCTTAGTGATAGCCTAGAACTTAAAGGATGCGTGAGAGCACTTAATAAAGCGATTTACCAAGCCAAAGACATCAAAGGGCTCATACACCATTCAGACAGAGGGATACAATATTGCAGCAATGTGTATACTCAAATCCTTAAAAGAAAAAAGATAGCTATCAGTATGACTGAAGAAAATCACTGTTACGAAAATGCAATGGCAGAACGCGTAAATGGGATCCTGAAAGATGAATTCTATCTCGATCAGGTCTTCACAAACAAGGAACACGCGAAAAGAGCAGCAAAAAGTGCCATTAAATTATATAATGCAATTAGATTACATTTATCTTTAGACTATCAAACTCCAAATATGGTATATAAATTAACAGCGTAAAATCAATTTTAACCTGTAGCCATATTTCAGGACAAGACATACCCTAAAAAAATGAGGAAATTAACTATACTTTTTTTAATATTCTTTTCATTGAAAAGTTATTGTCAAAAACAGATAGAAATATCAGAAAATAAAATATCGCAACTATTCTACGAAAGTCTAGATTCATTAAAAGTGAAATATGATTTAAAAGATTTAAGAGAAACTGATGATCGAGTAATTAGAATATGGAATACAAATGAAATTATTTCTCTAGGAGAACATCCTCAATATATATTTCATGCACATAACGGAGAAAAAGCAATTATTGAAAAAAGAAATTTAGCAAAAAACTTCAATCTTGATTCACTTTTCTATTCGTTTAGAAAAAATAGCAACCCTAAAAATAATCAGATTCATATTGATGCTTTTCCAAAATCAATTGAACTAAATAGCTCAAATAGCTATAACCTTATATCATTTTATAGAAATGAGCAGCTGGAAGAATTAATTAGAACTATTAGAAAAGAAAATTCCATAAATGAATTAAGAAATACAATTATAAGTAATCTTCCTGCAGGTAATTATCAATTGGGAATGACAGGATTAAAAATTGATCATTTACCAAAAGAAAATAAGTCGAATTTTTATAAAAAAATAATATCTGATATAACAAAAGAATTAAAGGTCACCGAACAAACCAATCCTACAGAAATGCCGTTAATTCTAATTAATAATAAACTACATTTTTTCAAGGACCTAAATGAATTAATGCTATCGGATGTGAAAGATTATGAAATTATTAGTGATAAAAGGAAAGTACTTTATGGAACAAATGGAAGGTTTGGAGTTATCAAGGTAAATACGAACTAACGGGTACTGACACACAACAACGGTTATCACAAATAACGGGTATTATCGAAAAAGTGTAATTTAGTATCCTAAGAAAGAAAAGAACAAAACCGACAAGTCCGCGTCCCTACTCCCGCAACTTGTGTTAACCGAGACCGTTAGGCAGCATAATTTTTTCATGTTGGGAACTTCTAATTTTTTACTTATCTTTGACGTTAGTAACGTAAAACAAAATTATTTGTGATTAAAACATTTGCAGACAAAGAAGCTGACAAAATTTGGAACGGAACCCAATCGAGAAAGCTTCCTGCTAATATTCAAAATGTAGCAAGAAGAAAACTGAGAATGATAAATAATGCTCAAAATATAAATGACTTAAGAATCCCTCCAGCGAATCATTTGGAAAAGTTGAGTGGGATTTTAGAAGGTTTTCATAGCATTAGAATTAATAAGCAATGGAGAATAATATTCAAATGGGAAAATGACAATGCTTTTGAAGTTCAAATTGTTGATTACCATTAATTTTAAAAAGATAAAAAAATGAAAAAGTTAGAAAATATACATCCTGGAGAAATCTTGAAAGAAGAATTTTTAGATCCAATGGAAATTACTGCATACCGACTTTCTAAAGAAACTTTTATTCCGCAGACAAGAATAAGTGAAATCATAAAAAAGAAAAGAAGAATTACTGCTGACACCGCTCTTCGACTTTCAAAATATTTTGGAACCACAGCAAAATTTTGGCTGGGATTGCAAGATGATTATGATTTAGAAGAAGAAAAATCTTTAAAGGAGAAAGAATTCAATAACATAAAACCGTTAGAAAATAACGCAGCCTAACAACGGTTATCACAAATAACGGGTTTTATCAAAAAAGTGTATTTTAGTATCCTAAGTAAGAAAATACTTAAACTGACAAGTTCGCGTCCCTACTCCCGCAACTTGTGTTAACCGTATTCCAAGGTTAAATCCAAACTTTTTTCCCTAATTTTTCAGGCAGCAAATTTATGTAGTTCCACATACGGAGTACCTCGTTTTACTACTGCAAACACTCTGGATAATAGCTTATTGCGAACATTATTCAGCGCAATCATCTTTAGTTTACCTTCTTCTAGCTTTTTCTTGTAATAACGGCGTAATTCACTATCATGTTGAATAGCTGTACAGGCAGCCATGCTAAGCAGACTCTTCATTTGCCGGTCTCCCATCGGGTGGCATTTTCGCCTTTTATGAATACTGGTCCCAGAACTATGACCAAAAGGAGCGGTTCCACAATAACTGGAGAATTGGCGCCAGCTATCAAAGCGTTTAAAATTATTGGTGTGATAAAGTATTTGGGCTCCCACAACCAGACCCACGCCTTTTAAAGAAGTGATCAACCGATAATTTTGCGATAATGCTTCAGAATCCTTTATAACTGATTTTAACTGCTTCTCTATTTTGTTTATTTGAGAAGTTAGATGAGCAATAGAGCTTACCAGCGTCTTGCAACAGGTATCAGTTGAACTACTATTTAGCAATTTTTTTAGCTCGGAAAGCGTGCTCTTTAATCCTGTACGACTTCGAACCAGTTGATCCCTTAAAGCTAGCAATCTGCCTACTTCCAAGAGTTCTTTATCTTTCAGCTCACTGGCAGAAAGTTCCTCCCGGTGAAGCCAACCATACCTTGCGATCATCATGGCATCTACAACATCATTCTTCTCCCTGATTACTCCGGAGGATCTTTTGATCACTACTGGGTTTTCCTGCACATAAACCGCATTCTTCGACGATAAATATAAGGCTAACTTCAAGGAATAATGACCCGTATTCTCAAAACAAAAAAACACTTTTAGTTCGTTACTTTTAGCCCATTTCAATAGCGATTTATAACCCAATACATCATTACTGAACTCCCGATGTAACCTTCGATTATACGCAAAAGCATCTAACTTGTTTTTTGAAACATCAATTCCGATTACTTCTTGGTAATTTTTCATATTTTTAAAAAATTAATATTTGAAGGGCGCAGTAACTAACTCCTTTAACGGGTCCATTTATTGACCTGGTATTCCAAATGGTTCTTTGCTGCCCATGTGAAGAATGGAGGACTCTTACGGATATTGGATCTGTAATCTAGAGACCGTTTTAGTTCTCCTCCTTCTTCATCTCAAAGGTATATTTATTAATAAACGAAGTAAAGGAGACCGTTGTGGGTAATTTTTATGAAAGAGACAATTTCAATATTAGTTTTACTGATTACCAATTTAACTTTTGCTCAAATTGATAAAAGCAATGATTCTTTAGAAATATGGACAGTATTTAGTACGGGGAATTTTATAAATCAGAACGCGGAAAAAATAGTTGAGAAAAATTGGCCGTTTAAGATTAAAGGAATTGCAGGAGATACATTTTCCGAAAATCTAATTGATAGTTTAGAAGTACACAATAATAATATTTGGAATCATTTAGATTCTAATGGATTTTCCAATTCAAAAGAAAAATTTGAATCCGATTTGTTAGAAGAAATTGAACAAATAAAGAAAGCAGTAGAAATTTCCCAATCAGACAAAATCGTATCTGACTTGTATGAAAGATTAAGAGAAAGGAATCTTCAAAACTACACGGAGTTAAGTAAAAAGAATCAATATAAATATGTATTTAAAGTATACAGTTTTGATTTAGATAATTTAGAGTCAGAACAAGTTTTTGAACTAAAGTTTATTACGGATTTGAAAAAGAAGCAAACAACAATACTCAATAAAAAAACTACCCACAACAACGGTTATCACAAATAACGGGTAACTTTTCAAAGAAAATAATTAAATTAACCAACAATTAATATCTAAACCGACAAGTTCGCGCCCCTACTCCCGCAACTTGTGTTAACCGAGACCGTTAGCCAAAATTATTAATCATGAATTTCGTCTTTATATGAATTGGATTTTAGGTTTTATTCTAATTTTAATTGTAATCTACCTTGTTAGTATACAATTGAAGAAAGCGAGAAATAAATCTACACGAAAGACGCTAATAGAAAATTGGGGGAAATCTAAAGATATGAATACTGTAGATTTTAATTTAATCAATCAGTTTTTTAAAAATCATAAATCGCCTGAGAATGTTTTTCAAATAATATCTGACAATACTTGGGACGATTTAGATATGAATGAAGTTTTTAATTTATTAGATAGAACTACTTCAAAAGTAGGGCAGCAATATCTCTATTACAAACTTAGAACAATAACAGGTATTTCTGAATTAAAACGATTTGCAAAACTTACCGAAGTATTTAAGTCAAACCAGTCGTTGCGAATTAAAAGTCAGCTAGAATTATCAAAACTATCATCTAACAAAGCATATCATTTAGAAGAAATGTTTCGTTCCAAAAATTTAGAAAAGTCTAGTAAAATATGGCTATTCCGTTTTCTATCAATAGCTGCAATTTCATCTATTATTCTAAGTTTTTTTAATCCAACATGGTTTCTACTTTTAATCCCGATATTTTTCATAAATCTTGTTTTTCATTATAAAAACAAGTCTTCGATAGAGTATTATTTAAATGGTGTAGGTCAACTGGTAACGAGTTATAGGGTTGCTAAAAAATTAAGCTCTTCAGAAGAAATTAAATCCTTTTATAACGATTTTGGTTATTTAAGTAATGTAAAGTCTATTTTATCAAAAATCAGATTTATTGAGTGGGAGAAAAAACTTGATAATGGAAATGCCCTTTTAGTATGGTTCTTAACAGAAATTATAAAAATTACGTTCAATTTAGAGCCAATACTTTTTTACAGCTTTCAAAATTTATTAGAAAATAAAGAAAAAGACATTAAAGAACTCTTCCTCTTTATTGGTGAAATTGACTCGGCAATATCATGTGCATCAATACAAACGAATAATACCATATTTTGCAAACCAAATTTTATATCTTCAAAAGATGTTTTTACAGAAGGAATGTATCATCCTGTTATTGAAAATTGTATTCCAAACAATCTGAATTTAGAAAACAATAGTTTATTATTAACTGGATCCAATATGTCTGGTAAAACAACTTTTATAAGAACATTTAGTATTAATGCAATTTTAGGACAAACATTATATTTCTGCTTCGCAAAGAGTTTTAAAACTCCATTTTTTAAGATTTATTCATCAATTAGAATTTCAGATGATATAATGAATAATACGAGTTACTATTTAGAAGAAGTTGTCAGGATTAAAGAATTAATCAATGCTTCTAACGAAGAAGATTGTTGTCTATTTATATTGGATGAGCTTTTTAAAGGAACTAATACAGTAGAAAGAATCGCTGCTGGAAAATCGATATTATCCTACTTAAATAAGAAGAACCATATTGTCATGGTTTCTACACATGATTTAGAACTCACTGATTTATTAAATCAGGAAAATTTTGATTTATATCATTTTTCCGAAACCATAGAAAATGATCAATTATTTTTTGACCACAAGATTAAATCAGGAAAGCCAAAGAGTGGAAATGCAATCAAAATTTTAGAGTTATATGACTATCCATTTGAAATTATAGAGAATTCAAAAAGTTGCAGTAAAATAACTTTGGCTAACAACGGTTATCACAAATAACGGGTAGCATTTCAAAGAAAATAATTAAATTAACCAACAATTAAAACCTAAACCGACAAGTTCGCGTCCCTACTCCCTCAACTTGTGTTAACCGAGACCGTTAGCGGCAAGTTTATAAGATGTACTTTCCTGAAATAGGTTGACTAAAAATTAAACCTTTTAGCACTATACCTAATGAAAGAACAAAATGAACACTGTCGAAAAACTTCCTACAAAAAAGTAGGGTATGATCTTAAGCTAGTTATTATTGATCAGATCCAAAATGCACAAATCTCTATCAATCATGCTTCCGATAAATATCAGGTTTCCAGAGCTTCCATCTATTACTGGTTGAAAAAATACAGTACTTTAGAACAAAAGAAACAAGGGATGAGCAAGAAAGATGAGATCAAGAAACTCAAAGAAAAAATAGAGGAATTAGAGTTTGTAAAAGACTTCCAACAAGACATTATTGCTGACATGGAACTCATTACCGGAGTCGATATGTCAAAAAAGTCATTGCCCAAAACATTAGCAGACGAGATCGAAAAAAAGAAGCAAAACCGTTTAAAAGAAAATGGTTGATCCAATGTTTTGGGGTTTCCAAACAAGCTTTTTATAAGCGCTTAAAATCTCATCAGAACAGGCAAACAGAGCAACAGCTAATTATTCGACTCATCAAAGAGTATCGGAGTCAGTATGGACTGCGTACCGGTGGAATTAAACTTTATCAGGAATTAAAGGCTGACATGAACCGACTCGGTATTAAAATAGGAAGAGATAAATTCTATCGAGTAATGAGAATGAATAACCTGCTCGTTCCTAAATTAAAGCGGTTCCATATCACAACTGATTCAAAACACAGATTCTTTAAATACAAAAACCTGATAAAAGACAAAGTGCCCACCAGGCCGGAACAACTTTGGGTAAGCGATATCACTTATATCAAAACACAGAACGGACACAGTTACCTGGCATTAGTCACAGACGCCTATTCTAAGCAAATTATGGGTTATAAATTAGCAAGCCATATGAAGACATCACTTTGCATCGATGCGCTTAGAATGGCCATTAAAAATAGAAAATACAAGAATCATAAACTCATTCATCATTCAGATCGTGGAATTCAGTATTGCAATCCCCAATACACCAGCTTTACTGAGGAACATGGAATACAAATGAGCATGACCGAGAAATACGACCCATACGAGAATGCCGTGGCTGAGAGAGTCAACAGAACCCTTAAATATGAATATGATTTAAAACGAACTATAAAAAATACTAACTTAGCGAAGAAGATGGTCAAACGAGCTGTTGAGATTTACAACAACAAAAGACCTCATTTTAGCCTCAAATTGAACACCCCTAACTTTGTTCATTTGAATCGAAATGTAGACTATCATTCCTACAAAAGGAACAAACAAAATTTAGAATTATTAACCATTTAAACTGTCGGAAATTGAATCAAAAATGGTCAACCTATTTCAGTATAATACACCGAAATTATGACAAGAAAAAAGATAGAATTGGGTGATATCTTTGAACTAAAAATTATTAAAGGATTTATATATCTACAGTGTGTAAATATTCCTGAAGATAAAACACAAGTAGAATTGATCAGAGTATATTATGACATACATCGGACAAGACCTAGCGATTTTACTCTAATTCAAAAAAGCTCCTATTTCTATATAGGTTTTGTGTTACAAGCAGCTTCAAACAAAAAAATAATTGAAAAAGTTTGCAATATCCCAATTGAAAAGGACTTCGAATTACCTCGATACTTTAGAACAAAAAATTTAAGTGGTGACGGCTGGCACATAGTTGATGCTATAGCATGGAAAAGACAAAGCTTTAAAAAACTAAATAATAATCAAAAACAGTTATCTCCTTGGGGAATATGGAATGACACTCTTATAAAAGAGAGAATGAATAACGGATGGAAGTTAGAAAACTGGGATATTTAAAAATAAACCAGCCGCTAACAACGGTTATCACAAATAACGGGTAGCTTTTCAAAGAAAATAATTAAATTAACCAACATTTAAAACCTAAGCCGACAAGTTCGCGTCACTACTCCCGCAACTTGTGTTAACCGAGACCGTTGTGCACAAGCTTGACTCGTCCTGAATAAAGGCTACATAATTCTAAACAGTTATGTATAAAAATGACAGAGTAACCAGACGTTACAGTGAACCATTCAAATTAAAAATTTTATCAGAACTTAGTACTGGGAAATACACAAAGTATGAACTAGGCAAACTCTATGGGATTGCTCCTTCCACCATCAATGAATGGATCAGAAAGTATGAACGTAAAGACCTAATGAACACAAGGGTTATGATAGAAACAAAGGATGAAATAACACGGATCAAAGCACTCCAAAAAGAGATTGAACAGCTTAAAAAACTACTCCTTAAAAAGGATATGGATCAACTTGTCGATGATGCATACTTGGAAGTAGCTGCTCAAAAACTAGGCTACAAAAGTGTCTTGGAACTTAAAAAAAAACTAAATATCAAGCCTTAATCATAGCAAAGGAAAAAGCTAAGGGATTTGCTTCGTTAACCAAAATATGTGATTGTTTTGAACTAAAGCGAGATGCTTATTATAAGTATAAATGCAGAGCTGATAAGCGAAAAAAGGTTGAACAACATATAATTACCATCGTTAAAAGACGACGTAAATCCCTTCCTAGAGAAGGCGTGAGAAAGCTTATGAAATCCCTAGGACAGGATTTTGAAAAACAACACCTGAAAGTGGGTAGAGACACCCTGTTCAATGTTCTTAGAGAACATAAAATGTTGACATTAAGAAAAAAGTACAGTGCCAGAACAACCAATTCGTATCACAGGTTTTATAAGTACAATAACATTATAAAAGATCTAAAAGTAAACCGATCTAATCAAGTTTGGGTATCGGACATTACGTATATCAGAACTCTAAAAGGATTTTGTTACCTAGCACTCATTACAGATATGCATTCCAGAAAGATTGTGGGTTATGACCTTAGTGATAGCCTAGAACTTAAAGGATGCGTGAGAGCACTTAATAAAGCGATTTACCAAGCCAAAGACATCAAAGGGCTCATACACCATTCAGACAGAGGGATACAATATTGCAGCAATGTGTATACTCAAATCCTTAAAAGAAAAAAGATAGCTATCAGTATGACTGAAGAAAATCACTGTTACGAAAATGCAATGGCAGAACGCGTAAATGGGATCCTGAAAGATGAATTCTATCTCGATCAGGTCTTCACAAACAAGGAACACGCGAAAAGAGCAGCAAAAAGTGCCATTAAATTATATAATGCAATTAGATTACATTTATCTTTAGACTATCAAACTCCAAATATGGTATATAAATTAACAGCGTAAAATCAATTTTAACCTGTAGCCATATTTCAGGACAAGACATTTTTAATTATGAGTTTGAAACCCAACGAAAGATTCAATTTAATTACAGAGATTGCTCTCAAACTACAAGCAGAACAAAATACTACTGGTATAAATATCTTATTATCTGGATATGGAATACAAACTGATACTGTTGATATTGTGCCTAGCAAGAGAATTTATGTGATTGATTTATTAAAATCACAACCAAATAAAGTTATTCTGCAGATTGCTTCAGACCAAGGAATATATCTACTAAGGAAGATCGTTAAATCGAAAATAGATTTTTCTTACTTACTGGAATCGAATCAACTACATAGTGTTATTGACGATTTTAATAGAGCTTATGAAAATCTAGAATCAGACCCTGAGCAATCTAATGCGAGTGCTTCATCAACTCTAGAAAGTATTTGTAAATCCATATGTGATTTTTTTGAAGAAGATTATCCAAAGGCTTTGCATATGCAACCATTAATCTCTAAAGCTTATAAATTATTAAACTTATCTCCAGATCAACATGCAGATGAACACATTAAAAAAATTCTGGGAGGATTAAATAGTGTTGCCACAGGAATTGGTACTTTAAGATCAAAAAATAGTTCTGCTCATGGACATGGAATTAAAAAAGTAAGACTCAGTACTAGACATTCAAGGTTAGTAGTCAATTCCTGTATGACAATTGGATTATTTATTTTAGAAACCTACTATGCAAATTATGTAGATAAATAAAACTAAATGAGCCAAGAAAAAAAGATCAAACTAACTCCATTTCTGACGCTTGCCATTATTGGCGCTTCTTTTCTTATTATTTATACTTTTAAAATTTATAAGAAAAATAAATTAGATAAAGGATCATTTATAACTTATGCCACGGTAGAATTACTTAAGGAAAATCAGAAAAAAAATAAGTTTGGAAAAATAGATCTGGTTTATTTCTATTTCGTCAAAAATGACAGTGTTTTCCATGGAGTATCAGAAATTCCTGTTAAGGGTATCAGGAAAAAGAATATAAAATTAAACGAGACATTTAAAATGAATGTTGCAAGTTCAGACTACGGAGTTTTTGAGGTTGACTTTGATAAAAGAATAGACACAATAATCAAAAAAAAGAAATACCAAACTCATATATATAATACATTTATCCATAGAAACATTATTGAACAAAAACGCACTACAACAACGGTTATCACAAATAACGGGTTTTATCGAAAAAGTGTAATTTAGTATCCTAAGTAAGAAAATATTTAAACCGACAAGTCCGCGTCCTTACTCCCGCAACTTGTGTTAACCGAGACCGTTGTAAAAAATGGTGTACATTGTGCTTTCCTGAAATAGGTTGACTAAAAATTAAACCTTTTAGCACTATACCTAATGAAAGAACAAAATGAACACTGTCGAAAAACTTCCTACAAAAAAGTAGGGTATGATCTTAAGCTAGTTATTATTGATCAGATCCAAAATGCACAAATCTCTATCAATCATGCTTCCGATAAGTATCAGGTTTCCAGAGCTTCCATCTATTACTGGTTGAAAAAATACAGTACTTTAGAACAAAAGAAACAAGGGATGAGCAAGAAAGATGAGATCAAGAAACTCAAAGAAAAAATAGAGGAATTAGAGTTTGTAAAAGACTTCCAACAAGACATTATTGCTGACATGGAACTTATTACCGGAGTTGATATGTCAAAAAAGTCATTGCCCAAAACATTAGCAGACGAGATCGAAAAAAAGAAGCAAAACCGTTTAAAAGAAAATGGTTGATCCAATGTTTTGGGGTTTCCAAACAAGCTTTCTATAAGCGGTTAAAATCTCATCAGACCAGGCAAACAGAGCAACAGCTAATCATTCGGCTCATCAAGGAGTATCGGAGTCAGTATGGACTGCGTACCGGTGGAATTAAACTGTATCAGGAATTAAAGGCTGATATGGACAGACTCGGCATTAAAATAGGAAGGGATAAATTCTATCGACTAATGCGAATGAATAACCTGCTCGTTCCTAAATTAAAGCGGTTCCATATCACAACCGATTCAAAACATCGATTCTTTAAATACAAAAACCTGATAAAAGACAAAGTGCCCACCAGGCCGGAACAACTTTGGGTAAGCGATATTACCTATATCAAAACACAGAACGGACACAGTTACCTGGCATTAGTCACAGACGCCTATTCTAAGCAAATTATGGGTTATAATTTAGCAAGCCATATGAAGACATCACTTTGCATCGATGCGCTTAGAATGGCCATTAAAAATAGAAAATACAAGAATCATAAACTCATTCATCATTCCGATCGTGGAATTCAGTATTGCAATCCCCAATACACCAGCTTTACTGAGGAACATGGAATACAAATGAGCATGACCGAGAAATACGACCCATACGAGAATGCCGTGGCTGAGAGAGTCAACAGAACCCTTAAATATGAATATGATTTAAAACGAACTATAAAAAATACTAACTTAGCGAAGAAGATGGTCAAACGAGCTGTTGAGATTTACAATAACAAAAGACCTCATTTTAGCCTCAAATTGAACACCCCTAACTTTGTTCATTTGAATAGAAATGTAGACTATCATTCCTACAAAAGAAACAAACAAATTTTAGAACTATTGACCATTTAAACTGTCAAAAATCGAATCAAAAAATGTCAACCTATATCAGTATAATACAAATGACATTTAGAACAATTTTATTAATCTTGATTTTGACTTTATTCTCTTGCAAAACTGCAAAAGTGGAAGCCGAATTCAAAGAGCCGAAATCTGAAATAACTATATCGAAATTTCCAAAACAAATTGGTTTAGTAAACGACTTTGAAAAAATATTTACAGAAGATCAAAAAGTCCAGCTGACTAAATTTCTAGCTTATTATAAAGAAACTTCATTCCGTGAAATTGCTGTAATAACCATAGATTCAATTCCTGAAAATATTGAATTTGACAAGTACGCGATTAAACTTTCGGACAATTGGAAAGTCGGAAAAGATAATGACGGAAACGGACTTACTGTTGTGTATAGCAGAACATTAAGAAAAGTGAGAATATCTACAACTGATAAAACCAAAGACCTTTATTTATCTGACAAATTTTGTCAAAAAGTAATCGATGAAAAAATGATTCCTGAATTTAAAAATGGAAATTACTATGACGGAATCTTATTAGGATTAAATGAATTAATTCGAAAATGGATATAAAAGTACTGTGTACAACATCGGTTAAGCGCAAATAGATTGCATTCTAGTGAAAAGTGCTATTTTAGAGACCAAGTAAAAAACAAATAAGCCGACAAGTATGTGTCCCTACTCCACGCTACTTGCCTTAACCAAGACCGTTGTGGGCAATCTGAAAAAATAGCGAATGAATAGAATCTTTCTGATATTAATTATCTTAGTGTCTTCAATTTCTTCTTGTAAGGTATCTGAAAAAGCAGCGAAAAATTTATCGTGTGACGGGAATATAGAAATACAATATGATAAGGTGAAATTGTTTGGAAACGATAATCCAAAAGCGGATAGGAAGTTAGACGTTTTCCAAGTTATATTCTTATCGGACTTTGATGAAAATGTAAAAGCATACGTGAATGACAAATTAGTATTTGATGAATATGTGAAAATTGGAACTGAATCTCATAGTATAGAAAATACTTTCGGATACAATTATAAATCGGATTTAAAATTGCCGATTTTAAAAGTGGAATCAATTGAAAAAGGAACTTGCTTTGACATTGAGATAAATAAGAATTATAAAATTATTTATCTATTTATAGATAAAAATGGAAGGTGGATTGTCAGATTTTCAAATGAATATTATTTAATTTGATAGCGAAAAAGACTGCCCACAACATCGGTTAAGCGCAAATAGCGGGCATTCTAGTGAAAAGCACTATTTTATACACCAAGTAAAAAACAACAAAGCCGACAAGAACGTGTCCCTACTCCACGCTACTTGCCTTAACCAAGACCGTTGTACGCAATTTTTATGAAAAATCTGCTTCAAATATTTATTTTAATCTCCGTGATAGTTTCATGTCAGTCGCAAAAATTTGATGTGAGCTATGAAAATATTGAAATCAATATTCAAGGAAAACCAGGGCCTTGGATAAAATTTGATGGAAAATATTATTGTTATTTTAAAACTGACAATGACTACTACAGTTCTGGTTCTAAACATCAATTTTATATTCTAGATAAAAACGGAAAAATAGAATCGAAAATTGATGTCCCTAAAGCTCTCCAAACCTTTTACTATGATTTATACATCAAAAATGATACAATATTTACAACAGAATATTATGACCATAATACCTTCTATCTTGACCAAATAAAAAATGTTTGGGTAGAATCTAAGAAGGGATCTGACTTATACTATGAGGACGGAGATTATTCAATATATTCTCTCGACTTTGGAGAATGGGGAGGAGTAACTTGGTTCAAGAATAAACAAACAAAGGATCAATATGAGATTGGTGCGACCACACCGGTTATTAATAAATTAAATAAGGCCTATTACTTAACAACTGGAAATACTATCTTAAGAATTAATACCCCTGAAAAACTAAATAAAAGCTTGGAACCTTATGAATATGAAAAGGCTGTTTTAGGGGAGAATTATCGTAGAGAAGGAAGTAATTCAACTAATGGATTAGATATTATATTTGAATACAAAAATGATGATTTTTTTAACCCAAAATTCTCATTAGCAACTTCTTTCATTTCTAACAATAAACTTTATCACATATACAAGGACAGTATATCTACAAAAATTGGAGAGGTGATAAATAATAATTTAGTTCCAGTTTATACTTTCAATGCTAAAATTAAGCCTTTTAATTGGTACTACGATAGTAGATATCCAATCCAAAATAATAACTATCAAACAGTTCAATTTAAAACAGATAGCGATAATATCTATGGAATAATAGAAATCAGCGAAAATAATATTAATGTAACCAGTTTCAAAAATGTTTATCATGAACCTGTATTTGAAGAAACAAAAATGAAAGAATGGTTTGAAAATATTTTTGACCATTACTATTCAAATTTTGATAATCTATTTCTTAAACAAATAGATAAAATTGAACAAAATTTAAAAGCAACTGACCTTACACAAAATCATAAAATTTCACACTATTTACTTGAAGATAAAGATGTTCAAACACCAAGAATTTATAGAAAAATTGAAGATTCTGGAGTAAGTTTACTTACTATGTATTATTACAATACAAAGAATGAAAAAATTGAATTAATTGAATTTGATTGGAAGAATAATACAAATAGAAGAGATGTAATTAATTCAAAGTCTAATAAAACAAAATCGGAATTTCTCTACAAAACAAAGTTCGAGTGGATTTCAAATTACCTTAAAAATAAACTTGGAGAACCGAGTAGTTCTATATCAGAAAGTGAAAGTGTTGAACAGAAATGGACAAAAGATAATCTGACCGTAAGAGTAAAATATATTAAACGTGGGTTGGAATTAAGAATTTATAAGAACTAAAAACTGCGTACAACATCGGTTAAGCGCAAATAGCGGGTTTAGTCGAAAAAGTATTATTTTAGACATCAAGTAAAAAACAACTAAGCCGACAAGAACGCGTCCCTACTCCACGCTACTTGCCTTAACCAAGACCGTTAGGTGCAATTTTTCAACCTGTACTTTCCTGAAATAGGTTGACTAAAAATTAAACCTTTTAGCACTATACCTAATGAAAGAACAAAATGAACACTGTCGAAAAACTTCCTACAAAAAAGTAGGGTATGATCTTAAGCTAGTTATTATTGATCAGATCCAGAATGCACAAATCTCTATCAATCATGCTTCCGATAAATATGAGGTTTCCAGAGCTTCCATCTATTATTGGTTGAAAAAATACAGTACTTTAGAACAAAAGAAACAAGGGATGAGCAAGAAAGATGAGATCAAGAAACTCAAAGAAAAAATAGAGGAATTAGAGTTTGTAAAAGACTTCCAACAAGACATTATTGCTGACATGGAACTTATTACCGGAGTTGATATGTCAAAAAAGTCATTGCCCAAAACATTAGCAGACGAGATCGAAAAAAAGAAGCAAAACCGTTTAAAAGAAAATGGTTGATCCAATGTTTTGGGGTTTCCAAACAAGCTTTTTATAAGCGCTTAAAATCTCATCAGAACAGGCAAACAGAGCAACAGCTAATTATTCGACTCATCAAAGAGTATCGGAGTCAGTATGGACTGCGTACCGGTGGAATTAAACTGTATCAGGAATTAAAGGCTGATATGGACAGACTCGGTATTAAAATAGGAAGGGATAAATTCTATCGAGTAATGCGAATGAATAACCTGCTCGTTCCTAAATTAAAGCGGTTCCATATCACAACCGATTCAAAACACCGGTTCTTTAAATACAAAAACCTCGTAAAAGACAAAGTTCCCACCAGGCCGGAACAACTTTGGGTAAGCGATATTACCTATATCAAAACGCAGAACGGACACAGTTACTTGGCATTAGTCACAGACGCCTATTCTAAGCAAATTATGGGTTATAAATTGGCAAGCCATATGAAGACATCACTTTGCATCGATGCGCTTAAAATGGCCATTAAAAACAGGAAATACAAGAATCAGAAACTCATTCATCATTCAGATCGTGGAATTCAGTATTGCAATCCCCAATACACCAGCTTTACTGAGGAACATGGAATACAAATGAGCATGACCGAGAAATACGACCCATACGAGAATGCCATGGCTGAGAGAATCAACAGAACCCTTAAATATGAATATGATTTAAAACGGACTATAAAAAATACTAACTTAGCGAAGAAGATGGTCAAACGAGCTGTTGAGATTTACAACAACAAAAGACCTCATTTTAGTCTCAAATTGAACACCCCTAACTTTGTTCATTTGAATCGAAATGTAGACTATCATTCCTACAAAAGGAACAAACAAAATTTAGAATTATTAACCATTTAAATTGTCGGAAATTGAATCAAAAATGGTCAACCTATTTCAGTATAATACAAAAATGGTAACTAACATTAAAATATCGTCTTTGATTATTTTGATTTTGGCAATATTCAGCTGTCAAAATGCGGAACAGAAACCAATAAAATTAATTGAAAAAGATTACGGGCTTTTCGAAAATGAAAATGACAGTATAGGAGTTGAAATAAAGCTGAACGAATTTGATAATTGGAAAGAAATACTGGAACGAACCGAAAGAATTGCGTGTAATGATAGTTTACCGAAACTTACCTTAAAATCTGCCGCGGAAATTAAAACTGTTTATTTTAGAAATCCTTGTTGGGAAAATTTTGGTTGTATATTAATTAAGCAGAAAAATACAATTCAAATACATAATGATACGATTAGTAAATCAGACAGATTTTTTTATCCGTTAGATAGTTTAGCAAATGTTCTGAAAAAAGACTTTGAGAATAACGGTAAAATTCCATCTTGGAGCGTTAGTCCAGAAAAATTAATAATTTTCATTTCTTACGACTATGGTAAAATGGAAAGATTTCCTAAAACATTGAGAAGAGTAGTCAATGAATACGAAAAGTTAACGGACAGTGTTGTATTGAAAATATGGCTGAATGAAAAGTTTGATATTCCGCCGCCACCGCCTGCGGATTGGGAAGAGGAAACGAAATAAGATAGTGCAAAAGTACGCACCACAACATCGGTTAAGCGCAAATAGCGGGCATTCTAGTGAAAAGTGCTATTTTAGACACCAAGTATAAACCAAAAAAGCTGAGAAGAACGCGTCCCTACTCCCGCAACTTGTGTTAACCGAGACCGTTACATAGCATATTTTATGAAGAGACTACTCCTATTAATTATACTGACTTCTTATCTGACAAGTTTTGCTCAGAACGAAAAAAATGATCTTTTGAAAGAGGTTCTAAATAAGTTAGAAATTGACAAAGCTGACTGCTTTGACCAACTAATTACTCATCATGATTTCGGTAAAGAAACATTGTTTGTAATTCCGACCATTAATGAAGAAGGAGATGGTTATGCGATTTTGAATAATAATATCATATTGATAAATAATCAGAATCATGAAATTATAGGAAAATTTCAAAAAAACAACGATTTGTATACGGATGCTGTTCGATTAGATAAAATAGAAATTGACTCAAGTTTATTCAGAATAAGTAATTCAAAAAGTGCCTTTAAATTGATTTTTTCATATTCAAACAATAACAAACCAAATCCATATTATTCAGTTAGTATGTCACTATTTATAAATGAAAAAGAATCTTTACTAAGAATATTGAAAGAATATGATATAGAAACGATATATGGGGAAACTGATACAAATTGTCAAGGAGAATTTGAAAAGCACACAAAACAATTTCAAATAATTGAAAACTCTAGTCGACAATTTCCTGAAATAAGAGTTTTAGATTCAATTAGAAATTTCAGGATCTCTCAAAACTGTAAAATGGAATTGGTTCAAACTAAAATTACTACAGATACATTAAGATTCCAGGTTAAAGAATACAAATACGCTATGTAACATCGGTTAAGCGCAAATAGCGGGCAATCGAGTGAAAAGTGCTATTTTAGACACCAAGTAAAAAACCACAAAGCCGACAAGTCCGCGTCCCTACTCCCGCAACTTATGTTGACCGAGACCGTTAGTAAATATTTTAGTTACTAAGTGATACATAAAAACCAAAAAAATAAACTCATCTATTTTATGAAAAATAAAAAAATCAATTTATTGATATTGATTATACTGTTTGGACATTCTTTATATTCTCAAGACAAATATAATTCAGGATATGTATTAACTACAAATAAGGATACTATTAATGGATTTATTCTTAACCAAATTGACTCTGAATTATCTTATAAGATTTATTTTAAAAGCAATTTAACGGATGAAACTAATATAGAATATAACCCTAATGAGCTATTGAGTTTTAGTTTCAGTTCTGGGCGGGTTTTTGAGAGGAAGAGAATTAAGAACGATAATAAAACCCCTAAAGACAGTATATATATATTTGCAAAAAGAATTGTTAAGGGCAAAATTGATCTTTTCGTTAGGCGCCATAAAAAGAATAGTTTAAAAGATTTTTTTATAACAAATAATACTTCAAAAAGAGAAGCACACTTAGTAAAACCTAAGAAAAATGAGATAAAATTAGATGGTAAAAATTATTCTAAAAAGGATAGTAATTTTAAGAATTATATATCCTTTGTTAAAAAGGATGAAAATTTAGAAGCAGAAAATAACAATAAGTTAAGTTTTGGTGAAAAATCGATACGTAAGGATATCATCTCCTTTAACAGGAATTTTCAGGATGAATATCCAATTGAACTATATCAGGAACCCTTTGAATATAATTATGATATTTTAGTAGGTATTCCATTAAGTCTGAAATCGGAAGAATTACATTTTAGAATTGGGGTATATAGAAATAAAACTTTTATTGAGAAATCAAATACATTCTCATATTTAACTGGAGTTGTATATCATCATTGGAGTGACAGTGATAAAAAATGGAATAACCAATATCAAAATGGAACATCAAATTATAGATGGCAAATGTTAAATATTATTCCCGTAGGAATTAAGTTTCAAACCAATTCAAAAAATATAATCCTCTATGGATATCTTGGTGCAGGAGCAGCTGTATTAATGATGAACGACTATATTATTGAGGATTACGAAATTGTTGGAAGTCAAAAAGATTTTGGGTTTTTACCAACTGTGAATGTTGGTTTAGGAGCCAAAATAAAGGTTAACTCAAATTTCATCCTAACTGAAATAACTCCCACAATGAATGGAGTATTTGTTAATGTTGGTTATTCATTCTAAAATAACTAAGAAAAATAAACTTTGCCTAACACCGTGTTAAAAACATTGCTTGTTTTAGTTTAACCGTTAGGTCTTTTCTTTGATTGCTAGTTTCATGTTTTTCTTCGGAAAATCCTCACACACAAACACGCAACCTTCCTTACACAATCACTATCTAAACAATAGCCAGAGAAAATTCTAAATCAATTGACATATAAATTCAATATACTTTATGAAAAACTCTGTACTAATTGTTTTTTAATTATTAGAATCAACTATTTTCGTCAACAAATAATCTGATAAGAGATTTACTTCATATATTTATACATACATATATATGAAAACTCAATACTTACTCCTCCCTCCAATGAATAATTTTATTTTTCGCTCAGTACTATTAGCAGTTACAGTTTTATTGTCTTCCTGCCAGAAGGAAGAAAATATTCCCCAAACGGATTATGCTATAGAATCTGATGATTTTTTCCAGGTCATCAGCAATTATCCTAACGGTTGGATCAAGGAGGCTAAACGTGAACATGACAATCCATCTGAGAAGTTTGAATATTATGAAAACGGTTATATTAAATCTGCTAAAATCTATTCTAGCTATCCTCAACAGCACTTATATATGGAAGTGAGCCGCAGTGAAGACAATAAACCCCTTTGGTCTAAATATTACACTCCTGAAGATGATCTATGGTTTGAGACTTTATATGAGAATGGCTTGGCTTCAGAAAAAAAGGTTTACAGTGAGAAAGGTACCTCAATTTATAGATATGAGGAAGGTGACCTGACTTCAATAGATTTCACCAGGGCTGATAATAGTGGAACAAGCTCAACAATTTTCAATAAAATTGCTGGAACAAGAACAGTTACGATCAAAAAAGATGGCGAAACTATTCTCGAAGAAGTGTATCCTTACATGGAAGGTATTGGTGCATCAATACTAACTAACAACCAGGTTCCTTTAGCCAATCCTTTTGCTAATCCAGAAGGAAATTATCGTAAAATTGATGAATCGTTCTTTCATAATGCTAATTGGCAAAACGATGCTGATCCTATTGAAGGCGTACCGCCCCATCGCAACTTTTACGAATATTACTTCCCTAACAACAAATTTGCAACGAAATTCGCGGTCAGCTCAGAACTTTACCAATCAATTATTGAACAGTATCCGGTTACCGAAGATCAAGTTCTTACTTTAAATAACATGTATAAAGAAGGTAGCAGTAGCTTCCTACCTCCTTCCGAAGAGAGATTATCCCTCACTAAAGAAATGAAACAAGATCCTTCCCTATTCGAACTGAAATATGGAAATGAATACGTTGACAAAGTTTATTACGGAAAAATAGTTTATGTCGTTGGAGCCATACGTAATATGCCTACCGGGACTAAAGCATCTGGGGAAATTAAAAATTTAGCTCGAAAGAAAATGAATTTGATTATTGACGGGACCGAACAACTAACTGCTGAAGAACAGAAAACATTAGACAAAGTGTGGTTCGAAGTGAAGTTTTTCTCTACATTAAAGGCCCATCGTAATGGAATTATTTTAAATAATTCTGACGATTTTAATACAGTATTTCAGGAAGTGCAGGATTCAGAATCTTCAATTATTCAACTGGAGTATGCTACATTTGAAAATATGTCTTAGAGAATTAAAAATTTAGAAGTACCTCTCATTAAAGTCACCTATTCTAAAAGGTGGCTTTTCTTTTAGAAAAAGAAATAAAAAAGCAAACGTATAGGCCCAGTTTACAACAATGGTTATCACAAATAACCGATATCATTTCAAAAAAATAATTAAATTAACCAACTATTAAAACCTAAGCCAACTATTCCGCGTCTATACTTCCACAACTCGTATTAATCGAAACCGTTAGTAAAAATAGAAAACAAAAAAAATGAAAATCAGATTTAATAAAAAAACTCTTTATAGTAATTTAGCACTTGGATTACTTTGGACTGCACTTGGAATATATAATTTGATAGATGATGATAATTTAAGATGGTCAGACTATATTCTAATAGGTCTAGGAATTTTATATATCTCACATTTTTTAAACGATATAATTAATCAGTACCTGAAAATTGAAGGCGGAACTATTAAAAAAAATATACTTTACGGGTTTGTAACTAAAATTGATCTTGTAAAGATTAATTCAATTGAAAATAGTGCAGGAAATTATTATCTGAGGACTGATTCAAAAAAATTAAAAATTAAAACTGACTTAATCGAACATTCGTCACTTTTAGATTTAAAAAATGTTTTAGCAAATCTAGATTTAACACCTGAAAATACGCCATTTACCAACAACGGTTATCATAATTAACAGGTGTTCTCTAAAAAGTGTAATGTAGTAACCTAAGAAAGAAAATACGTAAATCGATAGGTCCATATACCTACTCCACACTAATTGTCTTAACCAAGACCATTAGCTACCAAGTGTTCATAAAATTTCATTTTATTAAAAACACGTAAAAATTTAAACATTCGTAAATTTGTTATAATCAATTTAAAACATCTTAATGTTTGATAAACTGTTAAAACATCTTCAGGAGAAAGTAGAATTAACTGATAATGACCGCAAACGGATACCTATGTTCTTTGAGCATAAAAAAATACGTAAACGTCAATTTCTAATACAGGAGGGTGATTTTTGTAAAAATCTGACTTTTGTTTCAGAAGGTATTATTAAATCTTATACGTTAGATGATAAAGGAAATGAACACATAAGTTTATTCGCATGGGAAGGCTGGTGGGTATCAGATTTTAGAAGTTTTATATGTGGTGAAAAATCTATATTATCAATAGACGCAATAGAAGATAGTGAAGTTTTAGTAATTTCTAAACCAAACTATGAAAGATTATTAGAAGAAATCCCTGTTATGGAACGCTATTTTCGAATATTATATCAGAATAGTTTAGTCACTAAGGATCGAAGATTGATAAGTTCAAATACTTATTCCGCAGAAGAAAAATATAAAGAATTGGTAAGTATGTATCCTCAAATTCCTCAAAGAATTCCTCAACATCTAATAGCTTCATATTTAGGTGTGACTCCAGAAACTATTAGCAGAATTAAAAAAAATATCTAAAATTAATTTACTAAGAATTGATCTACATCAAGATTATTTCTTGTTTTAGATCAATGTATAGCTCTCCATTTCAAAGTAATTTAGCTAACGAATTAAAATATAATAGTTATGGAAAAAATTGCATTGATAGTTGGAGCAAGTGGAATCTCCGGAAATAATTTAGCTAGAGAACTTATTGCTAATGATTGGACCACTTACGGTTTAACAAAAAATTCAGATGTAGAAATAAAGGGTTTGAAAAATATCAAAGCTGATCTGCTTAATAAAGAATCGCTCGCAAATGCATTAGAACATATAAATCCAACCCATGTTTTTTTTACTGCATGGATGCGTAAGGAAACGGAAGCAGAAAATATTAAAGTGAATGGTGGGATGGTACGTAACATGTTAGAAGTATTATCTCCCAAACATTCTGTACAGCATGTGGCATTAGTTACGGGATTGAAGCATTACTTAGGACCCTTTGATGCCTATGCTCAAGAAGGCTTTAACCCTGTTACTCCGGTGAGAGAGGAACATCCAAGATTAGAAATAAATAATTTTTATTACGCTCAAGAAGATGAAGTTTTTGCAGGTGCAGAACGTGATGGATTTACATGGAGTGTTCATAGAGCACATACCGTTATTGGGGAAGCTGTTGGGAATCTAATGAACATGGGAACCACTTTAGCCGTATATGCCAGTATATGTAAAGAAAATGGAACACCCTTAATATGGCCTGGTTCCGAAGCGCAGTGGAATGGAATTTCTGATGTTACAGATGCACATATCTTGGCAAAACATTTTCACTGGGCAGCAACAACTCCTGAAGCCAAAAATCAAGCTTTCAATATAGTGAATGGAGATGTTTTTCGTTGGAAATGGTTGTGGAAGCAAATAGCGGAATATTTTGATATTGAATATCAGGGATTTTATGAAAATAACCGAAGCCTGGAAGAAATTATGGAAGGAGATGAAAAGTCATGGTTAAAAATTTCCCAGAAGTATAATCTTCAAGAATCTGATTTAAATAAATTAGCATCTCCATGGCATACTGATCTAGATCTGAGACGTCCTATTGAGGTGATGACAGATATGTCTAAAAGTAGAAAATTTGGGTTTAAAGGATATCAAGATACAAGAGATTCATTCTTTGATTTATTCGATACGTTAAAAGAAAAGCAAATTATACCTTCTTAGAACTAATTCTATTTAAAACTTTTAAGCCCAATAGGACAATAGTCGTATTGGGCTTTTTTTAGGATATTAAAGTCAGTATAAAAGGCCAACAGCTATGATAGGTTAAGTGCAAATAGCGTACTTTCTGATTAAACATTTTATTTTAGTAACCGAGTAAAAAGCAAAAACGCTGGACTGCCTACTCCATTAATTTATATTAATCAGGACCGGTGTATGCTTTTAATTTTCAAGAGTATCCATTAAAATTATAATTTATGTAATAATACATTGTATAACTATGTATTTTGTTATACCTTTAAATTATGAATGAAAATTTTATAGCTAAATGGCAATCTCAGGTTAAGAAAGGAACATTGACTTTTATCATCCTGAACGTACTTAGAAACAATGAATTCTATGGATATGAATTTATTGAGGAGGTTAAAAAACTTACTAAAATCGAAATTGCAGAAGGAACTTTTTATCCTTTAATGAATCGATTAAAGAAAGAGAACCTTGTTACATCTAAATGGGTAGAACAAGAATCTGGAATTCCCAGAAAATATTTCAGTCTTACAGATACTGGGAAAGAAACCCTAGAACAAATGAAAGCTTATTGGGAAGATTTATCATCATCTATCAAAAAAATATCTAAATGAAAATAAAAGAAATTCAATTTAAGGAAGATGCTTCAAGACGCATTTACTTAAGCTATATGAAGCGAATTGAAAGAATGATTAAGCCTTTATCTGAAACTGATCAAACAGAAGTTTTATTAGAATTTAATAGCCATATTTTCGAGGGTTTAGCACACCAACATCAAAAAAACGAAATTTTTAAAATTGTAGACATTCTAGACAAATTAGGGAATCCCGAAGAAGTTTTGAAGCCTTTAATCGCAGATAAAAAATTGGAGGAGGCAACCAGAACTTTCAATCCAATTCATTTATTTAAAGCCTTAGCTCTAAATATATCAAATGGAATTTCTTATTTGATTTTTGGGATACTCTATTTATCTCTTTTCGGTTTCGTATTTCTTATTTACGCAAAGTTCAATAATCCAGATGAAGTTGGTTTATTTATGAAAAATGATTCTTTTATGGTGCTAGGTAAGTTGAATAAAGGTTATTTACAAAACCCAAATATTTCTGAAGTTTTGGGTAATTGGTTTATACCTGTAATGCTCATATCCATTATACTCTCTTACTTACTTATAACGCTATTATTAAAACTTAAAAGATCAATCAACAAAAAATAAAGAAATGAAAAACTTAATTATCACAACATCATTTATTCTTTTGTCTGCAATTTGTGTAGGCCAAAAACTAAACACAAAAAAGTTAGATAGTCTTTTCCAAATTCTGGAACAAAACGATAAATTCATGGGAAGCCTTGCAGTTTCCCAAGATGGAAATAGTATTTATGAAAAAACTATAGGTTTTAAAAACCTCGAGGATTCAATTAAATCCAATCGAAATACTAAATATAGGATTGGTTCAATTTCAAAAATGTTTACTGCAACATTGGTTTTAAAAGCAGTTGAAGAAAATAAATTAAATTTGGATCAAAGCCTAAAAGATTTCTATCCTGAAGTAGTCAATTCAGGAATGATAACAATTAAATCTTTATTAAACCATAGTAGCGGTATCCATGATTTTACTAGAAATGAAGATTACTTAAAATGGAATCAAATAAAACAGCCAAAGGATAAAATGATTCTAAGGATTGCAAACTATACAAGCGACTTCACTCCAAACTCAGAAAGTGAATATAGTAATTCCAATTTCGTCTTATTAACATATATTCTAGAGGACGTTTATAAAAAACCTTTTACAAAATTACTGAAAGAAAAAATTACAGATCCATTGAGATTAACAAATACATTTTATGGAGGAAAAATAGATTCTAAAAATAATGAAGCCTATTCATACACTTATTTAGGAAAATGGAATAAAGAAACAGAAACTGATATCTCTATTCCACAAGGTGCTGGAGCTATTGTATCAACTCCTGGTGATTTGAATGTTTTTATTATGGCACTATTTAATGAAAATATTATTACTAAAAGTAGTTTGGATCAAATGAAGAATATTGAAAATGGATATGGCTTAGGACTATTTCGATTCCCTTATGCTGATAAACTGAGTTATGGCCATACTGGTGGCGTAGATGGTTTTCGATCTTCAACCAGGTTATTTCCTGCAGATAAACTTGCCATTAGCCTTATGTCGAACGGAATAAACTACGAAAATGACGATATCCTCTTAGCTGTACTAGGAAGTTATTATGGACAAGGATTTGATTTACCGAATTTCAATACAGTAGAATTAACAGAAAAAGATTTAGAAATATTTTTAGGTACATACTCAAGTTTACAAATTCCACCAAAAATTATCATTTCAAAAGAAGGCTCTACTTTGTTAGCACAAGCCACTGGTCAATCAGCGTTCCCTTTAGAACCAAGATCAAAAAATACCTTTGTCTTTGAAAAAGCGGGTGTGAAAATAGAATTCAAAACAGGAACTGAAGAAATGATAATGAAACAAGGTGGTAAAGAATTTCTATTTAGTAAGGAGTAAATAACAACGTACCACTAAATGTTATCACAATAAACAGGGAGCGTTTCAAAAAAATAATTAAATTATTCAAAAATTAAAACCTAAGTCAACAAGTAAGTATCCCTACTCCACTCCACTTGTTTTATTACGACTATTACGAACAAGCTAAAAAAAATAAAGTATGAAATCATTGACTTTTTTATTAGTAATAATCTTAAGTATTCAAAATATAAAATCTCAAAATATTGACTTTGAAAAGTTGATGTATAAGGAAATATCATGTTACTCTTCAAAGATCCAAATAATTGAAGATTTGGGAAAACCATTAAAAGTTTACAATCCTAATTACGAATGTGGATTTCTCTCTACAGATGAACAAATGAAAGACTTTGAAACCTTAGAGTATCAAAATATAAAATTTACAGGAAATAAAGAGGACAATTTCATTCTTGACGTAGTTAATTTCAACGATGAATCTACTTCAATTACTTATTATAAATTTCAATTAAATAGTGAAACCACTCTGGACCAATTAAATGAAATATTTGGGAATAATATTCCTAACAATTTAAAAGACGATTCGGGAATCGTATTTATTCCAAATAAAGATAAATTTAAAGAAGATGGATTTATTTTTCTTATTAAGGATGAGAAATTAATAAAGATTATGTATTGGAGCCCTTGTTAATACAAGAAAAGTTGCCTACAACGGTATTACAATTACAAACATTATCGATACGGAGTATTTAAATCTCCTATGAAAGAAAATAACAAAACAACAAGTTCGCTTCCCTACTCTTACAGCTTATGACACCAGAGACCGTTGGCAAATACTAATTAAGGAAATTGAGATTATTAATAATAATATTACTTCTTTGTTCTTTTAGCTGTAAAAAAGCTAATAAACTAAAGCAAATTAAAAATGAAAAATCTATTATCAATAGAATTTGGTTAGTTGAAAAACAAGTGGAGATTGATAGTTTGGAAACAGAGGTATATATTTTTCCAATGGAGACTCCATACAAAATCAATATAAAAAATTTAAAAATGGAATATTAGATACTTTAAATAGTAATTTTTACAAATTTGGAAAATTGAAATTTGATGATACCATTAGAAAAGTAGATCTAGATTTCTATTCCTGTTATGATACTTTGAAAAAGTTTAATAGCCGAAAAATTGAGTTAACTATTTTTCATAAAAATAAGGATAGCTCATATAGTAAAACTTATTCTCCGATAAGTGGATACAATCATTTTAAATTTAACTATATAGATTTTGATGATGAAAATATTTGTGGAGTAATTTGGGAATCAATACAAATTGACACAATAATTAAAGGAGAAAATAAAATGAGACTTTTGGAACAAATAATGCTTGTGGAAGACAAAAGTCATAGTTCTAACCCTTTTGATTTGATTAGTTGGTTAGAGGAATAAACCATATTGGCTATAACAATGATTACCATAGCTAAAGAGTAGATTTTCAAATAAAATATTTAAATTAACCAATAATTTTAAACTAACCGTCAAGTTCCCTTCCCTACTCTGCGCTACTTGTCTTAACCAAAACCCTTGAAAATAATATTTATATGAAAAAATTCACGAAAAACTTATTATTCATCACTGTTATATTTTCTACAATTTTAAACTATGCTCAAGAAGCTAAAGGGAACAACAGTTTAATAGAAAATGAAGACTATAATTTATATAAACCGATTAACACACAGGGCGTTTTATTGCTTTTCGGTGGATTTCCGGAAAACGCTGAAGGAATTGAAAATGAATTCCAAATAACTAACTTAGCAATTGAAAAAAACGTTGCAGTTGCGTATTTAAATTTCAATCGTAAATTATGGTTAGAGGAAGATGAAAAAGAGCAATTAGCACTTTCTCTACAAGAATTATTTACTTCAAATAATTTACCATCAGACAATATTTATATTGGTGGCCTATCTAGTGGAGGAAATATGGCATTACTAATTAGTAATTATCTTTCACAAAAATCAGAATACAATTTAAATCCTGCCGGTGTTTTCATTGTAGATTCTCCAGTTGATCTTGCCGCATTATACCGTATTGCAGAGTCAAATATTAAAAGAAAATTTTCAGAAGCTTCGGTTGGAGAAAGCACTTTTATTTTTAATTACTTTCATGACCAATTGGGAAATCCAAATGATACTATAGCTCTTTATGAAAAGTATGCTGCTTTTACATATGAAACTAAAGATTTTCAAAATTTAAAAGATTTAAAGAAGACAAAAATTCGTTTTTATACAGAGCCAGATAAAGTTTGGTGGAAAGAAAATATGGGTGTTGATTATGAACAAATGAATGCCTTTCATATAAAAAGATTATCAGACTTTTTAAGTTCCCAAGACTTTGAAAATGTTCAATTTATAGCAACTGAGAATAAAGGATTTAGAGCAGATGGAACTAAAAATCCACATAGCTGGTCTATAATTGACAAAGAAGATCTACTTAAATGGATGTTAAAGGATTAAATACTATTTACAACAACTGTTATCATAAAATAGAAGTTATTTTGATGAAACCAAATTTATAAGAACAAAGCAAACAAACTATCCTCCTTACTCCCGCAATTCGTTTTAATAGAGATAGTTGTCAGAAACTTTAAGGCATAATAAAAAGTAACATATTAACAGGTTAATCGTCATATTTAAAACGGAACTAATGATAAATAGGAATATTCAAATTGTACTGTTGGCTATACTATTATCCGCAAACTTCTCTCCAGCCTTTGGACAAACTACTTCAGACAAAATTATTTTCTTAACTGACAATTACACTACTTACATAGAAAAGGTGAACTTGGATGATGAAAATAGAGATAGCATTTACAAGGAGATCATACAGAATTCAATCTTTGAAAAGCACTTTCAAAAAAGTGAATATGCCTTAATCGTTAAAGATTTTTTTGCAGCACCAATTAATAATACCTCTGAACTTAAAAAATCAATTGAAAAAATTGAGGAAAATCGTGAGTTAATAAAAAATAAGATAATTGGAGCATTAAAAATGAGCCGAGAAAAAATTGGTAACGATAGTTTAACCATCTATATAATCCCAGTAAATCCTGAAAACAGAGAAATTATAGATGGAATGACTGGAATAATGGGGTTAACAGCGGGTTCTAAACAAATTATTTTGACGATTGAACCTGAAATATCAGGTTGGGAAAATATGCTTGAGTATGCAGTTGCACACGAATTTAATCACGCTTATTGGACAAATTTAAACTTTGGAAAATTTCCAAAATGGACTTTACTTGACTACTTAATATTTGAAGGTAGAGGTGACTATTTCGCTCATTTGCTTTATCCAACGGTAATAGCTCCCTGGACAATAGCTTTGACAGAAAGTCAAAAATTAGAATTGTGGAAAACAATTAAACCTAACTTAAAAAGCGAAGACATGAGCTATCAAATGGAGGTTATGTTTGGATCGAGAAAATATCCTATTTGGGGCGGCTATTCATTAGGTTACGACATGGTATTAACAGCATTGATTAACAACGAAAATCTCAATGCTGGCAACTGGACAAATCTTGAAGCCCATAAAATTTTAGAGTTGAGCAAATACAAATAAAAGCGATCGTTAAAATTGGTTACGCACAAATAATGGCGATCGAGCGCAAAGCACTATTTTAGAAATAAGTAACACTAACTAAGAGAACAAGTGCTTTCTCCCACAACTTAAGCTAAACAAAAATGTTGGAGAAGTCTTATATAAAAAATCAGAAAATTAGACTTATAAAGAACATACTATTATTTCAAAGACATATTTTCTTAGTAGGAATACTTATTTCTACTGTATTAAGTATAACTATGAATAATTATAAAATGACTGGATTATTTTATGTTCTTATTAGCCCTATTATTCATTATTTAATTTATGAGGTAAAAGGTAATAATGAGTATTATTATTATTTCAATCTTGGATTTCGTAAGATAGGTTTATGGTGTTCTACAATAATTCTTGGGGTAGTTAATCTTCTAATTTTTTCACTCTTATGAATAATCTTCATGTTGATAGTGTCAGAAAAACTTATCGAGATAAATTAATTTTGACAGACATTTTTTTGTCTTGCAAACAAGGTGAAATCGTTGGATTAATTGGTAGAAATGGTTCAGGAAAATCTACTTTGCTAAAAATAATCTTTGGAATTGAAAATGCTGAAAATAAATTTATTAGAGTTAATAAAAAGATTTTACAGAGCTTTAAAGAATCCAGTAAAGTGATAAACTACCTCCCCCAGAATAATTTTCTGCCAAAAGGCTTTAAGATAAAAACTATTATAAATTTATTTCTTCCAGTAAATAAAAGAGCTCGATTAAAAGAAAATGTATTCATAAAACCATTATTACAAAAGAAATATCAAGTACTGTCTGGAGGTGAAAAGAGAATTTTAGAAATATTACTACTACTAAATTCAGAAGCTGATTTTGTTTTACTTGATGAGCCATTTAATGGCGTTAGTCCTATAGTTCGAGAGCAAATTATAAAATATATAACTGATGAAAAACCAAATAAAGGCTTCATTATTACAGATCATGACTATGAGAATGTAATGAGAGTGTCTGATAAAATCCTATTTCTAAAAAATGCAGGTCTCAAAAAGATTACAGATAAAATGGAGCTTATTCAACATGGCTATTTAACAAAAACAACTTAAAAGAATGCTTATCAAAAAGAATGGGCCGTAAGCCATACAAAATAATTAAATTTAGTAGTAATTTAAATCTAAGCCTACATGTGGTCTTTCTCCATCGCACAATATGTATAACAAAGTGACAGTTAAGTATAATTTTTTAGAAAAAAATAAAGAAGATATTCCTATTCTTATCCATAATCCTCTGTTCAAATACCTTTGCCCAGAAAGCAGAATTATTAGAACAAGTTGATTTTGAAACTCGAAAATATAAAGATTCAATTATTCAACTTAACAAATTCTCTAACAATTTAGAATTCGTAATAGAAAAATTCAGGATCAATAAAAAAATGGATTTGGAAATTGAAAATGATTATACCACTGCGGGAATGCTTCAGGCAACATATAATGCAAACGCCAGTTATGATGTTTTACTAAATAAATATTATAAGGAATTACTTCATAAATTGAATCCTAGGGATAAAGAGACTTTAAAACAAGCACAACGAAATTGGATAAAATTTAAAGATTCTGAAATGAAGCTCAATAATTTAGTCTCAAAAGATGAGTATTCAGGCGGAGGAACAATTCAGCAATTATTTGTAGCTTCCAGAAATTTGGAACTAGTAGAAACTAGATTGAATGAAATTTATGAGTATTTAAATTCTCGAATCATGACTGATTCAAAATATTAATTCAAATTTGAATATCATTGGAATTAGAGTTATAATAACAACTTTGAATTTTAGCGTTACCACTATGAATACAACCATTACTATTGTGCTTTTCCTGAATTAGGTCGACCAAAATTTAAACCGTTAGATACTTAACCGAATGAGCTGTAAACCTAATGTTTGTCTGTCGCTCAAAAATAATAGTTGAATCTTGTAGAGCAACAAAAGCCAGACTGGATTGAGACAGTCTGGCTTTTGTTGGTGATCTTTTTAAAGGATTAAATCAATTTTTTATAATCTGTTTTGCTCATCATTCAGATCTGCATCTTTTACTTCTTTCTTTTTAGCATTACCAAAATTATAAGTTGCAGATAGCGTAATTTTTCTCGTTTCCCAGCGGTTAATCCAGTTGGTAGATACATTGTCTTGCTGTGTATTTTGTATCCATTGGCTTTTCTTCAATACATTTTGCGCACTTAAATTTAATCTTATTTTATTTTCCAGAAGGTCTTTACGTAAACTGAAAGACATATCATAAGATGGCTTAAAGGTAGTATTACCATACTTTCCGCTATCACTGTAAAAACTATTCCAGGTGCCGTTCCAGTTTTTTCCAAAGTCAAAAGTTTGATTTAAGCCAGCATAATAAGAGATGCCGCTGTCATTAAATTTGTAACCTTCTAAATCTGATTTTGCTTGGCCGTAATATAGCTCACTGTTTAATTGAATGTCCCAGTATTTATTTACATTCCAATTGGTATTAAATGATAGTCCGATGCTTTTAGAACTTCCAATATTGTCATAATACAAGGTGGTAATTTTATTTTCTGGATTATAACTAATAATCTGATACATTTCATCTGTAGAAAAATTAGCAAAAAGTGAGAGAGATGTTTTTTGTTTGTTGATCCAAACCAACTCAAATGCATTGGTAAATTGAGGTGTTAAGTCAGGATTTCCGATAGAAACATTATAAGTATCAATATATTCGTAATAAGGATTTAAATACAAATAACGCGGTCTTTGAATTCTGCGGCTGTAAGAGATTTTGTATTGGTTATTTTCCATATTAGCATTCACACTAAAAGATGGGAATAATGAAAGGTATTGATCTTTATTTGAAGTATTAGATGTTAGTGAAGTTGCATTATAATCAATATATTCAGCACGTAAACCAGCTTGGAAATCGAATTTTCCTGTATTAAAATTTGCTATTCCATAACCAGAGAATATCGATTCTTTATAAATTAATCTGTTGCTTCTATTAGTATTTTGAATGTAATCTCCAGATAAGTTGCGCTCTTTTAAATCAATATCATAATCATTATTTACATAGCTGTATTTTGCACCAGTTTCTAAGTTTATAGCAGAATTTAGCTTATGCTCTACATCAATTTTAGCACTTAAAATATTGTAATCTGTTGGATTGTTGTACTTTATTTGATCATCATTTTTATACATTTCGTTGGTATCTGCGTTGAAATAAAAATTAGAAGTTTGGCGATCACTTGTATTGTTATAATTGGCGAAATTTAGTTGTGCGTCTACCTTGGTATCCAGACTATCAGTTGCAAAATTGTAAAATAGGGTTCCAATTATTGTTTTATTTAAAATAGCATCGTCCGTTTTTAAAATGGTGTAACGCTCATAAATTCTATTGTCGTACTCATTTGTTCTACCATTGGTTACTTCATTACTATTGTAAATATTATAACTAACGGAAGCGCCAATATTTGCGTTTTTACTCAAATCATGTCCTACTCCAAAATTCCCGGAATAGCTGTTTGAAATTGGCAACCAATCGTTATTTTGTTCTAATAATAGCGTATATCCAGGATTAACGATTGTTTGATCAATCTGTCTATGGTTAACACTTTCTGTATAACCATAACTTAATCCATATTTAAAATTCCATTTGTCTGTATTATTATATAAATTAATGCTGTTATAATTTTTAATGAATTCAGCATAACCAACAGATGTTCTAACATTACCAGTTAAACCAGTCGCGGCAGATTTTTTAAGAACAATATTGAAAATTCCTGCGCTACCAGAGGCATCATATTTAGCCGAAGGATTTGCTATAATTTCTACTGATTTTATATTGCTGCCGTCCATTGTTTTTAAATATTGATTTAACTCCTCGCCGCTTAGAAGTGCTGGCTTCCCATCAATCATAATTTGCACGTTATTACTTCCTCTAAACACTACATTGTCATCTTTATCTAAGCGAACACCAGGTAATTTTGTTAGTGTTTCCAAAGCATCATTACCATTTCCAAAGCCTGCTTTGTCTACATCAAATATCATCTTATCACCCTTTAGAGTCAGTAATTTTTTTGTTTGCATTACAACAACTTCCTCTAAGTCAAATGCATCTTCTTGTAAAATAAAATTTTGAGTTTGATCTCCATTGCTCTTCTGTAAAATATTTGATTTCAGTATTTTATAACCCAATAAATTAATTTGAATATAAAATTCAGATGATTCAACAGATATGTTATAGTGACCAAATTCATCTGTGTTTGTGCTTTGCTTAAAACTATTGTCTTCAGCTTTAAATATAGAAACTGTTGCATATGCCAGTTTCTCGTTGGTATTTTCAGCAGTGATGATTCCGCTGATTTGTACGCCTTGACCAAAGAAGAAAAAGCTATTTAGTAGTAATAAAAAGAAGAATGTTGTTTTCATGATTTATCTATTTGTTAAGCAAATTTATTCAAGACATCTTCTGTAAATAATTAGTTTACACCAACCGGAAATAACGTTACACCAAACCTTAAGAGGTAGTTGTTTTCTACTTCTGTATGATAAAAAGCTATTTCGTGTAGCATTTTATCCAGTTTGTCAAAAAAAATAAATACGTCGAAAAATATTGGGTAATTTTATGACATGGAAATAGTCAAAAAACAACGTTACCTTCATATAGCCATCATATTGATCGTGATCTTTATGGATTTTTTCTCCGATTACGTTTATGGCGGAATGGATGGATTTTTAAGAAATTTTCAAGCACCCTTGAATTTCACACGAATTATAATGTATACCGCAACATTTGCGGTGTACTTTTTAAACTTCTATTTGGTTTGCCCATATACTTTAAAAAAGAAATATTATTTAAGATTTTTTCTGGGTGTTATAATTTTAATAGTCGTTTTTGGTCAGATTCGGTATTTTCTTGAAGAGGTAGTTTTGTTCCATTTTACTGGTAATCATAACTATTATGAAGAATCTAGAAAATTCTTTTTTTATACAGTAGACAATTCCTTTTTTGCTTTTAAAGGAATTTTATACAGTACGTTACTATATGTATTTTATGAATATATCACTAATCAAAATCGCATTTTTCAGTTAGAGCTAGATTATAAAAAAGCAGAGTTGAATTTTTTAAAATCTCAATTAGAACCACATTTTCTATTTAATACGCTAAACACTTTTTACACAGAATTAATTGATACGCAGCCAAACACTGCAAAGGATATTCATAGGCTTTGTGAACTTTTAAGATATGTAACTTATGAGGCAGAACAGGAAATGATGCCTTTGGAAAAGGAAATAAAATTTATAGAAGATTACATTTACCTACACAGAAAAAGGTTTGAGGATACCATGTTTTTAGAATATAATTTAGAAGGTACTATTGATAATCAAGTTGTTCCATCTTTAATGTTTATTCATTTTGTAGAAAATATTTTTAAACATGGCGTTATAAACGACAGGCAGAATCCAGCAAAGATTTCTATAATAATAACAGGTAAAGAAGTGATCGTAACAACCGAGAACCTAATTTCAAAATCTGAAAAATATAACCACAATGGTATTGGAAAAGAAAATTTAAAACGCCGTTTATTTGCTATTTACAAGGATAATTTCGATTTTCAATCTGAAGAAATAGATGGGAAATTTACCACGCTCTTAAAACTGCCACTTATTAAAAAACTATGAAAATATTAAAATGTCTAATTGTAGATGATGAACCGCCCGCAATTCGATTACTTGAAAAATATGTAGCCAAGATTCCATTTCTCGAATTAGAAGCCACCAAAACCAGTTCTATACAAGCACTATCTATAATTGAACAATCAAAAATTGATTTAGTTTTTCTGGATATTCAAATGCCCGAATTAACTGGATTACAATTGTCCAAAATTATAAAAGGAAAAACAAAAATTATTTTTACTACTGCATATGCACAATTTGCGCTGGATAGTTACGATGTAAATGCGGTAGATTATTTGCTTAAACCATTTGAATTTGAACGCTTTTATGAGGCAGTTAATAAAGTTAAAAACTTAAACATATCCCAGGATCCGGTAACCGAAACACCAAATACTTCTTCGGAGTATCTTTTCGTTAAAACTGATGGCAAAAATAATTTTGAAAAAATATATGTGAAAGACATATTATATATTGAAGGGCTAAAAAATTATGTTGCTATTCATTTAGTTGAAAGTCAAATAATAACAAATAATACACTAAAAAATATTGAGAATCTACTTCCAAAATCTGAATTTATAAAGACCCATAAATCATTTATAGTCTCCCTTCGGCATATTAAGAAAACTGACTCTTTAAGCGTTTACATACAAGATAAAGATATACCCATTGGCGACACTTATAAAAAGGAATTGTTCGAAATAATTCAAAATAGAAAATTGTAAACTGCGATTATCATCGGAGAGATATGACTTCCTAAGTATATCAGTGATTTACAGAAATTATAAAAGCTTAAGTCAATAATTACTTCAACTTACTCCCTCAACTTGTATTTGAAGAGAGCTTAACACCAAATTAAATTCGATTTTTAAAGAATAAATAATGGAATAAGAACGTATGGGAAAAAAATTAACTCTATTGATCATCTTGATCACTTCAATCTCTATGAATGCACAGAAATACAACACTTCTAAAGACAGTATACATGCATTTTATGATACGTTATTCTTAAACTTAAAAGAGGGCTTCATAAAAAAAGATTCAGTGAATTGGGAAGAAATTGAAAATGAAACTTTTTCAAATTTAGCTTTGTATACCAATTTTAAAAATTCTCTTAATGAAGTTGAACCATTATTTTCAAAAATAGATGCGACGCACTGTTCAATCTACTTTGAGAACACTGTTTACAGTGTACAAAAAAAGGTGTCTTCGGAAAGTTATAGTAATCAGTGGAAAATGAAATATGATACTAATCCAGGTTTTGAAGTAAAAATAATTCAAGAGAAATTTGGATACATATTAGTACCATCACTTTTCTTTACGGACTTACATTCAAAAAATGTAAATAAGATAGCGCAGAATTTATATAATCAAGTTGTTGAAATTAAAACTGGAAATGATTTGGAGGGTTGGATCATTGATTTGCGTTTTAATACAGGTGGAAACTCCTGGCCAATGCTTCTAGCGTTATATGATTTTCTGGGTAATAACAATATTACTGGCACCTTGGATGGTAATAAAAATCTAATAGGAATAAAGAGTCTGTCAAAAGGGAAATATTTAGTAGATTCTAAAAAGCAATATCAAATTACACCAACAGGTAAATTGTTGGACAAAATTAAAGTGGCCATTATTACTAGTGCTGTGACGGCAAGTTCAGGAGAAATTGTAGCGATGGCTTTTAAGGGAAGACCTAAAACAGTTTTTATTGGTGAAAATTCATTAGGATTTACATCAGAAAATTATTCTTCAATATTACCTTTTAATACTATAATGGCTTTAACTAAAACGTATAATAGTGATAGAAATGGCATTTATTATGAGAGCATTGTACCTGATATTAATGTAATAAAACAGGATAATTTTAATAATTATCTTTTGGATGGAAATATTTTAGAAGCAATAAAATTCATAACCAATTAAACCTAACTAAGCCAACATTCGCTTCTCACAAATAATGGATAAGGTTTCAAATAAAATAATTAAATTAACCAACAATTAAAGTCAAAGCACACAAGTGCACATCCCTAATCCCGCACCTTATGGTAATCGAGACCGTTATTACCTATTATTTATAAAATCCTGAGTTCAATAACTTAACGCAACGAATCATCAATCATGAAATATTTAATATACATTCTGACTTTTCTAACTATGGGAAGTACTTATGCCCAGTCCAATATAAAAGTCAATGAAAAAGCTCCTAAAATAAATATTACCCATTGGATTGAGAATGTGCCTACCAACAAAAGCTTAGACAATAAATTTACAGTGCTGGAATTCTGGGCAACTTGGTGCGGACCTTGTATTGCAGCTGTACCTCACATGAACAAAATACAAAGTGAATTTAATAACAAAGATCTTGTCTATATTTCAATTACCGATGAATCTGTTGAAAAAGTTAAAAGGAGTTTAAAACGTATAGATTTTAAATCGATCGTAGTAACAGATCTAACAAAGGAAACACAAATAAATTTTGGCGACGGTAAAAAAGGTTTAGATACATACCCCTTAACAGTTTTAATTGATAATAAAGGAATTATAAAATGGATAGGCGAACCAAAAAAATTAAATTCTAAGATCATGTCCAAATTTCTAGCCAATGCTAAAACAGAAAATAAGGATAATGAACTCAAAAAAACAGAAATTCAAATTGAGCAAAATAATACGTTAAGCTTTAAAGAACTTTTAAGCAATAATGAAATTGCTAATTATTTTGACATACAAGAAGCGAAGAGTACTGAGAAGTTAAAAAAAACATTGGGAACAAAAATTATTAGCTTGAAAGCTTATAGCTTAGAAGAGATTTATAGTGATATTCTAAATATCAAACCAGATCATATAAAAGTTCCTACTGATTTTCAAGACAAGCGTTTTGACCTACTCTACAAGAATATTGAAGAAGGGAGTAATCTAGAGCTGCTCGAAAATAATATTTTAAACAAATTGGATCTTGAAAAGAACTCAGTCTTCAAATCAACAAAAATTAATATGGTTTCAATACAAGATGAATCACTTTTAGAGGAAACTTTAGAGCAAAGATTTTCAGCTAAATCTGATGCAGACGACAAAATAATTTTTACTGCATTTACCATAGATAATACACTCGATGAGCTATCAAATCTATCTTCAGCTTCGTTTAAAGCCAATGAAGATAATGATACGAAATATGATTTTATTATAGGAATTAAAACTAAACGGGATATCATTAATAGTCTAAAAACTTACGGATTATCTGTGGAAGAAAAAGATGTGAACCGTGAATATATTACCCTTATAAGTCGAGAATAACTGCAATTAAAATAACCTGTAACTTTATTAGAAAATTCATAATGACTAATTCATTAAGTATCTTAGAACAAATAGTACCTCTCCTCGTATATATAAAACTGACACATATTTCTTAAATTACGCTTAGAACATGTATTAAATCAAAATTTTAAAAAAATATGAAAATAGTTGTACTATTAACGTTTTGTCTAATTGTTGTTTCCAGCACTGCCCAGGATTTAGAGGGGAAGTGGATGATGACTAAAGAGGGTGATACTTATATTATTCCAGAAAATTTAGTGTTAGAAATAAGTTCAGATACCTTAAAATTCTTTTCGTTTGATACCCTAAAATCTACCATTCCTATTAAAATTGAGAAAGATAAGATCATCAGCGAGAAACAAGTTAGTTTCATTGAAGTTATAAATGAAAATAGATTTAAGATAAAAAGTCAAGGAACTGTGAATAATATAGACGGTTTGATCTCTACAGAATATGTGAGATTGATACCTACAAAGACAAATTTATCGTCTGAAGAAATTCAAAAGTTATCGTTTCAGTTTAATTGGCGCGATGATATGTTCACCGTTATATTTAATAAGGAATTAGGAGATCCTCAGCTCTTGAAAAATATAGGATTGAGTGAATTAATAAAAATGAATCTCGAGAAAATTGATCTTACATATTTCATTTCCATTTACGAATCTGGCACTAGAAAAACGGTATTTCCAATCAAGGAAGTATCTAAAGATAGGATGATTCTCTATGGGACACCAGATGAACCTTATGAAATAGTTGGCGAGAAAGTTGAATAATTAGCTTTTTAAATCGATATCGAATAGGCTTAAAAAAGGCTTCAATACTAAATTCTCAAATAACCAATATCAATAAAGTAGACAGAATATTACTTTCTTCACTCTGTATTACTAATAAAAAAAATACTTGATATTAAAGTAATAATCTCTTACCAAACTAAAACATATTAAATGGATTTTCAACTTATTCGAAACGCAACAATTAAATTAAAATACGCTGGTAATACTATTTTAGTAGACCCGATGTTTTCTTCAAAAGGTAGCTTTGAATCTTTTGCAGGCATCTCGAAAAATCCAATTGTGGATCTAACGGTTTCTTTAGATAGTGTTTTAGAAGGTGTAGATTTTGTAATCATTACCCATAAGCATATCGATCATTTTGATAGTTTAGCAAAGGATAAACTTCAAAAAGATATAAAGTTATTTTGTCAACCCTCAGATAAAGAATTTATAGCCAATGAAAAATTTGTAAACACCGAAGTAATAGAATCAAATACGGTTTTTGATACTATTTCTATTACTAGAACCGCTGGAAAACATGGAAGTGGTGAAATATTATCACAAATGGGGGAAGTTTCCGGATTTGTATTAGAAGCAGAAGGTGAACCCACAATTTACATCGTTGGAGATAGTATTTGGATAGCGGAAATAGAAAATGTTATCTCTAGTTTTAAACCAGAAATCATTATCACAAATTCAGGAGGAGCAATTTTGCCAGGACATGAGAACAACCCTATATTAATGAATGAAGAACAAACTATTTTACTTGCTCAGTATGCAAAAAATGCAAAAGTTATAGCCGTTCACTTAGAGAGTTTAGACCATTGCCCCGTTACTAGAAATTCTTTGAGACAAAAAGCAGATGCCAATGGTATTGATCAAAACCGATTGATTATACCAAATGATGGACAAATCATATCGATTTGATAAAAAATTATAATGAGTATTTTTATAAAAAATACGAATGTTAACCACAGGTTTTAATCATTAGCGATATCAAGGTTCAAAGTAAATAATGCGAATCATTAAGATAGTTTAAGCTTGAATAGCTCTTGATTACTTTTATTAGAGAATACTTATATTCTAAAAACTACATTCAAAAAATAAGTATAAAAGACAATAAAATTTTTATAAATAGGAAAATGAATAAAATCTCTAGAGCATTATTAGTGTCCATTCTTATGATATTTCTAATTAGCTGCAATTCCAATATTAGAAACCTAAATATGGAAGAGTCTCCAGAAAATATTGAATTATTTGGAGAAGATTTTATTTCAACAAAATTATACGAACGGGATATTGCAATTTCACAAGATGGAGCAGAAATTATTTTTACCATAGGTGATTACAAGCAACACAAGCGTTTTCTAGCGGTAACCACGAAGACCAACGGAAAATGGATTTCTCCAGAAATTCTAAAAATATCAGGAAAATATCAGGATATAGAACCCTTCTTAGCTCCTGATGGAGATAGGTTATATTTTGCATCTAATAGACCAATTTTCGGAAAGTTAAACAGAGATGATTATAATATTTGGTATAGTGATAGGCAAAATGGAGAATGGACAGAACCCGTTGCCTTAGATACTATTATAAACACTAAAGGAGATGAGTTCTACCCTTCTGTAAGTGCTAATAACAATCTCTATTTTACAGCTACTAGAGCAGATGGGGTAGGCAGGGAAGATATCTTTAAAGCAATAAAGCAACAAGGTATCTATCTAAAACCAGAGCCTTTAGATTCTACTATCAACACGAAGAACTTCGAATTTAACGCGTATATAAGTCCTAAGGAAGATCTTCTCATATTTAGTTCTTTTGGAAGAGATGATGAATTTGGTGGTGGAGATCTTTATTTTAGTATAAAAGATGATAATAATAACTGGACTGAGTCCAAAAATATGGGTGCGATGATCAATTCACAGGCACTAGATTTCTGCCCTTTTATAGATTGGGAAAGGAACAACTTTTACTTTACCAGTGAAAAAAGAGCTGCCGATGGACTTGATGTAATGACTATCGAACACTTGAAAGAAGAAGGAAATAGCATCTATAATGGCTTCGGAAATATCTATAGGATCAATCTTTCTAAATTAGAATTAAACTAAACACACTTCTGAGTTTATATTGAAGTGTAATCTTAGCGCGAAATAAAATATGATGCCGGTTACATGCATCATTTAAAAAGATGGTATGAAAATAATACTAGTTATTGGTGTTCTCTTTAGCGCTGCATTATTCACCTTTATTAAAACGAAGGATGAAAAATTTATTTTCTTTTTACATAACAGGTTTTTGGAAGAACATGACTTAAATGAAATGCATTCAGTATACGGACGTACTCAATATTTAGAGATAATTAGTGAGTTTCAAAAGAATGGATTTAAAGTAATTAGTAAAAAAAGAACCGGCAACGTTAATGCAAGAGAATATGCAAGTGGAATAATTAAACAGATAGACAGTTTAATTAATTCGGGAACTAAACCTAATAACATAACAATAGTGGGAACTTCTAAAGGTGGTTACATTGCACAATACGTGTCTACTTTGGCTAATAACGAAGATCTGAATTATGTATTTATAGCTAGCTTTAGAAATGAAGATATTGTAAATATTCCTAATATTAACTTTTGCGGGAACATCCTTACCATATATGAAAAATCTGATGCGTTTGGAGTTTCTGCAAAGGCGAGAATAGAAAATTCTACGTGCAAAATTAAGCATTTTAAAGAAATTGAATTGAATACCGGGTTGAATCACGGTTTTCTATTTAAACCGCTTTCAGAATGGATGAAACCAACCATGCAATGGGCATGTGGAGATTATAAACTTTAATGGTTTAAATTAAAAGAGAACGGCTTTCTTCAGACAATAGTTATATTAGCTTTTTATTAAAGAATTACCAACTAGCTAGCATTACAAAAGTTGGACTGGTTTGGATCAAGTCCATAACAGAACTTCTATTATTTAAGAATTAAATAAATTGAATTGAAAATCTACAGGCTTTTAATAATTGTTCTAACGCTCATACTTTGCAGTTGTGGGGGAGCAAAATATACTTACAGTTTTGAGAAAGGAAAAAACATCCACTTTAATAACGGAAAATGGATCTTAAATGAGCCTTTTACAAATTATGAGGATAGAGATGCTTACGAGTTTTCCAAAGAGGAATTTCATAAGATCTTAGGCGATTCGCTATTAGACCTTACAGAGTTGAGGAAAACTAAAATTATTAAAAAGCAGTTGCCATTAAACCCAACAAGATCAGAGCTGGAAGAGATCAAGAAATATTCGCAATGTGACTATCTAATAAATATTCATTCTGAAATTATAAAAGATGAGATGGGTTCTTCTTCCATGAGTACTCCCAATATAGGAACTGTAACAAAATATAACGACGCTAAGACAAAAATTATAATTTATGATCTTAATAAATTAGAGCTGATTTCAGAAACTACTGCATTTGGACAGGTAAAAGTAACTAAGAAAGCGGATGATGATGAGAGCGTTCTTGAGAGCCTTATAAAGTATACAACGCCAGGTAGAATTTTGGCTTTACAATCAATCAAAAAATTAATTGGTAAATACAACAAGAATAAACTAGATTAAGAAATTAAAGTAGCTATTAAGCTTATATCAAAAATAAATAAATTCTTACTTTCATTTTTGGCTTAATTCATTCAGACCTATTATAGTAAAGTGAAATTTTCTAAGAAATGACTAAATCCTACAGAATCAACTAATGAGATTATACAGTACCATACTAGTGATCACTTTCCTTAGCTCTCTAAAAATTTTTAGTCAGGCAGTTCATATTTCTGATTGTGAGGCAATGTTCAATTCAGAATCATTTAGTTTTGAAGCAGACAATTTAAAGGGTCTAGATACTAACATATCTTATATCGTAGATGAAAATTACAAGGTTAATTTAGACACTACTCACTTTTTTGACGGCAGTAGAAGTTTACGAATAGATGGTTATCAAGAAAATGTAAAAACTTTTGCAACACTATCGCTAAAAGTTCCGCTTAAAGTTAAAAAAGGAGCTGCTATAAAGTTATCTGTTTGGGTGAAGACCCATGCACTACAAGGTGAAAACTCGGGTGCCATGTTAAGACTGATGGGGTACAATGATATTAAAGGTGCAAATCCGTCAATATTTAAATTTAATGATCAACCGTTAAAAGGTACGGTGAACTGGACTCTAGTCTCTATTGCAACAATTGCAAATGAGGATTTGAATTACCTTATTCTAAGTGGATTAATGCAAGGAAAGGGAAATGCTTGGTTTGATAATTTTAAAATAAAAATAGATGAGGAAGAAGTGAAAGAAATCTTATTCTTTAAAAATTCTTCAGAAGCCATCGAAATAGAAAAATCGCTAAGTGAGTATGTGTCACCGTTAGACCTTGAAAGTATCGAAAATGTAGGTATTTCAATTTCACAACAGAATGCAGATTGCAGAGTAATTGGCATCGGAGAAGCAACACATGGAACTAAAGAGATATTCTTATTTAAAATAGCGATAATAAAGTCTTTGATTAAAAATAATAATGTTAGAAGTATTGCATTAGAATCCTATTATGCAAATACGGAAGAACTAAACAAATATATAATTACTGGTAAAGGAGATTCAAAAAAGTTGATCGCCAATTTAAAATTCTGGAATTATTATACCGAAGATTTTTTGGCCTTTATAGAATGGTTGCAGGAATATAATAAGCAAACGGAAAACAAAGTTTCAATAACAGGGGTGGATTCACAATCTGGAGGAAATTCACTTCAGATATTATTAGAAGAATTTAAAAATGATCCACCTACTACTGAACTTTTAAATCAATTAAATAGCGACTCGATTGAATTAACAAAAAAAATTGAGATATCTCAACGATTATTTGACCAGATCGTATCTAAAGAACAAGAGGAAAGTATATCGAACAATTCCAGAATCCTCAAAAATTCTTATTTTCTAGATCAATATAGCGGATTAGAATATTCTAAGGTTCGCGACAGTTTAATGGCTTTGAATATTGAATTAGTAGATCACAAATTAACTCCAAAAGAAAAAATAGTTTATTGGGCTCACGATCTACATATTCAGAAAAAAGCAGGGTGGACGGGTGGTTTTTTAACTGAAATATTTGCAGATAATTATATAAATCTAGGATTTCTCCTAGGCAGTGGTCAATTTACCGCAATAGACAAGGAAAATGGAAAATTAGACTCCAATAATATTTTATCATTGATGAAATGCAATTCATTAGAAAGTTTAATGGATGTTTATAAATTTCCTGTTCTTCTATTTAATAATAAATCTGCCTCTAAGAATGCATATTTAAAAGATCAATTGTTCAATAAATACTTAGAAAAAAGATCTATTGGGGCTTTAGAAATCAATGAGCAGTTTAGATTGTTAGATGGAAATACCTCAGACCTGTATGACTTTTTTATTTATATTAAAAATTCAAATCCATCTAAGCTTTTAGAGAAAAAATAAGTTTGATTAAACCAAGATCATAGCAATATTAGATTGACTATACCTCCTACTTTGATATAAAGTTTGATGTTTCTACCTGTACTATTGATCTTAGTATCATTATTTATAAATTTTTGAACAGAATATTTCAATATCTAAATTAAAATAGAAAATTTTAAAAGTTTAATTTTAAGAATTCTAAATTTTAATAGATGAACGAAATAATAACTACCATCTTATTTTTAATTGCAGTAATAGATCCTTTAGGATCTGTACCCGTTTATTTGGAAGCAACCAAAGAGTTGGATCTAAAATATAGAAAGCGTGTAGCGGTAAGAGCTTCTGTAATTGCATTTCTAATATTATTCCTATTCATAGTTATTGGTCAGGTCGTTTTGGATGGCATGGAGGTTTCTTTAGATGCATTTCAAATATCGGGTGGAGTTATATTATTCTTATTTGCACTCACCATGATATTTGGAGATGGCAAACCAGAATCTGAAAAACATCTAATTAAAGATTATAAACACGTGACCATCTTTCCGGTAGCTATTCCTTCTATAGCATCTCCGGGAGCAATTATGGCGGTAGTTTTAATGACAGATAATAATATCTATAACTTTAAACAACAAGCAATTACCACCCTATTAGTTTTTATAGTGATCGCGGTAACTTGCCTTCTATTATTAATTGCAAACAGAGTGAAAGAGCGCGTAGGAGAATACGGAATTACAGTGGTTAGTAAAATAATGGGGCTAATTTTAGCTTCTTATGCTGTACAAAGCATATTAACCGGATTAAGAAGTTTTTTTGTTGTTTTAGAATAAACTGTACCTAATGAAAATAAAAAATTTCGATATATTAATAAACCCAAACTTTTAGTTTTATGGGAATATTGACTTTGATTCTTTTATCCGCAGGATAAAATGAGAACACAAAAAAAATAATACTTAGAATGGAATTTGGAATTATTCGATCTTTAAATATGAATAACAGGAATATTTCCTAAATGAAAAGCTATAATACTTAAATTATTACACAATAAATTAGTTAAGCGCAAATAGCAAGCATTCTATTGAAAGTCAACATATTTATAACCTGATTAAGATCTGTAATTTTACAAATTTATATTGGAGCATCTGCCCTACTCCTTTGCCATTAATTAAACTAAACCGTTATATTTGTTTATCGATGCTTTTATACGATTAATTGGAGTATTTGCAGATCTAAATTGCATGATATGTAAATTCAATAAATTAGTAATAAAGACTTGATACCTATAACTTGATAATAATTATTTACTTTTCAAAGTATTTATAAAGATTGAGCAGATACTAAAACCTAATAATGGAAATTATATCTGCTAATTATTTATTTAAAAGAAAAATCGATGAACTCTAAAACTGAGATTACGTTACTAATGCTATTTATTATGATTGCTGGTAATGCACAATCTATAAATTCAAGCATAAAAAAGCATCTAGATCTTTTAGAGGAGAAAGACTTTTCCGGTACCATTTTAATCGCTCAAAACGATTCGATCCTCGAAGAACGAGCTTATGGATATTCTAGTATTGAATATAATATTCTAAACAACATTGATACAAAATTCAATATCGCTTCTATCACAAAACTATTCACTGCTGTAGCTACACTTCAACTATATGAACAAGGAGAATTAGAGCTAGATAAACCTATTGGTTGCTACCTACCAGATTATCCTAATAAATTAGTTAGAGATTCTGTAACCGTGCATCAATTATTAACTCACACTTCCGGCCTTAACAATTTTTATGTCTCAAGTTTAGATAATATAAACCCTCTAACTTATAATAAAATTTCAGATTTCTTACCCCTATTTGAGAACGATCCACTATTATCAAAACCTGGTGCTACTTATAATTATAGCGCTTCTGGTTATGTATTGCTTGGTTTAATAATAGAAAAGATTTCCGGCCTAAGTTATTACGATTATATAAGAAAAAATATACTCAATAGAGCTCAAATGCCAAATACTTCAGAAATAGAGGTTGATGTTATTATAGAAAATAAGGCTAGTGGTTATACAACTATGTTTGGAGAAAGTGAGATCCTTAAGAAAAATGATTATTACCTTACCAAAGCTTCTCCAGCTGGTTTTTATTATTCCACGGTTAAAGATCTGTTTTCCTTTTCAAAGGCTTTAAGAAACTTTAAATTGCTAAAAAAGAAAACCACAGAGATGATGTTCGCCCCTAAAGTTAAGGGATATAATACTTTTTTAGGATATGGAATTGATGTGGACACTAGATATAACCAGACCATTATAGGCATTACAGGCGGATGGTATGGTATTCATTGTGAAATGTTAGATTTTATGGATGATCATTATAGTGTGATCATATTGTCTAATATAGATGACGGTGGCGATAAAGGTGCTTCTATAGTTGCAGACTATTTTAAGAATGTTTTATCCGATAAACCATTAGCTGATTAGAAATATCAAAAATTAACGAGATTCAAAATAAGATATCTAGCGATAAATATAGAAATCAAACTTATTTTGAGAATCTATTTTCAGCGAATTCATTTTATAAAACTAAAAAGAAAGCATATTGAAGGAACATCCCACAAAACCCGGAAAGAGAATTGACCTATTAGATATCTTTCGCGGATTTGCAATTCTTGGAATTTTTGTAGTGAACATTACCATCATGAACTCCACGTTTCTTAATCAGGATGAGTTTGCACAACAGTTTACATCTAATATAGATTTATTCTCTGTAAAAATACTTCAGCTATTTTTTTACACTAAATTCTTTCCCATATTCTCATTACTCTTTGGATTGGGAATCTCTATGCAGGCTTTAAAAATGTATGATGATGGAAAGCTAACTTCTGTTTTTTTTATACGAAGAATGCTTATTCTATTTGCTTTTGGTGTTTGCCATATACTATTTCTATGGTCTGGAGATGTTTTAAATTTATACGCTATCCTAGGACTGTTTACTACTTTAATGATTAAAAGATCTAATACGTTTATTATCACACTTTCTATAATTTTTCTAGTAATCCCATTTTATGAAGAAGTTCTAAATTATATCTTCACCCTTATAGATTTTCAACCATCATCTTTTCTAGCCAACTATACAGGAGCATCAGTAAATCAGATCATTAACAATGGCACTTACATAGAAGGTATTAAATTAAGGACTTTAGAATACCTTACTAATATCCCTATGCTATTTGGCTTCTTAGCCCCAATTGCTTGCTCTATGTTTTTGCTAGGACTTTATTTAGGTAAGATCAAGATCTATCAAACTATAGATAGCTTAATTGAGAAGATTAAGATTCCTATGTTGTTCTTGGCATTAATTACTAATATTTACCGAGTACTTTTTTTATTCGTTCTAGTAAAAAATGAGATCTTTTCTTCAGATGTTTATAGACCAATATTCATAAAGCTCATGGTTATATGCGATGTTGCAATGGGTCTATTTTACTTGTGGCTACTGGGCTGGTTATATTATAACAGGAATTGGAAGAAGATCTTATCTCCTCTAAAATATGTTGGGAGAATGGCTTTAACAAATTATATTTTACAGAGCTTTATAGGAATTATCTTATTTACTTCTTTAGGATTTTCGCTTTATGAAACCATGAGTCCGTCAAAAACTTTAGTGGTAGCCTTTTTAGTTTTTATATTCCAGGTTGTGTTAAGTAAGATCTGGTTAACTTATTTTAAATTCGGACCATTAGAATGGCTCTGGAGATGCTTAACCTATGGAGAATTATTGCCAATAAAGAAAAGTAGCTAGGCTCTAAATAATTAAATAATCAATAAAAATCTAGCTAATACCCTACGCTCTCATTAGATCTTAGAGACTAAAAATTCTTAACTTCATTTGGAAATTTGTAAGCTTATATAAAATAAAGGTTGTTTTGTTTTAAAATGAAGTTGCAACTTTAGTGATTAGAACATCTAGCATTAATCATTGAATAAAGTTATAAAACCTAAGTCCTGAAATCAATCTCGAGAATAAGTCCAAATACCAAAATATGAAAAATAAGAAAAGTATTTGGGCTATAAGATTAGCACTGCTTATTGGTACTATAATTTCCTTTTTTTTTAAAAAAAGTATGGATGGAAACATGACCAGAGTTACAAGGTAGGATAGAAAATGCGGATAAGATCTCTCTAAAAATGATGGTACAGCATAGAAGTAATATTCCTAATTTCATAGATGCTCATAACTATTGGGCTAATCTAAAAGAAAGTGATGAAGAAAAACTAGAATTATTCTACGAGCTACCTACTAATTTTGAACCAGGTGAAAATTATGAATATTCCATTAAAAATTAGTTATTGCTGGGTAGAATTATGGATAGCGTATTGGAATATGATCATTTTAAATTTATTAAATCTGATACTTCAGAACCATTTCAATTGAAAAATACCCTTGGCGCTATTATAGATGTTTCTTTAAATGATGTTATGAGTGGCTATTTAAAGATTTAGATAATAATCTAAAAGCAGATGATAACGGCTCATTTAGCTACAGCAGAAGATCTGGGAAAGTTTATTAGAGCGCCAAATGATGGTTCTGCTTTTACTGAAAAGTTGTCACGAAATATCTACTCTTACATATATAAGTTTGAACATACAGGGCTTATACCAAGATATCAAACTACTGCTAAATATCATGAAGATTTGGATATTGTTGTAATTCAATATACAAAAACAGTTAATTTTGATGCATATAACTGGAATTTATCTGAGATCATGTATAATAGAATTATGAAGAATAGAAGAAAATGATCAATCTAACATGTGATTTGGTCTTAATAATCTTATTTTAGAGGCACATAGAACTACATTATATTAAAACTTACTGCTTACAATTTGTTATGAAAAAACTTGCGCTATTAATTCTGCTATTCAGTTTTTCTTCTCTTTGCTATTCTCAGGCAAAATTTGAAACTCCCCCTGGAACTATTTTTTTAAAAGATAGTATTTTTATTGATAGAATCCCGGTTACAAATAGGATGTTTCTGGAATATTTAACCGCTAAAAATGATCTAAGAAAAAAAGGTTTTACTTCTTTTAAAGAATATCATACAACTGAAGATAAGATCTTGAATAGATTAATAATACTATATCCTTCCTATTTAAAAAATTTAGATCGAGAAGGCAGCCTTTTAACTAAGAAGAATTATTTTGAAAATACTAAATTTGAATATTCTCCGGTATTAAATATATCAAAAGAGCAAGCCGAAGATTATTGTAACTGGAGAACGGAAATGGTTAGATATTTATGGTTAAAAAATAATATTGTTGAGAATCAAAAAATAGCATATAGATTACCTACAAAGAAAGAATTAGCCACTTCCAAAGAAATTTTTACTGAAAAGAAATTATTCAGCTTTTATAATGGTAAAGACCCTTCAAGATTTAAACCTTATAGCAATCAAGATAATTTTGCACTATTCAACATCTCAGAATATACCAGTTCAGAAAATGTATATGGAGAGAATTGGAGAAGTGTGACCCCATTAGAATTCCCAAATGACGTAACAGGTTTTAGATGTGCTTGTGAAAGTTATTAAATGCAAAAAGACCTCAACCTAAAAGAAAATGGAAGCGACTAAAAACTATAGGAATTGAAAGAGGCTAAAAACTCAGTCACCAACTGGTCTAGCTGTACCGAATGTCAGGGTCGTGGTAAAAAAAGTCAACGAATCCGAAAGAAAGTAAAGCTTCGCTATCTCAGAGAGTTAGATCAATTTGAACAAATGGAGCATAAGAGTAAAGCTCCTATAAAACCGAAAGGACATTTATATACGTGTCCAATTTGTAAAGGAACAGGACTTCTCGCCTCTTCTAATCCACCTTTACCAGATTACGTTAATCTCCCTCAGGTAGCTATTATAGGCGGTGGTATTGGCGGTATTGCCCTTGCTGTAGCCTGCCTTCATAGAGGTATTCCATTTACAATTTTTGAACGTGATGCTAATTTTGAAGCTCGTTCTCAAGGGTATGGACTTACGTTGCAACAGGCAAGTAAAGCTATTAAAGCCTTAGGAATAAAAACATTGGAAGAGGGCGTAGTTTCTACAAAACATGTGGTACATACACCAGAAGGCACTGTTGTAGGCGAATGGGGAGTTAGAAAATGGCTAAATAATAATGAGAAGATTCCTTCTAAACACTCAAATATACACATCGCAAGACAAGCATTAAGAGCTGCGCTTTTACATCAACTTAATGATCATGCAAACGTGCAATGGAATTATAAGCTTATAGATATTAAGAGTAATGAGGAGAAAAATATAGACCTCTTTTTTCAAGTTGATGGCGAAGAAAAAAAGGTGCAAGCAGATATTGTTGTTGGCGCAGATGGAATTCGGAGTACTGTGAGAAAGGCGTTACTGGGAGATGAATCTTATCCATTGAGATATCTAGACTGTATCGTAATTTTAGGTATTTGTGATCTAAAACAAATAGCATCTCATCCTTTACTAGATGGTGAAACAGTTTTTCAAACTGCCAATGGAACTGAACGTATCTATATGATGCCTTTTTCTAAAGACGCTATAATGTGGCAGCTTAGTTTTCCTATGAAAGAAGAAGATGCAAAAAAATTGAGTGCCAAAGGTGCCCAAGCTCTTAAAGAGGAAGCTTTAATAAAAACTCAATGGCATGAGCCAATTCCGCAGATCATTAATAATACTGCTACAGAAAAAATTTCAGGCTATCCTGTGTATGACAGAGATCTTATAAAACAAGAAGATCTTAAAGAATTAAATAACGTTACTTTAATAGGTGATGCTGCTCACCCTATGAGTCCATTTAAAGGCCAAGGAGCCAATCAGGCGCTTTTAGACGCACTTTCGCTAGCTAGAGAGATAGCTAGAGGATGTAGTTCTATAGTGCACTGGAAAAAAGATGGCGTAAGGGAAAATGCTCTCAATACGTTTGAACAAGAAATGTTAGCTCGTAGTAGTTCTAAAGTGAAAGATTCTGCAAAAGCCGCAAAATTTTTACATTCTGACGTTGCGTTACATCAAAGTAATGCTCCTCGGGGAAAATTTTTTAAAGAGGATTAACTCTCTTATAATCATATTATTATACTTAAATTTAATGAGTTAGTAGCAAATAATAAATGCCTCTCTTGAGATTTGCTGTTCTTGAAATAGTTTTAAAATGAAAAAAAGATTAAAATGGATAGCTTTAGCACTTGTATTATTAGGTGTTGTTATATATTTATTTACTTCCATTGGAGCCTCTAAAATAGCAACAGATCTTGTCCAGGCTTATGCAGATCCAAATCTTTACGAGAATGCCATTATCAAAGTAAATGATAATGAGACTGTACAAACTAAACTTGGGATTATATCACCTATAGAAAAGATGACTATTATCAATGGGGACGTGCACTACACCAATGATAATAGTACAGTTCAAACCACGGTTAAAGTTATAGGTAGTAAAGGGAAAGGTAAGATGGATATTGAGGCCAATTGGAAGGACGATTCGTGGATCTATAATAAGATTAATATAAGACTAACAGACGCAGCCAATACCAAAGAAACTATTGTTATAGTTCCTTAATATTCATTTGTTTCTGAATTAATAGAACACAATAGATAAATAAAATATTTCATTAAAAATTCAAAGATGGATTTGTCCGGTTAATGATTTATGCTATTATACATCAACTCGCAAAACATTCATTTGAAAAAGTTCCTATCATAGGAATATTTTAATCTAAAGGATTCTGAAATTTGGCGTTTAATTCCTCCACTATCAATTCTATCTTTTTATTCTTTTCAACTTTCTCCAAAACGATGGCTGGGGCTTGTCTTACTCCACAATCTGCAATAGCGCAACGCTCACAAGTTACTCCTACTTCTCTATTTTTGATACCCTCATCACCTAAAAACTTTAGTCTTCGCTCCAATTGCTTATTAATTAAAAGACCTATACTTATACTTCTAAATTGATCTTTTCTGAATGGATCTTTGGTAGCAGAAGAAAACACCAAGTATTTGGTATCATGACTAGGATAATTGGAGATCTGAATGTCAAATTCATGAGAACTATTACTTTGACTAATATCTTTTAAAACCTTTAGAGATACCCAGCGTCTACAATAATGTTCATTGGTTTCATTAGCACGTGGAGAATGTTGATGGCTTAGATGAAGTTCTTTATTAAGGTAATACTTATCGCTATTTGCTTTGTGAGTAATGCGCAAAAAGAATAAATTCTTGAAATTAAAAGATTTTGGTAGAATATTGGTTAAGCGTTGATAGAAGGATTCTGGAGACGCATTAAATCTGCCTATCATACTTAAGAATTGGGATTTATAAAAGGTTTCTTTTTCAAATATGGATTCCAGTTGAGTAGTCAATTCCTCCTTAGGTATCACCATGGCACCCGCAAAATAGGAAGCATAGAAATTATTAAGAACCTGATCGAATCGATTAAATTTTATCCACGGAAAGGTGTGTAATCTATCTTCTATCTCCAAATAATTATAAGCAATTTCTTTTGCATATATAAAAGTTCGCTGAGCCTCGTCTATCTCATTGGCTAGTAATAAAGTTTTTGTATTTGGTACAAATACAGATCTTAAATTACCTAAAGCTTCATGCTTGCTAATTTCATTATAATTAATGCTGTATCCATATTCTTCAATAAGAATTTCTTCAAGATCATTTGCAGTAAGCTTTCTATTAAGATCTACTTGATAAGCCTTGGAGAATTTTAGAACCTGCTGCTCCAGATCATCAAAATAATTATTGTTAGCCTCTTGGAAAGAACGTACAGAAGCCAGAAAGAAACTCTCTCTGCTAAAATTATAATGCTTTGCGATTTCTATAATAGTACTTATAAACGCATTCACCTTCGCAGGAGCATTAGATACAATATCTATAAGGTTACTTTCTTTTATTCCGAAGAGTTCTAGCGGGATCTCTTTTAATATTTTAGACTGTAATAGTTCGCCTATGGGAGCTAAATTCTTATCTAACTTTAATGAAACCATTTGGTCATAGGGTACTTCAAGCTTATCAGATAGAGTTGCAATCTTATCTGGTTTAGGATATTTTTTACCGTTCTCTATCTCATTCAAATAAGATTTTGAAAGACCGGAGAGTTTTGATAATCCAAATAATGATAAATTCTTTTCTGTTCTTATCTGCTTTAGCTTCAATCCAAATATAACCTTGATATAATCTTCTTCCATAGAACAAATATAAACTAATTTGCGAATAGTGGTAATTAGTGAATATTTACATTTAGCGAACGTTCGCTTGTTTTTTATAATTCTTTGTTATATTATTGCTTTGTAAAATATTAACATCATGGAAAACACAGCTTTAAAACTTTACAAATTAAATTTCTCTAAAGACGTCTCTAATTACTATCCGGATATTCTTACGGAAGATGCTCTAAATTTTCTTACAGCCTTACATGAAAATTTTAATGCAAGCCGCAATATACTTTTGGAAAAACGATTAGAACAACAAAAGATCTTTGACACTGGTAAGTTCCCTGAATTTCCTTCAGAGACAAAATCTATTAGAGAAAGTGATTGGAAAGCTGCCGGTATTCCTGATGATCTACAAGATAGACGTGTGGAAATCACAGGTCCCGTAGATAGAAAAATGATCATCAATGCTCTTAATTCTGGTGCTAAAACCTTTATGGCAGATTTGGAAGATAGTACCGCCCCTACCTGGAGAAATGTAATGGAAGGTCAGCAAAATTTAATAGATGCCAATAACAAAACAATCTCCTTAGAAGATCATAAACGCGGTAAATCTTATAATTTAAATTCTGAAGTTGCTGTTCTAATGGTAAGACCAAGGGGTTTACACCTCAATGAAAAGCATATTTTGATAAATGAAGAAATAGCTTCCGGAAGTCTTGTAGATTTTGGACTCTATGTCTTTCATAACTATAGAACCTTACTAACTAATAATACCGCTCCCTACTTCTACCTTCCAAAATTAGAGCATTATATGGAAGCTCGCTGGTGGAACGATGTCTTTAATTTTGCTCAGGATTATCTTGAAATTCCCATAGGTACATTAAAGGCAACTGTACTAGTAGAGACTATTACCGCAAGTTTTCAATTAGATGAGATTATTTATGAATTAAAAGATCATATAGTAGGTCTTAATTGTGGAAGATGGGATTATATATTTTCTTATATCAAGAAGTTTAGAAATCATGAAAACTTTGTAGTACCTAATAGAGACCAAGTTACTATGACTTCTCCTTTTATGGAGGCTTATTCCAAACTTGTAATCCAAAGATGCCATAAGCGTGGAATTCTTGCAATTGGTGGAATGGCAGCCCAAATTCCTATTAAGAACGATGATAGAGCCAATGCAACCGCACTAGAAAAAGTACGAAAAGATAAAGAGCGAGAGGTTAAGAACGGACATGATGGTACGTGGGTTGCTCATCCTGCATTAGTGCACGTTGCACTTTCTGAATTTGATAAACATATGCCACTTTCTAACCAGCTGGAAGTATCTAGAGATGATATCAAAATAACTGAAGAAGATCTAGTAGTATTACCTAAGGGTAGTGTTACAGAAGCAGGTATTAGAAAAAATATCAATGTTGGAATTTTATATACAGAAGCATGGCTTCGAGGACAAGGCGCTGTAGCACTTTACAATTTAATGGAAGATGCTGCCACTGCAGAAATATCGCGAACTCAATTATGGCAATGGCTTAAAAATGAAGTGCTATTAGATGACGGCAGAAAGTTTAATATGGAATTATATATAGATCTTTTTGATGATGAAGTAGAAAAACTTCTTACAGAATATGGTGAAGCTAATATTAAGAACACAAAATTTGAACAAGCTTTTCAACTTTTTGACAATTTGGTAATTTCAGAAAGATTTGAAGAATTTCTAACGATTCCCGCATATCAACTCTTGTAAAAAACAATCCTGCGATTGCTGCAACAATCAACAGGATCTAACTATTAATAATAAATAACGTCTTACAAAATTATGAAAAATCTAGCACAAACAAATTATACCTCTGCCTTAGAGACCGTACGAGAATTAAAGCAAAGATATGGCAATACCTGGAATGCAATAAATCCTGAGAGTGCTGCAAGAATGATCTCTCAAAATAAATTTAGAACAGGATTAGATATCGCAAGATACACGGCTACCATCATGAGAAAAGATATGGCAGAATATGATGCAGACCCTTCCCAATACACCCAATCTCTTGGATGCTGGCATGGATTTGTAGCACAACAAAATATGATAGCCGTAAAGAAGCACCATAAAACTACCAATAAGAAATACTTATATCTTTCTGGGTGGATGGTAGCTGCCTTAAGATCTGAATTTGGTCCGTTACCAGATCAATCTATGCATGAAAAGACAGCGGTACCTTCATTAATTAAAGAAATATATGACTTCTTAAAACAGGCAGATGCCATAGAGCTGAATGACTTATTCAATAGACTAGAAAAAGGAGAGGATGTTCAAGATCTAATAGATAATTTTGAAAGCCATATAGTTCCAATAATTGCAGATATTGATGCTGGATTTGGTAATGAAGAAGCAACCTACTTATTAACCAAAAAAATGATAGAGGCGGGAGCTTGTGCTATTCAAATAGAAAATCAAGTTTCTGATGCTAAACAATGCGGCCATCAAGATGGAAAAGTAACTGTTCCACACGAGGATTTTATAGCTAAATTAAATGCCATCAGATATGCTTTCTTAGAATTAGGAGTAGATAATGGTGTAATAGTAGCAAGAACAGATTCTGAAGGCGCCGGGTTAACGCAAAAATTACCTGTAAGCCAAGAGCCGGGAGATCTAGCGTCAAAATACTTAGCCTTTGTGGAAGCCGAAGAGATAGATATTCATGCTGCAAAGGAAGATGATGTGCTTCTAAAAAGAGATGGAAAATTAGTCCGCCCCGTTAGATTGTCTAATGGGCTGTATAAATTTAAAGAAGGTTCTAACATAGATAGGGTTGTTTTAGACTGCATCACCAGTTTACAACATGGAGCAGATCTTTTATGGATTGAAACTCCTACGCCTAATGTGAACCAGATCTCACATATGGTAAATAGAATTAAAAAAGTCATTCCAGATGCCAAATTGGTATATAATAATTCTCCTTCTTTTAACTGGACGCTAAATTTCCGCAATCAGGTATATGAAGAAATGCTATCTGAAGGCGAGAATATGACGGAGTATGATAGAAATGATCTTATGAATGCGCAATACGATGCTTCCGAATTATGTTTCCGTGCAGATGAAAAAATTAAAACCTTTCAAATGGATAGTGCTAAAGAAGCTGGTATCTTCCACCATTTAATTACACTGCCAACCTATCATACAACTGCTCTTCATATGAATGATCTTACTCAGGGCTATTTTGGAGATAATGGAATGCTCGCTTATGTTAAGGGTATTCAAAGACAAGAAATTAGGAAAGGAGTTGCTTGTGTAAAGCATCAACGTATGGCTGGATCAGACCTGGGAGACGATCATAAAACATTCTTTGCAGGAGAAAAAGCAATTAAAGCTGGAGGTAACAAAAATACTTCCAATCAATTCAAAACTGATACTACAGTTCAAGAGGAAAAAAAAATTAAAGAAATGGCTTTATAATATTTAACAAACTATTCTAATTTATTATTAAGATGCGTAGACTATAAAAGTTTGCGCATTTTTTATTTCAGAATTTTTAATAGCATACAAATCTATAGTTATATTTATAAAACTGCCACTACAACTACTACGAATTATAGGCACTACATCTTATCAATATTAATATCGTATTAAGATTATTATAAAGCTACTTCATTAATTTTGTGAAATGAACATTATAATTGGAGCAGGTCTATCCGGCCTATTAACTGCATATCGACTTAAAAAAGAAGGAATCCCTTTTAAGATATTGGAAGCAAGATCTAGAATTGGTGGAAGAATTAATACCGTTCTGGGAGAAAGCAATACTCCTGTAGAATTAGGGGCTACTTGGTTTCACTCTCAACATCTGCACATCTCTGCTCTATTAAAAGAATTGAACCTAAATTCCTTTGAGCAATATATGAATGGAACGGTTTTCTATCAACCGGTTTCTAATGAACCTGCGCAAGCTATCCAAATACCTGAACAACCTCCAAGCTATAGAATTAACGGTGGTAGTTCTAATCTTATAAATACCTTATATCAACATTTAGATAAAAATGATATTCTGCTAGATCAGCATGTGACAAAAATTGAATTTAATAACAATGCCTTCAAGGTTACTGCCAGTAAGATCTTTGAAGCAGATAAAGTAATATTGGCCATACCCCCAAAACTATGGTCGAGAAAAATTTCTTTCCATCCAGAGTTGCCTAAAGACCTCCTAAATATTGCGACTCAAACTCATACTTGGATGGAAGATTCTATTAAGGTGGCAATAACTTATAAGAATGATTTCTGGACAATTAGAGATCTATCTGGAGCACTTTTTAGCAATAGCGGGCCCATTACAGAATTATATGATCATTGCAACGCTAACAGATCTAAATTTGCGCTTTGCGGATTTATGAATTCTTCTCTAAAGTATTTAGATAAAGAAGTGAGAAAGCAAGAAGTAATGAAGCAATTGGAAGAAGTTTTTGGGGAACAAGCTAGTAACTATTTAGAGTATACAGAATGTATTTGGAGCAATGAGAAAAATACATTTGAAGATACTGGTACGCCTATTTATCCTCATCAAAATAATGGTAATCCTCTTTTTAGAAGATCATTCTACGATGGCAAATTATTGATCTCAAGCTCAGAATCATCACCGGAATTTCCTGGATATATGGATGGCGCTATTTTAGCAGGAAATTTAACAGCAAGCAAAATAATAGAAGCCACTAGGTAATTTTTATTTATAAATCTTTGCAGCCTAGTGCTACAATTCTATGAAGCTATATTTTATGATTTAATTAATGATAACCTAAAAAGACTATTATTAATTTTAATCAACTAAAAAATGAAGATCATGAAAAAAATATTGTTCATTGTTACCTCACATAAAGAGTTAGTAAATACAGATTCTACTACTGGTTTATGGATAGGAGAATTTACAGATCCATATTATGAATTTATAGACGCAGGTCATCAGGTTACAATTGCGAGCCCAATGGGTGGAAAACCGCCAATAGACCCAATGAGTCAACTTACAGAGAACATAACAAGTTCTAATAGAAGATTTCAGGATGATACTATTGCACAAAATTCCTTGAATACTACAGTTAGATTGGACGGATTATCTGCCACTAATTTTGATGCGGTCTTTTTTCCTGGAGGACATGGACCTATCTTCGATCTTGCATCGAACGAGAAAAGTGGAAAATTGATCCTAGAGTTCTTGGCTAGCGGCAAGCCTGTTGCTTCTGTATGTCACGGCCCAGCTGCTCTTATTAAAGCAGCAGAAATGGATCCTTCAATCTTAAAAGGTAGAAAGGTAACAGGCTTTTCCAATGCTGAAGAGAAATTGGCTTTAAGGTCTAATAATATCCCTTATACCCTAGAAGATAGATTAAAAGAATTAGGAGCAGATTATCATACGGCGACTATTCCATTTACTTCTCATGTAGAAAAAGATGGATTATTAATTACAGGACAAAATCCATCATCTGCTGGACCAACCGCTAAAGCCTTGCTGGAACTGTGGGCTAATGAGTAGTACAAAGGATATCTCTCCTTGTTATTAAATAATGATAGGTAATGCAGCCAGCTGAAGAAACATAACTTTTTTCTTCAGCTAGCTGCATTTTTATTTAAATCACCATCTAATTAAAATATCTTAAAGTTTAGCAATGACAACTTATCTCAAAACATTTATAGCTCTTTTTTTTCTTTTTAATAATGATCTATGTACTGCTCAAAACAGATCCATATATATTCCAGATGGATATATCTTATTTGAAGAATATAGTGGAGATCTTAATAATGATGGCTTAGAAGATTGTGTCTTAGTAGTTAAAAATACACAAGAAAAAAATATTGTAAAAAATAGGTTTGGAGACACTGTAGACAGAAATAGAAGAGGGATTATTGTTCTCCTACGCGATTCTGAAGGATATAATGTAGCAGTTCAAAACTTAAATTGTTTTAGTTCGGAAAATGAAGATGGCGGAGTGTATTTTCCTCCTGAGCTTAGCTTAAATATTGAAAATGGAAAATTAAATATTGCTTATGAACATGGCAGATATGGAAATTGGAAATACATTTTTAGATATAAAAAGTCAAATTTTGAATTAATAGGTTATGAATCTTGTGAAAATAGAGGAACTATTATCAATTCTAAAACAAGTATTAATTTTCTTACCGAAAAAAAACAATTGCTAGAAAATATATTTAAAAATGGCGAGGATAAAGATGAAGTTTTTAAGGAAACCTGGAAAGATATTGATATTAAAAAGGTAATAATGCTTTCTGAGATTGAAGATTTTGAAAAAATGGAAATGTATAAATATTAAAATCAAATTCAATAATGAGAAGATATATCAAATTATATCGGAATTTAAAGAATTGAAAAAACGATACCTTTAAAAACATATTTCTTAGACTATAATTGGGTCTCACCAAATGTCTAGATAAAATAAGTTTTGTATTTTTCGTGACTTATAGTATTTAATGTCACTTTCAAAAATCTTAAAAATCAATCTTACTTTCTTCTTTTATTCATTACCAAATCCTGTTAAACATTATTAAAGCTGTTACCATTATGAAATTAAAAACTATTATTACCTCTTTATTATTTTTACTTCTGTCGTTTACTAACTATGCTCAAGATTATAAGAAAGAGATAAGAACAGAGTTCACAGCGTATTTAGATGCTTTGACTAATTTAGAATTTGAAAAATCTGTAGAATACTTATCAGAAGATTTTTTTAAGATCGTTCCAAAAGAACAAATGATCCAATTATTAGAAAGTACATTCAACAATCCTAATATGGAAATACAGTTAAAAGATTCTGAGGTTGTAAATGTGGCAGATAAAGAAAAGTTTGATAAAAAATACTACGCCACTCTAATATATTCTTCTGTGATGGATATGAAGATCAATAATCCCGAGGGGGAAGAAAAGGAGCAACGCGATCTAAGAAATACGTTATTACTTCTAAACTTTCAAAAGACCTTTGGATTAGAAAATGTGAAATATGATAAGGAGAAAGATCAATATGAAATTAAAGCAACAAAAGAGGTATATGCTATTTCTAATGATGGTGAAACCAATTGGAAATTCTTAGTAGTAGAGAAAAAACAAAGATTTATCTTAGAACAATTTCTGCCACAAGAACTTATAGACAGAGCATATAGTGAAGATGATAAAGAAGATTAAACAAGAAAAAATCATCGTTTAAATAAAAAAAGCTCAATTTTAAAATTGAGCTTTTTTTATTTAAGATTCTATTTGATATATTCTCCTCTAGCAGGATAATCATTTTCTAAGATAAAATCTATTGCTTTCACGAAAGATGGCAAATAAGGTCTACCCCATGGATTACTGTTAATAGCTGAATAATAAACTTCATTGTTTTTATTTAACAAGAATAATCCCGGTTCTGAGAAAATTTCCGGCTCTTCCTCTTTAATTCCTTTACTTATATATAAGCCCCAATCCTGAGCCTTTTCCAGATCTAAGTTATACCCTAAGGTTAGCTCTTTAAGATCCCAATCTTTACGAGATAATCTAGCCCGTTTTTCGTCATCCATACTCACTGCTACAACCTCTACTCCTTTTTCTTTAAACTCTGGTAAAAGCTCTTCTAGTTCCTTAAGATACTTCTTACAAACAGGGCAATGAAGTCCTCTATAAAAAACAAGTAACGTAAAGTTTTCTGGGTTCTGATCTTTTATATTCCAAGTTTCAGAATTTAATGTTTCAAAAGATAATCTTGGTGCCTGATGCTTTGGTGTTGGTCTATCTAACTTCATAACTCTCTTTAAATTTTAATTCTCAATTTCGGAATTTTATGGAGAGCAAAAACTTTATCTTTTGTTAAATAACATTTCCATAAGATTTAAGATCTATAAGCGGAGTAAAGGTTTAGAGTTCAAACAACCTTGGTGTAATTATAGAAAATAAACTATCCTTTTTGACCGTTCTTGCATGAAGTTATAACAATAGTTATTTTTGCTACTATAAAAATTATAGTTTAATCATAATATATAAGTATGAGCTTTATAGAATCTATGCAGCATCGTTATACCACAAAAAATTTCGATGCTTCTAAAAAAATAGACCCTAAGAAAATTGAGGAATTAAAACGTATCCTTCAGTTAAGTCCTTCCTCTATCAACAGCCAGCCTTGGAAATTCTTCTTTGTTACTAATACTGATAAAAAACAGCAGTTATCTAAAGTGTCTTGGTTAAATACCGATAAGGTTCTAGATAGTGATCAGTTAATTGTTCTTAGCAGAATTAATAACATATCATTGTTTGAGGAACAAATTGAAAATGAACTGCCTAAAGGCGCTGTAGATTATTTTAAGGAATTTATAAAGCCTTTATCACAAGAAGAGATTTTAGCTTGGTTTGATCGTCAGGTTTATTTAGCTTTAGGAGTGCTTTTAAGTGCTTGTGCAGAAATGGGAATAGATGCCACTCCCATGGAAGGAATTGAACCAGAAAAGTATAATAATATTTTAGGCCTTTCTGATCATGCCACCGTAGTTGCGGTTGCCATTGGTTATAGAGATCCGGAAGATTTTAACCAGCCAAGTAAAAAACCGAAATCTAGAAGAGATCTTCAAAAAGTAATAGAAACAATTTAAAAAATTTGCGATGGAAAATTCAAAAATCACTGTAGTAGCCAATGCTTTGGTGAAGTCAGAAAAGAGAGATCTGGTAAAAGCAGAACTTCTAAAATTAGTTGAGAAAACAAGATCTGATAAAGGATGTATTAGCTACAACCTTTATGTAGATGAAGAGAACGAAAACCTTTTTACTTTTATTGAGCATTGGGAAAATAAAGAACTACTTCAAGCACATATGGATAGTAAGCATATGTTAGATTTTCAAAAAGCAATAGATGGCGCTGTTGCAGATATAGTTATAAAGAAGATGACACAGGTGGCATAACGACCTACTTCTGGATAAAATAAAAATAGCAGTGAGATAAAATTTAATGCATGCTCACTGCTATTTTTATTCATAAAATATCCTATCAACCTATTTATTCTGATAAGCTCCGGAGGAATATGTAAGTTCATAACTATGCGTATAGATCTCAAATACAATTCCGAATGGATCTTCAACATAACACATTTTAAAAGGTTTATCCTCAGGATAGTATTCTCTTATTGGCATTCGCTGCTTACCACCATAAGAAACTATCTTTTCAATTAGCTCCTCTATATTGGGATCTTGAATACAAAAATGAAAAAGCCCTGTATTAAAAGGATTAAATTCTGGTGCCTCTTTAACGCCATGAGGAAAAGAAAATAACTCTACTCCTACTCCATCTGATGTTGAAAGATGAGCAATCTCAAATTCTTCCCAGTTATCTCCAAATACATCTATACACATTTGGCCTATGGCAGTATCTTTTTCCTTCTTAACGGTAGATGGTTCCATAATAACATACCACCCCATAACTTCAGAATAAAATTTTACTGCCGCTTTTATATCAGGTACGGTGATTCCAACATGAGAAAAAGACTTCGGATAATTCTTAGTAGCTTTCATAGTTAATAATTTAGATAACAAATTTAAGCTATATTTGCCTTATTAGCAACAACTTACCTAAAAGTGATATAGTAACTTAAAAGAGTAAATTATGGATTATCAGTGTTTTAAGATATAAAAAATGAATAATAAAAGTCAATGTCCTTTAAATTATACCATGAACCTAATTGGAACCAAGTGGAAGCCTTTATTATTGTTTCATTTGTTAGATGGTGCCGTAAGATCTGGTATTTTACAAAAGAAAATTCCGGAGATTTCTAATAAAATGTTTACACAAACCATTAGAGAGTTGGATAAAGACGGTCTTGTAAGCAGAAAGGTATTTCCAGTAGTACCTCCTAAAGTTGAATATAAATTGAGTGAAAGAGGCAGATCTCTGGAAACAATTCTAAGAAGTTTGGATAAATGGGGACTTGAAGACAGTGTTCTTATTAGTGAGTGATTAAATATTGATTAGTATAATATCTTGAATAATGAGCAATTCTCCTATTCTATTAAAATAAATAATAATAAAGGCGACCTAAAAATTGGCCGCCTTTTCTAATAGCGTAGCAAGTAATTACACGATATTATTTTAGATCAAATCTGTCCAAGTTCATTACCTTGTTCCATGCTTTCACGAAATCTTTAACGAATTTAGGTTCTGCATCATTGGTAGCATATACTTCTGCCAATGCTCTCAACTCTGAATTAGATCCAAAAATTAGATCTACTCTACTCCCCGTCCATTTAAGGTCTCCTGTAGTACGATCTCTTCCTTCAAATTGATTTTGAGAATTTGAACTTTCCTTCCATGTAGTTCTCATATCCAATAAATTTTTGAAAAAATCATTGGTTAATAATCCAACTCTATCCGTAAATACGCCATTCTTAGAATCTCCAAAATTGGTTCCAATGGCTCGCATACCTCCTACCAAAACTGTCATCTCTGGAGCAGTTAACGTTAGCAATTGAGCTTTATCTAATAGCATTTCTTCTGCAGACGCAGAAATATGATCTCTATTTCTAAAGTAATTTCTAAAACCGTCTGCATTTGGTTCTAATGGTTCAAATGCCTCCACATCTGTTTGGTCTTGGCTAGCATCTGCACGTCCTGCTCTAAAAGGAACTTTTATATCATGCCCGGCATCGTTAGCTGCTTTTTCCACTCCAGCGCATCCGGCAAGTATAATAAGATCTGCAATAGATATTTTCTTACTACTTTGAGATTCATTAAATTTCTTCTGAATATTTTCTAATGTTCCTATAACTCGACCTAATTGCTGAGGATTATTAACTTCCCAACCATTTTGTGGTGCTAATCTAACTCTACCTCCATTGGCACCACCTCGCTTATCAGAACCTCGAAAGGTAGAAGCTGAAGCCCAAGCAGTACTCACCATTTCAGAGACTGTAAGTCCAGATCCAAGTATTTTAGACTTTAAAGAGTCAATATCATTATTATCAACTATCTCATATTCTACCTTAGGAATAGGATCCTGCCATAATAATTCCTCCTGTGGCACTTCCGGTCCTAAATAACGTTCTATAGGCCCCATGTCTCTATGTGTTAATTTAAACCAAGCACGAGAATAAGCATCTGCAAATTCGTCTGGATTTTGATGAAAATGTCTGGAGATCTTTTCATATTCAGGATCCATTTTCAAAGAAAGATCTGTAGTTAGCATAAAAGGTGCATGCTTTTTTTCTGAATCATGAGCATCTGGAACGGTCCCGACTCCTTCATTATTTCTAGGTTGCCATTGGTACGCACCACCCGGCCCTTTTATACATTCCCAATCATATTTAAACAGGTTATTGAAATAGGTATTGCTCCATTTTGTGGGCGTATCTGTCCAAGCTCCTTCAATCCCACTGGTTATGGTATCTGCTCCCATTCCCGTTCCAAAATTATTCTTCCATCCGGTACTTTGCATTTCAATACCCGCAGCGGCTGGTTCTGCATCTATATATTTCTCTGCATCTGCAGCTCCATGAGTTTTTCCAAAGGTATGGCCACCTGCTATAAGAGCCACAGTTTCATAATCGTTCATTGCCATTCTTCCAAAGGTCTCACGAATGTATTTAGCAGATTCTACCGGATCTGGATTTCCATTGTGACCTTCAGGATTTACATAGATTAAACCCATATGAGCCGCTCCCAATGGACTTTCTAATTCACCGCTTGCATAACGCTCTTCATTATCCAACCACCTGCTTTCTGCACCCCAATACACATCGTTTTCCGGTTCCCAAACATCTTTTCTACCTCCTGCAAAACCAAACATTTCTAAACCCATAGATTCATGAGCACAATTTCCAGCAAGTACTATAAGATCTGCCCAAGAGATCTTCTTACCATATTTTTGTTTGATAGGCCATAATAATAATCTGGCTTTATCCAAATTTGCATTATCTGGCCAACTGTTTAAAGGTGCGAAACGTTGCTGCCCTGCGCCTGCTCCACCACGTCCATCTCCAATTCTATAAGTTCCTGCGCTATGCCAAGCCATTCTTATAAAGAAAGGACCGTAATGCCCATAATCTGCAGGCCACCAATCTTGAGAATCTGTCATTAGATTATAAAGATCTTGTTTTACAGCCTTTAGATCTAAACTTTTAAATTCTTCCTCGTAATCAAAATCTGCATCCATCGGATCTGTTAAGACTGAATTTTGTCTAAGTATATTCAAATTGAGCTGATTAGGCCACCAGTCTCTATTTGAAGTTCCTCCCCCGGCGGTATTTTTTAAATCACCACCCATAAAAGGGCATTTACTAGATTCATTAACCTCCCAAACCTTATGATTGTCTTTACTTCCTGAATGATTATTTTCCATAATGAGATAAATTTTATGTGATATTTTTAAACTGAACTTCTAATTTACAAATTTTATATCTATAATTTTTATCTATACTTTTTATATTAGCATCACTAAAACACATAGTTTTTTTACTCAAATTACCGTGTGATTTTTAAAAGAGTTGTTTGCTTTTAGAATGCAGATTACATTAAGTTCCTTAATTATTGAAATTTACTGAAATGCTACTTTATCTATTTTTTTTAATATAATTAAGAAAATATTTAACCTACAACACTAAACACTTAATATTTGTATATTTATCTCTACAGTAATGGACTACCAATCGATGAGAAAACCTAATAGTAGATCTAAAGCCATCTGCAGGAAGAGTTATTAGAAGTCAGCAAAGTCATAACATTTCTCTGTTACATTAAAATAAAACAAGATTCAAAGGAAACCTTAGGAAGAATATTTATAAAGATGATAGTCAAGAAGACGGTATTTTTTATGATGAAATTTCAGACCAAACCTTAATCAAAGTGTTACAAAGTATTAAGCTCAAGGCTAAATATGAATCTATAAAATAGTTGAAGATTCTTATTCTCTCATTATTTATTACTCATCTTATTACTTTCCTTTTTATAAATGAGATAGAAAAAGAAATAAGACATATTAAAAATGGAGCATATAATTCAGTTGAAATAGATTAATATATAGTTTAGAAAAAGGAAGAAATAAAGATATTAAGCTTTAAGTATCTTTGAAAAAAAATATAAAATGCTTCATTTAAAATTGAAAACAGATCCACGATGGGTAAATATTGTGGAATCTAATATAGAAGAGATCCTTACAGATCATGCATGGTGTGAACAAAAAGCAGCTACAAACGCCATTACTATAATTACTTTAAATTCTGAATACCCAGAATTGGTAACAGAATTGTTGGCCTTGGCAAAAGAAGAGCTAGAACATTTTGAAATGGTGCACGAGATCATCAAGAAAAGAGGTTTTTCCTTGGGAAGAGAGCGTAAAGATAGCTACGTTAACGAACTTTATAAGTTTATGAACAAAGGTGGTAGTAGATTGCATGCGATGGTAGATAGGTTGTTATTTTCTGCAATGATCGAAGCTAGAAGTTGTGAACGTTTTAAACTACTATCTAAAGAAATAAATGATCCTGAGCTTTCTAAATTTTATAACGACCTTATGATTAGCGAAGCTGGCCATTATACCACCTTTATCACATTTGCCAGAAAATATGGAAAAGACATAGATGTAGATAAACGTTGGAAAGAACTTGTTGAGTTTGAAGGCGAGCTCATAAAGAGCTACGGGAAACATGAAACCATACATGGCTAAATGATATAAAATTTATACTATATACTTCTAGAATATGATTAATGAGCTTTATTTTGAGCAATTTCCGGAGTTAGAAACAGATAGAATTTTGCTTAGAAAATTAGATCTTTCGCATACAGCAGCCATGCAATCTAATAGAAAAGATGAGAAAGTAATGAGGTATATGGATTCTGATCTTCATTTAACTCTTAAGGATTCTGAAAACTTTATTACAGAAAATTTAGAGATGTATGCCACAAAAAAAGGACTGTTTTGGGCATTGATAGATAAGGTATCTAATAATTATATCGGAGATTTTTCCTTTTGGAACATAGATTCAAAAAATTCTAGAACAGAAATAGGATATTTATTATCTCCTCAATTTTGGGGAAAAGGCCTGATGAAAGAAGCAATGCTAGCTTTATTCAACTTTGGATTTAAGGAATTGAACCTTCACAGTTTTGAAGCGAATATCAATCCAGCCAATGAAAAATCCAGAAGTGTTTTATTAAGTGTTGGATTTAGAAAAGAAGCCTATTTCAAAGAAAATTATTACTTCAATGGCAAATATTTAGATAGTGAAATATATTCTTTATTGCTGCCAGACTTTATAAATTCAACAACCTAGTTTTTAGAATATTGAATTTCATAAAATAAAAAAGCCCGGTAGAATTGTACCGGGCTTTTATTATTAAGCTTTTACGCCTTCTTCTAATTCTGCTTCGATGAGCTTCTCTGGTGTGATAGGCAGATCTCGCATTCTTTTACCCGTTGCATTAAATATTGCATTAGAGATGGAAGCAGCAACACTGGTAATTCCCAATTCTCCAATTCCTTTTATTCCCATTTTATTTGCAATCTTATCCTCTTCTGGTAGAAAGATTACATCAATATTAGCCATATCTAAATTTACCGGAACATGGTAGTCTGCAAATGATCTGGTTATAAAATTCCCAAAATTAGGCTCAACTCTAGTTTGTTCTGCTATTACCATTCCTGCACCCATGGTTAAACCTCCAATGATTTGTCCGTAGGCGGTTTTAGGATTTAAGATCTTTCCGGCACTTCCAACATTTACCATTTTCTTAATCTTATACATTCCGGTATCTTTATCTACCCAAACTTCTGTAAAGTTGGCACCAAATGAGAATATGGAATAATCTTCAAATTCTGAAGATGGCTTGGCCATACCTTCTGCTTCAAATTTAGTAAGCTGATTACGCTTTAAAAGTTCTGCAACTGCAATCTCTTCTTTTTGGTCAATATTTCTATTATTTTTTAAGGTCTTGATTGCATTTTCACATGCAGCACGAGCTCCATTACAAAAAGAAGCTGCTCCCCAGGATCCTCCAGAACCTGGAGTTACAGGGAAATCTGAATCTCCTAATTCCACAACTACCTGCTCTTCTGGAAGATCTAAATATTCTGAGACGGTTTGACTTATAATTGTATAACTACCTGTACCAATATCTGTGGCATCCATTTGAATAGTGGCATACACCTTTTCTTCTTTTAATTCTAGTAATACCTTAGCATGAGTTTCTTTATAAGGAGAATTTCTAGAAGCAGCACTTACTCCATATCCAATAAGCCAGTTCCCTTTTTTATTAGTTCTTGGCTCTGCTTTTCTATCTTTCCAACCAAATTTATCTGCTCCAATTCTAAGACACTCTACTAACAATCTAGAAGAAAATGGCTTTTCCTCATGAAGATCTGTTTGCGTATCATTTTTTATACGAAATTCTAGCGGATCCATCTTTAATTTCCATGCCATCTCATCCATTGCAGATTCTAATGCAAAACTTCCGGTAGCTTCCCCGGGAGCTCTCATGGCAAAAGGTGTTTGCCTGTTCATAGGAATCAACTTATAAGTAACTTCATTATTTGGAACATTATAAAGCATTTTAGAAACCATTCCGCAAGGCTCTTGAAATTCCTGAGTTGTAGAAGTATGAGAAAGTGTCTCATGAGATAATGCCGTTAAAGTACCATCTTTTTTTGCCCCTACTCGCATTTTTTGTTCGTTTTGCTGACGTAATCCGGTATTGGTAAACATTTGAGTTCTGGTTACAGTAACTTGCACCGGACGTTTTACCATTTTAGAAGCCATTACAGCCAAAATAACATGGCGCTCCAAGTTGAGTTTAGAACCAAATCCTCCACCTACAAAGGCAGCTACCACACGCACGTCCTTCTTTGGGATCTGAAATGTTGCGGAAATGGAAATGGTAGCATCTTCAACAATTTGTTGACTTGCATATGCCAGCACCTTACCGTTATCCCAGTTCGCAATAGTAGCATGAAGTTCCATTGGATGGTGATGCTCAATTGGAGTATTATATGTTTGTTCTACAACCATATCTGCCTCAGAAAGGCCTTTTTGCATATTTCCTCTAGAATAATTTGAACCATTATCTGGAGTATAAGCCTTCTCTTTAGACTTCTCAAAATCAATAACTGCAGATGTATCTTCCTTATATTCAAATTTTACTAAACTTGCAGCATATTGCGCTTGTTCAAAAGTTTCAGCTACCACCAAGCCAACATATTCTCCATAATAATGCACTTTATTACTTTGAAGGACTGGTGCAATGGTATCTGTAGCAATTTCTGGTCTAACTCCTTCCAGAGTTTTTAATTTCTCAGCATTTTTATAAGTAATGATCTGTAATACCCCGTCTAGCTTTTCTGCTTCTGAGGTATCTATAGAAATAATTTCACCCTTAGAAATGGTACTATTAATAGCCTGTCCATAAACTTTATTTTCTACTGGAAATTCTGTTGCATATTTTGCCTTACCCATCACCTTTAGATGACCTTCAACTCTATTTATTGCATTTCCAACTCCAGAAGTATTTTTTGTCTTTGTCATAATTTATTTTTTTTGGGTGGTTCTATGCTTCTCTTTCATTAGCTTGCGTAAGTGCTCTTACGATAGCATTCTTTCCCATTTCTACTTTATACTTATTAGCTTCAAAAGGTTTAGCATCTTTTAAAGCTATTTTTGCAGCTTCTTCAAAATTCTCTCTAGTTGGCTTTTTTCCCATTAGAAATTCTTCTGCTTTAGAAAGTTTCCAAGGCTTATGGGCAACACCCCCCATTGCTAATCCAACTTGAGTGATCGTTCCACTTTTTACTTGCAAACCTGCAGCTACAGAGATCAATGCAAATGCGTAACTAGAACGTTCTCTGATCTTTAAATAATAATACTTTTCAGAAAATTTAGGCTCAGTCAAATGTATTGCTGTTATTAATTCTCCCGGCATTAAATTATTATCAACCTCTGGTCTATCTTCTGGCAGACGATGAAAATCTGTAAAATCTATCATTCTAGAAGATCCGTCTGTCTTCTGAATCTCAACGGTTGCTCCAAGCGCAGCTAATGCCACACACATATCTGAAGGATTTGTAGCAATACAATTGTCACTATAACCAAATATAGCATGTTGCGCATTCATTCCTTTCAGCGCTCCACAACCAGATCCTGGTTCTCTTTTATTACATGGCATTGATGTCTCAAAGAAATAAGGACAGCGTGTACGTTGCAATAAATTCCCTCCATTGGTTGCCATATTTCTTATCTGAGCAGTAGCTGCAGATAGCATAGCCATAGAAAGTAAAGGATATTTTGTTCTTACATCTTTATGATTAGCAGTTTCAGAATTGCTAAGCATTCCGCCTAAAGTTAATCCACCTTTATCATTAGATGTAATGGTTTTATAATCGAGATTAGTAACGTCGATAAGTTGATCTGGATGTTCTACATTCTCCTTCATTAGATCCACCAAATTAGTCCCACCACCTAGATAATGTGAATTTTCGGTAAAAGCCTGTAGCGCCTGATCTTTATTTTTTGCACTTGTATAAGTGAATGGTTTCATAGTCAATAATTTTTTAATGTCTTGAATAATTCAACTTTCATAACAATTAGAAAGTTCTCCTGCTTATGCGTTCTTGGCTTTAGCCATTTGCTCTTGAGTAGCAAATTCCCAAGTTGGCATTTCATCATCTCCGGAATGAACTTCCTTAAATGCTTGCACTATATTATTATAGGCACCACATCGACATATATTTCCAGACATTCTTTCTCTAATTTCTTCTTCCGAAAGTTTGAGATCACTTTTCACATCTGTAATATCTTCTGTAACATAACTTATTTCACCGTTCTTTGCTTCCTCTAATAAAGCTACAGAAGAACAGATCTGGCCTGGAGTACAATATCCGCATTGAAAGCCATCATGCTTTAAAAAGGCTTTTTGCATATCATGCATTTCCCCACCTTTTGCCAAACCTTCTACTGTGGTAATCTCTTTATCTTCACACGTAGCTGCTAGTGTTAAACAGGATAATTTACGTTTCCCATCAATAATAACAGTACATGCACCACATTGCCCATGGTCACAGCCTTTTTTAGTTCCTGTTAGAGCCAGCCTTTCTCGCAAAGCATCTAGCAAACTTGTTCTGGAATCTATATTTAATGGTTTCACCATTTCATTTACGCGGAGGTTCACTTTAATCTGATTAAGTAAAACCATTGGATTTTCTGGAAGATCTTTCATAGTACTAGCAAACATATCTGATGTCATATAAGAAGAGGCCCACAAACTTAAACTTGCTACTGAAACCTGCTTAAGAAATTTTCTTCTGGAACTTCCATTAAGTCCCATTTGATCGAAAATTTGCTTTTCGTCTTCGGTAAAATCATCAGCATCAACTTTCTGGTTCCATTTTTCATTTTCTTTCATGTGAATTTTTTTTGTGGTAAATCAATTTGTTAAAATTAAATAATTTTTATTTTTAAAAAGTTAGAGATATGTTAATCAGAAGTTTAATTAACTATAACAACCTTTATTTATATCAATTCTAAGTAAAAATAAGAGAAAACAAAATGTATCGTACTGGCGTCTAAAGAGTTTAGAAAATCATGATAATACAGAAGTTCTGGTGCTAACGAAATGCCCATTGGTATTTTAACATTTGAATTATTATTAGCTTTATCCTAATCACATCTCACAAACAATGATTCTTATTTTTATTAACCTCCATTGACCAATTAAAAATGATAGGCTGTATATTTTTTTCTTCCTGTTGAAAAAAAACAATATCTTCAATTCTATATTTGAATTACATTTTTTGAATTGCTACGAATTCCATTGCCAGATAAATTTCATTTATAATATAACTTTCCGCATATGCATAAAACCGAGATAAATATGAAGCATTCTTTTAGTACTTCTCAGATACAACTTCACATCAATGGTAAAACACATCATTTAGATGTCATGTCTTGGGTTAGTTTATTGGATGCTATTCGCGATCATGCCAAGCTTACCGGTACCAAAAAGGGATGTGATCATGGTCAATGTGGAGCTTGCACGGTTATTTGTGATGGTAAAAGAATACTTAGCTGCCTTAGTCTAGCTGTAATGAAGGATGGTTCAGAAATAACAACTATAGAAGGTATTGCAAATGAAGGAACATTACATCCATTGCAAGCAGCTTTTATTAAACATGATGCTTTCCAATGTGGTTATTGCACTCCGGGGCAGATCTGTAGTGCCGTATCTATGTTAGAAGAAGGGAAAGCCAACACGAGAGAAGAAGTAAAAGAACTTATGAGCGGCAATCTTTGTAGATGTGGGGCTAACACCAATATTATAGATGCTATTATGGACGTAAAAAATACCAGCAGTCATGAATAATTTCAATTATCGCAAGGTTACAGAAGTCTCTGATGCGTTATCAAACGTTTCAAAAAATCCAGACTCTTATTTTATTGCCGGAGGAACTAATCTAATAGATCTATGGAAATATAATCTTTTGCATCCGTCAAATTTGTTAGATATAAATTCTATTGATACCCTAAATACTATTTCTAAAGATAAGGATGGGAGATTACATCTTGGAGCTTTGGTAACAAATTCTGATACCGCTTACCACGATCTTGTAGAAAATAATTATCCTTTACTATCCAAAGCAATTTTAGCCGGAGCATCTGCACAAATTAGAAATAGTGCTACAAATGGTGGAAACCTCTTACAACGCACACGTTGTTATTATTTTTACGATGCTGCTGTTCCCTGTAACAAACGAAATCCTGGCAGCGGATGTCCAGCCAAAGATGGGCTAAATAGAATGCATGCCATTTTAGGTACTAGCGAACAATGTATTGCCGTTTTTCCATCAGATATGTCTATTGCCTTAGCTGTATTAGAAGCCCGTATTCATGTAACGAGCACAACTGGAGACAGAAATATTGAATTTGCAGACTTTCATAGATTACCTGGCATTACACCAGAATTGGATAATAATTTAAAATCTGGTGAACTCATTACCGGTTTAAGCCTACCACCAGAAGGTTTTTCTAAAAATTATTCCTATTTAAAATTACGCGATAGAAGTTCCTATGCGTTTGCTCTTGTAAGTGTGGCTACTGGAATGGATCTTGAAGATGGAAACATCAAAAAAATTCGCATTGCCCTAGGTGGTGTTTCTCACAAGCCGTGGCGTGTTCCCGAGGCAGAGAATTTCTTGATCGATAAAGAACCAAATGAATCTAATTTTGCCACTGCAGCAGATATGATCTTAAATGGTGCCGTAGGTTTCGGGAAAAATGATTTCAAAATTGAACTTTCCAAAAGAGCGATCATTAGAAATTGTATGATGGCTCTAAATCCTGAATGCCAAAGACCAGGTGCACAACCCTCATTATAAATTACTATGAAAACATCATACTCAATAGGAAAACCAATCGATAGACTTGAAGGTCATTTAAAGGTCACAGGCGCTGCAACTTACGCAGCTGAATATGAGGTGGGAGATCTACTACATGGTTATGTGGTAAATAGCACCATTACTAAAGGAGAAATTATAGATATCGATGAGCAAGCAGCTCGAGAATTACCTGGAGTTATTGAGGTTTTCTCCCATAATAACCGCAGCAAGTTGCCATGGTTTGATATATTATATGCAGATATGGATGCGCCTCCAGGAACACCCTTTAAACCTTTATATGATGAAAATGTACTTTATAATGGTCAACCTATTGCCTTGGTCGTGGCAGAAACTTTTGAGACCGCCAGATACGCAGCATCCCTTATCAAGATCACATATGAAGAATCTAAATTTAAAACAAGCCTTTTATCCAATCTTCAAGATAGTCGTAGTCCTAAAAAAGGAATGGCTACCGTGGTAAAACCGCTACCGCCAGATGATAAAGGTAATTTTGAGAAAGCCTATGCTGCAGCAAATGTAAACTATGAGGGAGAATTTAATCACCCACCAGAACATCACAATCCACTAGAACTGTTTGCCACTACAACCGTTTATGAAGGCAAAGGAAAGCTTACGGTTTACGATAAAACACAGGGTACAAGTAACTCTCAACTTTATATAGCCAACATCTTTGGTTTGCATTACAAGAATGTTCGTGTAATAGCGCCCTTTGTTGGAGGTGGATTTGGGTCTGGATTGAGACCACAATATCAATTATTTCTTTGCGTAATGGCATCGCTACAACTTAAGAGAAACGTTAGAGTAGCAATGGATAGGAGTCAAATGTTTACATTTGGACATAGACCTCCTACTTATCAAAAAACAAAATTTGGTGCTTCTAAAGATGGTATGCTAACTGCACTTCATCATACTGCTATTGCAGAAACCTCTCAAAATGAGGATTATAATGAAGTTGTAGTGAACTGGGGAGGTATGCTATACCCCGTTAAGAATACAGAATTCGATTATAAGTTAGTTTCTTTAGATGTATTTACGCCTATGGATATGCGAGCCCCAGGTGGAAGCACAGGAATGCATGCAATAGAAACATCCATGGATGCGCTATCTTATGCTCTTAATATGGATCCTTTAGAATTTCGCTTACTTAATTATTCTGAAACAGATGAAAGTGCGAACAAACCATTTTCTAGTAAAGAACTAAAAGCTTGCTATCAAAAGGCTTCAGAAGCATTTGGCTGGGAGCAAAGAAATCCTAAACCAAGAACTACAAAAAGAGGTCAACGTTTGGTGGGAACGGGAATGAGTTCTGGGATTTGGGATGTCATTGCACTTCCCGGAAAGGCTAAAGCTTCCCTCAACAAAAAAGGACAGCTAAAGGTTAAAAGTGCAGTTACAGATATTGGTACCGGTACCCGTACTATAATGACTCAAATTGCTGCAGATAGTTTGGGAATGACATTAGATAATGTAGTATTTGAATATGGAGATAGCAAAATGCCTTTGGCACCTATACAAGGAGGCTCTTATACCACCGGGGTAATTGGATCTGCAGTAAAGGCTGTTTGTGAGGCTTTAAAGAAAAAGATCCTTAAGGCCGTAAAGCGTGTAGAAGCTTCTTCCTTTAAAGGTGCAACTTTAGATGATGTGATATTTAGTGACAATTATATAAAATTAAAAAAAGATCCAAATATTGGCTTCTCTTTCCAGCAACTTGTTTCGGATAATGGCAAGAAATTAAAAGCTTCCAAAAGTAATATTCCTAATGCGTTCAAATTAAAAAAATATACACGAGCTGCACATAGTGCTGCTTTTGTAGAAGTGGAAGTAGACGAACAACTTGGAACAATTAAAGTAACTCGTGCTGTAACCGCCGTAGCTGCAGGAAAGATCATTAATCCGAAAACAGCGCGCAGTCAAATATTGGGAGGAATGATCTGGGGAATAGGGAAAGCATTGCAAGAAGAGACCTTAATAGATCATAACCTTGGAAAGTATATGAATACCAACTTGGGAGAATATCATATTCCTGTACATGCTGATATTAATGATCTAGAAGTGATTTTTGTAGAAGAAAAAGATGATATTATAAACGAACTGGGCGCTAAAGGAGTTGGAGAAATTGGTTTGGTATCTATGGCCCCTGCAATTGCAAATGCCATATATCATGCTACAGGAAAACGTATAAACAACTTCCCTATTCACTTCGATGATCTTCTTTGATTTGGATAATCTTGGATATTAAATATTAATCTCATAACCATGAAGAAGGACGAGCTTCAGACCAACATAAAAAACCAGAACCGCGGTAAGTATTCCCAGGATTTTTAAATTGAATTTCTTACTCGATAGATAAGAGCCAATACTTCCGCCAAGAATTACGGCGATGATCAATTTTAATGCGAGTTCATGATCTAACTGAAAGGTGCCGGCTACTTGTAAGCCTACTAATCCCGCAATAGAATTCACCAGAATAAATACTGAAGCCAAGGAAGCAATAATTCTGGGATCTTTCCATTTCAGCAAATTTAGAACTGGAGATAAAAAAATTCCTCCTCCAATTCCCGATACTCCAGAAAGCAAGCCGATACTTCCTCCTAAAACCAATTTCTTGGTATTAGAAAATTCTACCGACTCCATTTTACTCTGAACAAATTTAAGTAGCATAAAAAATCCTGCAAGCACTAATGCGCTTCCAAGTATTAGAAAAAATACAGTTTGTGATAGTTTTACCTGAGCTCCCAAATAAGCTAATGGAATGCTAAGTACAAAAAAGGGCCAGATTTGTTTAGGTTTTAAAACTCCGTTTTTAATATACACGATCGTTCCAATGGTAACTACACAAATATTCAGAATTAATGCTGTAGAGCGAATCTCATAGAAATCTGTTAGCACCAGACTCAAAATCGCTAGATAACTGGAACCTCCACCAAAGCCTACAGAACTGTAGAATAATGCGATAAAGAAGAAAATGAATGGTAGATATTCCAGTGGCATATCAGGAAATTAGCAAGCATTCTACAAGATCTCCCTTTTTTACTGAAGTTTCAGCATCTAAAAAGGCTAGCGCATTTCCCAAGGCCATAGATTTTATCATGGAAGAACCTTGTCCGTCCAGAATTTCCACGTTGCCTTCTACTATTTTTGCCTTCAAGAATGAAGGTCTGTCGCCCCTATTTTCAAAATCATGTACAATAGGAAAGAAATATCTTTCCAATCCGTTCTTTTCAGATCCGCTTAATTGCTGAAGTAAAGGCAACACATACACATAAAAGCAACTTAGAGAAGAAGCTGGATTGCCGGGTAAGGCAAAAACAAATTTATTTCCTTTTCTTCCGAAGTAAAGCGGTTTTCCGGGTTTTTGAAACACTTTATAGAACAATTCTTCTACGCCATTTTCCTCCAGTGCCTGTTTTACAAAATCATAATCTCCCACAGAAATCCCTCCGGAAAGTATTAAAACATCTGAAACCTCCAACGATTCCTTTATTCCCGATTTTATCTTTTCGAAATCGTCTAAAATTTGTTTTTTTTCCTGAAATTCAAATCCAAAATCCTCAGCTGCAGCAGCTAATGCGTAACTATTAGATTCGTAGATCTGACCTTCGCCTTTTGGTTTTCCGGGAGCCACCAATTCATTTCCCGTCGTGATTAAGTGAATGACAGGTTTTTTATAAACCTGCACCTTTTCTATTCCTAAAGCTCCTATTAAACCGATTCCCGCCGGAGTAATAATATATCCTTTTTCAAAAACTAACTCACCTTCCTCCAGTTCTCCACCTTTTCTACGAATATTTTGCCATTCTTTAGGCATTTGTTCTAAATGAAGCGTTTTACCTTCTACACTGGTTTTCTCCTGCATCATCACGGCAGTGGTGTTTTCCGGAACTTTCGCACCGGTAAAGATACGCACGGCTTCTCCTTCTTTAAGATCGATCTCACTCATATCTCCGGCAGCAACTTCCCCTACAATTTTATATTCTTGGGAAATTCCGCATAATGCATAACCATCCATAGCAGAATTGTCAAAAGAAGGCATCGCAAAAGGCGCAGTGATATTTTCTGAAAGCGAAAATCCAAGGCAATCGCTCAGATTTCTGTTTTCGGTTTTAAGCTGTTTCGGCTGATCTTTAATAATCTTATGTGCTTCTTCAATTGTTACCATTATCCTCCAATTGAGATCATAGACCTGTTCTGTTCATAATGCTCTGCATCCATTTTTACATCCATCCCATCACGAGAAAACTTTTTGGTCTTGATCGAATTAATGATCAATTCGTTCATTTCCTCCCCATTTCGCATTGGCGTCAAAAGATCTGTTTCAGAATTAGCAAATAGACAATTCTTCATTTTCCCATCTGCAGTAACACGAATACGGTTACATTCATCACAAAACGGATTGGTGATGGTACTCACAATTCCGAAGCTACCCACATGTCCTTTCACCTGAAAATTATTGGAAGTGCTATGTTTTGGGTTCTTCAGTTCTTCAATATCTCCGAACTTTTCAGAAATAATATTCAGGATTTCCTGTTCTGAAACTCCTTTGCTCCAGTCCCATTTATTTCCTTTAAACGGCATGAATTCAATAAATTTTACCGCAAGGTTCTTATGCTTGGTCAATTCAATAAAATCGGTGATCTCATTATCATTCACTCCTTTTATCAATACAATATTCAGCTTCACTTCCATATCCATTTCCAAAGCCTGCAGAATATTTTTCCAAATTCTATCAAAATAATCCCGCTTGGTAATAAACACAGATTTCGCTTTATCTAAAGTGTCTAGACTTAGATTGATCTTTTTTAAACCTATCTTCTGAAACAGTTCCAGGTATTTATCCAGCATGATCCCGTTGGTAGTTATCTTTAAAGTCACGCCAAGTTTCGCCAGTCCTTCAACCAGATAGCCGAAATTCTTACGAACTAAAGGCTCTCCCCCGGTAAGCCGAATGGTATCTACACCCAGATCACGAAAAGTAGTTGCCAATTGAATGATCTCTTCAATGGTCATAATACTGGATTTCTCCATCAAATCGATTCCCTCTTCAGGCATGCAGTAGAAACAACGAAGGTTGCACCTGTCGGTAAGGGAGATCCTGAGATAGGTATGCTTTCTCCCGAAATTATCTACTATTTGTTTGTTCTCTTCAATCATGTCTTTTTCCTTCTATCACTTTAAAAACGTGCAATACATGTGGAAATATCGCATCCATGCATTCTGCAGCTCCTTTGGTAGATCCCGGTAATGCCAGCACCACTTTGCCTTTAGCGATTCCCGCTACAGATCTGGATAACATTGCATATGGCATACGTTCCTGCCCATAGCTGCGCATTTGCTCTTCCACACCTTTCAACCTAAGATCCAGCATGGGTTCTATAGTTTCCGGAGTTACATCTCTAGGCCCAACACCCGTTCCGCCTGTAAAAATCACCATATCTTCATTTGCCTCGTTTAAAGCTGATTTTATTTCTTCAGGCTCATCGGGAATAATAATTCGCTCTGCATTAATTCCAAGGGCTTCCAATTTTGAAACAATGGCTAACCCAGCTTTATCTTCTCCTATTCCTTTAGAAATAGTATCTGAGCATACTACCACTTTTGCCGTTAGTTCTTCAGCATCTATCTTGTAAGAAGATTTTCCGCCTTTTTTACTCTGAAGTCTGATAGTCCCAATTTCCACATTTTTATCGATAGGCTTCAGCATATCATACATAGTAAGAGCCACAACACTGGCTCCGTGCATCGCTTCCACCTCAACGCCAGTCTTGTAAATAGTTTTTACCGTCATAGAGATCTGGATCTCGAGTCCGTTAATCTCATATTCAATTCCGGTATATTCAATAGGCAACGGATGGCAATCTGGCAATAAGTCTGGTGTTTTCTTAACCCCAAGCAAACCTGCAGCTTTCGCCATTTCAAATACATTCCCTTTCGGAACTCTATTTTCCTGCAACGCATTGATCGTTTCTTCGCTAGAAGTTCGCACGATCGCAATCGCGGTAGCTTCTCTCAGCGTATTTATTTTATGGGTAATATCTATCATTATTTATTCACTTTCCATTGATGGGTTTCATCTTCGAAAATCTCTTTTCCGAAAATTGGCACATTCGCCTTGATCTCTTCTACAAAATAATTGCAGGCTTCTATAGCGATCTTTCGATGTGCCGAAGAAGTAAAAACAAAAAGGCATATTTCCCCGGTTTTTACATCGCCGAGACTATGATAGATGTGCGCGCAGGTAATATCAAATTTAGAAAAAGCAGCTTCTCTTATCTTGTGAAAGACATTCTCTGCCATTTCCTCGTATGCTGAATAATGAATTGCGCTCACCGTTTTTCCATCAATTTTATCTGCTCGAATCTGACCCAAAAAGATGCTGTGTGCACCAATATTGGTCTTCGATTGATGATTTGCAATGGAAGTCGCGATCTTTTCGGGCGGAATCGCGCCTTGTATAAATACTTTTTTCGGTTTTTTCTTATCCATCTATTATAGTTTCTATTCCTCCTTCAACATTCTTTAAATTCTCGAAGCCGTATTCAGCTTTCAAAAGGTCAACAATTTTCTTACTTCGTTTCCCCGACTGGCAAAAAACGAATACTTCTTCTTCCTTCGGAATTTCCCAGAGCCTTTCGTCCAGATCACTCATCGGTATCTGTATCACTTTTTCTGAAGTGATCCTGGGTTGCTCAAAGATCTCTCGAATATCCAGATAGAGTTTTGAGTCATCACTGATTTTACATTCAATTATCACCGGAATAATTCCGTTTTCCTTGATCTTTTCGATCTCTTCTTCTCGTTTCTGAATATTAAGTATTTGTTCTGAACCTGTTAGCAAATTAGATAATTTCAGTTTTCCTGAAAGTACATTTCCAACTCCTAAAACTATCTTTAAAACTTCCATCGCCTGAAGAATTCCAAAGATTCCGGGAACTACTCCTAAGACACCGGTAGCTTCACAACTCACATTCTGTCTGTTGGTCTTCGGAAATAGACATCTGTAACTTGGTCCATCTTGATGATTAAAAACAGATAACTGACCTTCGTTTTTATAGATCGAAGCATAAACCCAGGGTTTATTTGCTAAAATACAGGCATCATTTATCAAATATTTAGTCTCAAAATTATCTGTTCCGTCAAGGATAATATCATATTGTCTAAAAAGTTTTTCCGCATTTTCGATGCTCAAAGCCTCTTCAATAGCAACAATTTCGATCTCACTATTTAGTTGCTGCAGTTTTTCCTGAGCAACCATAGCTTTCGATCTCCCAATATCACTCTCATTATATAAAACTTGGCGATGCAAATTGCTGATAGAAACTTTATCGTGATCCATCAACCCGATCTGCCCAATACCTGCACCCACAAGGTATTGCGCGGCAGGACAACCGAGTCCGCCCACTCCGATGATGAGCACACTGGCTTTGCGGAGTTTTTCCTGTCCGGAAACTCCTACTTCATCCAAGATTATTTGTCTGTCGTATCTCATTATCCTCCTGCGAATGGCGGCAAAAACGCTACCTCATCACCTTCTTTTAAGTCTAAATTTGAATTCAGATCCTGATTCACGGCAATTTGGACCGCTTCCGGATCTGCAATTTTATATTTTTGGACCTGCAGATCTTTAAGATCCTGCACAGAAAATCCCGACTTCAAATCCAGAATTTCTTCAGATTTTCCGGCAGTTTCTGCGATCATTCCAAAATATTTAATGGTCACTTTCATTCTTTTTCCAACTTTTTTAATCGTTCCACATCTTCCGCGGTATCTACATCAAAATTACCTTCTTCAAACTTCACGATCCCGTAATCTAATTTCTGATCATGGATGAGTTTTTTAGCTCCCTGATCTCCTTTCAATTCTTTAAGATCATGAAAAACTTCTGCTGAAAAAATTGCAGGAACACCAATGTCTCCTGAATATTCTGAAAAGGTCGCTTGACTATTTTTGTCCAACTGAACCTGTAGTAATTCCTCAATTCTTTCTTTACTCACAAAGGGTTGATCTGATAGTAAAATTAATATATGATCCAACTCATGTTCTAATTCTTGAGACCTCAACACACCTTTGCTAATACTAGTAGACATTCCTTCTTCCCAGTTCTCATTCGTTACAACCTCAAATTCCTTTAGATCGATTTCACTTTCTATCTTATCTTTTCTAGCTCCTAAAACTAAAACTTTGCTATCAAAATCAAGTAAACCTGAAACATCTATCGCATGTTGCAATAAAGGTTTCCCATTGAATTCCACTAGCTGTTTAGCATATCCAAGTCGGCTGGAAGAACCAGCGGCAAGAATCACAACTCCTATTTTAGCATTCTGTATCAAACTGTTACCTGCTTGAACTGGTTATTTTTCTTTTCATGTATCGGCTCCGATTTTTCTCTAAGGTTTCCCGCAGATGCTTGAGTAAGCACCGACTGAATTTCGGCTAAAACGGAAAGTCCGATCTCTGCCGGAGTTTCTGCACCTATCTCTAAACCTACAGGAGCATATATTTTGTCGTAATTTCCTTCTGAAATTTCAAAACCTTCATTTACCAGATCTGTTTGCATTCTTTCATATTTCTTCAACGGACCAAGAATACCTATATATGGGATCGCATCTTCTTTCAGCAACAATTTTAAAACTGCCAGATCATAATTATAATTATGACTCATCAACACAAAGCAGCTTCGCTCATCTATTTTAATATTCTCCAAGGCTTGTTCCGGTTTTGAAACGATCACCTGGCAGGAACTTGAAAAACGTTGCTCATTCGCATGCGTAGGTCGGCCATCGGTTACCGCAACTTCCCAGCCAAGCAATTCAGCCTGTTGCGCTAGAATTTGCGCATCGTTCCCTGCTCCAACAATTATAAGTTTCACTGGCGGCTGATAATTCTGAATAAAAACATGTTGTATTTCTTCGGAATTCTGAAATTCTGCAAATTGAGATCTTTTAGTTTCCAAACTAAGTTTTGCTTGATTCTGAAAAATATTAAGTAATTCTGAATCGGGTTTCTTGCCTATAACTTCTGAATTTTCATCAATAATTAAAATTGTTCCCGATTGTTCTTTAGTACGATTCAAATTGAATTGAACAATAATAGCCTGAGCGACATTTTTGGAAATTACATTTTTCAACAATTCACAAGGATTTAATTCCTCCTGAAAATTTAATGGCTCAAACAAAACCTGTATGATGCCATTGCATCCCAATTGTGCGCCAATCAACGCATCATCTTCATCACTGGTGTCATAAGTAATCAATTTATTCTTTTGTTGATGCAAAGCGTGCAGCGCTTTTCTCAAAGCATCACCTTCCAAGCATCCACCGCTAATTGCACCAGTAATATTCCCAACCTCATCTATAAGCATTCTAGCGCCTGCCCTACGATAAGAAGAACCTTCTACATGCACAACTGTAGCCAGAATACAGCCTGTACCAGCAGACTTTAACTGATTGTATTGGGCAATTATAGCTTCCAGTTCTCTCATACTTCCACTTTCTTTAACTGGTTTAAGCAAGACTTAATTTCTTCCACAGCAAAATCGATATGTTCCTGAGTTGTACTTCTACCTAAGCTTATCCGGAAAGATGCAAGTGCAAGTTCATCATTTAAGCCCATAGCTTTCAAAACATGCGAAGGATTTATAGTATTCGAAGTACAGGCCGAACCTCGCGAAATAGCCAAATTACTCAGTTTTCTTAACATCAGATTTCCGTCGATATTTTGAAAGGAAATATTCGTGGTATTTGGTAGTCGGTTTGAATTCTTCGAATTGATCTGAACCTCTTCAAGTTCTGATAATTGTTTTTCTAAACCGTTTCTCAATTTGGAGATTCTGATAGATTCCTCTTCCATTTCAGCTTCAGCTATTTCAGCAGCTTTTCCAAAGCCAACGATTCCAGGCACATTTAAAGTCCCAGGTCGCATGCCTTTTTCTTGTCCGCCACCAAAAACGGTAGGATCGATCTCAATGTTATTCTTTTTGTTGATATATAAAGCGCCCACGCCTTTTGGTCCGTAGAGCTTATGAGAAGAAAAAATAGCAATATCCAGATTCAATTCTTTCAAATCTACAGGGAACTTGCCGACCGCCTGCGTAATATCACTCATCAATTTCGCTCCTTTTGAATGCACGATCTTTTCAATTTCCTGCATAGGATGGATCAAGCCGGTTTCATTATTGGCAAGCATCAGGCTTATTAAAATGGTTTCTGAAGTGATTTCTCGTTTTAAATCCTCTAAATCGATATTTCCTTCAGCATCTACCTCCAAATAGGTCACTTTAAAACCTTGCTGTTCCAATGCTTTTAGCGTATCCAAAACTGCTTTATGCTCTATCTTGCAGCTGATGATATGATTCCCTTTTGAACTATTTGCTTTACAAAACCCAAAAAGAGCCAGGTTTGCAGCTTCGGTTGCTCCAGAAGTGAATGTGATTCCCGTGGCTTTAGCATTTATCAAATTGCCAATTTGTTCACGAGCAAATTCAACAGCTTCATTTGCATCCCAACCAAAAACATGATCGCTGCTGGCATTTCCGAAATTCTCAGTAAAATAAGGCAACATCGTTTCTAACACCCTGTTATCAACAGGTGTCGTGGCATTAAAATCTAAATATATCTTCTTTTTTAAACTCATTAAAAGCGTTATGTATCTGTAAACATATCGGTGGATAAATTTAATAAACCACAAGGACTAATAAAGAGGCTTTAATCTTTTTTTAAGACGTTCATTAGTTCATCCTCTGCCTTTATTAGTTCTTTTATCTTATCTTGAAGCAACTCATATGCACTCATAATTTGAAAAGCATGGGGAGTAATTTCTGCTCCACCCCCATGCTGACCTCCTTTTTTAAGATTTACCAAATTATGATTCGATCCTAAATTTAATCTTTGAACCATCTCCCAAGCTTTCTTGTAAGATAACTGCATTTTTTCTGCAGCTTTAGATAATGATCCTTCTTTCTGGATCTCTTTTAAAAGTATATGAGGACCCGGTCCATAAAACTTTTCGCCATCTTCCTCTATCCAGCATTTGATCTTTAATTGTTTCATTAGAAAGTTAATCTTATGTTTTTAGATCGTCTTGCATATGAGAAATAAATGGCTGATCGTAAAAACGTTTACCCGTAGCCTTATAAAGAGCGTTTGCTAAAGCACCCTGAATTGGAGGAAATGGCGGCTCCCCTAAACCTGTTGGATCTATAGTACTTTTTACAAAATGAACATCTATGCTTTTAGGCGCCTCTTTATGACGAATTAATCTGTATTTATCATAATTGCTTTGCTGAGGTGCTCCATCTTTAAAAGTAATTTCACTATACAAAGCATGCCCTATACCATCTATGGTTCCACCTTCTACCATGTTTTTTGCAGCGTCTGGATTAACTACAATTCCACAGTCTATTGCACAGGTTACCTTATCTATAACCGGTAGATTGTTTTCTACACTAAGATCTATGACCTGAGCTACATAAGAGTTATGGCAATAATAAGCAGCAACACCTCTATTTTTACTAGAATTACCACTATCCCAACCAGATTTCTCTCTTGCTAGTTTTAAAACTTCGGAAAATCGCGCTGCATCATAATCATTTTCTTCTCCTACAGGATGAATGGATGCTCTTTTAAGCAGATCTAATCTAAACTGAATTGGATCCTGCCCCATTTCTTCTGCTAGTTCATCTAAGAAAGATTGTTCTGCTCCTGCAATAAAATTAGATCGCGGAGCTCTAAAGGCTCCAGTAGAAATATTAGATTCTACGCTCCAACTTTCTGCTAAATAATTATCTATAGCACCTGCAGGAAAACGATTTGGAAAGAGCGGACTTTCAGGAATTCCTCCTGCATTTACATGAAAAGCAGTAAGTTTATTATTTCCATCGAGTGCCGCTTTATAAGTGACATGATATGCAGGGCGATATACCCCGTTGGTCATATCATCTTCTCTACTATACATAAGTTTAATAGGAGCGCCCATTTTTTCTGAAATTACTGCTGCCTCAACTAAGAAATGACCGTACAGCCTTCTACCAAATCCTCCACCCATTCTAGTCATTTGGATATCAATATTCTCAAGATCTATCCCTAACCGCTTCTTAACACTTATCTCGGCATATTCCGGCGTTTGGATAGGACCTAAAAGCTCTGCTTTTCCTCCGCTTACATCTGCAAAGAAATTCATTGGCTCCATACAATTATGTGCTAGAAAGGGGCATGTATAAGAACGTTCTATAACACGGGCTGCGTTTTTAAATGCTTTCTCCGGATCTCCATCTTTTCTAACGATCTCAGATTTTTTAGAACCAATATCTGCCATTAACGAAGTATGAGTAGTACTGCTTTCTAAACCAGCAGTACCAGCCATTGCCGCAGATTTTTCTAATATCTCGATTTGCTTAGTAAGTTCTGGATTTAGATCCCATTCTACCTTTACTTCTTTCTTAGCCTGCATCACCTGCCAGGTGCTCTCTCCAACAACAACTACTAGTTTCGAAAAAGAACCTACATCGCTCCATTCCTTTTCCATGTCTTCAGGATACGTGTCTATGGTAAAAACATCCTTTATACCAGGCATTGATTTAGCCTTTTCCGCATTCATAGATTTAAATTCCATCCCAAAAGCCGGCGGTTGAACCACCATAGCTATTAGCATTCCTTCCTTATACGTATCTATTCCATATAAAGGTTTCCCGGTAATGATCTTCTTTGCATCTACGTTTTTTCGAGAAGTCCCAACTATTTTAAAATTTTTGACTTCCTTTAATTCTACTTCTTCAGGAACCTCAACATCTACCGCAGCTTTAGCAATATCTCCATATCCAATAGTTTTATCGCTACCGGAATGTTTTATAACACCATTTTCAACACTTAATTCAGAAACAGGAACTTCCCATTTATTTGCAGCAGCCGTAAGTAGCATTTGTCTTGCAGTTGCTCCGGCAGTTCTTAGAGATTGCCACCCTTGACGTATAGACTGACTTCCACCTGCAAGTTGACGGGTGAAAATTTCAGTATTTAGTGGAGCTTGTTCTACAATAACGTTATTCCAATCTACATCTAGTTCTTCTGCCACTATCATAGGCATCGAAGTTTTTACGTTCTGCCCTATTTCCGGATTAGGAGAATAAATAGTTACAATACCATTTTCACCTATCTTTAAATATCCATTTAATTCAAACCATTCTTTAGGCATTTGCATTGCCAATTCTTCTCCTCCATCTTCTGTAGGTCCTTTACATGCTAACCAATTAAATCCTATTATTAGTCCGCCACCAGCTAGAGATACGCTTTTAATAAAGGATCTTCTACCTAAGGATGTTTTTACTTTAGTCATTTTAATATTTTCAAATTAATGGTTATTATGAAAGCTCAGAATTTGCAGCAGTTTTAATAGCTGCTTTAATTCTTGTATAGGTACCACATCTACAAATGTTCCCATTCATTGCGTTTTCAATATCCTTATCGCTAGGTGAAGGATTTCTATTTAACAAAGCAGAAGCAGACATCATTTGCCCCGCCTGGCAGTAACCACATTGCGGTACATCATGCTCCAACCACGCCTTTTGAATTGGATGGTCTCCCGTCTCTGATAATCCTTCTATGGTGGTGATCTTATTATCTGCAGCAGCAGAAATGGGAAGTTGGCAAGACCTTACTGCGGTACCATTAAAATGTACAGTACAAGCGCCACATTGGGCTATTCCACATCCATATTTGGTACCTACCATTTTCAATTGATCTCTTAAAACCCAAAGTAGAGGAGTACTAGGGTCTGTCTCTATTTTTCGACTTTTTCCATTTATGCTAATATTGAATTCTGCCATCTTCTTAAATTTTTCTAAAAATTAAGAAATTAATGTATTACAATCCTAATTATACAAACAACAATTACTGTAATAGCATGTAATTTTGAACGACTTTGATAGGATATCTTGCATCTTATAGGATGAAATTTAAGTTAATGCTACCTACTAGTAATGTCATAAATTTCAATAATATCTGTAAATTGGATTTTTAGTAAGCAACAAGGCAAATAGTATTATGCAAGTAATTTTAAAATCATACAGACTTCTACATTGAAATTAAAAAAAAGGACTGATCCTAAATTCGTATTGATCATTATTGTATTATCTCAATTTTGCTGTACTTCTCTTTGGTTTGCCGGGAATGCGGTTTTAAACGATCTAATTTACAAATTCAGTCTAAACGATAACAGTTTAGGCACTTTAACTTCATCTGTTCAATTAGGTTTTATAACTGGTACTTTACTATTTGCGATCTTTACAGTAGCCGATAGATTTGCTGCTCAAAAAGTGTTTTTTACTTGTGCGCTGCTTGGTGCTTTATGTAACGCTGCAATTATATTTGAAGGTAATAATTTATGGAGCATTTTATCGCTGAGATATTTAACAGGATTCTTTCTAGCAGGAATTTATCCGGTTGGTATGAAGATAGCTTCAGACCATTTTAAAAATGGTCTTGGAAAGGCAATGGGATTTCTTGTAGGGGCATTAGTGCTCGGCACCGCCTTTCCCTATTTATTAAGCAGTTTTACCAATAGTTTCCCATGGAAAGGAGTAATAGCAGTCACTTCTATAATAGCAGTATTTGGTGGAACTATCATGCTAGTTGTTATTCCAAGCACTAACAGATTAAAAAGTGAACGCTTAGAACTAGATGCTTTTATCAACGTTTTTAAGAATAAAAACTTCAGAATTCCTGCGATTGGCTATTTTGGGCATATGTGGGAGTTGTACGCGTTTTGGGCATTTTTACCATTAATCCTAATTGCTTATAAAACATCTCATCCAAATATTTCGCTCAATATTCCAATTCTATGTTTTCTAATAATAGCAATCGGGGCGCTAGGTTGTGTTCTGGGAGGTTATATATCTCAGAAAATTGGAGTTAAGAGAACAGCATTTATTTGCTTACTAATGTCTTGTGCTTGTTGCTTAGGACTGCCATTTTTAATAGCAACTCCTTCAAAAAGCTTGTTTATAGGATATCTTCTATT